>NZ_BSTB01000008.1:0-273287 GCF_030269285.1 Micromonospora sp. NBRC 101691
CCTGATGGCTGCCCGCCTCGCCGGTGAGGACATCGAACCGCAAGGCCCCATCGAGACCGAAGCAGCCCGACGCCTCAACAACGAACTCAACCAGAAGTAGCCCTCCAGTTACCCAACACTCTCTCAGGCGGGCCGGCGGGTCACCGGGAGGCGGGAGTCGATGGTGTCCAGGGCTTCGCCGAGAGTGGGGGCGACCAGGAGGAGGTCCTGGCCGGCGGGCTTGACGAAGTGCTGGTCGGTGAGGGTGGCGAGCCAGTCGAGCAGGGGTCGGTAGAAGCCGTCGGTGTCCAGCAGCACCATCGGCTTGTCGTGCATCGCCAGCGTGGCCGTGGTCCACACCTCGAACAGCTCGTCCAGCGTGCCCAGCCCACCGGGCAGGGTGAGGAAGGCGTCCGAGCGCTCGATCATCACCGTCTTGCGGCTGGCCATCGAGTCGGTGACCAGCAGTTCGTCGGACGCCAGGTCGGCGACCTCCAGGTCGACCAGCGCCTGCGGGATCACCCCGACGGTCCGCCCGCCTCCGGAACGCGCGCCGTCGGCCAGCGCGCCCATCATGCCGACGCAGCCGCCGCCACTGACCAGCGTGTGTCCCCGGCGGGCCAGCTCCGCCCCGGTGTCGAAGGCGAGGTCGAGCCAACGCTGGTCGATGGTGCGGGAGGAGGCGCAGAACACCCCGATCGCGGTCACCGGCTCAGCCCTCCCGGCTCTCGTCGGCCGCGGCCCGCTGGTCGGCGGCGGTGCGGGCGACCGCCTCCTCGCGGATCGCCTCCTGCTCGGCGGAGAGCTGCGCCTCGGCCTCGACGATGTGCCGGACGGCCGCGTCCACGTCGTCGGTGAGACAGATCAGTTCCAGGTCCACCGGGCCGATCTTGCCGTCGGCGGCCATCGTGTCGCGCAGCCAGTCGAGCAGCCCCCGCCAGTAGTCCGTGCCCATCAGCACCACCGGGAACCGGGTCACCTTGCCGGTCTGCACCAGGGTCAGCGCCTCGAAGAGCTCGTCCATGGTGCCGAAGCCACCGGGCAGGACGACGAACGCCTGCGCGTACTTGACGAACATGGTCTTGCGGGCGAAGAAGTACCGGAAGTTGATCGCCAGGTCGACCCAGTCGTTGAGGCCCTGCTCGAAGGGAAGCTCGATGCCGAGGCCGACGGAGAGGCCGCCCGCCTCGCTGGCCCCCCGGTTCGCCGCCTCCATCACCCCCGGTCCGCCGCCGGTGATGACGGCGTACCCGGCCCGGGCCAGCGCCGCGCCGAGCTGCTCGGCAAGCTGGCACTCGGTGCTGTCCGGCTTGCTGCGGGCCGAGCCGAAGACGCTCACCGCCGGCGGCAGGTCGGCCATCGTGTCGAACCCCTCGACGAACTCGGAGAGGATCCGCAGCGCCCGCCAGGCGTCCCTGGTCTTCCAGTCGGCCCGTCCCCGCGAGTCGAGCAGTCGCTCGTCGGCGGTGCTGGTCGGCAGCGCCCGACGGCGCAGCGTCACCGCGCCCCGGTGGCGCACCTCGGCCGGCCCGTGATCGGTGTCCCGTCCGTTGCTCTGGCTCATGCAAGCAACCGTAGTGGAGTGCCGCGCCGCAGGTCGGGAGGGTCACCCGGCAACTCGCGGTCGCCCATGACGGCGACCGGCGACCACTTCGACGATCTTCCGACACCGCGAGGCAACTTATTCGGTCGCACGTGCGTCCTAGTATTCACACACGGGGGATGCCCCCGGCGCGCCTTCGGGGGAGGAGCAGCGTGATCAGCAACAACGAGAGGATCCGGATCCGGCGGCAGATGCAGCGACGGATCCGGGACGTGGTGGCCGAGCGTCGCCGGGCCCGGCAGATGCAGACCGTCGAGCCGACCGGCGAGACCGAGACCCGGGCGGAGATCGACACCGCCCTGAGCAACAGCTGACCGACGGACGACGACCGTCCGCGCGCACCGGGGGGTGACCGCGCGCGACAGCCGACGACCGCCCCGGGGTGACCAGGTCGTCTCCTGGTCACCCCGCCGGGTCGCGGGTCGGGCCGGGGCCGGGCCGGCGGCGGGTCAGGCCGGGGCCAGCCAGCGGTGCAGGGTCGCCGCGCCGTCGCGGATCTTGGAGATCTCGACGTGCTCGTCCTTGTGGTGCGCCAGGTTCGGGTCGCCGGGCCCGAAGTTCAGCGCCGGGATGCCCAGCGCCGCGAACCGGGCCACGTCCGTCCAGCCCAACTTGCCGATCGGCGCGGCGCCGACCGCCGCCAGGAACTCCTGCGCCGCCGGCGCGTCCAGCCCCGGGGCCGCCCCGGGGGCCATGTCGGTGACGACCAGCTCGAAACCGTCGAGGACCTCGCGCAGGTGCGCCTCGGCCGCCGCCGCGTCCCGGTCCGGCGCGAACCGGTAGTTGACCTCGATGTCGCACCGGTCCGGCACCACGTTCCCGGCCACCCCGCCGGAGATCCGGACCGCGTTCATCCCCTCCCGGTACGCGCAGCCGTCGATGGTGACCCGCCGGGCCTCGTACGTGGCCAGCCGGCGCAGCACCTCACCCGCCCCGTGGATCGCGTTCACCCCGTGCCAGGACCGGGCCGAGTGGGCCCGCTCGCCGTGCGTGGTGACGATCGCCCGCATGGTGCCCTGGCAGCCCGCCTCCACGATGCCGTAGGTCGGTTCGAGCAGCACGGCGAAGTCGGCCCGGAGCCACTCCGGGTGCGCCTCGGCGACCAGGTTCAGGCCGTTGTACTTCTGCTCGATCTCCTCCCCCTCGTAGAAGAAGTACGTCACGTCGTACCGGGGGTCGGGCAGGGTCACCGCCAGGTGCAGCGCGTACGCCACCCCGGACTTCATGTCGGAGGTGCCGCAGCCGTACATCAGGTCGCCGCGCATGCTGGACGGGAAGTTCCCGTTCAGCGGGACGGTGTCCAGGTGGCCGGCGAGCACCACCCGCTGCGCCCGACCCAGCTCCGTACGGGCCATCACCGTGTTGCCGTAACGGTGGGTGGTCAGGTGCGGGACCGCTCGTAGCACCTGCTCGACACAGTCGGCGATCGCCTTCTCGTTCAGGGACACGGACTCGATGTCGACCAGGGCACGGGTCAACGCCACCGGATCGGCGAGGACCTCGGGGGTCAGCGGGTTCTCCATGATTCGCACGGTACCGTCAGGGCGGTAGGAGCCGGCAGTGAGCGTGCGCGCCCGCCGGCCCGTGAACGGAGGGTGAAACAGTGACGTCCGCACAGTCTGCCTGGGGTATCGGCGTGGCCACCGTCACCGCCGACGACCAGGTCCTCGACACCTGGTACCCGACCGGCAAGCTCGGCCTCGGCGAGCTGCCGCTGGTCCCGGGCGAGGAGAAGGCGGACGTGCTGGACCTGCCGCCCGGGGCGATCGGCGAGCGGTCCCTGCCGGGGCTGCGCACCGTCGAGGTGGTCACCGTGATCGGGTCGCTGGACGACCCGATCAAGGACGCCGCCGACGCGTACCTGCGGCTGCACCTGCTCTCCCACCGCCTGGTCCGGCCGAACGGCCTGAACCTGGACGGCATCTTCGGGAAGCTGGCGAACGTGGCCTGGACGTCGGCCGGGCCGTGCCCACCGGACCGGGTGGACGAGCTGCGCGTCATCGAGCGGGCCGCCGGCCGCCACCTGGCCGTGTACGGGGTGGACAAGTTCCCCCGGATGACCGACTACGTGGTCCCCTCCGGGGTGCGGATCGCCGACGCCGACCGGGTCCGGCTCGGCGCGCACCTCGCCGCCGGCACCACGGTCATGCACGAGGGTTTCGTCAACTTCAACGGCGGGACGCTCGGCACCTCGATGGTGGAGGGCCGGATCGTCCAGGGCGTGGTGGTCGGCGACGGTTCCGACATCGGCGGCGGGGCGTCGATCATGGGCACCCTCTCCGGCGGCGGCACCGACCGGATCAGCATCGGCGAGCGGAGCCTGATCGGGGCGAACGCCGGGGTCGGCATCTCGCTCGGTGACGACTGCGTGGTCGAGGCCGGCTGCTACGTCACCGCCGCCGCGAAGATCACCCTGCCGGACGGACGGGTGGTCAAGGCCCGCGAGCTCTCCGGCGTCGACGGGCTGCTGTTCCTGCGCAACTCGGTCACCGGCGCGCTGGAGGCCCGGCCGCGCACCGGTCAGGGCATCACCCTGAACGCCGCCCTGCACGCCAACGACTGAACCGCCCCCGCCCCGGCCCGTGGCGGTCCCACGGGCCGGGGCGGTGCCGCCTCACCCGAGCCGGTACGCCTGGGTGATCCGCTGGGTCACCCGGCTGCCGTCACTGCCGGTGGCGCTGGCCCGCAGCGACACCCAGCCCGGCCCGGACGGGTGCCGCACGGTGGCCACCCAGCCGGCGCCCTGCTTCCGCAGCCGCGTCGGCTGCCAACTGCCACCCCCGTCGTACGAGACGTCCACGGTCAGCGCGGTCACCGTGGCCGCCGGTGCTCCCGGCTGCCGGTCGACCGACACCGGGACCGTCCAGAGCCGCCCGGCCGGGGCGGTGCCGGCGGCGTCCAGCCTCGGCGCGAAGCGGACCGCCATCGCCGGCACCGCGACCGGGACGTCACCGGGGACGTGCGCGGAACGGAACGTCCAACTCGCGACCACCTCCGTGCTCAGGTCGGTGACGCCCCGGGCCGCGACCACCTCCACCCGGTACTCGGCGGGCTCCGGCGGGACGACGAACTCGCCGGACCCGGCGTACGGGCTCTCCCCGACCAGTTCGCCGTTCCGGTAGAGACGGGTGTGTTCCCGGTCGGCCACCGAGTACCCGGCGTGACCGCGCGCGTCGGTGTGCACCGGGACGTCGACGACGATGGTGTCGCCGTACCGGATGACGCCCATGTCCGGCCGCTGCAGGGCCGGCCCGAACGGCGCCCCGTTCCACTCGTCCCGGTGGGGACGACCCGCCCGGTAGGCGACCGGTTCCGAGAGGTACGTCGTGCCGTTCTCCAGCCAACCGCTGTCGACGCGCTCCCCGGTCTCCAGGATCGACCACCAGCGCAGCCCGGCGACGGCGTTGAGGTGCTCGACCCGGTCACCCGGCAGGGCCGTGGGCAGCCCGATCGCCGAGGCGAAGCCGAGCCCCTCCTGCCGGGGGAAGACCACCCGGTCCGCCTCGACCGTCGGATCGCCGAGGAACCGTTGGTGGACGGTCGCCAGGTCGCGGGGACGGTAGTCCCGGACGAATCCGGTCGGCACCGTGCCGCCGAACGTCTCGCTCAGCGCGTACAGGTAGGGGCTGACCTCCGCCTCGCCGTGGAGCCACTGGCTGGCGATCGAGCTGACGAACCGCTCCGCCGAGGTGCTCCCGCCGATCCGGCCGGTCCGGACACCGGTGAAGCCGTCGCCCCCGACGCCGAAGCCGTAGGAGCCGTGGTCGGCGGTGAAGTGCGCGCCGACGTCCACCAGCGCCGGCACTGCGGACGCCTCGGGCACGGTCATCCGGACCGGCCCGGTCCGCCGCGCGTCGACGGTGACCCGGGTGTCCCGGTCGACGGTCAGTTCCGGCTGGGCGAGCAGGGCGAAGCCCTGCTCGCCACCGGCGAAGATAGCGCTGGCCAGCCCGTAGCGGCCCTTCGGCACCCGGACCGTGACCACCCCGTCGGCACCGAAGAGGTCCTGCGCGTACCACTGGTCGAGGCCGTAGAGCTGGGTGGAGTGGAGGTTGGTGGGTGCCCCGGCGTCGTCGCGGACATCGACGGTCAACTGGTAGCTCTCCACCTCCCGGTGCACGGCCAGCGGGGTCCCCACCGTGCCGGCGTCGGAGCGGGCCACCAGCCGGCCGGTGTGCTGACCGTCCACCGCGTCCACGCTCGTGTCGGCGGTGACCGTCACCTCCGCCCGGCCACCGGCCGGAACGGTCAGCCGGTCCGCGCCGAGGCGGAACATGCCGGCCGGGGCCGGCTCGCCGTCGGGACCGGTGACCTCCGTGGTCAGGTGCAGGGTCACCGGGCTGTCGCCGGAGTTGCGGTACGCCACCGTCCGGACCACCGGGGTGTCGTCGTGGTGCGGCCACGTGGTCCGGCCGAACGAGACGCTGGGCGGGGCGCTGGTGATCCGCTGGTCGATCGCGGCGGCCACGTCGACCCGGCCCGCGCCCTGCCCGAAGACGGTCTGCTCCGGATGCGCCCGCGCCGAGGCCATCAGGAGAGCCTTGAGTGCTCCCGCGTCCGCGTCGGGACGCTGCTGGGCCAGGATGGCCACCGCGCCGGCCACGTGCGGGGCGGCCATCGAGGTGCCGGAGAGGCTCACGTGGCGCTCCCCGACCGGGTCGCCGATCTGTCCCTTCGCGGCCCGTGCCGCGACGATGCCGACACCCGGGGCGGTGAGATCGGGCTTGATCCCCTCGTCGTACGGGCGGGGGCCCCGGCTGGAGAACCCGGCGAGGTCGTCCGCGCGGTCCACCGCGCCGACCGTCAACGCCGCGTCCGCGCTGCCCGGGGAGCTGACCGAGGCGTCGGTCCCGTCGTTACCGGCGGAGATCACGAAGAGCGCGCCGGTCCGGGCGGTGAGCGCTCCGACCGCCTCCTCCAGCGGGTCGACCTGTGGGGTGTCCGGGCCGCCCAGGCTCAGGTTGACCACGGCGGCCCGCTGCTCGACCGCGGCCCACTGCATGCCGGCCAGGATCGCCGACTCGGTGCAGAACTCGCTCTCGCACACCTTGCCGGAGAGGAGCGTGGCGTCCGGTGCCACCCCACGGTACCGGCCACCGGCGGCGGCCCCGCTGCCGCCGATGATGGACGCGACGTGGGTGCCGTGCCCGACCGTGTCGTCCGGATCGGTGACCTCGGTGAAGTTGCGGCTCTCCGCGATCCGCCCGACCAGGTCCGGGTGCGTGGCGTCGACGCCGGTGTCGAGCACCGCCACCCGTACGCCCCGACCGGTCCACCCGTCGCGGTGCGCCTCCGGGGCACCGATCTGGGCCACGCTCCGGTCCAGGTTGATCTGCCGCCTGCCGTCCAGCCAGATCCGGTCGACGCCCTCCGCCGTGTCGACCCGGTTGCCGGCCGTGCCGGTGGTGAGCGCCGTCCAGACGGCGGCGGCCCGGTCCTTCGGGGCCCGTACGGCAGCACCGCCGATGGCGGGCAGGTCCCGGGTCACCCGGACGCCTGCGACGGCGGGGCCACCCTGCTGCTTCGCCGCGCCCCGGTACCGCACCAGCAGCGGCAGCGTGTCCCGCCGCGCGTCGTCGTACCCGACGGCGGCCAGTTCGGTGACGTCGAAGAGCCGCTGGTCCACCCGGCCGGACCGGACCAGGTGCACCGCGTCCCGGGGAAGGACGGTGAGGTGGTCGCCCACCCGCTGGGTCACGAAGGTCATGCCGGCCCGCCCCGGCCCGGGACGGACGCTGACCGAGTCGCCGCCGGTGACGGTGACCCGGTCGCCGGTGAGCAGCGTGACGGTGACCGGACGCCCGGCACCGGTGGTCGAGCCCGGCCCGGGCACGCTCGGGACGGCACCGGTCGCCGTCGGGCCGGGGCCGGTGGCGCGGGCCGGTGCGGCACCGGGCACGGCGGCACCGGAGACGGCCAGCAGCAGCCCCAGGATGATTCCGGTGGATCTCCCTACTCTTGACACGCAACCTCCTCTGGAGGGCTCTTCATCAATGTCTGTCACATTGACGACGACCTCACGTTTCCACATCGGACACCGGAACCCGGTCGGCAATGCGACCGAGAAACCGGCGGACGGAGGCAACCTTTCCGCCCCTCCGCAAGTTCGCTGCGGCATGCTCGACGGATGACCTCGATGAGAGAACGCATGCTCGCCGGTGAGCTGTACCAGGCGGACGACCCCGAGATCCTCGCCGAGCTGAACCGGGCCGCCGTCGCCATGGAGCGGTTCAACGGCAGCCGCGCGGACGACCCCGACGGCCGGCTCGCCGCCCTGCGCGAGCTGCTCGGCGAGGTCGGCGAGGGCACCTGGATCCGGCCGCCGTTCTACTGCGACTACGGCTCCCGAACCACCATCGGGCCGCGCGGGTTCGTCAACTTCAACGCGGTCTTCCTGGACGTCGCCCCGATCACCATCGGCGCGGACGTGCAGATCGGACCGAACGTGCAACTGCTCACCGCCACCCACCCGGTCGAACCGGGGCCCCGCCGCGACAAGTGGGAGGCGGCGTCCCCGATCACCATCGGGGACAACGTCTGGCTCGGCGGCGGCGTGATCGTGCTCGCCGGGGTCACCATCGGCGACAACACGGTGGTGGGCGCCGGCGCGGTGGTCACCCGGGACCTCCCGCCGAACGTGGTGGCGGTCGGTAACCCCGCCCGACCGGTCCGCACCCTGGACTGACTCACAAATATCCGTCCTGAGCTGCAAAAACGACCAGAATTACTGGCCCCGCCCGCCCCAACAGGAGCACCCTGAGTAGTGACACGGTCACCGGGAGGCAGGCGATGGCTGGTCGGGTCCTCGAACTACGCGTACACGGCGTGTCGAACACGCCGCCGGACGAGCTGCTGGGCCTGCTGCCGGAGCCGGGTGAGCCGGCCCCGCAGCCGTGGCTCGTCGCCGGGGGCGAGGTCACCGGCTTCTACCGCCATCCCGCGTCCGACCCGGACGAGCCGGTCACCGTCGAGGCGTACAGCTGGGGGCGGCTGACCTCGGGCGCGCGGACCGCGCGGGACGTCGAACGCGCGCTCTGGACGGTGCTGCTGCCCTTCACCCTCGCCAACGTCGCGCTGCACGCCCGGCCGGAGATCCCCGCCGACCCGGACCGGGAACGGTGGTCCGGCCGGGCCGGCGTCGCCGGCTGGCTGATCCGGTTGTTCTGCCTCAGCCTGACCGGCACCCTGGTCCTCGCCGCCACCGGCGTCGGGGTGGACCTGATCGGCTGGCAGTGCGTGGACCGGAGCTGCCTGCGCCGGGTGCCCGGCCCCTGGGAGTTCCTCGCGCACGGCTGGTGGAGCGAGGACGCGCACGCGCTCGCCGTCGGGCTGCTGGTGCCGCTCGCCCTGATCGCGCTGGTCGGGCTGCTGAGCTGGCGCACCTACCAGTACGAGGCGGAGATGCCGGTCGGACCGGGCGTCGTCCCGCCGGTCGGGGTGCCGATGGTCAACCCGTTGCAGGACCCCACCTTCTGGTGCGGTGAGGGGCAGCTGCGGCGGGCCGCCGTGCTGCACCTCTGCACCGGCACGGCCGTCGCGGCGGCGGTGCCGCTCGGCGCGGTACTGGTCATGGACCCGCCGGCAGGACCACGGGCCGCCCTCGCCGGCCTCACCGTGACCCTGCTGGTGCTCCCGGTGGCGGTGGCCGTGGTGGCTCTCGGCCGGCCCTACCTCACCCGACGCGGCGGACGGACCCCGCTCGGGCCGTACAGCGCCCTGGTCGTGGTCAGCACGCTGGGCGGGCTGGCCGGTACCTTCGCCCTCCTGCTCCTGCCCGACGGCCCGGCCGGCATCCCGCTCGCCGAGCTGCGCCCGCCCCGGGGCTGCGCCGCCGCGCCGGCCGCACCCGGCTGCCGGGCCGACCACTCCCTGCCCGGCTACGACGAGCTGATCGCCGGATGGGGCGTCGGGCAGTTGTTCCTGCTGGTCGCGATCGGCACGGT
Organism: Micromonospora sp. NBRC 101691; assembly: GCF_030269285.1. Taxonomy (NCBI): domain Bacteria; kingdom Bacillati; phylum Actinomycetota; class Actinomycetes; order Micromonosporales; family Micromonosporaceae; genus Micromonospora; species Micromonospora sp. NBRC 101691. The sequence goes on from NZ_BSTB01000008.1 coordinate 9,526, forward strand.
GTCCCGCTCGGGGCGGCGGGCGCTCGTCGTACCGGCCGGCGCGGCGCTCGCCCTGGTGGCGGGCGTCGCCTGGTGGTCCGGCTGGCTACCCGGGACACCCACCGCACCCGAGGGGCTCGCCCTGTGGATGCTGGTGGGCCCGGCGATCGCGGTGGCCGGCGCCGGACTTCTCCTTCCCCGGGCCACCCCGGTCGACCCGCCGGAAGCGGGGCACGCCGGGCTGGCCTGGGGCGGCCGGGGCCCGATGCTGATCGCCGGACTCGGCTGGCTGCTGGCCGTCGCGTACTGCACGGGCGCGGTCTACTGGGTCGGCAACCGGCTCAACCCCGCCGACCGGGTGGCCGTCGTCCCGCCGGTGCCGGTGACCTGGGCGGGCCTGGTGTTCGGCGGCTCGCTGCTGGTCGTCCTCGGCACCGCCGTCCACGCCGGGGTCCTCTTCGCCCGGCTGCGCCGGCGGGAGTACCAGCGCCTCAGCCGGCCCGGCCGCCGCCTCTCCGCCCACGACCTGCGTCGCTGCCGGGACGTGAGCACGTTCCGCGCGCTGCACCGGCTCGTCGGCGAACACGCGATCCCGCTCACCGGGTGGGGCGGCACGGCGCTGCTCGTCCTCGCCGCGCTCGGCTGCGTCGCCGCGCTCTCCGGGGCACACCCGCACGGCATGTCGGACAGCGGCTGGTCGGTGCTGGTCGACGTGGCGGCCGACGCCGGGGACCGGCTCCTCGGCTGGCTGCCCGTGGTGGTCGCGACGCTCGGCCTGCTGGTGTACCGCAACGACACCGTCCGCCGGTCGGTCGGCGTGCTCTGGGACGTCGGCACGTTCTGGCCCCGGGCCGCCCATCCGTTCGCCCCGCCCAGCTACGCCGAACGGGCCGTACCGGAGTTGCAGACCCGCACCGCCGGCCTGCTGGCCCTGCCCGAGAACGATCCGCGCCGGGTGGCGGGCATCATCCTCTCCGGGCACAGCCAGGGCGCGGTGATCTGCGCGGCCGTGCTCCTCCAACTGCCGGCCCGCTGGCGGCGCCGGGTCCGGTTCTTCTCGTACGGCTGCCAGCTGACCCGGCTCTACGGAAGGGTGTTCCCGGCGTACTTCGGTCCCCACCGGCTGCCGGTGCTGGCCGACGCGCTCACCGACCGGCACGGCCGGGCCGGCTGGACGAACTTCTGGCGGGAGACCGACCCGCTGGGCTGGCCGGTGCCCGCCGCCCACCGGCAGGTCAGCGTGCGGGACCCGGAGGGGCTGCACCCGACCGGCGGTGAGGTCGTCGACCCTCCGATCCGCAGCCACGGGGGTTACCCGGACTCCCCGGAGTTCCTCGTCGAGCGGGACCGGGTGGCCGCTGGGCTGCGTGGGGCCGTCCCGTCACCCCGGGAGGGGGTCGGCTAGCCGGACCACCAGGTCGGCACGGTGCGCGGTGCCGGCGACCACTGCCGCGTTGGCCTCGTCGGACCCGCGTGCCCAGCGTTCCGCCTCGGCCGGCGAGCGGCCGTACGCGACGTGCCGGTCGGTGAGCCGGCGCAGTCGCAGCTCGGCGTCGAGGTCGAGGAACCAGGTGTCGTGCAGGAGGGTGCGGACCTCGTCCCACGGGTCCTCGGGCAGGAGGAGGTAGTTGCCCTCGGTCACCACGAGCGTCACCCAGGGCGGCACCGCGATCGACCCGGCGACCGCCTCCTCGATGTCCCGGTGGAAGGCCGGCGCGTAGACGGGGACCGGCTCCAGCCGGTGCAGCCGGCGCAGCAACGCCGCGTAGCCGTACGCGTCGAAGGTCTCCACCGCCCCCTTGCGGTCGGTGAGGCCGAGCCGGTGCAGTTCCGTCTGGGCCAGGTGGAAACCGTCCATCGGCACCAGCCGGGCGGTCGGGCCGACCCCGGCGACGATCCGCTCGGCGAGGGTCGACTTCCCCGCCCCGGGCGCCCCGGCGATGCCGAGCAGCTGTCGGGGGCCGGCGGCGGCCAACTCCCGGGCCCGGACCACCAGTTCGTCGACCGGGCACTCCCGGGGCGGAACCGGGCCGGGACCGGGCTCTCGGGGCATCAGTCCAGCACCGGCTCGCTGATCGCGAACCGTGCCTCGACGGCAGCCTGCACGGTCTGCTGCTGCGGGTCGAGGTCGATCTCGGGGCCACCGCCCGCCTCCGTCGTGCCGGTGAAGCCGGCCGCCCGGAACGTCATCGGCTGGGCGGCCATCCCGGAGTCGGAGAGTTCGATCAGGCCGGTCACCCGGGCACCCAGCGCCTCGGCGTACTCCCGGGCCCGGCTCAGCGCCTCGGCGATGGCGGCCTGCCGCGCCTCCCGGTGCACCGGGCTGTCCGGCCGCAGCGACCACCAGGGGCCGGCGACCGAGACCTGGTCCTGGTCGGCCAGGCGGAGCATCAGTTCGCCGAGGGCGGCGAAGTCGGTGACCGTCACGGTGGTGGTGACGCTGCCGTGGTACGCGACCACCCGTTCGCCGGAGCGCTTCAACTCGGGACGGACCCGCAGCTCACCGGTCTCCCGGCGGTCCACCGCCGAACCGTGGCCGTCGAGCAGCACCCGGATCGCGGCGGCCCGCTCGGCCAGCCGGGTCAGGGTCACCTCGCGGTCCTTGTCCCGGGCCAGCGCGGTCACCGTGAAGCGGGCGATCTCGGGTGCCACCTCCCGGTACGCCTCGCCGCGTACCGTCACCACCGGTCCGTCCACCATGTGCTCACCCTAGCCGCGTGCCGCCGACCCCGCCGGCCGGTGCGCGGTGTACCGCACGGCCTCCCCGGTGACCCGGCAGTCGCCGAGGTGCCCCCCGGCGGCACCGAGGGCGAGCAGGAACGCCAGCTCGTCGTCGTCCCGACCGGTCGCTCCGGCGGTGGTCGGGAACTCGTGCCGGGAGTCGGTGTACGCGCGGTCGAACAGGGCCGTCCGGGTGGCGCGGGCCTCCCGGTGGCCGGCGGTGAGCGCCTCGGCGTCGGCGTCGCCGAGCGCGGCGGCCAGCTCGTCCAGGAAGGCCCGGACGGCGGCCAGCTCCCGCAGGACGTGGTCCCGGTTGCCGAGCAGCATGTTCGCCGTCCGCTCGGCCGGGGTGCCGGCCACCCGGGTGCCGTCCCGGAAGCTCCCGGCCGCCAGGGCCAGCACGGCGTCCCGCAGCGCGGACCGGCCGGTCGCCCCGGCCAGCGCTCCGGCCAGCAGGTGCGGCACGTGCGAGGCGAGGGCCGCCACCGCGTCGTGCTCGTCCGGTGCCATCGGCACCACCCGGGCCGCGAACACCGTCACCAGCATCTCGGCGAGCCGGCGGAACGCGGGCAGGCCGTCCGCGCTCGGGCAGAGCACCCAGGCCGCGCCGTCGAACAGGTCGGGCACGGCCGCGCCGATGCCGGCCCGGTCGGTGCCGGCCATCGGGTGACCCGGCACGAACCGGTCGGTCAGCCCGTGTGCGGCGGCGAACTCCGCCACCGCGCCCTTGGTGCTTCCCACGTCGGTGAGGACGCAGTCCGCACCGACCACTGCGGCGACCGTGCGCAACGTCTCCGGCAGGGTCGGCAGCGGGCCGGAGAGGAAGACCGCCGTCCGGTCGTCCACCGCTGCGGTCAGTTCGTCCGGGCAGGTCACCCCGGTGTCGCGGACCACCTGCCGGGTCGCCGGGTCCGGGTCCCAGCCGCGCACGTCGAGACCGGCCCGGTGCAGCCCGAGCAGGATCGAACCACCGATCAGTCCGGTGCCGACCACCGCGACCCGGGGCCGCGTGCCAGGGCTTGCCACCATCTGCGTACCTCGGGTTCCGCTCGGTACGGTCCGGGTCGGCCCGACCTAGGCTTCGGCGAGCCGGCCGGGAACCGCGGCGACCTGCTCGTCGGAGGCGGTGAACGCGATCCGGACGTGGTGGCTGCCACCGGGCCCGTAGAGCGCCCCCGCGGCGGCCAGGATGCCCCGCCGGGCCAGCCAGTCGACGGTCTGCCAGCACTCCTCGCCACCCCGGCTGAGCCAGAGGTAGAGCCCGGCCTCGGAGTGCTCGACGGTGAACCCCGCCCCGGTGAACGCGGCGATCAGCGCCTCCCGCCGAGCGCGGTAGCGTTCCCGCTGCTCGTCGGCGTGCCGGTCGTCGGTCAACGCCGCCACCATCGCGGCCTGCACCGGTGCCGGCACGATCATGCCGGCGTGCTTACGGACCTTGAGCAGCTCGGCGACCAGGGTCGGGTCGCCGGCGACCAGCCCGGCACGGTACCCGGCGAGGTTCGACCGCTTGGAGAGCGAGTGCACGGCGAGGACGCCCTCGTACGAGCCGCCGCAGACCTCGGGCGAGAGCACCGACACCGGTTCGGTGTCGGCGGACCAGCCCAGCGGCAGGTAGCACTCGTCGCTGGCCACCACCGCGCCCCGCTCACGTGCCCACTCGACCACCTTGCGCAGGTGGGCGGCGGGCAGCACCCGGCCGGTCGGGTTGGCCGGCGAGTTCACCCAGACCAGGCGCACCCGGGAGGTCGGCCCGACGGCGGTGAGCGAGTCGGTCCGTACCTCGGTGGCACCGACCAGCCGGACCCCGTCGGAGTAGGTGGGATAACAGACCGACGGCACCACGACCACGTCACCCGGGCCGATGCCGAGCAGGGTCGGCAGCCAGGCGACCAGCTCCTTGGAGCCGACCGTCGGCAGCACGCCGAACCCGTCGGCCGCGCCGCAGGTGCGCCCCACCCAGGCGGCGATGGCCTCCCGCAGCGCGGGCGTACCCGCGGTGAGCGGGTACCCGGGTGCGTCGGATGCGTCCGCCAGGGCCCGACGGATCACCTGGGGCACCGGGTCGACCGGCGTGCCGATCGAGAGGTTGATCATCCCGTCCGGATGCGCCGCGGCCAGTGCGGCCGCGGCGTCCAGGGTGTCCCAGGTGAAGTCGGGCAGCCGCGACGAGACCGGCGCGGGCCGGTTCAGTGGCCCTCTCCGCGCGGCGGCTGGGCCGCCACGAAGGTCGCGTCCTTCTCGATCTTACCGATCTTCGAAGCGCCGCCCGGGGAGCCGAGGTCCTCGAAGAACTCGTAGTTCGCCGAGGTGTAGTCCTTCCAGTTCTCCGGGACGTCGTCCTCGTAGAAGATCGCCTCGACCGGGCAGACCGGCTCACAGGCACCACAGTCGACGCACTCGTCGGGGTGGATGTAGAGCATCCGGTTGCCCTCGTAGATGCAGTCGACCGGGCACTCCTCGATGCATGCCTTGTCGAGTACATCCACGCACGGTTCGGCGATGATGTAGGTCACCGGTCTTCTCCTCCGCAAGACGCGTCGCGATCCGCCGCGACGGTAAGAGCCTAGTATCTCGCCGGGGAGGAGGTCGATCGTGCTCCGACAGCAGGATGTGGGACATCGGATCGTGGTCCGTCGGATTGTGGGGATTCGCGAGGGCCGCACCCTCTTCTCCGACGCGCTCGGAGAATTGGTCGAGCTGAATGAGACCCACATCACTCTGGCTACCGACCAGGGTCGGGTCCAGGTGCCCCGGGACGAGGTGCACCGGGCGAAACGGGTGCCGGCGGCCCGCCGGCCGACCGCCGCCGCGGTGGTCGCCCTGGAACTCGCCGCCGACGAGGCCTGGCCCGCCCCGGTACGCGGACGTCTCGGCGACTGGCTGCTGCGCAGCGCCGCCGGCTGGACCGGACGCGCCAACACGGCGCTGCCGGTCGGCGACCCGGACCGGCCGCTGCCGGCCGCGCTCGACGCCGTCGAACGCTGGTACGCCGACCAGGGGCAGCCCGCGATGGTCAACACGCCGCTACCGCTGGCCACTCCGGTGGGCGCGGAACTGGACGCGCGTGGCTGGGGGGCCCGACCGCTCACGCTCGTGCAGACCGTGCCCCTGGACCGGCTGCGGGCGGCGCTCCCGGCGCCCGACCCGGCCGGGCCCGGGGTGGAGCTGGCGACCGCCCCGTCGGCGGAGTGGCTCGCGGTCGCCGCCGGGCGCAAGGGCGGCCTCCCCGACGCCGCGCGCCACGTGCTCACCGCCGTGGACCGACTCCGCTTCGCCCACCTGTACGTCGACGGCACGCTGGCCGCGGTCGGGCGGGGCACGGTCACCGGCCAGGGCCGCTGGCTGGGGTTGAGCCTGATCGAGGTGGTGCCCGGTTTCCGGGGCCGTGGGCTGGCCCGCCAGGTGGTCCGGGCGCTCGCCGACTGGGGTGCCGCCTCCGGCGCCACGGACGTCTTCCTCCAGGTCGAACAGCGCAACACCCCGGCCGTCACCCTCTACCGGAGCCTCGGCTTCACCACCCACCACACGTACCTGACCCGGGTCGCCCCCGCCTGACCCGGGTCGCACCCCGTGCCGGTCGGCCCGCCACGCGGGGCAGGGACGCATCTCGTGCCGGCTGGCCGGCACGCCGGGCCGGGGCAGAGTCGCACCACGGGTCCTTTAGAGCTGCCCGCACAGACGGGGCAGCGGACGGTGGCGCAGACGAGCACCGGCGCGCACAGGCGGAGCGGCGGGTGAACGCAAAGACAGGGCGGCGGGTAGCGCAGAAACCGGACACCGGATGGGCGTAGAAGCGGGGCAGCTCTGAAGCGTCCTCACCGGGTGTCCGCGACCTCCGCGGCCTTCGCCGGCTGCACGCCCGGCCCGCCCGTACCCACCGTCCGGCCCGCCCGGTCCGCCGCCGGACCGGTCGGCGCGGGCCGGCGAAAGGCGACCGGGGCGGTGCCGGGTCAGCGGCGGACGGGGCGGCGCGGCTTGGCGGTCTTGCCCTCGGCGTACCGCTTGAGCTGCTGGGACCGGTGGTCGACGCCGAGCGCCATGGCGATCAGGTAGCCGATCAGGATGCCGGCCCCGGTCGCCAGCAGGTAGAGCCCGAGCTGGGCGAAGAAGGTGCCCGCACCGCCGGCGAACGGGTTGTTGCCGACCAGCAACGGACCGACCAGGATGGTCGCCAGCATCGCGGCCACGACGGCGGCGGCGAGGTCACCACCCCACTGGGCCACCGCGCTACGGCGGGCCCAGCTGAAGGTGACGGCCGCGAGGATCACCCCGATCAGCAGGAACATGGCCAGCGAGACCCGGTCGGCGGCGACCGGATCCTCGTCGAAGGCGAACCGGGTCACCAGTCGGGCGACCACGTTGACCGCGAACAGCACGCCCGCCAGCACACCGATCGGCCGCCACCGGTCCCTCATCGCACGCCTCCCGCCGTACCGCCCGCCCTGGCGGCAGGCTTCCTGGCAGGAATATCTACCACCCGGGCGGGGTCGGCGTCACGTGTCCGTTCGGGCCGGCGGGGCCAGCATCAGTCGGAAACCCAGCACGGCGAACGTCATCGCGCCCGCCACGATCATCGCCAGGCCGACCCAGTTGTCCCCGGAGAGAAGCACGTCCCCCTCGTCCGTGCGCCCGGCCGCCACCACCATCATCGCGAACCAGGGCACCGCCGGGAGCACCACCGCCCACCGGCGTCCCACGGTGACGTGGGCGAACCAGCCCAGGGCGACGTTCGCCACGATCACCACCAGCACCGACACGCCGATGAGGTGACCGCCCACCCGGACCCCGGCGAGCACCAGCTCCACCACCGCGGTCAGCGCGCCTCCGAAGACGGCCAGCGCGCCACCGGCCACCCGCAGCACCAGGTCGAGCACCCGCACCGCCCGTCCGGGTGGCGACGGCGGCTCGACCTGGTCCGGCTCCGGAGTGACCGACATCGACGCGGTGGGCAGGGTCACCGGGAACCGGCCGGCACGGCGGCGTCCTGCGGTGTCGTCGTGGTCAGCCCGGCGAAGAGGTCGTCCTCCCAGCCGTACGGGCCACTGCCCGGTCCCTTCTCGCCGACCGCGAGGAAGAAGTACTCCACGCCCATGAACTCGCTGCCGAAGTTGCCGGCGATGGAGTACAGCCAGGAGGTCTCCGGGATCTGGGTGGCGTGCGCCCGCATCGCCGCCTCCTTGGCGACGTGCTGGTCGGTGGCGTCGATCCGCGCCGCGATGTCCTTGTCCGGGGTGCCGAAGGGCAGCTCGGAGAGGTCGGTGACGTCGGCGAAGGGGTTGTCCGACGAGTCGGCGAAGTGGGTCAGGCCGGCTTCCAGCACGCTGATCGGCATCGCCGTCCAGTAGACCTTGGCCGGGGCGAACCCCTCGGCCCGGGCCAGTTCGACGGCCCGCATCGCCACCCGGTGCGCCTGGATGTGGTCGGGGTGGCCGTAGAAGCCGTTCTCGTCGTACGTGACGAGGACCTGGGGGCGGACCTCCCGCATGATCTCCACCAGGTGCCCGGCGGCCTCGTCGAGGTCGGCCTGCCAGAAGGCGCGGGGATGCTCGTTGGTGGCCAGACCCATCATGCCGGAGTCGCGGTAACGCCCCGCGCCGCCGAGGAAGCGGTGGTCGGTGACGCCGAGCGCCGCGCAGGCGGCGGCCAGCTCCGCGATCCGGTACCCGCCGAGCTGGTCGGCCTCGGCGGCGGCGAGCCCGGCCAGCTCCGGCACGTGGATCTCACCCTCCTCACCGAGGGTGCAGGTCACCAGCGTGACGTGGGCACCGGTGGCGGCGTAGTGCGCCATCGTCGACCCGGTGCCGATCGACTCGTCGTCGGGGTGGGCGTGGACCAGCAGGAGCCGGCGGTCGGGCAGCGTCGTCACGCCGGTCACTCTAGTCGTCGCGGCGTCCGACGTCGGCTCCGACGCGTACCGCGCAGGTCGGCGGCGGGTTCGGACGCGTACAGGCAGGTCGGCCACATCGCCCCCGGTCCGCCTCTACGATCGGCCGTGTGGACTATCCGGAGCTGGCCGCCCGCACCCGACGGTTCAGCCACGGGGCGCCGCGCGCCGTCACCGTGGCCGACGACGGGTCGTGGGTGGTCTTCCTGCGTTCGGCCGGTCCGCAGGACCCGGCCGACGCGCTCTGGCTGCTCGACGTCGCCTCCGGCGAGGAGCGCCTGGTGGCCGACCCGGCCGTGCTGCTCGGTGACGACGCGGCGGCCGGCGACCTGCCGGCGGCGGAGCGGGCGTTGCGGGAACGGCTGCGGCTGAGCGCGGGGGGCATCGGCTCGTACGCGACCGACCCGGCCGCCCGGGTGGCCGTCTTCACGCTCGCCGGCCGGCTGTTCCGGGCCGACCTGGTGCACGGCGACGTGGTCGAGGTGACCACCGCCGGCCCGGCGATCGACCCACGGCCGGACCCGACCGGGCAGCGGGTGGCGTACGTGACCGACACCGGGGCCACGACCCGCCGGGGCGAGCTGCGGGTGATCGACCCGGACGGGTCGGACACCATGCTGGCCGGCGAGGACTCCGGCGTGACCTGGGGAATGGCCGAGCACATCGCGGCCGAGGAGTTCCACCGGTTCCGGGGCTACTGGTGGGCGCCGGACGGCCGGTCCATCCTGGCCGCCCGGGTCGACGAGTCCCGGTTGACCCGCTGGCACCTGCACGACCCGGCCGACCCGACGAGCCCGCCGGTCAGCGTCGCGTACCCGGTGGCCGGTGGCCCGAACGCGGAGGTGAGCCTGCACCTGCTCGACCTCGACGGCGGCTGGGTCGACGTGCACTGGGACCGGGAGACCTACCCGTACCTGGCCGCGGTGGACTGGGTCGACGGCGGACCGCTGATCACCGTGCTCCGCCGGTCGCAGCAGCACGGCCTGGTGCTGGCGGTGGACCCGCGCACCGGGGAGACGCAGGTGCACGCCGAGCTGGCCGATCCGCGCTGGGTCGACCCGATCCCGGGCACCCCGGCCCACCTGCCGGACGGCCGGGTGCTGGTCGGCGGTGAACTGGCCCACGACGGGTACGACGCCCGGTGCCTCTTCGCCGACGGCACCCTGCTCACCCCGCCCTCGCTCTACGTACGGCGGGTGGTGGGCCGGCTCGCGGCCGGCGGCGGCCCGGCCGACCTGGTGGTGGAGGCGAGCGACGGCGAGCCGAGCCAGCGGCACCTGTTCCGGGTCCGGACGGTGATCGGGGGCGGGGTGGACGCCCGCCGGCTGACCCAGGACGAGGGCTGGCACACCGCCGCCGTGGGTGGGGACGTGCTGGTGGTCGGGTACGCGTCGCTGGACCATCCGGGTGTGCGCTGGACGGTGCGCCGGGGCGACGCGGAGGTCGCCACCCTGCGCTCGTACGCCGCCGACCCGCCGTACGCGCCCCGACCGGCCCTGGAACGGGTGACCGACCGGCAGTTGCCCGCCGCGGTCCTCTACCCGGGCAACCACGTCGCCGGGCGGCGGCTGCCGGTGCTGCTGGACGTCTACGGCGGCCCGGGGCACCAGGAGGTGGTGGCCGCCCGGGCGGCCTGGCTGGAGCGGCAGTGGTGGGCGGACGCGGGCTTCGCGGTGGTGACCGTCGACAACCGGGGCACGCCGGGCGTGACGCCCTCGTTCGAGAAGGTGATCCACCGGCGGGTGGCGGACGTGGTCCTCGCCGACCAGCTCGACGCGCTGACCGCGTTGGCCGGTAAGCATCCCGATCTCGACCTGGGCCGGGTCGCGGTGCGCGGCTGGTCGTTCGGGGGCTGGCTCGCGGCGTTGGCGGTGCTGCGGCACCCGGAGCGGTTCCGGTGCGGGATCGCCGGGGCGCCGGTGACCGACTGGGCGCTGTACGACACCGCGTACAGCGAGCGCTTTCTCGGCCTGCCGGACGAGGGGACGGACGTCTACAGCCACCACAACCTCGTCGAGCTGGCCGCCGAGCCGCCACGCGCGGACGACCTGCGTCCGTTGCTGCTGGTGCACGGGCTGGCCGACGACAACGTGGTGGCCGCGCACACGCTGCGCCTCTCGGCGGCGCTGCTGGCCACCGGTCGGCCGCACGCGGTGCTGCCGTTGACCGGGGCGACCCACATGGCGGCCGGTGGCACCGCCGAGCGCCTGCTCCGGCTGGAGCTGGACTTCCTCCGTACCCACCTGTGAGCAGGGGCCCCCTGTTCGGCAAAAAGCGCGAACAGGGGACCCCTGCCATCACCCCGGCGGAAGCCGGTCGGTTACTGCTTGACGTGCACGTTCACGAAGGACGGGTAGCCGAAGATGCTGGAGATGAAGATCCCGCCGACCTTGGAACCGTGCAGGTAGTAGCCGTTCTCCACGAACAGCGGCACGGCCGGGGCCAGCTCCTTCATGATCCGCTCGTCGAGCTTCGCCCACTCCGCGCCCTGCTCGGCGACGGGCAGCGCGAGCACCCGGTCGAACTCGGCGTTGATCGCGTCGTTGTTAACGTACGACGTGTTGCTGTTGTTCTCGGCCTTGATGGTGCGACCGTCGAAGAGCACCGGCAGGATCGCCGCACCGCTGGGCCAGTCCGCGGCCCACTGGTCGGTGTAGAGGTCCCAGGGGTTGTCCTTCTTGCCGACCTCGTCGAGCTTGGCGTCGGTCGGGATGGTCTTCACCGTGATCTTGAAGCCGGCCTTCTCCAGGTTGCCCTTGATCTGGGTGGCCAGCTCGGTGGAGTCGTCGCTGATGCCGAGCACCAGCTCCGGGGTCTTACCGGCGAGCAGCTCCTTGGCCTTCTCGATGTTGCCGTTCGGCCCGGCCGGGTAGACGTCGTGCTTCTGGTAGCCGATCGTCGACGGCGGCAGCAGGCTGGTGACCGCGCGGGCGGACGCCTCGCCGCCGTACGCCTTGATGAACCCGTCCCGGTCGATGGCGTAGTGGAGGGCCTGGCGGACCGAGAGGTCGGTGACCCGGCTGGTGTTGATGCTCAGTCGCCAGAGGCTCGGGGTCGGCCCCTGCACACTGCGCGGCTTGAGGGCGGCGTCACCGGTGACCCGGGCGACCAGCGCGGCGGGGACGCCGTTCCAGGCCAGCGCGGACTGGTCGTCGCCGTTGTCGGCGATCACCCGGTTGGCGCCCGCCTCGGCGTCCGGGCCGAAGTTCCAGACGATCCGGTCCGGGTACGCGTGCCGCACCGGGTCGGTGTTCGCGTCCCAGTGCTCGTTGCGCTCCATCACCACCTCGACGCCGGCGGTGTGCTTGGTGATCTTGTACGGCCCGGAGGAGAAGGGCTGGTTGTCCAGGTTTACCCCGGTGTCCTTCTCCGGCTTCAGCGGCGCGGTGTACGGCAACGAGGCGGCGAACGGCAGGTCGCAGTGCGGCTTGGCGAACTCGAACCGCAGGGTCTTCTCGTCCGGGGTGGTCAGGCCGGGCGGCAGCGCGGTCTTGTTGGCCTTGAAGTCCCACTTGGTGTCGTACTGCGGGGTGTCGGCCAGCCACTCCTGGAGGTAGGTCGGGCCGCCGGTCAGGTCGGGGTCGAAGGAGCGGGCGATGCCGTAGGCGATCTCCTTCGAGGTGATCGGGCTGCCGTCCTCGAACTTGACCCCGTCCTTGACGGTGAACTCCCAGACCTTGCAGTCGGAGTTCACGTCCTTGCCGGGGGTGGTCGCCAGGTCGCCGACCAGGGTGACCTTGCCCGAGCCGTCGTCCTTGAACGTGGTCAGGGAACGGCTGTAGAGCGGCGCGGCCATCAGGCCGACGAACGAGTAGACCCGCTGCGGGTCCATGTGCGAGATCTTGGTCTCCCGGATCACCCGGAAGGTCCCGCCCTTCGCCGCGCCCGACACCTCCGGGGCCGGCCCCATCGACTCCTTCGGGTCGGTGGCGATCGAGCCACTCTGCACCCGGTCGGAGTCGACGGTGCCCTCGGTGCCCGTGTTCTCGCTGCACGCCGCCATGGCCGCGAGCAGTGCGAGCGCTCCGCCAGCGGCGGCTGCCCTCTTCAGGCGCATCTCGCGCCCTCCTCCCCTGCCTGTAAGAAATCTACGAGTGGTGTAACAGAACCGATGGATACTTTTCCACGGGTGGAACGAGGTCGATGCCTTATCGCAACCGCACCCGGGGGTCGATCGCCGCGTAGAGCAGGTCGACGACGACGTTCGCCAGCACGATGAAGACCGCCGAGATCAGCACCGTGGCCATGATGGTGGGCAGGTCACCGGAGCGGACCGCGTCGACGGCGGTCCGGCCGAGCCCCTGGATGCCGAAGGTCGTCTCGGTGATCACCGTGCCGCCGAGCGCGCCGCCCACGTCCAGCCCGGCGATGGTCACCACCGGGGTGATCGCGGCGCGCAGCGCGTGCCGCCCGTACACGGTGCGTTTCGGCAGGCCCTTGGCGCGGGCGGTGCGGACGAAGTCCTCGGAGAGCGTCTCCAGCATCTGCGCCCGGGAGAGCCGGGCGTAGATCGCGGAGAAGAGGAAGGCCAGCGACACCCAGGCGAGCACCAGCCCGCTGGCCCACTTCACCGGGTCGTCGAATATCGGCGTGTACCCCGGCACCGGGGTTATCCGCAGCTGGTACGTGAAGATCAGCAACAGCACCGCGCCGACGAAGTAGAGCTGCAACGACGCCCCGGCCAGCGAGAAGCCGATCGCCGCCTTGTCCAGCCAGGTGCCCCGGCGCAACGCGGAGACCATGCCCAGTCCCACGCCGACCAGCAGCCAGAGGATCGCCGCCGGGAACACGATGCTCAGCGTCACCGGCAGCACCCGGACCAGCGTGTCGGTGACCGCCTCGTTGTTGACGTACGACCAGCCGAGGCAGGGGGCGTCGCACCGGCCGCCCTGGGCGCTGCCCAGGTCCCGCCCGGTGACGATGCCCTGCATGTAGTTGGCGTACTGCTGCACCAGCGGGTCGTTGAGGCCCAGCTCGTCGCGGACCCGTTCCAGCCGCTCCGCGTTGCAGTTCTTCGGGCACATGCCGCTGACCGGGTCCCGGGGCAGGGCGAAGAACATCAGGAAGCTGAGCACGCTCACCGCGAAGAGGGTGGTCACGGCGCTGAGCAGCCGGCGAATCAGGAATCGCGTCATCGGGGCCTTCCTACCGGGACGACTTCGGGTCGAGCGCGTCGCGCAGCGAGTCACCGAACAGGTTGAACGCGAGCACCAGCGCGAAGATCGTGATGCCCGGGAAGAAGACGTACGCCGGGTCGGTCTGGAGGTACGGGATACTCTGGAAGATCATCCGACCGAAGTCGGCGGTGGGTTCGAGGATGCCGATGCCGAGGAAGGACAGCGCCGCCTCACCGGTGATGTACTGCGGCACCGCCAGCGAGAAGGCCACCAGGATCGGCGCCCAGAGGTTCGGCAGGAGCTGCCGGAACACCATGTGCCCCAGCCCCGCGCCGCTGGCCCGGGCCGCCTCCACGAACTCCCGCTCGCGCAGCGAGACGACCTGACCCCGGACCAGCCGGGCGGTGCTGGTCCAGCTGAACGCGGCGAAGACGCCGATCAGGACGGCCACCTGGAACCAGGCCGGCACCTCCTCGCGCGGCCCGTAGAAGCGCAGCGCCACGGTCGGCACCACGGCCAGCGCGAAGATCAGGAACGGCAGGGCCAGCGCCACGTCGGTGATCCAGCTGATCACCGTGTCGACCATCCCGCCCAGGTAGCCGGCGAGGATGCCGGCGACCACGCCGATCGTGGTGGTCACCACGGCGGCGGCGAACGCGATGAAGAGCGAGGTGCGCAGCCCGTACACCATCCGGATGAAGATGTCCCGGCCGAGCCGGGGCTCCAGCCCGAACCAGTGGTCGCCGCTGACCCCGCCGACGTAACCCAGCGGCATGCCGTTGCCGTCCAGCAGCTCCTGGAACTGCTCGTTCGGGCCGACCCCGTACAGCTTCGAGATCAGCGGGGCGGCGAGCGCGACCAGCACCAGGAACAGCAGCACCGCGCCGCTGACCACCGCCGTGCGGTCGCGGCGCAGCCGCGCCCAGGCGAGCTGGCCGGGCGACCGGCCGACGACCTCGCGGCCCGCGCCACCGTCGCCGTCGGTCGCCGGGGCGATCTCCGCCCGGACCTCACCCTCCACCGGGGACAGGCTCATCGCGACACCTCATTCGGTACGGCCACCGCGTCGCCGGTCGACACCAGCGGCCCGGTCTCGGGGTGGTGGCAGGCGGTGGCCTGCCGGCCGCCCTCCCTCGGCACGAGGGCGGGGGTCTCGGTGGCGCACCGGTCGGTCGCCTTCCAGCAGCGGGTCCGGAACCGGCAACCCGACGGCGGGTCCAGCGGCGTGGGCACGTCCCCGGTGAGCCGGATCCGGCCCTCCGCCCCCTGACCGCTGACGTCCGGCACCGCCGACAGCAACGCCCGCGTGTACGGGTGCTGCGGGCGCTGGTAGATGTCGTCCCGGTCGCCGATCTCCACGATCCTGCCGAGGTACATCACCGCCACCCGCTGGCTGAAGTGCCGGACCACCGCCAGGTCGTGGGCGATGAACACGAACGCCAGCCCCAGGTCGCGTTGCAGCCGGCGCAGCAGGTTCACCACCTGCGCCTGGATGGAGACGTCCAGCGCCGAGACCGGCTCGTCGGCCACGATCAGCTTCGGTTCCAGGGCGAGCGCGCGGGCGATGCCGATGCGCTGCCGCTGGCCGCCGGAGAACTCGTGCGGGTACCGGTTGTAGTGCTCCGGGTTCAGCCCGACCAGTTCCAGCAGCTCCCGCACCCGGTTCCGGACCCCGCCGGGCGGCTTGATCCCGTTGACCTCCAGCGGCATCGCCACGATCCGTCCCACGGTGTGCCGGGGGTTCAGCGACGCGTACGGGTCCTGGAAGATGATCTGAAGGTCCTGGCGCAGCCGGCGCAGGTCCCGTCCCCGCGCCCGGGTGATCTCCTGCCCGGCGAAGGTGACGCTGCCGGCGGTGGGTTCCATCAGGCGCACCAGCATCCGGCCGGTGGTGGTCTTGCCGCACCCGGACTCCCCCACCAGGCCCAGGGTCTGCCCCGCGGCGACGTCGAAGTCCACACCGTCGACCGCCCGTACCACTCCCGAACGGCGCAGGCCCTCCCGCACCGGGAAGTGCTTGGTCAACCCGGTCACGCGCAGCAGCGGCTCGCCGGGGCCGCCCGTGGACGCGCCCACCGGCCCGGCCGTCGGGCTGCTCGTCGGGGCGCTCATCGCGCCACCCCCACACGCTCGGCCTCGTCGGCCCAGATCCGTGCCCGCTCGGTCGTCGACAGGTGGCACGCCACCCGGTGTCCCGCGTCGTCCACCGGCGCCAGCTCCGGCACCTCCGTGCGGGACCGGCCGTCGGTCCGGTCCGCCCACCGGCACCGGGGGTGGAACGCGCAGCCCGACGGCAGGGCGATCAGGCTGGGCGGGTTGCCGGCGATCGGCCGCAGGTCCGCGTCCGCGTCGCCGTGCAACGACGGCACGCTGCCGAGCAACCCCCAGGTGTACGGGTGCGCGGGCGACCGCAGCACCTCCGTCACGCTGCCGTGCTCCACCGCCCGGCCGCCGTACATCACCAGCACCTCGTCCGCCACCTGACTGACCACGCCGAGATCGTGGGTGATCAACACGATCGCCGAGCCGAACTCCTGCTGGAGGTCGGCGAGCAGGTCCAGGATCTGCGCCTGCACCGTCACGTCCAGGGCCGTGGTCGGCTCGTCGGCGATCAGCAGCTGCGGGTCGTTGACCAGCGCCATCGCGATCATCGCCCGCTGCCGCATCCCGCCGGAGAACTCGTGCGGGTACTGCTCGGCCCGTCGCCCCGGCTGCGGGATCCCGACCCGGTCCAGCATCTCCACCGCCCGGGTCCACGCCGCCCGGCGGCCCACCTTCGGATGGTGGACCCGGTACGCCTCGGCGATCTGCCGGCCAACCGGGTGGAACGGGTGCAGCGCCGACAGCGGGTCCTGGAAGATCATCGCCACGTCCCGGCCGCGCAGCCGGCGGACCTCCGCCTCGGGCAGGCCCACCACCTGCCGTCCGCCGACCTCGATCTCGCCGGAGACGGTGGTCCGGCGCGGATCGTGCAGGCCCAGAACGGCCAGCGAGGTCACGCTCTTGCCCGATCCGGACTCCCCCACGATGCCGAGGGTCCGGCCGCGCTCCACCGCGAACGACACCCCGTCGACCGCCCGCACCACGCCGTCCTCGGTGTCGAACCGCACCCGCAGATCGGTGACCCGCAGGTACGGTCCGCTCGCGGTACGCTGCCGGGGCGCGTCCCGACGGTCGCCCGGCCCCTCGGCCGGCATCGACTCGGGTCTCTTCACGACCGACCGCCCCCCTGGTTGACGAAGAGAACTTGCAGCAGATCCCAGAGGGTGAAAATAAGCTACAAGCAGCCGTCCTGTCAGCCGTCGATCCCGTAACGAGTCGGCATCGCCGCCCTGGACACCCCACGACGCTCCGACGAGCGGCTCACCCCCGGCGGTCCCGCCGACGCCCACGCCGAACGGGCTGCACCGGCAACAGCGTGCCAGCACAGCCCGTTCGGGTTGGAAGGATCATTTCGCGGCGCACCCGGTCTCACGACCGGGAGTCACCCCAGGGTCACGGCTTCCGCCAGGGGTCGACGTAGGCCACGGTGGTGAAGTCGATCTCCGGCTCCCAGGGCAGCGACCCGCCGGTCACGCTCGACCCGGTCACGAAGATCCGGACCCCGGCGTCCGGGGTGCTGTCCACGACGACCCCGTACGCGTTGTCGGTGCCGCCGCCGGGCATGCCGTCGTACCGGCCGGTCCACGTCACCTTCCCGCTCGCGGTGTCGTACGCGATCGTCAGGTAGTCGTCGTCGACCATCACGGACCCGTCGCCCCCGCTCTCGCGGTCGGCGCTGCCGCCGGTGACGACGACCCGGCTCCCGTCCGGCGTCACCGCCAGGTCCCAGGCCGCGTCCACGCCGTTGATCTGCCCGTTGTGGCGCTGCACCCACGACCGCTTCCCGGTGGCGGTGTCGTAGGCGAGCGTGACGAAGTCGGCCTTCGTCCCCTCGCCCTCGCTGTCGCCGGTCACGAAGAGCTGGCGGCCGTCCGGGGTGAGCCCGAGCGCGCGCGGGGTGTCCGTGCCGTGCCCCGGGCCGTCGTAGCGGTCCGTCCACAGCTCCCGGCCGGTGGCCGGGTCGTAGGCGATGGTGACGAGGTCGTTGCCCGTCTCGTCGGTACCGCTGCTCCCGGTGACGAAGACCGCCGCCGGGGACGCCACGACCTTGCTCGGGATGTCGATGCCGTTCGACGTGCCGTTGTGCAGGGCCGTCCAGAGCTGCGCGCCGGTGCCGGCGTCGAACGCCACGGTGCCCCAGTCGGTCAGACCCGTGTCCACGCCGCTGGTCTGGCCGGTGACGAAGACCTTGGACCCGTCCGGGCTCACCCCGATCGCCCTGGCGTCGTCAACGAAGGGCCCCGGCCCGTCGTAGGTGGTCAGCCACTTCCGTTCGCCGCTGTCGGCGTGGTACGCGATCGTCAGGTAGTCCAGCTCGTTGCCGGCCAGCGTCGTGTACCCGGTCACGTAGACGCTCTTCCCGTCCGGGCTGACCGTGATCGCGTTCCCGGTGTCCGCGCCGTTCGCCTCCGTGCCGGTGTACCGCGCCGCCCAGAGCTGCCGGCCGGTCGCGGTGTCGTAGGCGAGGGTGACGACGTCACTGCCCGACTCCGGCGCCTCGCTCACCCCGGTGACGAAGAGCTTGGAACCGTCCGGGCTCACCTCGATCGCCGTCGGCTCGTCGTACGTGCCGGCGGGTCCGGCGTAGTTCGCGCTCCACAGCCGGGCCCCGGTGGCCGGGTCGTAGGCGACGGCGACCAGTCGCGGACTGGGCATACCCCAGAGCGCCTGGTTGCTCGCGCCGACCACGTAGAGGCGCTTCCCCTTCGGGTCCAGGGCGACGTGCTGCGCGATGTCGTCCAGGCCCTGGGCCCCGTAGCTGGCCGCCCACGTCTCCGGCACCGGACGCACCACCACCGGGACGCGCACCCGGTGCCGACCGTCCGACCAGGTCAGCTGGCCACCCTTGAAGGTGCCCAACGGGGCGGTGGTCCGGGTGAACGTGACCGTGAACGACTTCGTCTGCCCCGACTTCAGCGTGAGCCGCTTCGGGCTGACGGTGGCCGTGATCCCGTCCAGTCCGGAGATGGCCGGGGTGTAGGTGGCGGTCGAGCGGCCGACGTTCGTCACCTCGCGGGTCACCGTACGGGTGCCGGACAGCCGGCCGACCGAGATCGAGGGCACGTTCAGGTCACTCGGGTCGAGGGACCGCCCCGACTTGGCCAGCCCGTCACAGGTCTCGGTGGAGACGCCGTCGGTCGTGCCGCAGAGGAAGGCGAGCCAGTCCTCGGAACCGCTGTCGTACACCAGGCCGGGGTCGGCGGCGCTGGTCGGTTGGACGTGCCCCGCCCCCTGCTTGAAGATCACCGACGGGTCGGTGTTGGGCCCGTCCCGGACGTCGGAGCCGCTCGTCATCAGCGCCGACTTGATCGCCATCGGCGACCAGTCCGGGTGGAGGTGCTTCAGCAGCGCCGCGAGCCCGGCGACGTGCGGGGCCGACATCGAGGTGCCGCTCATGATGCCGAACTCGGCCCCGTTGGCGGCGGGCGGCGCGGTGGCCGCCAGGATGTCCTGTCCGGGGGCGATCAGGTCCGGCTTGAGCAGATTGCCGCCGCCGGCGTACAGCGGCCCGCGCGAGGAGAACTCGGCGACGTACGGAGCCGGAGCGTCGTACCGGAGCTTCGCCTGGCCGATCGACGCCGTCGCGCCGTCGGTGGCGGCGTAGGTCTTCACGGCCTGCCGGTCCGAGTCGGCGAGGTGCACGGTGGGCACCGCGTGCAGGTCGGCGTTGACCGAACCCGGGTCCACATTGGTCAGGACCACGCCGACGCCACCCGCCTCGGCGACGGCCAGGCTCTTGTTGCCCCGGGCGTTCCCGCCCCGGTCGCAGAGCACGATCCGGCCCTTGACCTTCGCCGGGTCGAGCACCGCCTTGCCGTCGTTGTCGCTTGCCGTCCGGCACTGCGCCAGGGCCACCGGGTCGGCGCCGGGAAGGCCCGCCGCGGTGGCGTCGACGAGGGGCGCGGAGACCGGCGCCGACGCCAGCGAGGCCCCGTTGTGGACGGCGCCGTTGCCCAGCGTCACCGAAGCCTCTCCGGTGCGGTTGTGGGTGCCGGCCGCGACCGTGGTCACCCAGGGGGACGGGTGCGCCACGGTGGCGGTGGCCGGTCCGTCGTTCCCGGCCGAGGCCGCCACGAAGATGCCCGCCTGCGCGGCGGCCAGGAACGCCATCTCGGCCGGGTCGAGGAAGTCCGTGGTGGTCCCGGAGACCGAGTAGTTGATGACGTCCACGCCGTCCGCCACCGCCTGGTCGATCGCCGCGACCAGGTCGGAGTTGAAGCCACTGGCGGTCGATCCGTCCCGGGTCGACCAGAGCGCCTTGTAGGCGGCGATCCGGGCTCCCGGCGCCACTCCGCTGACCGTCCCGAACATCTGCGCCGCCCCGGTCGCGGCGACGCCGTGGTTGCCCGCGGCCGTGGCGGCGGTGTGCGTGCCGTGGCCGTTGTAGTCACGCGGCGACAGGAACTCCCACGGCAGCTCCTGCTTGACCGCGTCGTCGCCGCCCCATCCGCCGGCGAAGTGCCGCGCCGCGACCAGTTTCCCGTTGCACATCGAACGGTCCCAGGAGCCGTCGGGGGCCGTCCCCTGGCAGCTGCCCTCGAAACCCCGGACCGGCGGGAACGGCCGGCCCCGGCCGTCGGTGTCGGCGAAGCTCCCGCTGGTCGGCCAGATGCCGCTGTCGATCACGCCGATGACGATGCCGTCACCCACGCCCGTGCTCTTGCCCCGCCCCTTGACGCCGCCGAGCTGGTCCCAGAGGCCGCCGCGCGCGTCCAGGCCGAGGAAGGACGGCGTCGAGGACGTCTGCGTCGACACCTTCCGGTCCTCGGTCACCGAGACGACGTCGGGCATCGTCCGCAGCCGGGAGACCTGGGAGTCGGTCAGCTCCGCGGCGAACCCGTCGTAGGTGTAGACGTACTCGTAGAGCTTCCGGCCGCCGCCCACCTTGCCGAGCGCCTTGTCGTGCCGGCCCCGCAGGTGCTCGGCGTACTTCTTCACCGGGGCGGAACCCGGGTCGATCTTCTGGCCGCGCTGCGGCTTCGTGGCGGCCAACCCGGCCACCTTCCCGTCGTACGTCGCGACCGGGTCCAGCGCCATCTGTACGAGGTAGGTCTTCCGCTCGTCCGTACGGCCCTTCTCCGGGGCGGCCCACGCGGCCGGGCCGTGCCACACGCCCCCGGCCAGCGTCAACGCGGCCACCGCCGTCGCCGCCGTCAATCGTCGCTGTCTCAGATCCATCCCCGCCCCTTGTCACGCTCGTGCATGTGGCGGTCGACGCTAGTGACGGCGGGGCGGACCGGGCTTCCGTACCGGATACCGATTTTTGACCTGTCGGTGTGGAGACCGGTAACAGAAGACTCAGTACCCTGAACCCGCAGGTGGATCGGGTTGACGCGGGCAGAGGGGGGTGGCCGGATGCCCTTGGGACCGCCGCACGTCGCCCCCACGGACTCCCGGTCGGCGGTGCTCGTCGGCCGCCGGGCCGAACTGGCCGCGCTGCGCGCGGCCGTCGCCGCCCCGCCCTCCCTCGTGCTGGTCGAGGGCGAGGCGGGGGTCGGCAAGAGCCGCCTGGTGGCAGAGCTGCTCGCCACAGCCGACCTGGCCGGCGTGCGCCGCCTGGTCGGCCAGTGCGAGCTGCTCCAGGAGCCCCTGCCACTCTCCCCGCTGCTCGACGCCTTCCGTCTCGCCGGCCCCGACCTCGCCCTGTCCCCGCCGGCCAACCCGGTGGTCGGGGCGCTCGCGCCACTCCTCCCCGAGGTCGCCGCGCACCTGCCCGCGCCCCTGCCCGCGCTCTCCGACCAGCTGGCCGAACGGCACCGGGTCTTCCGGGCGGCCATCGCGCTGCTCGAACACCTGAGCCCACTGGTCCTCGTCCTGGAGGACGTGCACTGGGCCGACGGCGGCACCCAGGACTTCCTCGCCTTCCTGGCCACGTACCAGCCGAGGGACCTCTCGGTGATCCTCACCGTCCGCAGCGGGGCCGGGCCGCTGCCGGTCCGGGAGGCCTTCGCCCGCGCACCGGCGCGGTCGATCCGCCTCGCCCCGCTCCGCCCGCCCGAGGTGGCGCAGCTCGCGGGCAGCATCCTGCGGGCGGACGTGCCGGCCGCCTTCGCCACCTCCCTGTACGAGAAGACCGGCGGCATCCCCTTCGTGGTGGAGGAGGTGCTCCGCACGCTCCCGGAGCACCTGCCCGCCGGCGAGATCCCCGGCCGGCCCGACGTGCTCGCCGACCTCGCCGTCCCGACGGTGCTGCGGGACGTGCTGCTCCACCGCCTCTCCGCGCTCGACCACGAGGCACAGGAGATCCTCCGCGCCGCCGCCGTCGTCGGCATGACCCCCGACGAGAGGATCCTCGCGGAGGTCACCGGTCGCGACCCGGCGGACATCGCCGGGGCCCTGGCGCAGGCGCAGGCGGCCGGCCTGCTGCACGAGCACGACGGCGGATGCCGGTTCCGGCACCGGCTGGCCTGGCAGATCGTGTACGAGTCGGTGGCCACGTCCAGTCGGCGCTGGCTGCACCTGAAGACCGCGCGGGCCCTCCAGTCGGCGGCCGGGCCCAGACCGCTGGCCCAGCTCGCCCACCATTTCCGGCACGCCGGGAGCGCCGCCGAGTTCGTGGCCAACGCGGAGGCCGCGGCGGACACCGCCCTCGCGCACGGCAACGACGCCACGGCGGCGCGGTTCCTGTTACAGGCGCTCCAGCTCGGCGGGCCGGCCGGTGAGGTACGGGTCAGGCTGGCCGTCAAGCTCGGCAAGGCAGCGGTCGACGGGCTGGCGCAGACGCAGGCCGTACCGATCCTCGAAACTCTCCTGGCGACCGAACCGCTCCCCGCCCACCTGCGCGGCGAGCTGCGCTTCGCCCTCGGGCGCCTGCTGCGCCAGCACGGCGCGGCCCGGGCGGGCTACCTCCAGATCGAACAGGCCGTCCCCGATCTGGCCGACCGGCCCGGACTGCTCGGTCGGGCGCTCGCCGCGCTCGCCGCGCCGGAGACCGTGGTGGACCGGCACTTCAGCGAGCACGCCGTCCGGTGTGACCAGGCCGAGGAGGCGGCGCGGCGCAGCGGCGAGCGGGGCGTCCACGTCGCGGTCCGCATCGCGCGGGCCTCCCTCCTGCTCGAACAGGGCGACCCGGCGAGCTGGCGGCTGATCGACGAGCTGCTGCGGGACGACGCCCTCCGGTCCGCGCCACGGGAACACGCCCGCGCCTGCCTCAACTGGGCCCAGGGCGCCCTCCACATCGGGCAGCCACGGCAGGCCGAGGCCCTGCTGGCCGAAGGACGCCGGACCGCCGACCAGGCCGAGTACCTCCGCCTGGCCGAGGTCGTCGAACTCGTGGCCGCCGCCGTCGACCACGCCCTCGGCCGGTGGAAGGGGCTGGCCGACCGCCTCCGCCGCCTGAGCGGCTTCCACCCGGCCGTCCCGCAGCCACCCCACGGCACGGCGTCCCACTTCGCCGCCGCCTCCTTCGACATCCGGTTGCTGCACGGCGCGTTGCTGGCGGCCACCGGCCCGGCCGAGGAGGCCACCGCCAGCCTGGGGGACGTGGTCGCGGTCACCGAGCGGGTCGGCGCCGTCTGGCCGCTGATCTCCGCCCGGACCACGCTGTCCCGGCTGTTGCTGACGCTGGGCGACGCCGAGGGCGCGGCCTCGGCCGCCACCGCCGCGCTCGCCGGCGTACGCGCCAAGGGGAACTGGGTGTGGGGGGCCGAGTCGGTGCTCTGCCTGACGGACGCCCTCGACGCCGTGGGCCGGGCCGACGAGGCGGGCCCACTCGTGGACGAGCTGGGCGCCGGGATCGGCGACGCCGACGCGCCACTCGCCCAGGCCGCCCTGCTCAGCGCGCGCGCTGTCCTGCTCCGCGCACGTGGCGCCCCGCAGCCGGCCGACCGGCTGCTCGTCGCGGCGTACACCGGGCTGGGCGAGGCCGGGCTGCGCTACCAGGAGGCCACGGCCCGCGAGCGCCTGGGACGCTGGCGCTGCGAGCGGGACGCCGCCGACGGCGGGCGCATGCTGGAGGACGCCCTGCGCTCCTACGGGGAACTCGGCGCGGACCGGGACGTCGCGCGGATCTGCCGGACCATGCGGAGCCACGGCGTCCCCATCCCGTACCCGTGGCGCGGTGGCCGCCCGTCCCACGGCCGGGTGCTGTCGGCGCGGGAACGCGAGGTGGCGTTGCTGGCGGCGAACGGGCGGACGAACCAGGAGATCGCCGAAGAGCTGTTCCTGTCCCGGCGCACGGTCGAGAGCCACGTGGCCAGCGTGCTGCGCAAGCTCGGCTGCCGCTCCCGCCGGGAACTCCCGGCGATGATGCCCCTCCCGGCCGACGGCGACTGACCTCCCGACGCGGTGGCCGATGAGCCCGGATCGTCGCACCCGAGGTGCGACGATGGGGCAGGCGATCACGAGAGGATTCCCGCCGGATCGAGGTGGAGGTGACCATGACCGCAGCGGTGTTCGACCACGACGGACCGTGGACGGAGGAGGAGTACCTCGCCCTCGGCGAGACGCACCAGCGCGTCGAACTCTTCGACGGGAGCCTCCACGTGACCCCTGCACCGACCCCACGCCACCAGCGCATCGCCCGCAGGCTCGGCAACGCCCTCGAACCGGCCGCCGAGGCGGCCGGGCTGGAGATGTTGGAGGCGGTGAACGTACGACTCCGGCAGGACCGGGTTCCGATCCCCGATCTCGTGATCACCGATCCCGTCGACCTCGACGAGCCGTACATCGACGCGGCCGACGTCCGATTGATCTGCGAGATCGTCTCGCCGGGCAACGCGGCCACCGACCGCGTACTCAAGATGCACTACTACGCCGATGCGCGCATTCCCTGGTACCTCCTGGTCGAGCAGGACACCGGCAGCCTGCACCTCTACCGGGAGAAGAACGGCCACTACGTCGAGGAGTCGACGGCCCGCCGGGGCGACCTGCTGGAGCTGACGGAGCCCGTGCACGCCGTCATCCGGCCGGAGACGTTGCTGGACTGACAAGTGTCGGCGGGCTCGCCTAGGGTCGAGTCCATGACCGAGTTCGACGCGGCGTCCCTCGCCGTGCAGGCCGCGCTCGACGCCGGCGCGCGGTATGCCGACGTCCGGGTGATGCACCGCCGCTACGAGTCCATGTCGGCCCGCAACGGCGAGATCGAGGAGCTGACCCAGGATTCCGACCTCGGGCTCGGGGTGCGCGCGCTGGTCGGGTCGAGTTGGGGCTTCTACGCCGTCCCCGACCTGGCCGACGCCGCCGCCCGCGACGCCGGGCACCGCGCCGCGCGGATCGCCGCGGCGAGCGCCCGGGTGCCCGGCCCACCGGTCGAGCTGGTGCCGTCGACGCCCACCACCGCCTCCTGGTCCTCCCCCTGCGAGGTCGACCCGCTCGGCGTGCCGCTCAGCGGCAAGGGCGACCTGCTGGTCGCCGCGACCGCCACGATGGCCGAGCACGGGGCTGATCTGGCCGAGGGGCTCTACCAGGTCTGGGACACCACCAAGTGGTTCGTCTCCAGCGAGGGGCACCGGATCGACCAGCACATCCGCGAGTGCGGGGCGGGCATCTCGGCCACCTCGATCGGCGACGGCGAGACCCAGCGCCGCTCCTGGCCGAGCTACCGGGGCCAGTACGGCACCACCGGCTGGGAGCTGGTCGACTCGCTCGACCTCGTGGGCAACGCCGCCCGGATGGCCGAGGAGTCCCGGGCCCTGCTCACCGCCCCGCTCTGCCCGGCCGGCGAGACCGACCTGATCCTCGGCGGCGAGCAGCTCGCGTTGCAGATCCACGAGTCGGTCGGGCACGCCATCGAGCTGGACCGGATCCTCGGCTGGGAGGCCGCCTTCGCCGGCACCTCCTGGCTGGACCTGCGCCAGCTCGGCTCGCTGCGCTACGGCTCCGAGCTGATGAACGTCACGATCGACCCGACCATCCCGGGCGCGCTGGGCAGTTTCGGCTTCGACGACGAGGGCTCCCCGGCGGTCCGCCGGGACGCGGTCCGCGCCGGCCGCTGGGTGGGGGTGCTGGCCGGCCGGGACTCGGCCGCCGTCGCCGGTCTGGGCTACGGCGGCAGCGTCCGCGCCGACGGTTGGGCCCGGCTGCCGATGGTGCGGATGACCAACGTCGGCCTGGAGCCGGGGCCGCACACCCTGGAGGAGATCGTCGAGGCGACCGACGACGGGGTGCTGATGGACATCAACCGTTCCTGGTCCATCGACGACAAACGCCTCAACTTCCAGTTCGGCTGCGAGATCGGGTGGGAGGTCAAGAAGGGCCGGCGCGGCCGGATGCTGCGCAACCCGACCTACACCGGGATCGGGCCGGTCTTCTGGCGTTCGATGGACATGCTCTCCTCCGAGATCGTCCCCTGGGGCACGCCCAACTGCGGCAAGGGCCAGCCGGGCCAGGTCGGGCACACCGGCCACCCGGCCGCCCCGGCCCGTTTCCGCAACGTCCGCGTGGGGGTGACCGCGTGAGCGCGAGGAATGAGCGAGCGCAGCGAGCGAGTCCCGCAGTCGCGAACGAAAGGGCCGCAGCATGAGGACGAACGAGGAGATCGCCGGGCAGGTGGTGGAGCTGGTGGGCCGGCTCGCCGGGGCGAATGCCCAGGCCGAGGTGACGGTGACCCGGTCGGACGCGGCGCTGACCCGGTTCGCCAACTCGTTCATCCACCAGAACGTCGCCGAGTCGACGGTGTCGATCCGGCTGCGGCTGCACGCCGACGGGCGTACGGCCACCGGCAGCGGCAGCCTGGCCAGCCCGGACGGGCTCCGTGAGCTGGTCGAACGGACCCTGGTCGCGGCCCGGCTCGGCCCGCCCGACCCGGGCTGGCCGGGGCTGGCCCCGCCCGCCCCGGCACCGGCCGCCCCGGCACCCGACGAGGCGACCGCCCAGGCCGAGCCCGACGAACGGGCCGCCCGGGTGCGCGCCTTCGTCGACGCGGCCGGTGGGCTGGAGACGGCCGGCTACTGCCGCACCTCCCACCATGCCGCCGCGTTCGCCAACACCGCCGGGCACACCGCGTCGGGGCGGATGGCCGAGGCCGCCATGGACGGCATCGCGCGGACCGGCGGGGTCGACGGCGTGGCCCGGCTCGCCGCCGACCGCCTCGCCGACCTGGACGGCGCGCTCCTCGGGGCCCGGGCGGCGGCGAAGGCCCGCTCCGGCGTCGACCCGGTCGAGTTGCCGCCGGGGCGGTACGAGGTGGTCTTCGAGCCGGCCGCCGTCACCGACCTGCTGTCGAACCTCGCCATGTACGGCTTCAACGGCAAGGCGTACGCCGAACGGAAGTCCTTCGCCGAGCCGGGCGCGGCCCAGTTCGACCGGGCGGTGTCCCTGGTCGACGATCCGCTCGCCGCCTCCGGGCTGCCGGTGGACACCGAGGGCACCGCCCGTCGCGCGCTGCCCCTGGTGACCGCCGGCACCACCGACGCGGTGGTGCACGACCGGCGTACGGCCGCCGCCACCGGGGCCACCTCGACCGGGCACGGGTCCCTCGAATCGCCCACCTTCGGCCCGTTCCCGCACACCGTCCGGCTGCTGCCCGCCGGAGGGCCGGCACCGACGGGAACGGTGGCCGGGCCGGTGGTCGACCCGGACACCGCCGCCCTGGTGGCGGGCGTCGGGCGGGGGCTGCTGGTCAGCGACCTCTGGTACACGCGGGTGCTCGACCCGAAGGCACTCACGGTGACCGGGCTGACCCGCAACGGGGTCTGGCTCATCGAGGACGGCATGGTCACCCGCGCGGTCCGGGACCTGCGCTTCACCCAGGCGTACCCCAGGGCGCTGGCGCCCGGGGCGGTGCTCGGGACGGGCCGGGTCGCGCTCCGCCAGCCGGACCGGACCGCCGGCGCCTGGTGGAGCGCGCCTCCGCTGCGCCTTGCCGAGTGGAACTTCACGGGTGGCGCCTCCGGGTGAGCTGCACCGGGTCCTGGATCGTTGATCCCATGGGCCCGGATCCTCCCCCGACGTGAGGTTCTTAACATCGGACTGCGATCGGAGCGCCACAGCTTTCCAACCGGCCGCGTACAAGCGACACTCCCAGCGCGAACGGCTCGTACCGGGCGGCGTAACGTGTGTCACTTAGCTGCGTCGGTACGCCCCGGCGTGGTGGTGGGTGTGCGCAGGGGGACGTGGCTGCGAGGGGCGGTGCGCCGGCCCGCGTGCCCGGCCGGAACCGATCCGTGCCCGCGAGGGCCCCGTCAGGGAGACAACTGGAATGACTTCAACGGCAACGAGGCCGCGGGGTGCGCGAGCGCGCGCCGCCATCGCGGCGAAGACGTTGCGTACCGACCGCTGGTGGTTGGCGCCGCTGATCACGGTCATCGGCCTCGGCGCGTGGGTCACGTACGCGACGGTCCGGGTCTTCATGCACAAGTGGTACTGGGTCGAGGACTACCACTACCTGACCCCGTTCTACTCGCCGTGTGTGACCGACCGGTGCGTCACGGAGGCATCGCACTTCGGGCAGTTCCTGCCCGGCTGGTGGATCATCCCGGACGCCGCGATGACCCTGCCGTTCCTGCTGCTGTTCCGGTTGACCTGCTACTACTACCGCAAGGCGTACTACCGGTCGTTCTGGCTCTCGCCGCCGGCCTGCGCGGTGCCGGACGGGCACAAGACCTACTCGGGCGAGACCCGCTTCCCGCTGCTCGGTCAGAACCTGCACCGGTACGCCTTCTACGCCGCCGCGATCATCTCCCTGATCAACACCTGGGACGCGATCCTCGCCTTCCACTCGCCGGAGGGCTTCGGCTTCGGGCTCGGCAACGTGATCCTGCTGGTCAACGTGATCATGCTGTGGGCGTACACGATCTCCTGCCACTCCTGCCGGCACATCATCGGTGGGCGGCTGAAGCACTTCTCCAAGAACCCGCTGCGCTACCGCGCGTGGACGGGCGTGTCGTGGCTGAACGTCCGCCACATGCAGCTCGCCTGGATCACCCTCGGCACCCTCGCGCTGACCGACTTCTACGTGATGGCGCTGGCCGCCGGCTGGTTCAGCGACCTGCGGTTCATCAACTAAAGGGCCCGGACACAGATGACTACGCGAATCGAACGACACCACTACGACGTCGTCGTGATCGGGGCCGGTGGCGCCGGCCTGCGCGCGGCGATCGAGGCCCGCCTGGCCGGCAAGAAGACCGCGATCATCTCGAAGTCGCTCTTCGGCAAGGCGCACACGGTCATGGCCGAGGGCGGGGCCGCCGCCGCGATGGGGAACGTGAACAGCCGGGACAACTGGCAGGTGCACTTCCGCGACACCATGCGCGGCGGCAAGTTCCTGAACAACTTCCGGATGGCCGAGCTGCACGCGAAGGAGTCGCCGCAGCGGATCTGGGAGCTGGAGACCTACGGCGCGCTCTTCGACCGCACCAAGGACGGCAAGATCTCTCAGCGCAACTTCGGCGGGCACGAGTACCCCCGGTTGGCGCACGTCGGTGACCGGACCGGCCTGGAGCTGATCCGCACGCTCCAGCAGAAGATCGTCTCCCTCCAGCAGGAGGACAAGAAGGAGTTCGGCAGCTACGACGCGCGGATCAAGGTCTTCGCGGAGACCACGATCACCGAGCTGCTGCTCGACGGCGACCGCGTCGCCGGAGCCTTCGGCTACTACCGGGAGTCCGGCGAGTTCGTCCTCTTCGAGGCCCCGGCCGTGGTGCTCGCCACCGGCGGCGTCGGCCGGTCGTACAAGGTCACCTCGAACTCCTGGGAGTACACCGGGGACGGCCACGCGCTGGCGCTGCGCGCCGGGGCGACGCTGATCAACATGGAGTTCCTCCAGTTCCACCCGACCGGCATGGTCTGGCCGGTCTCGGTGAAGGGCATCCTGGTCACCGAGTCGGTCCGGGGTGACGGCGGCGTCCTCAAGAACTCCGAGGGCAAGCGGTTCATGTTCGACTACGTGCCGGACGTGTTCCGCAAGCAGTACGCGGACAACGAGGCCGAGGCGGACCGCTGGTACAAGGACCCGGACAACAACCGGCGTCCGCCGGAGCTGCTCCCCCGGGACGAGGTCGCCCGCGCGATCAACAGCGAGGTCAAGGCCGGCCGGGGTACGCCGGCCGGCGGCGTCTACCTGGACATCGCCTCCCGGCTGCCGGCCGAGGAGATCCGCCGCCGCCTCCCGTCGATGTACCACCAGTTCAAGGAGCTGGCCGACGTCGACATCACCAAGGAGCCGATGGAGGTCGGGCCGACCTGTCACTACGTGATGGGTGGCGTGGAGGTCGACCCGGACAGCGGGGCCGCGTCCGGCAACGTGCGGGGGCTGTTCGCCGCGGGCGAGGTCTCCGGCGGCATGCACGGCTCCAACCGGCTCGGCGGTAACTCCCTCTCCGACCTGCTGGTCTTCGGTAAGCGGGCGGGCGGGCACGCGGCGACCTACGCCGACCAGCTCCCCTCCCGCCCCAAGGTGTCGGTGGACGCGGTCGAGGCCGCGGTGGAGACCGCGCTCGCTCCGCTCCAGCGGGACACCGGCGAGAACCCGTACGCCCTCCAGCAGGACCTCCAGGCGGTGATGGGCGACCTGGTCGGCATCATCCGGCGGGAGGGTGAGCTGGCCGACGCGCTGGTCCGCCTCGCCGAGCTGCGCGAGCGGGTGGCCAAGGTCAGCGCGGCGGGTGGCCGGCGCTACAACCCGGGCTGGCACCTGGCCCTGGACCTGCGCAACATGCTGGTCGTCTCGGAGTGCACCGCGAAGGCCGCCCTGGAGCGGCAGGAGTCGCGGGGCGGCCACACCCGGGAGGACTTCCCGAAGATGGACCCGACGTGGCGCCGGGTGAACCTGGTCTGCTCGCTCGACGGCGACGCCGTGCGCCTGGAGCACAAGCCGCTGCCGAAGATGCGCGCCGAGCTGATCAGCCTCTTCGACCGGGCGGAGCTGGCGAAGTACCTGACCGACGAGGAGCTGGCCGACTTCGACGCCCTCGTCGCCGACGCCGAGGCCGAGGAGGCGGGCAAGTAATGGGCACCAAGCGCCAATTCCGGATCTGGCGGGGTGACGAGGACGGCGGTGACCTCCAGGACTACACCATCGAGGTCAACGAGGGTGAGGTCGTCCTCGACGTCATCCACCGCCTCCAGGCCACCGACGCGCCGGACCTGGCCTGCCGGTGGAACTGCAAGGCCGGCAAGTGCGGGTCCTGCTCGATGGAGATCAACGGCAAGCCGCGGCTGGGCTGCATGACCCGGATGTCGACGTTCGAGGAGAACGAGACCGTCACGGTCACCCCGCTGCGGACCTTCCCGGTGATCCGGGACCTGGTCACCGACGTCTCGTTCAACTACGAGAAGGCGCGGGAGACCCCCGCGTTCGCCCCGCCGGAGGACCAGGCCCCGGGCGACTACCGGATGAAGCAGGTCGACGTCGAGCGGTCGCAGGAGTTCCGGAAGTGCATCGAGTGCTTCCTGTGCCAGACGGTCTGCCACGTGATCCGGGACCACGAGGAGAACAAGCAGGCCTTCTCCGGTCCGCGCTACTTCATCCGGGCCGCCGAGTTGGACATGCACCCGCTCGACACCAGGACCGACCGCAAGGAGTACGCGCAGGCCGAACAGGGCCTCGGCTTCTGCAACATCACCAAGTGCTGCACCGAGGTGTGCCCCGAGCACATCAAGATCACCGACAACGGGATCATCCCGATGAAGGAGCGGGTGGTCGACCGCAAGTATGATCCCCTCGTGTGGCTTGGTAGCAAGATCTTCCGTCGGGGTCAGAACGAGCAGGTCAAGGCCGGTGCTCAGCCGCAGGTCGGCGTGCACCACGGCCTGCACTCGCACGCGGGCGGGTCGCACGACCCGGCCGCCGAGGCACAGGCGCAGCGCGGGCTCAACTGGAACCGCGAGGTGCCGCACCCGACCGCCCCGGCCGTCGACGAGAACGGTCGGCTGCCGCTGAGCGAACTCACCTTCGACCGGCCGGCCGCGCCGTCGCCCTTCGGTGACGACGTGACGTTCCCGCTCCCCACCGAGCACCTGAACTACGCGCACCCGGAGCAGGACGAGAAGAAGAAGCACTGAGCGACACAGCAAACGGCAACGGGGGTCGTGCGGCGCAAGCCGCACGACCCCCGTTTCGCTTCCACCGGCGTCCCGCCGCGTTTGGTTGGTAGGAGGGGTCCCCTGTTACCGCTTTTTGCCGAGCAGGGGACCCCTGCAACCACACCCGGCGACCGCGCAGCCCTGTGGGGTGGCGGCGGGCGAGGGCGGGGTGCGTGGTCAGCGACGGGCGAGGAGAGGACGGAGAGCGGCCACGATGGGGACGTCCGCAGGAAGCCAGTCGACCGTGTCGAGTTCGTCGGCGGAGAGCCACCGCATCTCGGCGTGCTCCAGTGCCCGGGGCTGGTCGTCGCCGAGCAGCCGGGCCGCGTACACCCGGAGCACCGCGCGGCCGTGCGCCATCCGGACGTCCCGTCCGACCCGGTCGCCGACCTCGACGCGTACGGCGAGTTCCTCGGCGCACTCGCGGGCCAGGGCGGCGGTCTCGCTCTCCCCCGGTTCGACCTTGCCGCCCGGGAACTCCCACCGGCCGGCGACCTCCGGCGGGGCGGACCGGGCACAGGCCAGCACCCGCCCGTCGGCGACGATGGCCGCACCCACGACCACCTTCACGTCCCGGCGTTCGGCCTGCCCGTCACCACTAATCCGTTCGGTCCGCACGGCTGACCAGCGTGCCAGATCAATCGGCGGTTTGGGTACCGTCGTCAACCGCTAGGCCAGGAAGACAGGGAAGTGTGGGCGTGGACACACCCCCCGCATGACGACAGACTAGGAAACACCAACGGGACACAGGATGGCGACGATTTGGCCACGAGCCGGCAACGACGCCTGGGAGGTGCGGTAATGCGCGCGCTGTTCCGCAGCCGAACCAAGCGCGACTACCTCAGCGACGCCCTCGCCCTGCTCTCCGGGTGGACCCGTGAAGGGGAGCAGATCCGGCGCACGCTGCTGATCGACGACTCCCAGCATGCGGCGCTGACCGAACGTGTCAAGGTCGTCGCAGATGCGCTACACCTGCGCCCCGAGATCAGCCGCTCGGCCGACCGTACCCTGATCCGGGTCGGGCACGGCGACGACGAGCCGCTCAGCGAGGGCGAGGTCCTGCTGGCCGCGCGGATCGAGGACGCGTACCGCGCCGTCACCGGTTCCTGAGCGCCCCGTCCAGGGCCCCGGGGCCCGTCAGGCGGGTGGCTTGGGCGGTACGACGTTGCGGAACCGCTCGTGCGCCGACTGCCGGCTGATGCCGAGCGCGTTGCCGATCTCGGCCCAGGACAGCCCGGCCTCCCGGGCCGCCACCACGGCGCGTTCGATCAGCGGCCGTTGCCACCGTTCCACCTCGGCCAGGATGCCGAGCGCCTGCAACGGCCAGGTGGAGGCCAGTTCGGCGACGTTGTCCCGGAGGGTGTCGGAGCGGCCCAGCAGCCAGCCGGGCGGAGTGGCGGCCAGGATCGGCCCGATGTGGCCGCTCCATTCGGAGGTGGCCATCCAGCGTCCCTCGTCGGCGGCCGGATAGTCGCTGGTGCCGACCCAACCGCAACTGCACCGGGCCCGGTAGCCGACGGGGCCGGCCGGCGGGTCGGAGTCGGTGCTCAGCGTCCCGTCCGGCAGCCGGAACCCGATGAGGTTCGCGTGCCCCGGAACCGTGTCCTCCGCCATCCCGCAAGCATAGGCCCGTCAGGACTCCCTGACGACGTATGTCAGGATACCCTGACAACAATGCTCGGGCTGGTCGTCGTCCCGGCCCGACACTGCGAGAGGAGAGCGCATGTCCGTGGTCAGTGGCACCGTGGCCGAGGGTTACGAGCCGGTCCGGGAGGCGTTCCAGGCGAACTTCGCGACGCGGTCCGAGATCGGCGCGGCCGTCAGCGTCTACCGGCACGGCCAGGAGGTGGTTCGGCTCTGGGGCGGCACCGCCGACCCGGACACCGGCCGCCCCTGGCGGGAGGAGACCCTCCAGGTGGTCTACTCGACCACCAAGAGCGTGCCCGCCGCCTGCGCACACCTGCTGGCCCAGCGCGGGCAGCTCGACCTGGACGCGCCCGTCGCCGAGTACTGGCCGGAGTTCGCGGCGGCCGGCAAGGGCGACATCCCGGTCCGCTGGCTCCTGTCCCACCAGGCGGGGTTGCCGGTACTCGACCGCCCGGTTCCGCTGGCTGCGGCGCTGACCTGGGACCCGGTCGTCGCCGCGCTGGCCGCCCAGGCACCCGCCTGGCAGCCGGGCACGGCACACGGCTATCACGGGCTCACCTTCGGCTGGCTGGTCGGCGAGGTGGTACGACGCGTCTCCGGCCGTAGCCTCGGCACGTACTTCGCCGACGAGATCGCCGAACCGCTCGGCCTGGACTTCTGGATCGGCCTGCCCGCCGCCGAGGCACACCGCGTCAGCCGGCTCGTCGAGCAGCCGGTCGCCCCGCCCACTCCCACCCGGGAGGTGCCGGAGGCGCTGCGGGAAGCGCTCGCCGCGTACACCGACCCGACGTCGTTGGTGGTCCGGTCGACGATGGTGACCGACCCGCCGCTCGACCTCGCCGACCCACGGACCTGGGCGGCGGAGATCCCCGCGGTCAACGGCATCTGCACCGCCTCGTCGCTGGCGCGCTTCTACGCGGGCCTGATCGGCGAGGTCGACGGCATCCGGATCCTCGACGCGACCACCCTCGCCGCCGCCACCCGCGAGCAGGCCAGCGGAACCGACCGGGTCCTGATGGCGCCGACCCGGCCGGCGCTCGGCTTCGGCCTGCCGCTGCCGGAACAACCCTGGTGGTCGCCCACCGCCTTCGGCTTTCCCGGCCACGGCGGCTCGCTCGGCTACGCCGATCCGGCCAGCGGCGTGGCCTTCGGGTACGTGATGAACGGGCTCCGCGTCTCGATGGACCCGGATCCCCGCACGAGCAGCCTGATCAAGGCGGTCCGGACGGTCGTGTACCGCCAACCGGCCTAGCGGGTCGGAGAGATTACCGAGCGACAAGTGTTTGCCCCGAAGCCCCCACGGGTACCTAAAGCAGCACGGGCCGGACAAGCCCGGCATCCGCCCCGGGACGACCCGTACCAGCCGCTGACCCCCTCGGCGGCGTAGGGCCCCGCCGGCCGACACACTTCCCCCTGGTCGACCGGCGGGGCCCCAACACGCCCTCCGGCACCTCGACGGGCGCCTGCGCCCGTGGGCGGGTTGGCACGCCCCACCTACCGTGGGAATCATGGCGAACGCGACGTACGACCGGAAAGAGCAGTACAACCAGATCTCCAGCGGCCTGCTCCAGGGCGAGCAGATCATCGCCGTCTACGACGCCATCGGCACCGGCACCGGCTTCATCGGCCTCACCGACCGACGCGTGATCATCCAGGACCAGTCCTTCATCGGCAAGAAGTTCGCGATCACCAGCATCCCGTACTCGAAGATCACCAGCGTCAGCGTGGTCAGTAACAAGTCGTGGGGCGGGCAGTTCTTCTCCACCGGGGCGATCGCGATCCACGTCGGCACGCACACGTACGAGGTCGAGTTCCGTGGCTCGGACAAGGCCCACCACGTGCACAACGTGATCCTGCACTACATCAGCTGAGACAAATGGGTTGCCGGGTGGTGCCGGCACCGGTTGGCTGGAGGAACGCCAGACGAAGGGAGACGATCATGAGGTGCACGACGAGGTCCGTCCCGGTAGGAACCAGCCGACCCACGGAATCGAGGCTTCGTGCGTACCCGCACTCCCGCAGTTCCGGCGCCGCCGCGCGCCACTGACCGCACCACCCCGGGAGGTCGCTGATGTCGATCTTCGACGATCCCGGGCTGTTCGGCCGGCTCTGGGCCGACACCTACGACGGCCCCGGCGGCAACCCGGACCCGGCCCCGGCCGTCGACTTCCTCGCCGACCTGGCCGACGGCGGCCCGGTCCTCGAACTCGCCATCGGCACCGGTCGGGTCGCCCTGCCGCTGACCGAGCGGGGCATACCCGTCGAGGGCGTCGAGGCGTCCCCGGAGATGGTGGCGAAGATGCGCGCCAAGCCCGGCGGTGACCGCATCCCGGTCGCCATCGGGGACATGGCGGACGTGCCGGTGACCGGTCCGTACCGGCTGGCGTACCTGGTGTTCAACACGCTGTTCAACCTGGTGCGCGCCGAACGGCAGGCGGACTGCTTCCGCAACGTCGCCCGTACCCTCGCGCCGGGCGGGGCGTTCGTCATCGAGGCGTTCGTGCCGGACCCGGCCGACTTCGACCGGGACGAACAGGTCCAGATGCGGGAGGTGACCGAGGACTCGGCCACCATCCGACTGCACCAGTACGACCGGGCAGCGCAGACGTTCGTCCGGCAGACCATCCGGTTCGACGGTACGGGCGTCCACCTGCATCCGTTCGCGATGCGCTACCTGTGGCCGCAGCAGATCGACGCACTCGCGGAGCAGGCCGGTCTCCGGCTCGCCGAGCGGTACGCCGGCTGGGACCGTACGCCCTTCGGGCCGGACAGCCGCTCGCACATCTCCGTCTACCGCAAGCCGTAGTCACGGGCAGCACGGCGGCCGGGGCGGGTTCCCACCCCGGCCGCCGGCAGGATCTGGACCGTGCCGGGGCCTGGAATACTTCTCGGTATGCGGGGACGGCTCGGTGGCACGGCAGCGAGATTGCGGGCGACGGTCAAGGCAGTGCCGCGTTGGTTGCGGTGGGCCGTCCTGGTGGCCGTCGTCGGCGCGGCCCTGTTGACGGCCGGCACGGTCGCCAGCGTGACGTGGGTCCGGGGCGGTGCCGACGGACGTATCTTCACCGCCGAGGACGTCCCTGAGGCCCCGGTGGCTTTGGTGCTCGGCACCAAGGTCTACCCGGACGGGACGCCGTCGCCGTTCCTCGCGGGTCGGTTGGAGATCGCCCGTACCCTGCTCAACTCCGGCAAGGTCGGCGCGATCCTGGTCTCCGGCGACAACATGAACCACGACTACAACGAGCCGGAGGCGATGCGCCGCTGGCTGACAGACCGGGGCGTACCGGCTGACAAGGTGGTGCTCGACCACGCCGGCTTCGACACGTACGACTCGTGTGCCCGCGCCAAGCGGATCTTCGGA
Organism: Micromonospora sp. NBRC 101691; assembly: GCF_030269285.1. Classification (NCBI taxonomy): domain Bacteria; kingdom Bacillati; phylum Actinomycetota; class Actinomycetes; order Micromonosporales; family Micromonosporaceae; genus Micromonospora; species Micromonospora sp. NBRC 101691. The sequence goes on from NZ_BSTB01000008.1 coordinate 46,301, forward strand.
GTGGACCGGGCGACCGTGGTGACGCAGACCTTCCACCTGCCCCGCGCGGTGACCGTCTGCCGGCATCTCGGCGTCGACGCCAACGGGGTGGGTGACGAGACCGCCAGGGCATACGACCGCACCTGGCGGATCAGCTCCAGCCGCGAGCACCTCGCCGCGGTGAAGGCCGCCCTGGACGTGCTCTCCGGCCGCGACCCGGCGCACCTCGGCCGCCGCGAGACCGGCGTCGACGACGCCCTGCTCGCCGGCTGAGACGGCGGCCGGGTGCGGCGTCCCGGTGCGGGGGGGTCGCGCCGCGCTGCGGACGGGCCGGGGCTGCCGGGGTGACAGGTAGTTGCCGGGCGTCCTTTGGATCTGCCCCGGCAATGCGGGCAGAGCTGGGGCCGCAGCTACGGCCACGGCTACCGCTGCGGCTGCGGCTGCGCGATCCCGGAGTCGGTCCTGCGGACCAGCATGTACCCGTACGCGGGCTCCGGACTTTCCGGTGGGGTGCTGCCCTGGAAGACCGGCGCGAACCCGGCGGCGGCGAACCGCTCCGTCATCTCCCGGGCCGAGAGCCAGTACCGGTCGAAGTCGATGCCGAGGCTCTCGACGACACCACCGGGAGGGTTACGGCGCACGGTGCCGTCGCCGTGCTTGAAGGCCGTCACCAGGTAGCCGCCCGGCTGCACCACCCGGGCGAGTTCGGCGAAGGCGGGGACCCTGGCGTCCGGTGCCAGGTAGATCAGCGAGAACCAGCACACCACCCCGGCCAGCGACGCGTCCTCGAACGGCAGCTCGCGCAGGTCGGCGACCTCGTACGCGAAGCCCGGGTTCTCCCGCTGTGCCACCTCGACCATTCCCGGCGAGAGATCCACGCCGCGGGGCGACAGCCCCCGGCCCGCGAGGTAGGGCAGCAGGCGTCCGGTGCCGCAGCCCACGTCCGCGACCTCCGCCCCCACGGCCAGGGTCATCTCGGCGAACATGTCGAGCACCGCCCGCTCGACCGGCATGCTCTCCAGCACCCCGACCAGCTTCGTGGCGTACCACTCCGAGAGCACGTCGTGCGCGTCCCGCAGCTCCCTGGTCCCCGCGTCCATCCCCGTCGCCCCTCCGTCGGCACCGTTTGCGACGGCGAACCTACCCCCGCTGCCGCCCCGCCCACCCCCGACACGCGGGGCGGGGCGCGCCCCTGCGTCGGGTTACCGGAGCAGCCGACGCGTGCAGGGGCCGTCGTGACCGGCCCGGAGCAGGCAGCGGTGCCCGCCGGGCAACCGGGTGTCGCAGAAGACCCGGTGGTGCACGCCCTGCTCGTCCTCGTACGACACGGTGGCCTCGCCCGGGTCGGTGCAGGGCAGGATGCTCGCCCACCGGGCCACCACCCGGGCCAGACGCACCGCGCCGGTCAGGTCGCCGGCCACCACCGGCAGGTGGATCACGAACCGTTCCCGGCCGCGCGTCACCGGTAAGCCCGCTCGTTGGCCCGGGGCGCGTACTCCGACTGCCAGCGCCGCAGCGCCTCCCTGATCCGGCTGGTCTCCTCGCGGCTCTGGTTCAGCCTGTCGTCCAGTTCGGCCAGGTCGTCGGCGACCCGGTCGAGGAACTCGCGCACGTCCGCCGGGTCCAGCCCACGCCGGAACAGCCCGGCGCTACGGAACCGCCGCCGCCGCACCTGCCAGGACCGCAGCGGCGCGTACGACCGGGACCGGTAGACACCCGGCTCCGCCGGACGTGCCGCTCCCCGGTCCCCGCCGCCCGGCCGGTGGCTGCCGCCGGTCGACCGCCGGTCGTCCCCGGCCCGCCGGGAGAAGAACCGCATGCCCGCTCCGCCTTTCTGTCGCTCTCCGTCATTAGGTGTGGAAGGGGCAGCCCACCCGCCCGCCGCGCACGGGCGGACCACCCCGCCCTGCCGCCGCAGCTCAAATCAGCAGTACGACACCAGGGCCGACCAGCAGCTCGACCGGCTGACGGCAGACCTGCGATCAAACCGTTCATGCCCGGACACGAGCCGTGATTGCGAGACTACAAACATCCGGACAAGCGCACAAGACTTGTGGGACAGGGGCATGTTTGTGTTCCAGACAGGGGCGCGTTCACACGTCCCCCTTAGGCAATAAGGCTTCAGGGGTATGAGGATCGATCCCCGCTCCCACACGCCGATCTACATCCAGCTCGCTGACCTGCTGCGCACGAAGATCGAATCTGGCGAGTTCGCACCGGGGGCAACGCTCCCCAGCGAGCTGCAACTCAGCCAGGAGCATGAGATCGGCAGGGAGAGCGTCCGGATGGCGGTGGCCCTCCTGCGGTCCGAGGGCCTACTGAGGACGAGCCGGGGTCGCGGCACCTGGGTGCGGGAAGCACCGCAGCGCGAACATGTCGAACTGACGCCCGGCAGCTCGGCAATCGCCCGGATGCCGTCGAACAACGAGCGACGCGAGATGGACCTGGATGAGGGCGTACCCGTTATCGAGATCCGGAGCGCGGACGGCGACGTGACGGTCCTGCCCGGCGACCAGACGGAGCTGGTCCGTCCCTGATCTGCCCTTCTCAAACCGACACCCCGCACCTGGTCACCGCGAAGAGGAAGCCGGGCCACGTTGCCGGCAAGGTCCTGCGATTGGCTCTGGATAGGGTGACGGGGTGTCGGCCGAACGGCGTCGGGTGTTGCGAGGCAGGTACCTGAAACTCGGCACGGGAGAGCTTGCCGCCGCAGCCTCGTTCGCCGTGGTCGCCGTCGCCCTCGTGATGCCCCGCCTCGCCGGCCCCGACGACTCCATGGCCCTGTGGTCGGCACTGGTTCCGCTGCTCGCGGTCCTGGCGCAGGCGGGGGTCTACTGGCTGGCGGCCCGTTCCTGGGTCGAGCGGGCACCGATGCCGGCCGCCTTCGCCGCCGTCTACCGGGTGTTCCGGATCGCCGACCCTGTTCTCCTGGGCGTCGGTCTGGCCGGAATCCTGGCATGGTGGCCCGAGGGGATCGGCACCGCCCTGCTGGTGGTGGCGGTGTGGGTCTTCGGGGTGGTGGAGTACCTCAACTACTTTGTCGTCCGCCTCGCCTACCCCTTGACTCGATGGTTCACCACGGTGGGCCAGTGGCGTACCCCTCGATTAGTGCAAGACCTGCGTACATCGGCACCGGCTTCGGGAGCGCGGAGTCACTCCGACCCGAACTGACCGACCCAAGGCCGTCCGCAGAGCGAAGTGCTCAGCAGTCGGGGCATGCCATGACCGGAGAGCAGGCTGGGTCCGGACATCGACGAGTCGCTGATCAAGATGCCCTGTGTGTGCGGGAGCAGGCCGTCAGGTCCGTCCCGTGTTGCGAGGGAGCACCCCGTATGCGCGGGGAACCGGCGCTGCGGTCGGCACCGGTCGGGACCTACCGGGGATCACCCCCGCGTGCGCGGGGAGCAGGGCTAGTGCCTCGCCACACAGCCTTGAACGGGCAAACCGGGCGGCGGCTCTTGGACTTGATCGCGAACCCGGAACTCGGTTGGCCAACTGCCACTGCCGCAGGTTGTGCGCCGCCCGGACGCCACGCCGGTCCCCGACGAGGTGCCTGCGGTGCTCGGCGCGGCTCGCCCGCCCCGACACCAACTGGGTGTCCGAGGCTTCGTGGCTGCCTGAGGTGTAATCCGCTCGGCGTGTCGTCTATCTGAGACGCCACAACTGCGTGCGGCCACGGATGCTGAAGCCGGTGCAGGTGCCGCCCGACCTGGTCCGGACCTTCGCCGTCCGGGTCGGTGTGCCCGCTGTCTACCCGTACCTGCGAGCAGAGCCACAGCTCGACGGAGGGACGCCGGCTGCCTGACGACCGCCAGGTAGCCGACGTCGGGACGCCCTGGGAGTCAACAGTTCGGCGCGCGCCAGAACTGGGTGGTCTTGTTGCCGACGTGGACGTGGTCGTCGTGGTCGGGGTAGCCCGGTCCGAGGATCTCCTTGAAGCCGCAGTAGCGGGCCATCCGCCACATCTCGCAGAGGCTCGGCCGGCTCGACGTACCGAGGTCGGCGGCTTTTCCGTACGTGTGCAGGCTGCCGCGCGCTCCCCCGACGCTGCTGTTGCAGGAGATGCTGCGGAACCCGGAGGAGATGACGATCGGCCGGTCGCCGAGCTTGTGCCGCAGGGCCTCCAGCTGCCACATGACCCGCAACAGGTTCTCCCGCACGGTGGCGGCGTCGACCGCCCCGCCGGAGAAACCGTTCTGCCCGCAACTGCCGTCGAATTCGGAATAGGCGAAGTGGATCGGCGTGCAGTCGTTGTCCTGGATGGAGTAGATCAGGTTGAAGACCGCCGGGCCGGCGGTTTCCGACGTGTCCTGCAGGTGGTAACCAGCCTTGAAGCGCTTGACGGCGGCCCCGGTGGCCGAGCCGAAAACGCCGTCGATCGCGAGGGTCTCGCCGTAGCCGACCCAGCCGGCGATACGGATCTGGAGCTGTTTCACGTCGTTTCCGGTGGCCCCCCGGCTGAGGGTACGGGTCCAGGTGAAGCACTTGGTGGTCATGCCAACTCCCGTGGTGAGGCGACAGGTCTCTCACCGCCGGCCCGGGATTCCACAAAAGCTCTGCCACGCGCGAATGCTTCTCATTTCCGTGAGCTACGTGGCGAGGTTGGAAATGGAAGCGTTCTCGCTGTTCGGGTTTCCGTGCCGACGCGATTCCACGGTGGCGCGGGCACACGGTCACGACCAATGCCGACCGGACAATCGACAGGTGGTGACATTTTGACGAACTGGTGACGAGCGGTGTGTCATTCTCGCCGTCGTTCTCACCGCCGGCCCGCGGTCAGTCCCACCAGAACGCCCAGCAGTTCATCCCGCGGATCTGCTCGGCGTAGGCGGCCAGCGTTCCGCTGCCCTGCCGGACGTTGTCCGGGCAGAAGGCGAAGTGCTCGGCGGCGACCCGCAGGGCGTGCTCGGGCGAGGTCGGCGGGGCGGCGACGCTCAGGTGGAGGGTGTCGAATCCGAGGCCGACCACCCGGGCGCCGAAGCGCTCCTCCCAGCTCCGCACGACCGCCGCGATCTCCGCCGTGTCGTTGGTGAAGTTCACCGGACCGCTCCAGCCGGTCACGGCCAGCGCGTCCGCGCCCCGGGCGGCCGGCACCAGCCCGAGGCGCGTCCGCCCGTCCGCCAGGAAGTCCACGTACTCGTCGGCGAACTCGCCGGGTGTGCCGGCCGGCTGACCGGGGTCGGCCGGGCCGGGCCAGCGCACCCCGAGCGGAGCCACCACCTCGGCGAAGTCCGCGTTCTGCTCGTCCTCGCCCCACCACCGGGCGAGCAGGTCCGCCGGGTCGTGCCGGTCCGGCGACGACATCCGCCCCGGGGCCACCTCGCCCTCGGCCCACGGGCGGCTCTCCTCGCTCCGCATCCCGCTGAGCGCCAGCGGCCACAACCCGGTCTCGGGGTGCCGTGCGCGCAGCCGTGCCCAGAGGGCCGGCTCGACCGGGCCGTCGCTCAACCAGTACGGCGGCGGGCCGCCGTCCTCCGGCGTGACGAGGCGGCCGGGAGGCAGCGTCCCGGCGGGCAGGGCGTCGAGCAGCTGCGGCAGGTCCGTGATCATGCCGGGAGCGTAGGCGAGCCGTACGACCTGCCGACCGGCGTCATCACCCCGGGTTGGTGCGCAGGTAGGTGAGGACCGCCAGCACCCGCCGGTTGGTGTCGTCGCTGGGCGGCAGGTCGAGTTTGGCCAGGATGTTGCCGACGTGCTTGCCGACCGCCGCCTCGGTGACGTGCAGCCGCGCCGCGATCGCCGCGTTGGAGTGGCCCTCGGCGAGCAGCGCGAGGACCTCCCGTTCCCGGGCGGTCAGGGCGGCGAGCGGATCACGGGGGCGGTGCAGCAGGTGCCGTACCACCTCGGGGTCGATGGCCGTGCCCCCGCCGACCACCCGGCGCAGCGTCCCGGCGAACTCGGCCACGTCGGCGACCCGGTCCTTGAGCAGGTACCCGACGCGCCGTCCGTCGCCGCTGTCGAGCAGCGCGGAGGCGTACTCGGTCTGCACGTACTGGCTGAGCACCACGACCGCGAGCCGGGGCCGCCGCTCGCGCAGGGCGACCGCCGCGCGCAGCCCGTCGTCGCGGTGGTGCGGGGGCATGCGGATGTCGGTGACGAGCAGGTCCGGCTGGTACGCGTCGACGGCGTCCCGCAGCGCCGGAGCCGAGCCGACGGCGGCGACCACCTCGAAGTCGAACCGGGTCAGCAGGGCGACGAGGCCCTCCCGGAGGAGGACCTCGTCCTCGGCGAGCACGACGCGCGTCACGGGCGGCACGGCAGTTCCACCCGGACGAGCGTAGGGCCGCCGGTCGGGCTGGCCAGCAGCAACCGTCCGTCCACCGCGGCGACCCGGTCGGCGAGACCGGTGAGCCCGCTCCCCCGGGCCGGATCGGCGCCGCCCCGGCCGTCGTCCTCGACCTCCAGGACGAGATGCTGGCCGGTCTGGGAGAGCCGCACCTCGGCCCGGGTCGCCCCGGCGTGCCGGGCCACGTTGTTCAGCGACTCGGACAACACGAAGTAGGCGGTGGTCTCCACCAGTTCCGGCACCGGGCGGGTCAGGTCGGCCCGGACGACGACCGGGATGGTGGCCTCACCGGCCAGTTCCCGGGCGGCGCCGGCCAGGCCCAGTTCGGCGAGGTTCTGCGGGCGGATGCCCTGCACGATCTGCCGCAGGGTGACCATCAGGTCCTTGGCCTGCTCGTGGGCCACCGCCAACGGACCGGCGGCGGGAGAGTCGGCGGGCACGTCGAGCCGGGCCAGTCCGAGTTGCACGGTGAGGCTGGTCAACCGGGGCTGGGCGCCGTCGTGCACGTCACGCTCGATGCGGCGGCGTTCCGTCTCGTACGCGTCGACCAGGCGGGCCCGGGATCGGGTGACCTCCCGCAGCGCCGTCGGGTCGGCGGGCGGACCACCGAGCAGCCACCGGGCCACGACGGCCTGGCCCGCGACGAGCAGCCCGAAGAGGTACCACAGCACGGGTACGAGCAGGAGCGCCCCGATCGCGTAGGGCACCGCCTCGCGGGGCGTCTCCACCGTCGTCCAGAGCACGATGACGTCGTTGGCGTCGCGGACCAGCCAGGGGCTGGCGATCAGCATGCCGTCGATCAACGCCAGCAGCGTGCACATCCAGTACGCGACCGGCACCACACCACCCAGCCAGAAGGTGTACGCGACCTCCCGCCACGCCGCCGCGCTGCTGTACCGCGCCGCCAGGCTCGGCAGGAGTTGGCCGGGCACCAGCCACCGGTTGGGCAGCGGACGCTGGTCGACGACGCCGAGCCGCCACCGCTCGACCGCGGCCACCGGGGCGCTGACGAGCGGCGCGACGGCCAGCATGACCAGCCCGGCAACGGTGACGAACACGACGATGGGCAGCTCGATCGGCCGACCCTGCCGCGCCGCGTTGACCACCGCCACCGAGGGCGCCACGACGACGAGCAGCCCGAAGGCGAGCACGCCCGCGATCGGCACGGTGGTGACGGCGTACGCCAGTGCCCGCAAGGGCCACCACGAGAGCAGATAGCGACGCTGTCTCAGCGCCGCCGGCAGGTGGAGGGGTGCGTTCGAGGTCATGGCATCACGCTAGGCACGGCGCTCCGGCCGACCCAGCCGTCTGGCCCCACTCCTGAGGTATGCCCAGCCCTACCCGACGAGCCCCGGGCCGCCATCTCCGGAAGGCGGCGGCTCGACGTGGAACGTCGGCTACTTCATGGTGGCGAGCTGGATCAGGTTGCCGCAGGTGTCGTCGAGGACGGCGACGACCACCGGCCCCAGGTCGGTCGCCTCCTGGGTGAACTCGACGCCCAGCCCCTTGAGCCGCTCGACCTCGGCGTACACGTCGTCCACGGCGAACGCGGTGTACGGGATGCCGTCGGCGACCAGGGCGTTCTTGAACGGAGCCGCCGCCGGGTGGCCTTCCGGCTCCAGCAGCAGTTCGACACCGTCCGGGTCGGCCGGGGACACCACGGTGAGCCAGCGGGCCTCGCCTGCGGGCACGTCGGTCTTCTTGATGAAGCCGAGCTTCTCGGTGTAGAAGGCGAGCGCCTTCGCCTGGTCGTCGACGATCACGCTGGTCACGTTGATCCGGATCACGATTTCGGTTCCTCTCGGTCGATGGGCCACCGCTCGACGATCACGCGTAGCGGGCTCGTGTCGATGTGGTGGAACTTGAACCGGCCCTGCCGCCGGGTGTGCACCAGTCCGGCCTGTTCGAGCACGGTGAGGTGCTGGGAGATGGCCTGACGCGAGGAGGCCAGGCCGTGCTTCATGGTCAGCCGGCCGCAGATCTCGAACAGCGTCTGGCCGTCCTTGTCGGTCAACTCGTCCAGGATGATGCGGCGCGTCGCGTCACCGATGGCCTTGAAGACGTCGCCGTCTGCGTCCACCGACACAGTTATAGGCAAGCAGCCACTTGCCTGTCAAGCAGGGCCCCGGAGTCCGCTCTGCGCGCCGCGCCGAAGCGCCGGAACCGCCGGGCAGCATCCGGACCGCCCACCGTGCGGCACCGGTCGCCCCGTCAGGCCCGGGACGTCGACGGCGGGACCGGGCCGTTCAGGTCCAGGAACATCACGTGCAACCCGACCAGGCCGTGCTCGGGGTGGTCGAACGCCTCCGGAACCGTGGCGAGCACCTCGAAGCCCAGCGAGCGCCACAACCGCACCGCCGCCTCGTTGGTCTCGACGACCGCGTTGAACTGGATGCTCCGGTACCCGTTGGCACGTGCCCAGTCGACGACGTACTCGCCGAGGGCACGGCCGACACCCCGCCCGGAGCACCGTGGGTCGACCATGAAGCTGGCCGTCGCCACGTGGGCTCCCCGACCGGGCCGGTTGGGCCCCATCTTGGCGCTGCCCAGGACGGTCGACCCGTCGACCGCGACGACGGTGTGTCCCGGCGGGGACTCCATCCACCACGGGCGGGCCTCTTCCAGGGACAGGTCCGCCGGGTACGCGTACGAGTGCCCCGCCGCGACGATCTCCCGGAAGAACGGGTAGATCGCGGGCCAGTCGTGGGGCTCCGCCTCTCGGATTATCACCGGGTCACCGTAGGACCAGTCGGCTACGCCGGACAACGCGAACGTGCCGGGACCAGACGTTGAAGCGGGACTGGGCCCCGGCGCCTGACACCTCCGACCGCCTCGGCGGTGCCTCAAGTCGGAGTCGGCTTTCGTGTCGCGGACCCCGCCCCCGGCGGACACCGCCAGAGCGGCGCTTGCGACCTGACCGCGACCACCTACGGTGCCGGCTCCGGGCGGCCAGCTCGACCACGGCGGCGGGCCGCGGGCGGCCCGCCGCCGTTGACCAAGTAAAGAAAGCCGTCCGACAAGACGATCGTTGTCGAGTATGCCCGGCGTTGGGCCGCTGGTCGGGTGCACCGTCCCACCACCGCCCGTCGGGAGGCCGGTCTGGTTCGGCAGCCCGTATCGGCACGACTACCACGGCTCGGCATCTTGGGTGCGGCGGTCCGCGGGGCCGGGGTGCCGGGTTGTGCCCCGGATGCGCCCCCGGAGCGAGGGCACGATCGCTTGACCTGCGGGAACGGGCTGGATTCAGACGTTGAAGCGGAACTCCACGACGTCGCCGTCCTGCATGACGTACTCCTTGGCGACCAGGGCGTTCTTGAACGGCTTGGCGGCCGGGTGGCCGTCCGGCTCCAGCAGCAGTTCGACACCGTCCGGGTCGGCCGGGGACACCACGGTGAGCCAGCGGGCCTCGCCGGCGGGCACGTCGGTCTTCTTGACGAACCCGAGTTTCTCGGTGTAGAAGGCGAGCGCCTTCGCCTGGTCGTCGACGATCACGCTGGTCACGTTGATCCGGATCACGGATTCGGTTCCTCTCGGTCGATGGGCCACCGCTCGACGATCGCGCGCAGCGGGCCGGTGTCGATGTGGTGGAACTTGAACCGGCCCTGCCGCCGGGTGTGCACCAGCCCGGCCTGTTCGAGCACGGTGAGGTGCTGGGAGATGGCCTGACGCGAGGAGGCCAGGCCGTGCTTCATGGTCAGTCGGCCGCAGATCTCGAACAGCGTCTGGCCGTCCTTGTCGGTCAACTCGTCCAGGATGATGCGGCGCGTCGCGTCACCGATGGCCTTGAACAGGTCGCCGTCTGCGTCCACTGGCACAGCTATAGGCAAGCGGCCACTTGTCTGTCAAGCCGTACGACGGTCGCCCTCCGCCGCACCGACGGTCGGAGCGTGTTGCCGCTGTCTGATGGGATGGTCCGATGGAGCTGACGATCGACGCCGATGGTGTCGCGTTGCCCGCCTCGCTCACCGTGCCCGACGGGCACAGCCGCGGTGGTCTGGTCGTGCTGCACGGGGCTGCGGCCGGGCAACGCTCGTTCTTCCTGTACGACCATCTCGCCCGGGTGTTGCCCGCGATGGGCGTGGCCGTGCTGCGCTACGACCGGCGGTCAAGGAAAGAGGGAGACGTTCCGTTGGCCGTGCAGGCGGCCGACGCCCGTGCCGCCCTTCTCCGGCTCCGCCGGGAGGTCGGTGACGTGCCGACCGGCCTGTGGGGTGTCAGCCAGGGCGCCTGGGCCGCGCTCGTCACCGCCGCGACCCACCCGGCCGACGTGGCGTTCCTGGTGCTGGTGTCCGCCTGCGGCATCTCCCCGGCCCGGCAGATGCGCTTCGGTACGGCCGAACAGCTCAGACGGGCCGGGTTCGGCGCTGCCGACGTAGCGGAGCTGCTCGACGTACGCCTGACGGTCGAGGGCTTCCTGCGGGGCGACGTCAGCCGGTCCGTCGCGCAGGCCGCGGTCGACCGGGTCGCCGGACGTGCCTGGTTCCCGCTCAGCTACCTACGCCGGACCATGCCGGACCAGCCGGGCAGCTGGGTGGACATGGACGTCGACCCAGCGGTGTTCATCGCCGGGGTGCGGTGCCCCACCCTGCTGTTCTACGGCGAGACCGACGACTGGATGCCCGTCGACGAGAGCATCGCCGCCTGGCGGCAGGCGAACACCCCCGACGGAACACCGTTGCCGGAGATCTGCCGCCTGCCCGGCTGCGGCCACCTGCCCGGCCCCGACGGGAACACGACCATCGACGGCATCAGCCCGTTGTACACCGAGACGATGTCGAGGTGGCTCGACAGTCAGCTCCCCCACCGCAACGGTAACAACCACGACTGATGTCTGGCGCTGTCGACGCGCTCGGCGACAATCATCCAATGGAGACAGTCGCGCACCCCGAGTCCGGCCTCTGGAAGGCCACCCTGACGGCTCCGGATCTGGATCTGGTGGAGACACCATGGGGACACTGCCGGATTCACGCGCTCGCCGTCACCAACGACGACGAGGGCCGGCCCTGGGACGACGAGATGGACGACCTCGACCCCACCGCGCCGTCGGCCCTGAAGCTGCATTTCGACCTCGACTACATCGTGCGTGAGGTCCAGTCGGGCCCCCCGCGGGGCATCGAATTCTGGGTAGCGCCGGCCACGCTGGTCTTCAGCTGCGTCTGGGGCATCGTCGGCAGCCTGCGCTCGGTGTGCATGCCGCTGGAGCTGACGAACCTGCGTCAGATACCCAGCTGGCACGACTGGCCCGTGGATGAGCCCTGCTGGCACCTGGAGGGGCGCGAAATGGACTTACGGTTCCAGGCCTTGACCTACACCCTGTACGTACGCAGACCCCCGCGCCTCGGCCACCGGGTGCTTTGGATGGACGAACGGGGCGGCATCAGCTTCGACCCGCACCCGTTCGCCTGATCACTGTCACCTCGTCGGGGACGATGAAGGCGTGGCGTTCATCGGACGGGGTGCACCGCGACCGACGGGCCATACTGGTGCGATGACCACGCACTTCGACCAGGCTTCAGCGGAAGCGGCCGAAGCGCGCGGTGACTGGGCCACGGCGATCGCCATCGTCAGCGAGTTCGCCGAATGTCACAGCCATGACCCCTACCGGCACAACGCACACCTCTGGCACATGGATCTGTTCGTCAAGGCCGGGCTGCTGCGTGAGTTGGCCGATCGAGCCGAGATCGACGTGAGCGCGTCCAGCGCGGCGACAAAGCCGCCCTGTACCTCCTGGTGCGCCTGCTCCGCGACCGAGGAAGGCGCGGGGCCGCCATGCAGGCGGTCACCGACATCGACAACACCTATGCCACCGAGCTGGCACATCGGCCGCTGGCGAACGAGCGGTGAGCTGTCGACTGGCGGACGTGTCCAGTGCCCCGCCCGCAGGGCGAGGTGCCCGGCCGGGGAATATTGGATGGCAGTGTCGACATCGTGTGATCGACAAGCGGCTGGGCTGAACGCTCGCGTCTGCTGAAGGATGACGCCGTGAGCTGGGTTACCAACATCCTGCTGTCGGTGGACATTACCGAGGACAGCGCGCTGGTCCACGAGTTCGACCGTTGGCTCCAGACCCTCGCTCCTCGGCGAGGGCAACCCGAGGTCAAGGGCGTCGGTTCTCTTCGATCCCTGCACGACAGCCCGGAGTCATGGGGCGGCGTGAAGGATCCGGAGGCGTTGATGTGGGCCGGCGTGTTGAACAAGGCCGACGTTGCCGCCGTTGTCCAGCGGTTCGGCGCCACCGACTGGCGCGTTCCCCACCTCGTTCAGCTCTTCGTACAGGACCAGGAACAGGGCGCGTTCCGGCTCTGGATGATCCGCGACGGAGGAGTCCGTCAGTACGCACCCCTCCCGGACTTCGACGCGGACGAGTGAGACCCACGCCGGAGACGTTGGACCGGAACTACACGTTGAAGCGGAACTCCACGACGTCGCCGTCCTGCATGACGTACTCCTTGCCCTCGATGCGGACCTTGCCCGCCGCCTTCGCCGCCGCCATCGATCCGGCCGCGACCAGGTCGCCGAAGGAGACCACCTCGGCCTTGATGAAGCCGCGCTGGAAGTCGGAGTGGATCACCCCGGCGGCCTCCGGCGCGGTCGCGCCGACCGGGATCGTCCAGGCCCGCGCCTCCTTCGGCCCGGCGGTCAGGTACGTCTGGAGCCCGAGCGTGCGGAATCCGACCCGGACGAGCTGGTCGAGGCCCGGCTCGGACTGGCCGATCGACTCCAGCAGCTCGCGGGCCTCCTCCTCGGGCAGGTCCACCAGCTCCGACTCGATCTTGGCGTCCATGAAGACCGCCTCGGCGGGAGCGACCAGGGCACGCAGCTCGTCGAGGAACGCCGCGTTGGCCAGCTCCTCCTCGTCGACGTTGAAGACGTAGAGGAACGGCTTGGTGGTGAGCAGGTGCAGCTCACGCAGGTGCTCCAGCTCGATACCGGCGTTCTTGGCGCCCGCGTAGAGCGTCGTACCGGCGTCGAGGACCTCGACCGCCTGCTTGGCGGCGGTGACGGCGGCGGCCCGGTCCTTGCGGAGCTTGGCCTCCTTCTCCAGCCGGGGCAGCGCCTTCTCCAGGGTCTGGAGGTCGGCGAGGATCAGCTCGGTGTTGATCGTCTCGATGTCGTCGGACGGGGAGACCTTGCCGTCGACGTGCACCACGTTCGGGTCGGAGAAGGCCCGCACCACCTGGCAGATCGCCGAGGCGTCCCGGATGTTCGCCAGGAACGCGTTGCCCCGGCCCTGGCCCTTGGAGGCGCCCCGGACCAGCCCGGCGATGTCGACGAACGACACCGGCGCGGGAAGCACCTTCTGCGAGTCGAAGATCTCGGCCAGCTTGGCCAGCCGCTCGTCGGGCAGACCGACGACGCCGACGTTCGGCTCGATCGTGGCGAACGGGTAGTTCGCCGCGAGCACGTCGTTCTTGGTCAGCGCGTTGAACAGGGTGCTCTTGCCGACGTTGGGCAGGCCGACGATCCCGATGGTCAGACTCACGACGAGCCAGCTTACGCCGCTGCCGCCGCCCCGGTCGCGCCGGGCGGGCCCGGACGGGGGCCGGAAATCGACGTCCGGGACGCCAGCCGCGTTGCTAGCCTGCGCTGTCGAGATCGACCGGGGAGGCACGATGGCACGGCGCGACCAGGGGGAGCCGCCCGAGCTGTACGTGGCCGTGGACGTGGAGGCCGACGGGCCGATCCCCGGCCCCTACAGCATGATCTCGCTCGGCATGGCGGTCGCCGGCCGTCCCGGGCTGACCTTCTACACGGAGCTGAAGCCGATCTCCGACGAGTACGTCCCGGAGGCGCTCGCCGTGTCCGGCCTGGACCGGGACCGACTGTTGCGGGAGGCGCCCGCCCCGGCCGTCGCGATGGCCGCCGCCGCCCGCTGGGTGGAGGGGTTACGCCGGATCGGTCGACCGGTCTTCCTCGCCGCCCCCGCCGTCTGGGACGGCATGTTCGTGCACTGGTACTTCGTCCGGTTCCTCGGCCGGAGCCCGTTCGGGGCGACCGGCTCCGGGGTCGACCTGCGCAGCTACTACATGGGGGCGACCGGTCGCCCGTGGTCGCGCAGCCACAAGAGCACGGCCAAGCGGGAGCTGGGGCTGGCCCACCTGCCACACACCCACCACGCCGGTGAGGACGCCGCCGAACTGGCCCAGGTCTTCGACGCCCTGCGCCGCTCCGGGCAACGGCGGGAGATCAGCTCAGCAGACGAGGGACGATCGGGGTCTCGGTGACCGTGCCCTCGGCGTCGCGGCGCACCTCGTACGCGAGCGCCCCCTCGCGGTCGGCGACCGCCTCGACCAGCGTGGTTCCCCGGTAGACCAGCCCGACTCCGTCGTCGGTGCAGTGGGCGACGGGCGGCAGGGTGCCGTCGGCGACCAACTGCTGGACCAGCGGCCGGCGCTGTTCCTCGCTGTCGTAGTGCACCCCGTTGCCGTACGGCAGGAAGCCCAGCCCGGCGGTGAACGGACGCAGCGTCGGCCCGTAGCTGTCGGTGGCTCCGCCCACATGCCAGCAGACCGACCCGGCGGAGACCCCGCCCAGCACCACCCCGGCCTCCCAGCACTCGCGCAGGATCTCGTCGAGCCCGTGCACCCGCCAGACGGCGAGCAGGTTGGCGACGCTGCCGCCGCCGACCCAGACGACGTCCTGGGCGAGCAGGTGGGCGCGGATGTCCTCGACGTTGGGCATCGGGAAGAGGTTGAGGTGGGACAGGCGGAACGGGGTGCCGGCGAACGCCCCGTAGAGGGCGGTCAAGGTGGTCGGCTGGTCTCCCTCGGCCTGGCCGAGGAAGCACATTCTCGGTTCCGGTCCCGCCCCGGCCAGCTCGGCCGCGAGGTCGAAGACCGGTCCGGGTCGCCAGTCCCAGGGGCCCCGGCGACGGCTGAAGAAGCCGATGCTGGTGGCGAGGATGGTGGGTTCGCTGGCGGGCACGGGCTCCCCCTTCGCTCCGGATTACCGGGACCCGCTCATCCTGCCGTACCACGACCGGTCCGTGTCGTCCGCGCCGAAGGCGTCGAACTCGGGAAGGTCGACGTCGTCCAGTTCGGCTGCGGCGGCACGGGGCAGGGTGAGCCGGTCACCGGCGGTCGGCGGGGCCGCGTACGACTCACCGAGCATCCAGCGCACCTCGTCGACCGTCCAGCCGAGCCCGGCGCGACCGGCGATCTCCCCGATCAACCGGCGACCGACCCGGGTGTCGTCGTCGTAGAACCGCAGGCACCAGTGGTGCGTCCACATGCCCAGCGCCCGCAGCGCGGCGTCGTCGAGCGACCGGACGAGCCGTCCGCACGCCGTGTCGGCGAACCCGCGCCCCGGATCGTCGGCGCGGTCCCGCTCGATCGCGCCGACCGCCGCCGGGGCGACCGCCCGCATCCGGTCGTAGAACCCCTGAACCACCGCCAAATCGAGCCCGGGACGCGCCGACCGCGCCTCCACCCGCCCCGGCCCGGCCACGCTCCCCATCGACGCACCCCTTCTTGAGTTGGCCCCGGACGGTACCCGCCCCCTCCGACACTTTCGACGCGGACGGGTCGCGGGCGGGCTGAGGTGGTTGCAAGGGCACCTTGCACGACAAAAAGCGGTAACAGGGGACCCCTGCTACCAACAACAGCGGGCGAGGTCCGATTTCCGCGAGCCGTGGGGCCGGACGTCGGGGCAGGATCGGTGGCGTGGAGTTGGACTTCGAGCGGTGCTACCGGGCGGTCGACAGCCGTGACCAGCGGTTCGACGGCTGGTTCTACACCGGCGTGACCTCGACCGGGATCTACTGCCGGCCGTCCTGCCCGGCGACCACCCCGAAACGGGAGAACGTCCGGTTCTTCCCGTCGGCCGCCGCCGCACAGGGCGCCGGGCTGCGCGCCTGCCGCCGGTGCCGGCCGGACGCCGCGCCGGGCTCACCGGAGTGGGACGTCCGGGCCGACGTGGTGGGGCGGGCGATGCGGCTGATCGCCGACGGGGTGGTGGACCGGGACGGCGTGCCCGGGCTGGCGTCCCGACTGGGCTACACGGAACGGCACCTGCACCGGATGCTCCGCGCCGAGCTGGGCGCCGGCCCGCTCGCCCTGGCCCGCGCGCAACGTGCGCAGACCGCCCGGGTGCTGATCGAGACGACCGGGCTGGGTATGACCGAGGTCGCCTTCGCCGCCGGCTTCGGCAGCGTCCGGCAGTTCAACGACACGGTGCGGGAGGTCTTCGCGCTCGCCCCGTCCGAGTTGCGGGCCCAGAAGCGGGGACCGGTCTCCGGTGGCGCGGGCACCATCACGGTACGGCTGGCGTACCGGCCGCCGCTGCACGTCGGGGCGTTGCTGGAGTTCCTGGCGCTGCGGGCGGTCCCCGGCGTCGAGGAGGTGCGCGACGGGACGTACCACCGGGGGTTGTCCCTGCCGCACGGCCCCGGTGAGGTGGCTTTGACCCCGGCGGCCGGGTACGTCTCGGCCACGCTCCGCCTGGCCGACCTGCGTGACCTGGCCCCGGCGGTGGCCCGTTGCCGCCGCCTGCTGGACCTCGACGCCGACCCGGTGGCGGTGGACGCCGCCCTGGCGGCGGATCCGGCGCTGGCCGCAGCGGTCGCGGCGGAGCCCGGCGTCCGACTCCCCCGCACCCCGGACCATCCGTTCGAGGCGGCCGTGCGGGCCGTCCTCACCCAGCAGGTCTCGCTGCGCAGCGCCATCCCGCTGCTCGCCCGCCTGGTCGCCCACTGTCCGTCCCGTCCGGCGGGGGCCGACGCCGACGTCCCCGGGAGGCACCGACAGGACCGCGACGGAGGCGACGGCGGCCGGAAACTGCGGGGGTTCCCGCAGGCCCGGGAGGTGGCGGAGGTGCCGGACGCGGCCTTCCGGGGGCCGGTGGCACGTCGGGAGACGATCCGGGCGCTCGCGCGGGCGGTCGCCGACGGTGACCTCTCCCTCGACGGCGACTGGGTCCAGACCCGCCGTCAGTTGGTGACGGTGCCGGGCATCGGCCCGTGGACCGCCGGCTACGTCGCCATGCGCGGGCTCGGTGACCCGGACGTCTTCCTCGCCACCGACCTCGCGGTCCGCCGGGGTGCCCGCGCCCTCGGCCTGCCCGACGCCCCGAAGACCCTCGACGCGTACGCCGAACGGTGGCGTCCCTGGCGCTCGTACGCGGCGACCCGACTCTGGAGAGCAGCAGCATGACCGGAACGAACACGATCGACAGCAGCACGGTGGACACCCCGGCCGGACCGTTCAGTGTCCTGGTCACGCCCGACGGGGCGGTCCGGGCGGCCGGGTTCACCAGTGACCTGGACGGGCTGCTCGGCCTGGTCCACCCGACGCTGCGCGGCCCGGTGCGCAGCCGGACCGAGCTGGGGACGGTGACCACCGCGGTGGCCGCCTACCTCGACGGCGACCTCGCCGCGATCGACGCGGTGCCGGTCGAGCAGCACACCGACGGGCTCTTCCTGGCGCACGCCTGGCAGGTGCTGCGGGACGTCAAGCCGGGCGACCCGGTCACGTACACCGCCTTCGCAGGGCTGGCCGGTCGTCCGGCGGCGGTACGCGCGGCGGCGGCGGCCTGCGCGCGCAACGCCGCCGCCCTCTTCGTCCCCTGCCACCGGGTGCTACGCACCGACGGAAGCCTCGGCGGCTACCGGTGGGGGCTGGACGTGAAAAAGTGGCTTCTCGGTCACGAGCGGCGGTTGACGGCAAGTTGACCGTCGTGGAAGTCACGTTTACCGATACCGTCGGGGGGTGGCTGCGGACGGTGACCGCGTTCCCGCCACCAGGGGGAGCATGCACAACCTGTGGCGGTTGCGTGGTTACCTGCGCCCGCACGCCACCGAGTTCTGCTGGCTGCTGGTCGCCGGGCTGACGGCCACCGCAGCCGGGCTCGCCGTGCCGCTGCTGGTCCAGCGGGTGGTGGATGGCCCGCTGGCCCGGCGCGAACCGGCCGGGCTCGTGCAGCTCGGTGGCCTGGTCCTGCTGCTCGGCCTGGTCGAGGCGGTGCTGATCTTCGTCCGGCGGTGGACGCAGACCTCCTCGTCGGTGGGCATGGAGGCGGCCATCCGCGCCGACCTCTACGCCCACCTGCAACGCCTGCCGGCGAGCTTCCACGACCGGTGGCAGTCCGGTCAGCTCATCGCGCGCGCCACCGGCGACCTGTCGATGATCCGCCGCTTCCTCTCCTTCGGGCTGCTCTTCCTGGTCCTCAACCTGGTCACCTACCTGGCCGTGGTGGTGCTGCTGATCCGGCTGCACCCGCCGCTCGGGCTGCTGGTCGCGGCGAGCGCCGTGCCACTCTTCCTGATCAGCCGGCGGTTCGCCCGGGCGTACCACGTCGCCGCCCGGCGGATGCGCGAGCAGCAGGGGGACGTCGCGACGCTGGTCGAGGAGACCGCGCAGGGGATCCGGACGGCCCGCGCGTTCGGCCGGGGACCGGAGCTGGCCGCCCGGTTCGGTGCCGGCGCGCGGGCCCTGCACGACACCGCCGTCGGCAAGAGCCGGCTGCTGGCCCGCACCTCCGCGCTGTTCGACCTGGTGCCGAACCTGACCCTCGGCGTGGTGCTGGTGACCGGGGTGGCCGCCGCCGCGCGGGGCACGCTCACCGTCGGCGAGCTGCTCGCCTTCGTCAGCCTGCAACTGATGCTGATCTGGCCGGTCAACTCGCTGGGCTGGATCATCGCCAACGGGCAGGAGGCGGCGACCGCCGCCGACCGGATCCAGGAGGTGCTGGACACCCCACCGGCGATCCGGGACCGGCCGCACGCGGTGGCGCTCACGCGCAGCGAGGTACGCGGGCGGCTGCGCTTCGAGCGGGTCGGCTTCGGTTATCCGGGCAGCCCCGCCCCGGTGCTGCGGGGCGTCGAACTGACCGTCGAGCCGGGCGAGACGCTCGCCCTGGTCGGCGCGACCGGCTCGGGCAAGAGCACGCTGCTCTCCCTCGTCCCCCGGCTGCACGAGGTGGGTACGGGACGGATCGCCCTGGACGGTCACGACCTGCGCGACCTGCGACTCGCCACGCTCCGCCGACTGGTCGGGGTGGCCTTCGAGGAGCCGGCGTTGTTCAGCATGTCGGTCTGGGAGAACCTCACCCTGGGCCGTCCCGACGCCGACGAGGACGAGGTGCACACGGCCCTCACGCTGGCCCAGGCCGACTTCGCGTACGACCTGCCGTGGGGACTTGCCACCCGGGTCGGTGAGCAGGGACTCTCCCTCTCCGGCGGGCAGCGGCAGCGGCTGGCGCTGGCCCGGGCGGTGCTCGGCCGCCCGGCCGTGCTGGTGCTGGACGACCCGCTCTCCGCCCTGGACGTGCACACCGAGGCGTTGGTCGAGCAGGCGTTGCGCCGGGTGCTGCGGGGCACCACGGCGCTGCTGGTGGCGCACCGCCCCTCGACGGTCGCCCTCGCCGACCGGGTCGCCCTGCTCGACCGGGGCCGGATCACCGCCGTCGGCACCCACACCGGACTGCTCGCGACCGAGCCGGCGTACCGTGCGCTGCTCCGCCCGGAGCCGACGACCGCAGCGGTCACGCGCGAAGGGCCGACGACGGCAGCGGTCCTGCCCGAGGAACCGACGACGGCAGCGGTCCCGCCCGAGGAACCGACGGTGGCCCGGACGACGGCCGTCACGGCGGCACCGCCGTGACGGCACCGGAACCCGTCGGGGCGGAGCAGCCGGTCGGGGCGGAACGGAACGCCGGGGCCGAGCAGCCGGTCGGGGCGGAACGGAACGCCGGGGCCGAGCAGCCGGTCGGGGCGGAACGGAACGCCGGGGCCGAGCAGCCGGTCGGGGCGGAACGGAACGCCGGGGCCGAGCAGGCGGTCGGGGCGGAACGGAACGCCGGGGCCGAGCAGGCGGTCGGGGCGGAACGGAACGCCGGGGCCGAGCAGGCGGTCGGGGCGGAACGGAACGCCGGGAGGGAGCCGGTGGTCGGGGCGGAACGGAACGCCGGGAGGGAGCCGGTGGATCTGGGGCGCTGGCGGGGGCGCGGCACCGATCCGGACGCCGACCCGGGCCCGGGCGAGGAGAACGGTCCGGAGGCGCTCGCCCGGCTGCGGGCCCGCAGTCGCGCTCTCCTGGCGGACCTGTTGCGACCGCACCGGGGGCGACTCGCGCTGGCCATCGCCCTGCTGCTGGCGCAGAACGCCGCCGGGTTGGCGGGCCCGTTCCTGGTCATGTACGGCATCGACCACGCGATCGCGCCGTTGCGCGCCGACGAGCCGGGGCCGCTGGTCGCCGTCGCGGCGGCCTTCGCGGCGGCCGCCACCGTCGAGTACGCGAGCAAGCGCGGCTTCCTCATCCTCTCCGCGCGGATCGGCCAGGCCGTCCTGCTCGACCTCCGGCAGCGGGTGTACGGGCACTTCCTGCGCCTGCACGTGGCCTTCCACGAGCGGTACACCTCGGGACGGATGGTCTCCCGGCTCACCAGCGACCTGGACTCGATCGCGGAGCTGCTCGACGGGGGCGTGGACAATCTCGTGCTCGCCGTGCTGTCGATCCTGTCGGTGGCCGGCGTGCTGCTCTGGCTGGACCCGCCGCTGGCCGTGGTGACCCTGCTCGCCTTCCCCCTGCTGTTCCTGCTGTCCCGCTGGTTCGCGCGGGCCTCGGCCGCCGCGTACCGGCGCACCCGGGAGTCGGTGGCGCTGGTGATCGTCCACCTCGTGGAGTCGCTGCGGGGGATCCGGGCCGTGCAGGCGTACCGGCGGGAGGCCCGCAACCAGCGCATCTTCGAGGCGGTGAACGACGACTACCGGCGCTCCAGCGTGCACGCGTTCCAGTTGATCGCGGTGTACTCGCCGGGCATCAAGCTGGTCGGCAACGTCACCGTGGCAGGCGTGCTGACCTACGGCGGCTGGCGGGTGCTCGGCGACCGCCTCGACCTCGGCGTGCTCGCCGCGTTCCTGCTCTACCTGCGCCGCTTCTTCGAGCCGATGCAGGAACTGAGCCAGTTCTACAACACGCTCCAGTCCGCCACGGCGGGACTGGAGAAGCTCGCCGGGGTGCTCGACGAGCGGCCCGGGGTGGCGGAGCCCACCCATCCCCGGCCGCTGCCGGTCGGCGGGGTCCGGGGCGCGGTGCGGTTCCGCTCGGTGACCTTCGGCTACCGGCCGGGGGCACCGATCCTCACCGACCTCGACCTGGAGGTGCCGGCCGGGCAGACCGTCGCCCTGGTCGGGGCGACCGGAGCGGGCAAGTCCACGGTGGCGAAGCTGCTCGCCCGGTTCCACGATCCGGACGCCGGCGCGGTCAGTCTGGACGGGGTGGACCTGCGCGACGCGGCCGACGCCGAACTGCGCCGGGCGGTGGTCCTGGTCACCCAGGAGAACCACCTGTTCAGCGGCACGGTGGCGGAGAACATCCGGTTCGGCCGTCCGGACGCGGACGACGCGGCGGTACGGGCGGCGGCGCGGGCGGTCGGGGCGCACGACTTCATCGCCGCGCTTCCCGACGGGTACGCCACCGAGGTGCACCGGCGGGGTGGCCGGCTCTCCGCCGGGCAACGGCAGCTCGTCGCGTTCGCCCGGGCCTTCCTGGCCGACCCGGTGGTGCTGATCCTGGACGAGGCGACCTCGTGCCTGGATGTGCCCACGGAACGGGTGGTGCAGCACGCGCTCGGCACCATCCTGCGGGACCGGACCGCCCTGGTGATCGCGCACCGGCTCTCCACGGTGCGGATCGCCGACCGGGTGCTGGTGCTCGACCGGGGCCGGATCGTCGAGGACGGCCCACCCGACCGGCTGGTCAGCGCCGACGGCCGGTACGCGCGGTTGCACCGGCAGTGGCGCGACTCGCTCACCTGAGCAGGTCAGGGCGTACGCGCCACGACCGGTTCGGGAGCGGCACGACGGTCGACCAGCAGGCCGAGGCCGAACAACAGTGCGAGCAGCACGGCGGCGGCGACGGTGAGCAGCGGGAGGGTGAGCGGCGGAACCAGTCCGGGCGGCGTGACCTGCGCCCGGATCGCCAACGGGGTGGCGGCCTGCGCGGCGAGCACCAAGCCGGCCGCCCCGACCAGCAGCGTGGCGCTGCGCCAACCCTTGTCCACGTCGGCGCGGGACACCGCCCCGGGACGGGGGACGGGCTCGGGGGCCGGCGCGGGGTGGGAGACGGGCCCGGGAGCCGGCGGGGCAGCCTCGGGCCGACCGGGTGGGACGGCTCCCGGCTGCCAGGCCAGGCCGGGTTCACGGGTGACGACGAGGGTGAGGCCGGAGCCGAGCGCCAGGCCGAGGCCGAGGGCGGTGAGCACCACACCGGCCCCCGCGGCCACCGGCGACTCCAGGCGGACCGCCGGGGTGGCCAGTGGCAGCGCCACGGCGGCCAGCACGATCCCGAGGGCTTCCCAGGGCAGGATCCGTTCGGCGTACCGGGTCAGGGCCACGCCGCCCGCCACCGCGGCGAGCCCGATCAGCGCGGCCAGGAAGGTCACCGTCGGCGCGACGACGCCGGTGGGCCCGCCGCCGGTCACGGCGATCGGGCCGGCCGCGACGGCGAGCACCACCCAGCGCGCGCCGACCACACCGAGCGCGCGGAGCGCGTACCCGAGCAGGAGCAGCCCGGCCACCACCGTGAGGGGCACGACCAGCAGCCGGGCGGCGGTCACGGCGGCCTCCTCCAGTCCCGGTCCCGGCCGGAGCCGGGCCCGGACCACCGACCAGCGCACCGCGAATCCGGCGGCGACGAGCAGCCCGACGGCCGCCACCACCGGCACCGGGGTCCAGCGCAGCGAACCGCCGGCCGGCCCGGGGCCACCCCGCCGCCAGGAGAGCAGCAGCGCGGCGGCGACCAACACCACGGCCAGCCAGAGCGAGATCTGGTACGGCTGGACGCGGCCCGGCACCGGCGGGGTCGCCCGGAGCAGCGCGCCGTACGCCGGTTGCCCGACCAGGCCGGCGGCGAGCCCGACCGCCACCGGCACCCGCACCGGGCGGACCGACCCGCCGGCCACCAGGAGCACACCGCCGAGGGCCAGGCCGACCCCCACCGCCCCGACCAGGAAGGCCGGCACGTGCCCGGCGGCGACCGCGTTGGCGGGCAGCAGCATCCCGCCGGCCGTGACCAGGTCGGTGACCCCGGCGAGCAGCAGCCCGACGAGGGCGACCGGCCAGCCGCCGACCCGGTACGGCAGGGCGCCGGCCGCCACCGCGAGGGCCAGCGCCACCGGGGCGAGCACCCCGGCGCGCACCGGCGCGAACGGCGTCAGGTCGGTGTAGCCGGTGAGCATCGTCATCGCCGGCAACGCGGCCGCGGAGAGCACCCCCGCCGCGAAGGCCGCCACCGCCCCGACCACACCGGCCGCCCCGACCACACCGGCCGCCCCGACCACACTGGCCGGCTCGGGTGCCCGCCCGGCCGGCGACGGTCCGCTCCCCGGCGCTCCGCTCACCCGGTCGACCCGCACGCCCGCCTCCTCTCCGGCCGGCGGCACGCCACCGGCGTCCGGTCGGCGACGTGGTCACCCGTCGTCGCGCGTCGATGCTGCCACAGGCCGCCCACCGGGCACCCCGCCCGCGACGGCCGGATTTACTCCCGGCGGGCGGAGCCGGTCCGGATCTACGATCGACCGATGACTGATACGGCGAGGACGGCCCGCGCCGGAGTCCCCGAGCGTCCGACCCTGGACGGCATCGAGGAGACCTGGGCGCGCCGCTGGCAGGAGGAGGGCACGTACGCGTTCGACCGCAGCAGGGAGCGGGCGGACGTATACGCGATCGACACCCCGCCGCCGACCGTATCCGGCGAGCTGCACATGGGACACGTCTTCTCGTACACGCACACCGACACGGTGGCCCGCTTCCAGCGGATGCGTGGCAAGGCGGTCTTCTACCCGATGGGCTGGGACGACAACGGGCTGCCGACCGAGCGCCGGGTGCAGAACGTGTACGGCGTGCGCTGCGACCCGTCGTTGCCGTACGACCCGGACTGGACGCCGCCCGACGCCCCGGTGGACGACGCGGCCCGGAAGAACCCGACCTCGATCTCCCGGCGCAACTTCGTCGAGTTGTGCGAGCGGCTCACCGGCGAGGACGAGCAGGTCTTCGAGGCGCTGTGGCGGCGGCTCGGGTTGTCGGTGGACTGGTCGCTGACGTACACCACGATCGGGCGGGTGGCGCGGGCCACCTCGCAGCGGGCGTTCCTGCGCAACCTGGCACGCGGCGAGGCGTACCAGGCGGAGGCACCGACCCTCTGGGACGTCGGTTTCGCCACCGCGGTGGCCCAGGCGGAGCTGGAGGATCGGGAGCGGCCCGGCGCGTACCACCGGCTGCGGTTCCACGCGGCCGGCGGGCGGGAGGTGCTGATCGACACCACCCGGCCGGAGCTGCTGCCGGCCTGCGTGGCGCTGGTCTGCCACCCGGACGACGAACGCTACGCCGACCTGGTCGGCACGCTGGTGCGTACCCCGGTCTTCGGGGTGGAGGTGCCGGTGCGCGCGCATCCGCTGGCGGACCCGGCCAAGGGCACCGGCGTCGCGATGGTCTGCACCTTCGGCGACCTCACCGACGTGACCTGGTGGCGGGACCTGGACCTGGACACCCGGGTCGTGGTCGGCCGGGACGGGCGGCTGCTGCCGGAACCGCCGGACGACGTGCCGGCGGCGACCTACGCGGCGCTGGCCGGGCAGACCGTGAACGGTGCCCGGCGGGCGGTGGTGGAACTGTTGACCGGCACGGGTGACCTGGTCGGCGAGCCGCGTCCGATCACCCACCCGGTGAAGTTCTACGAGCGCGGCGACCGGCCGTTGGAGATCGTCTCCACCCGGCAGTGGTACCTGCGCAACGGCGGTCGGGACGCGGAGCTGCGCGCGGCGCTGCTCGACCGGGGCGCGGAGCTGAACTGGGTGCCGGGGCACATGCGCCACCGCTACGAGCACTGGGTGGGCGGCCTGACCGGCGACTGGCTGGTGAGCCGGCAGCGGTTCTTCGGCGTGCCGGTGCCGGTGTGGTACCGGCTCGACGACGCTGGCGAGCCGGTCTGGGCCCAGCCTCTCACACCGGAGGAGTCCACGCTGCCGATCGACCCGTCCAGCGATCCGCCGCCCGGCTTCGACGAGGCGCAACGCGGGAAACCGGGCGGTTTCATCGGTGACCCGGATGTTCTCGACACCTGGGCCACCTCGTCGTTGACGCCGCAGATCGTCGGCGGCTGGGAGACCGACCCGGACCTGTTCGCCCGGGTCTTCCCGATGGACCTGCGCCCGCAGGGGCAGGAGATCATCCGTACCTGGCTCTTCTCCACCGTGGTCCGCGCCCACCTGGAGCACGGGGTGCTGCCCTGGCGGGACACCGTCCTCTCCGGCTGGATCCTCGACCCGGACCGGAAGAAGATGTCCAAGTCCAAGGGGAACGTGGTGACCCCGATGGCGCTGCTGACCGAACACGGCTCGGACGCGGTGCGGTACTGGGCGGCCAGCGGCAAGCCCGGCATGGACCTGGCCTTCGACCCGGCCCAGATCCGGATCGGGCGACGGCTGGCCACCAAGATCCTGAACGCGTCGAAGTTCGCCCTCGGGCTGGGGGCCGCCGACGCGTTGCGCGCCCCGGCGACGGAACCGCTGGACACCGCCATGCTCGCCGAACTCTCCGGCGTGGTCGCCACGGCGACCACCGCCTTCGACGGGTACGACCACACGGCCGCCCTCCAGGCGACCGAGGCGTTCTTCTGGCGGTTCTGCGACGACTACATCGAGCTGGTGAAGGAACGCGCCTACGGCACCGGGCCCGGGGCGGACTCGGCCCGCGCGGCGCTCGCCACCGCGCTGTCGGTGCAGCTGCGGCTCTTCGCCCCGGTGCTGCCGTACGTGACCGAGGAGGTCTGGTCGTGGTGGCGGTACGGCTCGGTGCACCGCGCGCCCTGGCCCACCACGTACGAGGTCCAGCGGGCGGTCCGGGGCACCGGTGACCCGGCGCTGCTGCGGCTGGCCGGGGACGCGCTCAGCCAGGTGCGGCGGGCCAAGTCGGAGCGGAAGCTCTCGATGCGGACCGAGGTGCCGCTCGCCGAGGCGCTCGCCCCGGCCGCCGTCCTCGACCAGCTCGCCCTGGTCGCCGACGACCTGCGCGCGGCCGGCCGGATCACCACCCTCGACCCGGTCCCCGACCGCACCACGGAACTCGTCATCGCCTGCGCCTTCTGACGCCACCGCCCACCGCCCGCCGACCGCCAACTGGCGTCCGACGCCCGCTGGGCGGGCGGCTTGGTTGGTAGCAGGGGACCCCTGTTACTCCTTTTTGATGAGCAGGGGACCCCTGTTACCACCTCAGCTGGTTTCGCCGGCGACGCTGAAGGAGCGGAGCCGGTTGACGGCCAGCACGGTGAATCCGACGACGACCAGCGTGGTCATCACCGCCGACACCGACACGGTGACCGTGGTGGACAGCAGTGCGGTGGGGGCGATCCGGTCGGCCAGCGCGATCACGTACTGCTGGATGGAGAGCACCTTGGTGCCGCTCACGAAGTTGCCGAGCAGCCCCTCCCAGATCAGCACGTAGACCAGGCCGAGCAGCACCGGCCGCCGGGTGACCAGGCTGAGCGCCACGAACAGTGCGGAGTACGCCAGCGCGCCGATCGCCGACGCGAGCGCCAGCGCCAGTCCGAACCGGACCGAGTGGGCGAGCACGCCCCCGACGTACAGCGGCACGGCGCAGGAGACCGCGGTGACGCCAGCCGCCACCGCGAGCTTCGGCAGCACGATCTGCCAACGGGGCAGCGGCTTGGTCAGGATGTGCACCACGGTGCCGTCGTCGATCTCGGCGCCGAGCACGCCGGTGCCGACGATCAGGGCGACCACCGGCAGCACCACGGCCAGACCGAGCCCGACCAGCACCGGCGGTGCCCACTGGCCGGGGTCGACGCCGAGCGACCGGGACAGCACCGCCAACGCGACCAGGATCAACGGCAGCGGGACGAGCATCAGGGACCGGCGGCGGCCGAAGAGGCCGCGCGCGGTGATCCAGGTGACGGTCGACATGTCAGCTATGCCTCCACCAGGTAGGAGAAGACGCTCTCCAGGGACTCGTCCTCGGGCAGCAACCGCCGCACCCGGATGCCCTGGTCGAGCGCGATCCGGGGCAGCGCCCGGGTGAACGCCCCGTAGTCGCCGGCCCGTACGGTCAGTCCGGACCGGTCCAGCTCGACGCCGTTGACCGACGGCTCGGCCATCAGCGCCACGGCCAGCGCCCGGTCGTCGGTGGACTGGACGGCGAAGACGTGCGGCCGGTTGGTCATCAGCCGGCGGATGGTGCGGAAGTCGCCGGAGGCGGCCAGCCGACCGGCCACCATCACCTGCACGGTGCCGGAGACCTGCTCGACCTCCTCCAGGATGTGCGAGCTGAACAGGATCGTCCGGCCGTCGTCACCGAGGCGGTGGAGCAACTGCATCATGTGCAGCCGCTGACGTGGGTCCATGCCGTTGAACGGCTCGTCGAGCAGGAGCACCTGTGGGTCGTGCACCAGCGCCGCGGCCACCCGGGTCCGCTGCCGCATGCCCTTGGAGTAGGTGCCGATCCGTCGGTCCTGCGCGCCCTCCAGCTCGACCAGGTTGATCGCGCGGCGGGCCGCCTCCGCCGGGTCGGGCAGCTTGTGCAGCTTCGCACTGGCCAGCACGAACTCGTACGCGGTGAGGAAGGTCTGCACCGCCTCGCGCTCGCTGACCAGGCCGAGCCGCCGGTAGACGTCGGGGTGTCGCCAGGTCGGCTCGCCGTCGAGGGTGACCGTGCCCCGGGAAGGGGCCAGGAACCCGGCCATCATGTGCAGCAGGGTGGTCTTGCCGGCCCCGTTCGGACCGAGCAGGCCGGTCACCCCGGGGCCCAGGGACATGGTGACGTCGTTGACCGCCACCACGTTGCCGTACCAGCGGGAGACGCCGGTAAGGGTCAGTTCACTCATGCGGAGGCGACCTTCCGGTATCGGGCGAGCAGCAGCGCGACGGAGCCGGCCACCAGGAGGACCGCGGCCACGGCGTAGAGCGGGCCGAACCCGCCGATCGGGAGGTCCGTGGAGCCGCCACCCGGCGAG
Organism: Micromonospora sp. NBRC 101691; assembly: GCF_030269285.1. NCBI lineage: Bacteria > Bacillati > Actinomycetota > Actinomycetes > Micromonosporales > Micromonosporaceae > Micromonospora > Micromonospora sp. NBRC 101691. Next base: position 74,528 of record NZ_BSTB01000008.1, read on the forward strand.
GCGAGCAGGTCGCCGAGGGCCCAGCCGCCGATCGACTGCACCAGCGTGGACGGGGAGGCCAGGAAGGCCAGCTCGTTGACCGTGGTCGAGGGCATCACCTGGAGCGTGCCGACGATCGGGGTGGTCATCAGGAACACCGCGACCACGCCACCGGCGGCGAACGCCCGCTTGCCGGTGAGCGAGGCGACCAGCAGCCCGACCGAGGCGAAGACGACCGCCCACAGCCCGGCGTAGAGCAACCCGGGCAGCAGGTCGAGCAGTTCGTCCCAGGCGCCCCGCCAGCCCTTGCCGGTGGTGAACGCGGCCCCGACGAACATCAGCAGCTGCGGCGCGCCGAGCAGCAGCCAGAGCGCGGTCACCAGGGCGGCGAGCTTGGCCAGCGGGTAGTCGGAGCGGGGCAGCGGTCGGGAGAAGTAGAGCGGGAGCACGCCGCTGCGCAGGTCGCGGGAGACCAACTCGGGCGCGACCACCGCGACGAAGAAGATCACCAGCCAGCTCATCGCGTCGGCGAACTGGGCGTACGTGAGCACGACCTCGCCGATCTGGGTCCGCACCGCGGTCGCCCCGGCGGCCACCACGACGACGATCGCCACGATCAGCCACGGGAAGATCTTGGCCTTGGCGCTGCGGCCGAGGCCGAACGCGGTCCGCAGTCCGTGCCCGTAGAGCGCGCCGAAGACCTGGCGGCGGCCGAGGCGGGGCCCGGCGTAGCGCTGGTAGCCGATGTCGTGGATGACCCCGGTCGGCTCAGGCATTGATCGGCTCCCTCGGTGCGAAGAGTTCGGCCACCCGGTGCCGGCGCTGGTCGAGCCGGTGCAGCGGCAGGTCCAGCTCGGCGACCGCGCCGAGGATCAGGTCGTAGGTCCGTTCGTCGGCGAGCGGGACGAGCAGCATCCGGCCGTCCCGGCCCACCGGCAGGTCGAGCGCGGCGAGCCGGGCCGCCAGCTCCTCCGTACCCTCGCTGACCTCGACGGCGAGGATGTCGGTGGCGGAGGTCATCGCGGAGATCCGGTCGGCGCGCAGCAGCCGTCCGCCGTCGATGGCGACCAGGGTGTCGCAGATCCGCTCGACCTCGCCGAGCAGGTGCGAGCAGACCACCACGGAGATGCCGAACTCGTTGCCGATGCGGTGGACGAGGTTGAGCATGGCGTCCCGGCCGGCCGGGTCGAGGCCGTTGGTCGGCTCGTCGAGCAGGAGGAGGTCCGGGTCGTGCACCAGCGCCTGAGCCAGCTTGACCCGCTGCTTCATGCCGGTGGAGTAGCCGCCGACCGGCCGGTACCGCTCCTCGTAGAGGCCGACGTGGCGCAGCGCCTCGGAGGCCCGTTCCCGGGCGACGGTGCGGGGCAGTCCGCTGATCCGGCCGAGGTGGGTGACGAACTCGGCGGCGGAGAGGTCCGGCGGGAGGCAGTCGTGTTCGGGCATGTAACCGACCCGGGCCCGGACGGCGGCCGGGTCGGCGGTCGGGTCGAGGCCGAGCACCTGGACGGAACCGCTGGTCGGGGCGAGCAGGCCCAGCAGGATCTTGATGAGGGTGGACTTTCCGGCGCCGTTGGCACCGACCAGCCCGACGATTCCCGGTTCGACCGCGACGGTCAGGTCGGCCAGCGCCGTGACCCGTCCACCGTAGGTCTTGGTCAGCGACTCGGTCGCGAGCAGTGTCACACCGCTCAGCCTAGGGAGCCGGCGCACGGCGGGACATCAGGTCCGCCCCTGATCCTGTGTCGCACGCTCCACTAGGGGGCAACCGACGCACGTCCTCGCAGGTCACACAGGGTGCGGACGGCGGGACGAGGAGTCACGTGCCGGCCCGGGTGGGCGGCCGGTGGCCCGACCGCGCCGGCCGGGGCGGTCGGGATGACGGGTTCCCGACGGCGGACGTCCCACGGAGATCGGCCGTTCGACATCCGGACGGCACGATTCGGCCGCCGGGTGCCGCCCGTGGCAGGCGGCACCGCGCTGACCAGCGTCGCTGTTCACGGCGAACGGTCCGCGCCGTGGCACCGGACGGCGGCGCGGGCAGCCGGACGACGGCCCGGGGAGCGTGATCGTGGGGTGGCACTCTCGACCGATCGCCGGTCTGCTGCGAAACTGTGTGCCGGTCAGCGAGTGGGGGGTGTGATGAGCAACGGCTGGGTGCTGCCCGACGACGTGCTCCGGGACGCGCCGGTGTTCACACCGCGCCCGGTCGAGCTCGCCGACCTGGAGCTGCTGCTGAGCGGGGCGTACGCGCCGTTGACCGGCTTCATGACGCGGGCCGACCTGACCTCGCTCAGTCGCCGGGGACGGCTCGCCGACGGTACGCCCTGGCCGGTGCCGGTCACCCTCCAGGTGCCGGCGGCCGTGGCCGAGGGGCTGCGGCTGGACGACCCGGCGGGCCGGGTGCTGGTGCTCACCGACGGCGAGGGCGCCCCGCTCGCCGCGCTCGACGTGCGGGACGTCTGGTCGGGCCGGGACGGCACCGCCGGGCTGGGTGGCCCGGTCCAGCGGATCGGCGACGGTGGCCATGCGCCGTTCCAGCGGTTGCGGCGCACCCCGGAGGAGGTCCGGGCGCTGCTGCCTCCCGGGCGGGTGCTCGGGGTGATCGCCGACCGGCCGCTGCACCGGCCACAGCTCGCCCAGATCGCGCACGCGGCCCGGACGCTCGGCGCGCACCTGCTGCTGATGATCCCGGTCGGCGAGGAGGCCACCGGCGGCCTGCCGTCCGAGGCGCTGGTCCGCGCGGTCTTCGCCGCCCGGGACCGGATGCCCCCGGCCACCCTGATCACGGTGCCGCTGACCCGGCGGCGGGACGAGATCAGCGACGCGCTGCTGCGGGCCCGGGTCTCCGCCGCCTACGGCGTGACGCACCTGCTCTCCACCGAGGAGACCCTCTCCGGCGCCGGACTGCGGGTGCTGGTGCCCCGGGAACTGGCCTACGACAACCGGGACGGGCAGTGGCGCTGGCGGGACGACATCCCGCCGCGCAACCGGCGGCTGGCCTTCACCCAGGAGGAGATCGACGACCACCTGGACCGGGGCTTCCCGCTGCCGGAGTGGCACACCCCACCGGCGGTCGCGAAGGAGCTGGCCCGTGCCCGGCCGCCGCTGCGGCACCGCGGCCTGGTGGTCTTCCTGACCGGGCTCTCCGGGTCCGGCAAGTCGACGATCGCCAGCGGGCTCGCCGACGCGCTGCGGGAGGCCGGGGACCGGACGATCACCCTGCTCGACGGGGACGTGGTGCGGCGGGAACTCTCCGCCGGGCTGACGTTCAGCCGGGCGGACCGCGACCTCAACGTGCGGCGGATCGGCTGGGTGGCCGCCGAGATCGCCCGGCACCGGGGGGTGGCGATCTGCTGCCCGATCGCCCCGTACGCCCAGGCGCGGGCGACCGCGCGGGAGATGGCGGAGTCCGCCGGGGCGGGTTTCGTACTGGTCCACGTCGCCACCCCGCTGGAGACCTGCGAGCAGCGGGACCGCAAGGGTCTCTACGCCCGGGCCCGGGCGGGGCTGCTCACCGGGATGACCGGCGTCGACGACCCGTACGAGGAGCCGACCGACGCGGACCTGGTGGTGGACACCTCGGACATCTCGATCGAGGAGGCGGTGCAGCGGGTGCTGCACCTGCTGACCGAGGTCGGCTGGGTGGAGCCCCGCCTGGCTCCGGCCTGACCTGACAGTCCGCCCTCCGGCCCGTCCCGGGGCCGCCGCGCCTCCGCCCGTCGGCCCCGGGACCGCTCGACCCGGGGCGGCCGGACACAGGACGGCTCGACCCGGAACGGCCCGACGCCGGAACAGCCGGATACGGAACGGCCCGACAGGGGACCGCCTGCCCGGGAACTGCCTGCCCTGGGACCGCCCGGCCCTGGACTGTCCGACCCGGCGGGACGCCGAGGGTCGCCGGTGGCAGCCGGCCGGGGCGGAGCCTCCGCCACACCGTCGGCGAACGCCGGCCGCCGCACGCCCGCCGGCCGCCTTCCGCATCGTGCACGCGTCGCGCTAGTGTTCATCTTTGTTGGAACACGTTCGGGAAAGTCGGGCGGCTCGGGAGCGGAGGCTGGAGATGCTGGCGCGGCAGCGACAAGCAGCCATCCTGGAGCGGGTGCGGGCGACCGGCGGCGTACGGGTCAGCGACCTCGCCGCCGAGTTCGGCGTCTCCGACATGACCATCCGCCGCGACCTGGACGCGCTGGACGCCCAGGGCCTGCTGGCCAAGGTGCACGGCGGAGCCACCGTGGCCGACCCCTCGGCGGCCGACGAACCCGGCTTCGACGCCAAGTCGGTACGCCAGCCGGCCGAGAAGGCGATCATCGCCGCGCACGCCGCCCGGTTGGTCCGCCCCGGCGCGGCCGTCGCCCTCTCCGCCGGTACGACCACCGCCGCGCTGGCCCGTCGCCTGGTCGACGTACCGGCGCTGACCGTGGTCACCAACTCGTTGCCGGTGGCGGAGGTCTTCCACGCAGGCGGCCGGCCGGACCAGACGGTGATCCTCACCGGCGGCATCCGGACACCCTCGGACGCGCTGGTCGGGCCGCTGGCCGTGGCGGCGATCCGGTCCCTGCACCTGGACGTGCTCTTCCTCGGGGTGCACGGCATCAGCGAACGGGCCGGCTTCACCACGCCGAACCTGATGGAGGCGGAGACCAACCAGGCGTTGATGGCCTCCGCCGACCGGCTGGTGGTGCTCGCCGACCACACCAAGTGGGGGCTGGTCGGTCTCTGCTCGATCGGCGGGCTGGACTGCGCGGACGTGGTGGTGGTCGACGACCGGCTGCCCGAGGAGGGCCGCCGGGTGCTCGGCGAGCAGGTGACGGAGCTGATCGTCGTGGAGCGGTCGCCCGGCGGTCGCCCGGCGACGGAAGGGACACCGGCATGAGGCGTACGGTCACCAAACTGGCCGACGGTCGTGAACTGATCTACTTCGACGAGCGGGACGACGTCGTCCGCGACGAACCGGACCGGCGGGAACTCCCCCCGCCCCCGCCCGCGTCGCAGCTACGCTACGACCCCCTGCTCGACGAGTGGGTGGCGGTGGCGGTGCACCGGCAGGCACGCACCTTCCTCCCCCCGGCCGACCAGTGCCCGCTCTGCCCCTCGAAGGGTGACCGGCAGAGCGAGATCCCGGCCTCCGGGTACGACGTGGTGGTCTTCGAGAACCGCTTCCCCGCGCTCAGCCAGCGGATCGCCGACGAACCGCCGGCCATCACCCCGTTCACCGAGATCCGGCCGGGGCTGGGCCGCTGCGAGGTGGTCTGCTTCACCGACGACCACCACGCCGCGTTCGTCGACCTGCCGCCGGAGCGGGTGCGGACCGTCCTCGACGCGCTCGCCGACCGGACCACCGCCCTGGCCGAACTGCCCGGGGTCGAGCAGGTCTTCTGCTTCGAGAACCGGGGCGTGGAAATCGGGGTGACCCTGCACCACCCGCACGGCCAGGTCTACGCGTTCCCCTTCGTCACGCCCCGGACCCGGACGATGCTGGCCGCCGCGCGCCGGCACGCCGAGCGCACCGGTGGCAACCTCTACGCCGACGTGCTCGCCGCCGAACGGGCCGCCGGTGACCGGGTGGTGGCGGAGAACGAGCACTGGACGGCGTACGTGCCGGCGGCGGCCCGCTGGCCGTTCGAGGTGCACCTGGCCCCGCACCGGCCGGTGCCGGACATCCCGGCGCTCGACGACGCGGAGCGGGACGCCTTCGGCCCGCTCTACCTGGACGTGCTGCGCCGCTTCGACGGACTGTTCGACCTGCCGATGCCGTACATCGCGGCCTGGCACCAGGCCCCGGTCCGTGTCGACCGCGAGCTGGCCCACCTGCATCTCCAGCTGTTCAGCATCCGGCGGGCGGCGGACAAGCTGAAGTACCTCGCCGGGACGGAGTCGGGGATGGGCGTCTTCATCAGCGACGTCGCCCCGGAGCGCGCCGCGCAGTTGCTGCGCGAGGCCTGAGGCACCGGCGGCCGGTCACCGTTCGGGCGGGACCGGGCACCCGACCCGTCGTCCGCTGCGGGAACAGGGCGCGGGGGGCCCGGGACAGGGCCCCCCGCTGGGAAGGGACGGCTGGCTGCGCACGACAGCCGGGAAGGCTGGCTGGTCGGCGCTCACATGTCGCATGCGACCGTGGTCAACCTTCCTGGACGCGACTGGCATCACGTCCACCCTGTCAACGACCGGACGCCCCGTCCGGTGACGCGGGCACGCGGCGCGTGGGCTTCTCCGGCGGGACGCACGGAGCCCGCCGGCTACGGCCGACGGGCTCCGGGGTGGGCGTGATCAGGCGCCGAGGCGGCGGGCCAGGTTCTCGTCCAGGGCGTTCATGAACTCGTCGGTGGTCAGCCACGGGGCGTCCCGCGAGATGAGCAGCGCGAGGTCCTTGGTCATCTGGCCGCCCTCGACGGTGTCGACGATGACCTGCTCCAGGGTGTTGGCGAACTCGGTGACCGCCGGGGTGTTGTCCAGCTTGCCCCGGTGGGCCAGGCCCCGGGTCCAGGCGTAGATGGAGGCGATCGGGTTGGTCGAGGTCTTCTCGCCCTTCTGCCACTGCCGGTAGTGCCGGGTGACGGTGCCGTGCGCGGCCTCCGCCTCGACGGTGCGGCCGTCCGGGGACAGCAGCACGGAGGTCATCAGGCCGAGCGAGCCGAAGCCCTGGGCCACCGTGTCGGACTGCACGTCACCGTCGTAGTTCTTGCAGGCCCAGACGTAGCCGCCCTCCCACTTCAGCGCGGCGGCGACCATGTCGTCGATGAGCCGGTGCTCGTAGGTGATGCCGGCGGCGTCGAACTCGGCCTTGAACTCGTTCTCGAAGATCTCGGCGAAGATGTCCTTGAACCGGCCGTCGTACGCCTTGAGGATGGTGTTCTTGGTGGACAGGTAGACCGGGTAGCCGCGGTCCAGGCCGTACCGGAACGAGGCACGGGCGAAGTCCCGGATCGACTCGTCGAAGTTGTACATGCCCATGGCGATGCCGCCGCCGGTGAAGTTGGCGACCTCCATCTCGACCGGGGCGCCACCGTCGGTCGGGGTGTAGGTGACGGTCACCTTGCCCGGGCCGGGGACGACGAAGTCGGTGGCCTTGTACTGGTCACCGTGGGCGTGCCGGCCGATGATGATCGGCTTGGTCCAGCCCGGCACCAGCCGCGGCACGTTCGACATGATGATCGGCTCACGGAAGACGACGCCACCGAGGATGTTCCGGATGGTGCCGTTGGGCGAGCGCCACATCTTCTTCAGGCCGAACTCCTCGACCCGGGCCTCGTCCGGCGTGATGGTGGCGCACTTGACTCCGACGCCGTGCTCCTTGATGGCGTTGGCGGCGTCGATGGTGACCTGGTCGTCGGTCTCGTCGCGGTACTGGATCGAGAGGTCGTAGTAGTGCAGGTCGACGTCGAGGTAGGGCAGGATCAGCTGCTCCCGGATCTGCTTCCAGATGATCCGGGTCATCTCGTCGCCGTCGAGCTCTACGACCGGGTTGTTTACCTTGATCTTCGCCATCGGCCGGCGCTCCTCTCGGGGGACACGTGCTCAAGCAGTACGAGCGTACTGGAACTTGCCCGGTCCCTCGCAGCTGGCCCTCCACCTCCCCCGGAAGAGCAACGATCCTCCGGCCCGCCGTGGCGATCGGAGATCGGCTCAGGAGGGCGGACCGGAGGATCAGCGCGTCGACCGGGGCGGCTGGCGCCGCGCCACCGTCCGGGTCACCGACCGGCCGCCCGAGGGCTGGTCGGGGCGTCGGCGACCCGGACGGTCGCGACGTCACATGTTGGCGACGTCGGCCTGCTTGGCCCGGACCGCCTCGGCGGCCTCCTTCAGGCTGGCCAGCTCGTCGGCGTCCAGCTCGGTGGTGACGACCCGCTTCACGCCCTCGGCGCCCAGCTCCGCCTCGACGCCCAGGTAGACGCCGGAGATGCCGAACTCACCGTCGACCCAGGCGCAGACCGGCATGACCTCGCCGGAGTCCTCGGCGACCGCCTTGGCCATCCGGGCGGCGGCGGCGGACGGGGCGTAGTACGCCGAACCGGTCTTGAGCAGGGCGACCACCTCGGCGCCGCCGTTGCGGGTCTTGACGACCAGGTCCTCGATCTGCTCGGCCGGCATCACGTCACGCAGCGGCTTGCCGTCGACGCTGCTGCGCGACGGAACCGGGACCATGGTGTCGCCGTGCGAGCCCAGGGTGAGCGTCGTCACCGACTTCACCGGTACGTTGAGCGCCTCGGCGACGAAGTTGCTGAACCGGGCGGTGTCGAGCATGCCAGCCTGGCCCAGCACCCGGTTCTTCGGGAACCCGGTGGCGATCTGGGCCAGCGCGGTCATCTCGTCGAGCGGGTTGGAGACGACGATGACCACGGCGTTCGGGGCGAAGCGGGCGACGTTCTCGGAGACCTGACGGACGATCTTGGCGTTGGTCTCCAGGAGGTCCATCCGGCTCATGCCCGGCTTGCGGGGCAGGCCGGCGGTGATCACGACGACGTCCGAACCTTCGATCGCCTCGTAGCCCTCGCCGTTGGGGCCGGTGGTCGCACCGACGATCTTGGTCTCGAAGCCCTCGATCGCCCGCGACTGGTTGAGGTCGAGGGCGAGGCCGGCGGGCTTCCCCTCGACGATGTCGGTGATCACGACGGTGTCGAAGATGTCGTACTCGGCCAGGCGCTGTGCGGTGGTGGAGCCGTAGAAGCCGGCCCCGACGACAGTGACCTTCTTACCCATGGTCGTCCCACTCCCTGCTACCAGTCGGTTTTCCGGACCGTATCAGCCATCCTGGCACCGGACCGGCCGGGTCGGACGGTTATGACGTAGTCGGCACCTCGCGCTCGGCGCGCTCGACCACGTTGGTCAGCAGCATCGCCCGGGTCATCGGCCCGACACCACCGGGCATCGGGACCAGCGCACCGGCCGTCTCGGCGACCTCGGGATCGACGTCACCGGTGTAGCGGCCCTTGCCGTCCGCCCCGATCACCCGGGTGATGCCGACGTCAACCACCACCGCCCCCGGGCGGACCATGTCGGCGGTGAGCAGGCCGGGGACCCCGGCGGCCACGATCACGATGTCGGCGGCCCGGGTGTGCGCGGCCAGGTCGAGGGTGCCGGTGTGGCAGAGGGTCACCGTCGCGTTCTCGCTGCGCCGGGTCAGCAGCAGGCCGAGCGGACGACCGACCGTGTTGCCCCGGCCGACCACGGCGACGTTCGCCCCACGCAGCGGCACGTCGTGCCGGCGCAGCAGTTCCACGATGCCGCGCGGCGTGCAGGGCAGCGGCCCGTCGTAGCCGAGCACCAGCCGGCCGAGGTTGACCGGGTGCAGGCCGTCCGCGTCCTTCTGGGGGTCGATCATCTCCAGCGCCCGCTGGGTGTCCAGGTGCGCCGGCAGCGGCAGCTGGACGATGTAGCCGTGGCACGCCGGGTCCGCGTTCAGCTCGGCGAGCACCGCGTCCACCTGCTCCTGCGTGGCGTCGGCCGGCAACTCGCGCCGGATCGAGGCGATGCCCACCTCCGCGCAGTCCCGGTGCTTGCCGTTGACGTACGCCTGGGAGCCCGGGTCGGCGCCGACCAGCACCGTGCCCAGCCCCGGGGTGATGCCCCGCTCCGCCAGTGCCTTGACCCGCACCCGCAGCTCGTCCTTGATCTCCGCCGCGGTCGCCTTGCCGTCCAGGATCGTCGCCGTCACTCCCCGATCGTCTCACGCCCGGCACCCGACGTTCCGCCGACCCGTTCCTTGTCCCCGTGCCACCCGCGCCGACCTGGGGTGATCCGGACCCGCGGCACACGGCCGGGCCACGTACCAGCGCTCACCCTCCGTCACCTCCCCGGCCCGACGTGCGGGGCGTGGGGTGCCGGCCGGTGTGGTTGCAGGGGTCCCCTGCTCGGCGGAATCCGGTAACAGGGGACCCCTGCAGGCACCGGAGAAAGCACGCCCGCCACCAGCGGCGCCGGCAGAGGCCGGCGACCGTGCGCGACCGCCGGCAGAGCGCCGGCGTCCATCGGTGGAACGCCGGCGCTCTGCCGGTGGCGGGTCAGTGGAAGAAGTGCCGGGTGCCGGTGAGGTACATGGTCACGCCGGCCTCGGCGGCAGCGGCGATCACCTCGTCGTCCCGGATCGAACCGCCGGGCTGCACGACGGCGCGGACCCCCGCGTCGATCAGCACCTTGAGCCCGTCAGCGAACGGGAAGAACGCGTCCGAGGCGGCGACCGCACCCCGGGCCCGGTCCGCACCGGCCCGGTTCACCGCGAGGTGCGCCGAGTCGACCCGGTTGACCTGCCCCATGCCGACCCCGACGGTCGCCCCGTCGGCGGCGAGCAGGATCGCGTTGCTCTTGACCGAGCGGATCGCCCGCCAGGCGAAGGCCAGGTCGCGCAGGAGGTCGCCGTCGGCCGGTTCGCCGGCCACCAGCCGCCAGGCGGCCGGGTCGTCGCCGGGGGCGTCCACCCGGTCGGCCATCTGCACCAGCACACCGCCGCTGACCTGTCGCCACTCGGCCGGCGGCGGGGCCCAGACCGGGGCACGCAGCAGGCGCAGGTTCTTCTTGGCCTGGAGCACCTCGACCGCGCCCGCCTCGAACTCCGGTGCCACCAGGACCTCGGTGAATATCTCCGCGACCTGCTTGGCCAGCTCGACGGTGACCGGCCGGTTGACCGCGATCACCCCGCCGTACGCGGAGACCGGGTCGCAGGCGTGCGCCCGGCGGTGCGCGTCGGCCACGTCGACGCCGACCGCGATGCCGCACGGGTTGGCGTGCTTGATGACCGCCACGGCCGGCTGGTCGGCGAAGTCGTTCGCCGCCCGCCAGGCGGCGTCCGCGTCGACGTAGTTGTTGTACGACATCTCCTTGCCGTGCAACTGCTCGGCCTGGGCCAGCCCGACCGGGGTGTCCGGGTCGGTGTAGAGGGCGGCCTGTTGGTGCGGGTTCTCGCCGTAGCGCAGCGCCCGCTGGGCGCGCAGTCCCAGACCGGCGAAGGCGGGCCAGTCCGCCTCCTCCGGGTCGAGCTGCGCCGCGCACCAGTTCGCCACCGCGATGTCGTACTCGGCGATGTCGGCGAAGGCGCGGGCGGCGAGCGCACGACGCTGCGCCAGCGAGAAACCGCCGCCACCGAGAGCGGCAACCACCGCCGGGTACGCGGCCGGATCGGTCACCACGGCGACCGAGGCGTGGTTCTTCGCGGCGGCCCGGACCATCGCCGGCCCGCCGATGTCGATCTGCTCGACGCACTCGTCGACGCCCGCGCCGGAGGCCACCGTGGCCTGGAACGGGTACAGGTTGGAGACCAGCAGGTCGATGCCGGCGATGCCGTGCTCGTCGAGCTGGGCGGCGTGCGAGTCCTTGCGCAGGTCGGCGAGGAGGCCGCCGTGGATCTTCGGGTGCAGGGTCTTGACCCGGCCGTCGAGGATCTCCGGGAACCCGGTCACCGACTCGACGGCGGTCACCGGCACCCCGGAGCCGGCGATCGTCGACGCGGTGCTGCCGGTCGAGACGATCTCGACCCCGGCGTCGTGCAGGGCCCGGGCCAGCTCGACCAGCCCGCTCTTGTCGTAGACGCTGACCAGCGCCCGCCGGATCGGCCGGCGCCCGTCGGAGGGGGTGTTCACGCCAACGGTGACCTTTCTTTCGGTGATCGTCCAACCTTCGCGGACCAGGCGGCCGACCTGCTCGACGAGCTGCCGCCGCTCGGCCACCTTGATGCGCTCGGTGAGCGTCTCCTCGTCGTCGTCGTCGCGCACCGGCACCGCGACCTGGGCGACGATCGGACCGGTGTCCATGCCCGCGTCGACGAAGAAGAGGGTCGCGCCGGTGACCTTCACGCCGTAGGCGAGGGCGTCCCGGGGCCCGTGGATGCCGGGGAAGGCCGGCAGCAGGGTGTTGTGGGTGTTCAGGTAGCGGTCGGCGAAGGCGGCCAGGAACTGCGGGCCGACGAGCTTCAGGAAACCGGCGGAGACGACCAGGTCGGGGCGGTGCGCGGCGACCTGGGCGGTGAGCGCGGCGTCCCAGTCCGCACGGCTGGGATGGTCCTTCAACCGCTCCACGAAGGTCGGCACCCCGGCGGCGGTGGCCCGGTCCAGCCCGGCGATGCCGTCCCGGTCGGCGCCGACCGCGACCACCCGGGCTCCGTACGCCGGGTCGGCGCCGGCATCCAGCAGGGCCTGGAGGTTGCTGCCGGAACCGGAGACGAGGACGACGATGCGGGCGGTGGACGCGGGCTCGGTCACCCGGTCACCCTATCGGGCCGGCGACGGCCCCGTTCCGCTGGCCAGACCCTCCGCCAGCCGGTCCTCACCGTGGGACCACGCCCCGCCGGTCACCCCGGACGTCGCCCCGAACAGGTACTCTGCCCCCGCTCGATACTCGACACGCGAACGGCCCACCCCACCTGCGGGCGGCCCGGCTCGCGGTCACCGATCAAGGAGTTCACCCCATGCAGCCCGGATACCCTCAGCAGCCGCCGCAGCAGATCGACAACAACATGACCATGTCGATCGTGGCCATCTTCCTCTTCTGGCCGCTCGCCATCCCCGCGCTGATCAACGCCTCCAAGGTCAACCCGCTGGTGCAGCAGGGTAACTACGCGGCGGCCCAGGCCGCCGCGGCGGAGAGCAAGAAGTGGTCGAAGTGGGCCCTCATCGTCGGCCTCTCCTGGTACGTCATCGTCCTGATCTGCTGCCTGCTGGGTGGCCTCGGGTCGCTGATGGGTACCGACACAACCGTCTGACCCTCCCAACGCCGCACAGCAAGGAGCGCAGCCCGTGCAGCCCGACAACCCCGGCCAGGACCCGTACGGCCAGCAGCCGCCCTCGGATCCCACCTCGCCGCAGTACTCCGACCCGTACGGTCAGTCGGCGCAGCCGTCCTACGGCCAGCCGTCGCACGACCCGTACGGTCAGCAGCCGCAGGACCCGTACGGGCAGCCGCCGGCCTCGGGCCAGCCGTACGGGCAGCCGACTTCGGGGCAGCCGTACGGGCAGCCGACCTCCGGTCAGCCCTACGGGCAGCCGCCGACTTCGGGCCAGCCGTACGGGCAACCCGCCTCCGGTCAGCCGTACGGGGACCCGTACGCGCAGCAGCAGCCCTACGGCGCGGCGCCGGGCTACCCGGGCGGACAGTACGGCCAGTACGGTGTGACGCCGCAGAACAACAACCTCGGCCTGATCGGGATGATCCTCGGCATCACCTCGATCGTCTTCGCGATCTGCTGCGCCTTCCTCGGCATCATCCTCGGCATCGCCGGCGTGGTGCTGGGCGTGATGGGCCAGAAGAAGGCGGAGCAGGGGCTGGCCAGCAACAAGGGCCAGGCCACGGCCGCCCTGATCACCGGCGCGGTGGGCATCGTCCTCGGCCTGGCCAACGCGATCCTCGGCGCCGCACTGAACCTGAACTCGCTGAACCTGTCCTGACCAGCGACCTGTGGCCCACAGGCGGGGCGTCCGGAAGTCCTCCGGGCGCCCCGCCGCCGTCTGCCCCCCCGATCCGGGCGCACCGCGCGGGGCGGCGACCGACGCGACGGGCGGGAGACCGGCGGGGCCCCGCCCGGGCTCAGGGACGGGGGGTGGGCTGGCGGGTGAAGGCACGGGTGGCGGCGGCTCCGAGCAGCGCGCCGACCGCCACGACCGCGGTGGTCACGGCGGTCACCTGCCAGGCGACCGGCCCCACCTCGGCGAGCCGGCCGCCGCCGAGCGGGCCACCGGAGACCGCCGCCGCCGCGCCCACCAGCAGGCCGGCCACCGGCCCGGCGAGGGCCGCCGTGCCGAGCAGCGGCCCCCAGTGAAGCGGGGTCCGGTCGTCGGCCGCCGACCGGAGCAGGCGGCGGGCGAGCAGCCAGCCGGCCGCCATCCCGATCAGGACCGGCACCGCGAGCAGCAACGCGCCGAGCCCGTCGACCGGCCCGCGCGGCAGGCCGGCGAGCAGCGGTACGGCCGGCAGCGCGCCGACGGAGACCTCACTGGTGCGTACCGCCGTGTCGGTGCCCACCGCGAAGCCGGGGCCGAGCAGGTAGCTGGTCGCCCAGATCGCGGCGTTCGGCGCGTAGGCGAGGCTGACCAGGGTGATCCCGGCCTGCCCGGCCACCCCGGTCCGGTAGGCGCCGATCATGTCGGCGGCGTCGCCGCCACCGGTGGCGATGGCCAGTCCGGCGGCCCCCGCGCCCGCCCCGGCCAACAGCAGTCCGGCGACCAGGCCGGTGCGGACCCCGTCGTGCAGCGCGCTGGGCACCCGCCGGAGCAGCCGGTCGGGGGCACCGGTCGTCCGCAGCGCGCCCACCAGGGCGGCGGCCACGCCGACGAGCCCCAGGGTCACCCCGGCCCGTAGCGGGGAGAGCCCCGTCCCGGCGGCGAGTGCGGCGAGCACGCCGAGCAACGCGTACCCGCAACCGACCGCGCCGGCCGCGACGAACGCCGGACGGACCTCCCCGGCACCCCGCGCGCCCAGCGCCCGGGTGGTGTGCACCCCGGCCCGGGTCAACCGCCAGACGACCAGTGCGGTCAGGGCCAGCGGGGCGAGGCCGAGCGGGCCGGCGCTGGTGTCGAGCGGTACCCCGTGGCCGAGCAGCCAGCCGGCCAGGCCGGCGCGGAGCGCACCGACCACCGACGCGGCGTCCTCGCTGAGCTGCATCAACCCGAGCACCACGACTACCGGCAGGTACGAGGTGAGGGCGGCCCAGCCGGCGGCCACCACGGCGGCGACGGCGAGCGGGGCGCGCCGACGACGGGGGGCGGCCGCCCGGTCGGTCGCTCCGGGACGCCGGGGACGCGGCCGGGGAACCGCGGCACGACCACCCGGCCGGTCGTCGGGGTCGACGCCAGCGGAACGGCGAGGCTGATCAGGGGTGATGGAGGACATCGGGTTCCACTCTGGCACGCCGGACGAGCGGGGGCAGTCCGATAACCCGGCGGATCACCGATGAGTTCGGTGATCCTTCCGCCCGGGACGGTACACCCGGTCTAACCTCGGCGCAGGCGCGGCCTTCTGCGGTCGCGGCCCCGACCGTCCGGAGGAAGTCGTGTCCGCTCCCTACGCACCGCCCCCGCCGTCCGCAGCCGGCAAGGACCGGACCACTCTCTGGGGCGTGCTCGGCATCGTCCTCGGCCTGCTGTGCTGCGGCATCCTGGGGGTCATCTTCGGGTACCTGTCGATCCGGGACGCCCGACGGTACGGACAGTCACAGGTGCTGGGCTGGCTGGCCATCGCCTTCGGCGTGATCAACATCATCGGCAGCGCGGTCCTGCGGGCCACCGGGAACTACCCGATCGGCAACGACTGACGAGCGGGACGAAGTCGTCGGCGACACACCGGCCGCCGGCAGGGAGCGACGCCGCCGAGCGGGCCGCGACGCGGAGGGGGACGACCGTGTGGTCGTCCCCCTCCGTCGGTTCGTTCCCGGCTCAGCCGGCCGACATGATCTCCCGCATGAGCTTGGCGGTCTCGGTCGGCGTCTTGCCGACCTTGACGCCGACCGCCTCCAGCGCCTCCTTCTTCGCCTCGGCGGTGCCCGCCGAGCCGGAGATGATGGCGCCGGCGTGTCCCATGGTCTTGCCGGGCGGGGCGGTGAAGCCGGCGATGTAGCCGACCACCGGCTTGGTCACGTTCGCCTTGATGAACTCGGCGGCCCGCTCCTCGGCGTCACCGCCGATCTCACCGATCATCACGATGGCGTCGGTGTCCGGGTCGGCCTCGAAGGCGGCCAGCGCGTCGATGTGGGTGGTGCCGATGATCGGGTCGCCACCGATGCCGACGCAGGTCGAGAAGCCGATGTCCCGCAGCTCGTACATCATCTGGTAGGTCAGCGTGCCGCTCTTGCTGACCAGGCCGATCCGGCCGGAGCCGGTGATGTCGGCCGGGATGATGCCCGCGTTGGACGCCCCCGGCGAGGCGATGCCCGGGCAGTTCGGCCCGATGATCCGGGTGCGCTCCCCCTGGGCGGTGTTGTACGCCCAGAAGGCGGCGGTGTCGTGCACCGGGACGCCCTCGGTGATGACCACGGCGAGCGGGATGCCGGCGTCGATCGCCTCGACCACCGCGGCCTTGGTGAACTGCGGCGGTACGAAGATCACCGTGACGTCCGCCCCGGTCTCCTTCATGGCGTCCGCCACGTTGGCGAAGACCGGCAGCTCGGTGCCGTCGAAGTCGACGGTCTGCCCGGCCTTGCGCGGGTTGACGCCACCGACGACGTTGGTGCCGGCGGCGAGCATCCGCCGGGTGTGCTTGGAACCCTCGGAACCGGTCATCCCCTGGACGATGACCTTCGAGTCCTTGGTCAGCCAGATAGCCATTGTCAGACCCCCGCAGCCGCCAGCTCGGCGGCCCGCTCGGCCGCGCCGTCCATGGTGTCGACCCGCTCGACGAGCGGGTTCTTCGCGCCGTCGAGGATCGCCCGACCGGCCTCCGCGTTGTTGCCGTCGAGGCGGACCACGAGCGGCTTGGTGACCTTCTCGCCACGCTGCTCCAGCAGGGCGAGCGCCTGGATGATGCCGTTGGCGACCTCGTCGCAGGCGGTGATGCCGCCGAAGACGTTCACGAAGACGCTCTTCACCGACGGGTCGGACAGGACGATCTCCAGTCCGTTCGCCATCACCGCGGCGCTCGCGCCACCGCCGATGTCAAGGAAGTTCGCCGGCTTGACGTCGCCGTGCCGCTCACCGGCGTAGGCGACCACGTCGAGGGTCGACATGACCAGACCCGCGCCGTTGCCGATGATGCCGACCTCGCCGTCGAGCTTGACGTAGTTGAGGTCCTTCTCCTTGGCGCGCTGCTCCAGCGGGTCCACCGTCGCCTGGTCGACCAGGGCCTCGTGGTCCGGGTGCCGGAACGCGGCGTTCTCGTCCAGGGTCACCTTGGCGTCGAGCAGCAGCACGTTGCCGTCGGCCGTACGGGCGAGCGGGTTCACCTCGACCAGGGTGGCGTCCTCGGCGACGAACGCCTGCCACAGCTGGACCGCGATCGCGACGACCTGGTCGGCGACGTCGGCCGGGAACCCGGCGGCGTCGACGATCTCCCGCGCCTTGGCCTCGTCCACGCCGGTGTTGGCGTCGATCGGGGTCTTGACGACCTTGTCCGGGGTCTCGGCGGCGACCTGCTCGATGTCCATGCCGCCGGCCACGCTGGCGATGCACAGGAAGGTGCGGTTCGCGCGGTCGAGCAGGTACGAGAAGTAGTACTCCTCGGCGATGTCCGCGGTCACCGTGATCATGACCTTGTGGACCGTGTGGCCCTTGATGTCCATGCCGAGGATGTCGGTGGCCCGGGCCACCGTCTCGTCCGTGCCCTCGGCCAGCTTGACGCCGCCGGCCTTGCCTCGGCCACCGACCTTCACCTGGGCCTTGACGACCACCCGGCCGCCAAGCCGCTCGGCGATCGCGCGTGCCTCCTCCGGGGTCGTCGCGACGCCGCCGGCGAGCACGGGCAGTCCGTGCCGCTCGAACAGGTCCCGCCCCTGGTACTCGTACAGGTCCACGATTGCGCGTCCCGTCCCGTCTCCGCGGCGCGCCGTCGCGCCGCCACCAGCGTTGGAAAAAGCTTGACGCCTGCCGTCACAGAAGACAGGCCGTTTGCGGCAGCCTAACGAGAAGGCCACCGCCGGCAACCGAGCGGGTGCGTGGTGTGCGGAAACGCACAGCGACGTGCCGAACGCCGGGCTCCGCCGCCGGGGGCGGGAGTCGGGGAAAAGTTGCCGCGAGGGGGCGTAACCGCCGGTGTGCGGGGTCGTTGAGAGAAGTGTCGGAGCGCTGGTCAGCGCGATGACGGGAGACGGCCGATGCCCTGTCGGTCGAGGGGTGGCGGCGGGGCATCGTGCATAGAGGGGCCGGACGTGTGAGGGGTGCGTCCGGTCCCTCCCCCCGTCTGCCGATCGTTCGCCCCGGGCCGTTCACCGCCCGGCGTGCTCCCCACCGGGTTACGGCACGGTCCGACCTTCACCGCAAGCCGCCGGTTCGCTGCGGGCCGCCGGTTCGCCCGGGTCAGCCGACCGGCTGGGCGACGTTGCCCCGGACCCACTCGACGATCGCCTGGGTGGTGGCTCCCGGAGTGAAGATCTTGGCCACACCGAGCTTCTCCAGCTCGGGGATGTCGGCCTCGGGGATGATCCCCCCGCCGAAGACGACGACGTCCCGGGCGTCCCGCTCGCCGAGCAGTTCCAGCACCCGGCGGAAGAGCGTCATGTGCGCGCCGGAGAGGACGGAGAGCCCGACCGCGTCGGCGTCCTCCTGGATCGCCGTCTCCACGATCTGCTCCGGCGTCTGGTGCAGTCCGGTGTAGATGACCTCCATGCCGGCATCGCGCAGGGCCCGTGCGACCACCTTGGCGCCCCGGTCGTGCCCGTCCAGCCCCGGCTTGGCGACGACGACCCGAATACGAGAGCTCATCAGCGCACACCTCTCACAGGCTCAGCGGTTCCACAGACTCGGCGGCAGATCACCTGAACGAACGGTAACCGACGGACCGCGGCCGGGAAATCCGGCCGACGATCCATCGATGGGTGGCATGCCTCACGCCAGTCGGACATGCGCAGCGTAGTGATGACGGAGAGCAACGAAAAGGCGGTAACGAGGGCGAATAGCAAAGGTAACGAATCCCCCTAAGACGTCACTCAACTGGACAAAAGAAAACTTTAAGTTGGCGCTCCGGCTTGTGGGGCGTCCGGGGGTTGGCTACCGTGTCCACGGTTGTCATCAGGTCCACGGACGGGTGACGACGCGGCCAGCCGGAGTTCATCTCAGCGTCACGAACCCGACCAGGTCGCATCGGAAACCCGACAACGGAGGGTGTGCGTGCGCCAGCAGCTGTTGGATGAGCCCGATAGATATCGCGGCCGCCGCCGCGTACCCACCCCGCCCCGCAGCCGCTACGCCGCCGTCGTCACCACCGCCTTCGTCGGCGCGGGCGTCGTCGCCCTCGGCGCCAGCGCGATGCCCGACGCCAAGGGCGTCAGCCCCTCGGTCCTCGACGAGCTGCGGCAGGCATCGGTCACCAGCCAGGACTTCGCCGACCGGGCCAACGCCGACGACCGCGCCAGCCGCGACACCACCCGCCTGGCCGCCGACGACGCCGCCGAGCCCGAGGTCTGGCTGCTGCCCCTCCAGGGCTACGAGTTCACCACCCCGTACGGCATGCGCGGGGGCGAGCTGCACACCGGCGTCGACCTGGTCGCCCCGGAGGGCACCCCGTACGTCTCCATCCACGACGGCACGGTCACCAAGGCCGGCTGGTACGGCGGATACGGCTACACGGTGATCGTCCGGCACGCCGACGGCAGCGAGGCGATCTACGGTCACTCCGCCCAGCTCAGCGTCAAGGAGGGGCAGCAGGTCAAGGCAGGCGACCAGCTCGGCCTGGTCGGCAACACCGGCCACTCCTACGGCTCCCACCTGCATGTCGAGGTCCACGTCAAGGGCGAGCCACTCGACCCGGTGCCGTGGCTCCAGGAGCGCGGAGTGGACATCAAGCTACAAGTCGAGGCAATCTACAGCGACGTGACCGCGTCCTGACGCACGGCAACGACCGATCACCGCCCGGATCACACGATCCGGGCGGTTTTCTGTGCCCGCGGGACATCGAAAGTGTGCTGCGTCACTCGACGAGGTGTGACCGGGCCCACCCCACAGCATGATCATTTTTCAGTACGTACGGCGCGGTATCGGGACATAGTCGGGCACGGACGCTGTTCGCTCCCCGGGTCGCGGCCGAACCCCGGACCACCACCGTCGACGGGCCAACCGAGGATTTCCGGGTCCCGTAGCCCTCTCGACTGTGAAGGTCACCGTGCAGGAGAACAGCTTCAGCCAGAACCAGAACACCCGTGACGAGGCCACGGAACCCGGTGCCGGACGCCCCTGGCGGCACCGGATCCGGACCCGTTACCTCGTGGCGGGTGCGGCGGCCCTGGTCGGTCTCGGCCTCACCGGCGCCACCGTGATCGCCACCGGCTCCGACGACTCCCCCGCCCCCGCCCCGGTCGCGCTCGACGCGCAGGACCGCGCCGAGGCCGCCGCGCGAGCCGACCGCGCCGACCGTCCGCCGGTCACCCCCTCGGCGACCGCGACCACCCCGACGCCCGCCCCGACCTCGGCCAGCCCCACCTCGACCGCGAAGCCCACCAGGAAGGCCACCAGCGCCCCCAAGCCGACCAGGAAGGCCACCACCAGCGCGGCCAAGCCCAAGGCCGCCTGGGTCAACCCGATGCCCGGCGCGGCGGTCACGTCCTGCTACGGGCCGCGCTGGGGCACCCTGCACGCCGGCATCGACCTGGCCCTCCCGGCCGGCACGCCGGTCCGGGCCGTCGCCGCCGGCACGGTGACCAAGGCCGGCGACGCCGGTGACGGGTACGGCATCTCGGTCTTCGTCGACCACGGCAACGGCTACCTGACCCACTACGCCCACCTGAACTCGACGGCGGTCTCCGTCGGGACGAAGGTCAGCGCCGGCACCACCATCGGCCGGGAGGGCTCCACCGGCGACTCCACCGGTCCGCACCTGCACTTCGAGGTCCACCAGGGCGGCATGTGGAACCAGATCGACCCGGCCCCGTTCATGCGGGCGCGCGGCGTCGACCTGGGCTGCTGACCCGGGCCGCCCGGCCCCGGCTCGGCACGACAGCGTGCGGAGCCGGGGCCGGGCCCCGCCGGCAGAGCCGGTGCCCGGACGGCTCAGGCCCGCCAGGGGACGCGGTGTGGGGACCCGGTCACCCCCGTGGCCGGCGACCCGCGCCGGTCAGAGCTTCTCGATCGGGGCGTGCCGGAGCACCAGCCACAGTTTCTGGTCGCCGAAGTCGATCTGCGCCCGCGCGCCCGGCCCGTGCCCCTCGACCGCGGTCACCCGGCCCAGCCCGTAGCGCTGGTGGTTGATCCGGTCACCGACCGCCACCTTCGGGGCCTGGGGCAGCTCGCTGGCGGTGGCGAGGCGACTGCCGTCCACGCCGAGCCGCTTGGCGAGCTGCGCCGCGCGCGGCGTACCGCCGGTGAAACCACCGCCCCGGCCGGCGCCGAACCGGTCGCCGCCACCGGCCCGGCCGCCGACACCGCCGCCCCCACCGGCCCAGGAGGTGTACGAGCCCTCGGTCCGCTCCCAGCGGACCAGTTCGGTCGGCAGCTCCTCCACGAAACGCGACGGCGGGTTGTAGGCCGGCTGCCCCCAGGCCGTGCGGGTGACCGCCCGGGAGAGGTAGAGACGCTGCCGGGCCCGGGTGATGCCGACGTACGCGAGCCGCCGTTCCTCCTCAAGCTCACGGGTGTCGCCGAGCGACCGCAGGTGCGGGAAGACGCCGTCCTCCAGGCCGGTGAGGAAGACCACCGGGAACTCCAGGCCCTTGGCGGTGTGCAGGGTCATCAGGGTGACCACGCCCTGGTGGTCGGGGTCGTCGCTGGGGATCTGGTCGGCGTCGGCGACCAGCGCGACCTGCTCCAGGAAGCCGGCCACGGTGGCCCGCTCCCCCTCGGCGCCGAGCGCCTCGATCCGCTCGGTGTACTCCCGGGCGACGCTGACCAGCTCCTGGAGGTTGTCCACCCGGCCGGCGTCCTGCGGGTCCAGGCTCTCCTCCAGCTCGGCCAGGTAGCCCGAGCGGGTCAGCAGCGCCTCCAGCACCTCCTCCGGGGTGCCGGTGTCGGCCAGTTCGCGCACCCCGTCGAGCAGGGCGACGAACTCGGTGATCGCGTTCGCCGCGCGGGTGGAGATCCCCGGGGCGTCCTTCGCCTTCCGCAGCGCGGCCCCGAAGGAGATCCGGTCCCGGCCGGCCAGCGCCTCCAGGCACGCCTCGGCCCGGTCGCCGATGCCCCGGCGCGGGGTGTTCAGGATCCGGCGGACGCTGACCGTGTCGTCGGCGTTCACCACCGCACGCAGGTAGGCCAGTGCGTCCCGGACCTCCTTGCGCTCGTAGAAGCGCACCCCGCCGACGACCTTGTACGGCAGGCCGACCCGGATGAAGACCTCCTCGAAGACCCGCGACTGGGCGTTGGTGCGGTAGAAGACCGCCACGTCACCGGGGCGCGTCTCCCCCGCGTCGACCAGCCGGTCGATCTCGCGGGCCACCCAGTCCGCCTCGGCGTGCTCGGTGTCGGCGACGTACCCGACGATCTGCTCGCCGGCCCCGGCGTCGCTCCAGAGCCGCTTCGGCTTGCGGGAGGTGTTCCGGTCGATGACCGCGTTGGCCGCGCTGAGGATGGTCTGGGTGGAGCGGTAGTTCTGCTCCAGCAGGATCGTCCGGGCGTCGGTGAAGTCCCGCTCGAACTCCAGGATGTTGCGGATCGTCGCGCCCCGGAACGCGTAGATCGACTGGTCGGCGTCACCGACCACGCAGAGCTCGGCCGGCTCGATCCCCTCGGTGCCGGAGACCAGCTCCTTGATCAGCACGTACTGGGCGTGGTTGGTGTCCTGGTACTCGTCGACCAGCACGTGCCGGAACCGGCGGCGGTAGCTCTCCGCGACGTGCGGGTGCGACTGGAGCAGATGCACCGTCGTCATGATCAGGTCGTCGAAGTCCAGCGCGTGCGCCTCCCGCAGCCGCCGCTGGTAGAGCGTGTACGCCTCGGCGAGCGCCCGCTCGTTGGGCCCCTTGGCCCGGTCGGCGAACGCCTCCGGGTCGACCAGCTCGTTCTTGAGGTTGGAGACCTGGGCGGCCAGCCCCCGGGCCGGGTAACGCTTCGGGTCGAGGTCCAGCTCGCGGGCGACCAGCTGCATCAGCCGGCGGGAGTCGTCGGCGTCGTAGATGGAGAAGGTCGACTTCAGCCCGGCGTGCTCGTGCTCGGCCCGCAGGATCCGCACGCAGGCGGAGTGGAACGTCGACACCCACATCAGCCGGGCACGCGGGCCGACCAGGGCGGTCACCCGCTCCTTCATCTCGCCGGCGGCCTTGTTGGTGAAGGTGATCGCGATGATCTCGCCGGGGTGCACGTCCCGCGCGGCGAGCAGGTAGGCGATCCGGTTGGTCAGCACCCGGGTCTTGCCCGAGCCGGCGCCGGCCACGATCAACAGCGGTGACCCGGCGTGGGTGACCGCCTCCCGCTGCGGGCCGTTCAACCCGGCGAGCAGGCTCTCCGGATCGGACCGGGCCGGTCCGGAGCCCGCGCGGGAGGGCACGGCGGACGGGGAGGCCGGCGCGGACTGGGACGGCGGGATTTCGAAGAGAGCATGCATCGCAGGGCGAGTCTATGCCGCCGGACCGACACTTCCGCCCGCGGTGCGTCCCGCTGCGCCCCGCGCCGGTGCCGCCCGCGTGGTTGCAGGGGTCCCCTGCTACGCAAAAAGCGGTAGCAGGGGCCCCCTGCTACCACCCGGGCGCGAACGACCCGCACCTGTTGGTGATACGGCCGAATTGCGGAACGCTTGCGCGCCGGGTCGCCGGGTGGGCATACTCGACGGCGTGTTCGGTCAGTGCTTCTGCTTTTACTACGGCTCCGGGAGTCCGGCAGCCGCAGGTCGCGCCTGATCGATCAGACCTACGAATGCCCCGGGCTCCTGGAGTCCGGGGCATTGTCGTCCCGGGATCCGGGCACCGGGCACCACTGTGCGAGAGGTACCCGATGATGACAGACGTGGTGGAGCAGAACGGCGAGTCGGCCGGCACGGCGCGTCCGGGCGGCCAGGATGCCCCGGTCGAGGCACAGACCGGCACGCAGGAGCCGGACGCGGCGGCCCGGATCGTCGCCATCCGGGAGCGGATCGACGAGATCGACCAACGGTTGATCGAGCTCTGGCAGGAGCGGGCCGGCCTGTCACAGCAGGTCGGCAGGACCCGGATCGCCTCCGGCGGAACCCGGCTGGTGCTCTCCCGGGAGCAGGCGATCCTGGAGCGGTTCCGGACGGCGCTGGGGGCCGACGGCGTCCAACTCGCCCTCCTGCTGCTCCGCGCCGGCCGCGGACCGCTCTGACCGTCCGGGCGGCGTACGCCGCCGGGGTGCGGATCCTGCCGCCGGACACCTGTCGACTTCGGCGCGGGTCCGCCACGCCGCTGGTGGACGCGGTCGGCACAGATCCGGGGCGCCGGTCTGACGACCGACGCCCCGGATACTGAGGAGGCACTTCCTTTCACCGCTGGCCCGGTACGGGTGGCCGGATCAGCGGCGTCTGCGTGCTACTCGACCGCGTGCACCACGTCGCGGGGTTCCGCGAAGTGGCAGGCGCTCGGGTGAGCGGAGTGTTCGCGTGCCTCCAGGGTCGGCACCTGCTCGGCGCAGATGTCCTGCGCCTTCCAGCACCGGGTGCGGAACCGGCAGCCCGACGGGGGGTTGGCCGGCGACGGCACGTCGCCGGTCAGGACGATCTGGTCCCGCAGCCCACGGAGCTTCGGGTCGGGGACCGGCACCGCCGAGAGCAGCGCCTGGGTGTACGGGTGGGTCGGGTTCTCGTAGATCTCGTCCTCGGTGCCGATCTCGACGATCTTGCCGAGGTACATCACCGCGACCCGGTCGGCGATGTGGCGGACCACCGACAGGTCGTGCGCGATGAAGATGTACGACAGCCCCAGCTCGTTCTGGAGCTTCTCCAGCAGGTTGACCACCTGGGCCTGGATCGACACGTCCAGGGCCGAGACCGGCTCGTCGCAGAGGATGATCTCCGGGTTCAGCGCCAGTGCCCGGGCGATGCCGATGCGCTGCCGCTGGCCGCCGGAGAACTGGTGCGGGTACCGGTTGATGTGGTCGGGGTTCAGACCGACCAGGTCGATCAGCTCCTGGACCCGCTTCCGCCGCTGCCCCTTGGGCACCACGTCCGGGTGCACCTCGAACGGCTCGCCGATGATGTCCCCGACGGTCATCCGGGGGTTCAGCGAGGTGTACGGGTCCTGCATGACGAGCTGGATGTTGCGCCGGCCGCGCCGCCGCTCCGTCGCGCTGACCTTGGACATGTTCCGGCCCTGGACGAAGAGGTCGCCCGAGGTGGGCGTCTCCAGCCCGACCAGGAGCCGGGCCAGCGTCGACTTGCCGCAGCCGGACTCGCCCACGATGCCGAGGGTCTCGCCCCGACGCAGCTCGATGTTGATGCCGTCGACCGCGCGGACCGCGCCGATCTGCCGCTTGAAGACGATGCCCTTGGTCAGCGGGAAGTGCTTCACCAGGTCACGGGTCTCGAGCACGAGGTCACTCATCGCCCTTGACCTCCTTCCAGAAGTGGCAGGCCGCCGTCCGGTCCGGCGACACCGTGTACAGCGGCGGCGACGGGTCCTTCCGGCAGACGTCCTGCACGTACCGGCACCGGGGGTTGAACGCGCAGCCCGGCGGGATGTTCGTCAGCACCGGCGGGAGCCCCTTGATCGCGCTGAGCTCCTGACCCTTGAGGTCGAGTCGGGGGATCGACTCCAGCAGCCCCTTGGTGTACGGGTGCGCCGGGCTGGCGTAGATCTCGTTGACCCCGGCCTCCTCGATGACCCGGCCGGCGTACATGACCGAGATCCGGTCCGCCACGTCGGCCACCACGCCCATGTCGTGCGTGATGAGCACCAGGGCCATGTTCCGCTCCTGCTGGAGCTCGGCCAGCAGCGCCATGATCTGGGCCTGCACGGTCACGTCGAGCGCCGTGGTCGGCTCGTCGGCGATCAGCACCTCGGGGTCGAGGGCCAACGCCATGGCGATCATGACGCGCTGCCGCATACCGCCGGAGAACTGGTGCGGGAAGTCGTTCACCCGCTGCTTCGCCGCCGGGATCTTGACCAGGTCGAGCAGTTCGACCGCACGCGCCTTGGCGTCCTTGCGGGACATGCCCCGGTGCTTGCGGTACAGCTCGCCGAGCTGGAACCCGACGGTGAAGACCGGGTTCAGCGCGGAGAGCGCATCCTGGAAGATCATCGCGATCTTGTTGGCCCGGACCCGGCGGCGCTGCTCCTCGGGGAGCTTGAGCAGGTCCACGCCCCGGTAGAGGATCTCGCCGCCGGTGACGAAGCCGGGCGGGCTGTCCAGGATGCCCATGATCGCCTGGGCGGTCACGCTCTTGCCGCAGCCGGACTCGCCGAGGATCGCCCGGGTCTCGCCGGGTGCCACGTCGAAGCTGACCCCGTTGACCGCCTTCGCGATGCCGTTACGGGTGCGGAACTCGACCTGGAGGTTCTTGACCTGCAACGGCAGCGCGTTCGGGTCGAGGCCGGGCAGAGCGTCCATCTTGACGTTGACGTCAGAACTCATGCTGCTCACCGGAACTTCGGGTCGAGGGCGTCACGCAGGGCGTCACCCATGAGGATGAAGGACAGCACCGTGCCGACCAGCAGCCCACAGGGGAAGAGCAGAAGCCACGGGTCCTCCAGGAAGTAGACCTGGTGGGCGCTGATCATGATGCCCCAGGACTGCGCGGGCGGCTGGAGGCCGACACCGAGGAACGTGAGGGTGGCCTCGGCGGCGACGAACGATCCGAGGATGATCGTGGCGTAGACCATCATCGGCGCGATGGCGTTCGGCAGGATGTGCCGGAACATCAGCCGGCCGTTGGTGGCGCCGACCGCCTTCGCCGCGTGTACGTAGTCCAGGTCCTTCGAGGAGATCACGCTGCCCCGGATGATCCGGGCGATGGTGGGCCAGCCGAGCGCCACCAGGACGATACTCAGGGTGATCACGTTCTGCCGCTTGATGACGGTGAGGAACACGATCGCGCCGAGCAGGAAGGGCAGCGAGAAGAAGATGTCCATCACCCGGGAGATGACCGAGTCGACCCAGCCGCCGTAGTAGCCGGCGAGCAGGCCGAAGAGACCACCGACGAGCACGATTCCCAGGGTGGCGAGCAGTGCGATCGTCATCGACGGGCGGGCCCCGTAGATGGCGTGCGAGTAGTAGTCGCAGCCGAGGATGTCGAAGCCGAACGGGTGGTCGCCGCTCGGGGAGATCCGGGACCGGCCGGTGTCGCAGTCCCGGGGGTCCTGGCTGGTCCACAGCTTCGGGAAGAGCGCCATGGAACCGACGACGAGGATGTAGAGCGCGGCGACCATGAAGATCGGGTCACGGACCAACTGCCGCCGGGCGTCCGCCCAGAGACTCGCGCTACGCGCCTTGCCGCCCTCGTCCGGGCTCGGCGCACCGGCCACCGCGGCGGCGGCCGAGGAGTCACCGCTCATCGCGGTGCCGGCGCTGCTCAGGTCACTCATCTCCACACCTCGTTTCGCTTCGACCTGCCGACTGGCAGTACCCCGACGGTCCGCCGCGTGTCCGTCGCCGGTCACTCATAGCGGATCCTCGGGTCCAGCACCGCGTAGAGGATGTCGACCAGCAGGTTGGCGATCATGAAGACCAGGGCGAGCATGGTGACCACACCGACCACCACCGACGACTCGCCGGTCCGGGCGGCGAAGGCGGCCAGGCGACCGATACCCGGCACGTTGAAGATCGTTTCGGTGATCACCGCCCCACCCAGCAGGCCGCCGATGTCGACACCGATCAGGGTGATCACGGGGATGAGCGAGTTGCGCAGCGTGTGCACGCCGATGACCCGCTTGTTCTTCAGGCCCTTGGCCTTGGCGGTACGGACGAAGTCGGCCCGGATGTTCTCCATGATGCTGGTCCGGGTCAGCCGGGCGGTGGTGGCCAGCGCGGTGGCCCCCAGCACCAGACCCGGGATGACCAGGCTGGCCCACGGGTAGTCGGGCTTGAACCCGGGGCTGAAGACACCGTTGGCGAGCACGTCGGGCACCCAGTTCTGGTCCCGCAGCACGTTGCCGAACTTGACCCCGATGAACTCCCGGATCAGGACACCCAGCACGAAGATCGGGACCGAGATCATGAAGACCGTGGAGATCTTCACCAGGTAGTCGGTGAAGCTGCCGCTACGCAGCCCGGCCAGCACACCGGCGATGATGCCGACGACGGCCTCGAAGAGGATGGCGATGACGACGATCTTCACGGTGTACGGCATGGCGTCCGCAACCAGGTCGGTCACCTCGTACTGGCGGAGGTTCACCCCGAAGTCGAAGTGGAGGAAGATCCCCTCCAACCGGTCGAAGAAGAGCCCTGGCTCGTAACCGGTGCCGAGCCAACCGGAGCCGCTCTCGGCTGCGCGCCAGAGGCAGGGGTCGCCCCTCCGGTCCAGACAGGGGTCGTCGTAGCCCAGTCGCTCGGTCAGAGCGTTCAGGACCGACTCCGGCGGCGTCCGGTCGCCGAAGAGCGCCCGGACCGGGTTCCCGCTGAACTGGACCGCCAGCGAGGTGAGGTAGTGCAGCAGGAACATGGTGCCCAGCACGGTGGGTATGAACTGGAGCAACCGTCGGATGACGTAGCGCCCCATGTCTGTTTCTCCTCTCGGCGCTGACGTGGCGGCAACGTCCTCCCTCGTAGGGAGATCGTTGCCGCCACGTCGTGTCCTACGGCTAGATCAGGGAAGCGAGACTCAGTTCTGCTTCATCGTCATCTGGCCGTAGTCAGCGTCGGCGACGGCGTTCCAGACGAACTTGTCGACGTTCTCGCCGTAGACCGCACCGACCTTGCCCCACCACATCGGGATGACCGGGAGGTCCTCCAGGATCAGGTCCTCCGCCTTCTGGTAGAAGGGGATCGCCTCCTGGATGGAGTTGGCGGCGTCACCCTGCGCGAGCAGGGCGTCGAACTCGGGGTTCGCGTACGCGGAGTTGTTGCTGTCCGCGCCGGTGCTGTACAGCGGAGCGAGGTAGCTCTCCAGGAACGGGTAGTCGGCGCTCCAGCCGAGGCGGAACGGACCGGTGAACTTCTTGTTGTCCGCGGTCTCGAGGTACTCGGCGAACTGCAGGTTGACCTTCAGCTCGTAGTCGATGCCGAGGGCGGCCTTGATCTGGTCACCGACGGCCTGCAGCCAGGCGTCGTGGCCGGCACCGGCGTTGGCCCACAGGGTGAGCTTGCCACCCTTCCAGCCGCCCGCCTCGGCGAGGAGCTGCTTGGCCTTCTCGACGTCCTTCTTGCAGTACTGGCAGACGTTCTCACGGGCACCGTCGAAGGACGGCGCGACGTAGCCGGTCGCCGGGGTGAACCGGCCGTTGAAGACGGCGTCGATGATCGACTGGCGGTCGATGACCATCGAGATGGCCTGACGGATCCGCTTGTCCTTGAAGTTCGGGTTGTAGGTCGGCATGCCGACGTACGTGAAGCTGTCGCTCGGCTGCTCGTACATCCGGTCGCCGTAGGTGGCCTTGGCCTCCTTGTACCGCGCCGGCGGCAGGGTGTACATCACGTCCAGCTCACCGGCCTGGAAGGCGGCGTAGCCGGCGTCGACGTCGGCGAAGATCCGGTAGTTGATCTTGTCCGGCTTGCCCGGGTCGCCCTTCCAGCTGTCGCTGCGGACGACGGTGATGCCGACGTTGTGCTGCCAGCTGCCCTCGATCTTGTAAGGGCCGTTACCGATCGGCGTCTCGTTGCACTTGTCCTTGTCCGCGATGCACGCCTCGGCCATCGGGAAGAAGCCCGGGTAGCCGATCGTGGTCGGGAAGCCGGAGAAGGGCTCGCTCAGCTCGACGGTGAAGGTCAGGTCGTCGACCTTCTTCAGACCGGAGAGCTCCTTGGCCTTGGGCTCCGGGGCCTTCTGCGGGCCTTCGCCGTCCGGGTCGGTCGACGAGACCTCCTTGATACCGGCGATCCGCTTCATGAAGTACGCGTTGTTCTGGGCGTTCGGCCCGTACGCCGCGAAGTTCCACGACCGGATGAAGGAGTCGGCGTTGACCTTCTCACCGTTGTCGAAGGTGTAGCCGTCCTTGATCTTGATCGTCCAGGTCTTCTGGTCCTGGGACTCGACCGACTCGGCCAGGTCGTTCTCCGGGGCACCGGTCTCGGCGTTGTACTTGACCAGACCACGGTAGAGCTGACGGATCACGTACAGCGACGGCTCGTCGTCTGCGGCGGACGGCAGCAGGAACGCGGGCTCCGACGCGTAGACGCGGAGCTCACCACCGCTCTGGCCCGACTCCGACGAGTCTTCGTCGCCGCCACCGCTGCATGCGGTGGCCAACATGGCGGTGGCGGTCGCCGCGACCGCCACCTTCAGGAATTTCCCGCGCATGGGAGTGCCTCCTCAGGGCGCTCGGCTCACGAGGGGGTTGTGAGGTGGTTGCCACTGTGACACCCGATGCGCCACAGCGGAAAGCGGTGTTATCAAGCCGATACCCGGCCGGGACGGTGCCGACATCGGCCCACGCCGAGCCCTGATCCGCACCGATCGTCGCCCCGTGACCGGTTCCCCAGCGCTGCTCAGCGGGCGTCACCACAGACAACACCGGCGACGGAGAGTCTCACCACGTGAGCATCGTCACGCTCCGCAGCGGCACGGAAGCTCGCTGTTTTCACCCGTCCAGATGATGGCGGAATCGACTGTGCGGGCACCCTCCGCCCCTGGTCGGACGAGGGTACCGAGGTGACGTGACGTACCGCCGGGCACCGCGAATTGTCCGGCACGCCGCACCGTTCGGCATCCGATTATCGGCGTTCGGCCCGCCGGCACCGCACCGGGCGGTCCACCCGGTCACACCAGCCGGCGGTCGGCCGCCCAGCGGGACAGCTCGTACCGGTTGGACATCTGGAGCTTGCGCAGCACGTTCGACACGTGCGTCTCCACCGTCTTGATGGAGATGTACAGCTCCTTGGCGATCTCCTTGTACGCGTACCCCCGGGCCAGCAGCCGCAGCACCTCACGTTCCCGGTTGGTCAGCTGGTCCAGCTCCGGGTCGGCGACCGGGGTGTCCGGCCGGGCCGCGAAGGCGTCCAGCACGAACCCGGCCAGCCGGGGTGAGAACACCGCGTCGCCGTCGGCCACCCGGCGGATCGCCGCGGCCAACTCGTCCGGAGAGATCGTCTTGGTCACGTACCCCCGGGCACCGGCCCGGATCAGTCCGATCACGTCCTCGGCGGCGTCCGACACGCTCAACGCGAGGAACCGCACCTGCGGGTGGGAACGTCGCACCGCCTCCAGCACGGCCCGGCCGCCGCCGTCGGGCATGTGCACGTCCAGCAGCACCACGTCGGGACGGGCCGCCGCGATCCGGGCGACCGCCTCGGCGACGCTGCTCGCCTCCCCCACCACCTCGACGTGCGCCCCCAACTCGGCCCGGACGCCGGCACGGAACATCGCGTGGTCGTCGACGAGGAAGACCCGCAGCCGCCCGTCGTGAACGTCTGCCTGCTCGACCTGCTCGGACATGGTCACCTGTCCCTTTCCGCCGTTGCGCCGTTCCCGTTCCCGGAGACCGGCAGGATCAACCGGACCTCGGTCCCCTCCCCCGGCCCGGAACGGATCTCCGCCCGCCCGCCGTGCCGTTTCATCCGCCCGATGATGGAACCCCGTACCCCGTGTCGGTGATCATCCACCGTCTCCTGGTCGAACCCGACACCCCGGTCCCGGACGAAGACGCTTACCTGGTCCGGCTCCACCTCGGCGTAGAGCGAGACGGTCTGCACGCGGGCGTGCTTGGCCGCGTTCACCATCGCCTCGCGGGCGGCGGCGACCAGCGCGCCCACCCGCTCGTCGGTCTCCTGGTCGCCCACCACCACCGCCTCCACGGTGATCCCGAAGGTGTCCTCCACCTCGGCCGCCGCCTGTTCGAGCGCGGCGGCGAAGCGCTCGGTGGGTGAGGCGGTCGGCTTGTAGAGCCAGCTGCGCAGCGTCCGTTCCTGCCCCCGGGCGAGTCGCTGCACCGTCTTGACGTCGGCGGCGTTGCGCTGGATCAGGGCGAGGGTGTGCAGGACCTGGTCGTGGATCATGGCGGCCAGCTCGGCGCGTTCCTGTTCCCGGATCCGCCCCTCCCGCTCCGAGCGGAGCTGGTTGAACGTCCGCCAGAGCAGGGGCGCGGCCACCACCCCGACCCCGGCCAGCCCGACCAGCGCGAAGATCACCCCGTTGATGACGGCGTCAACGTTCTGCACCGGCGAGTAGACCGCCGCGACGCCGATGATGCCGACCGCGACGAGCACCCCGCCGCCGATGAAACGGAGCACGAAGGCCCGCCGGTCGGTCTCCTCCACCACCGCGCTCAGCCAGGGCAGCGGCAGGGACCCGTTGGCCTGGCCACGGCGTTCCGGGGACTGGTGCCAGATCACCCCCGCGCCGACCGCGATGATGGCGACCAGCCAGCCGGCGGTCCCGGCGACACCAACCGAGTCGAAGAGCTGCATCTGCACCAGCAGCACGGCCAGACCGATCACCACGAACGGCAGCAGCTGCGCGATGTCCCGTCGGGGCGGCGTGGCGGTGTCCCCCGGCCGGACCGGGACCACCGCCCAGAACGCGGCGTAGAGGAGCAGGCCGAGTCCGCTCAGGCCGAGCAGGACCATGAAGGCGATCCGCACCCGTACGACCGAGACGCCGATGTGGTCGGCGATGCCGGCGGCCACGCCCACGGCCATCCGGTGCTCGCGGGCCCGGTAGAGACGGGGTGGCTGGGTCACGGTACTGATCGCGGGCTCCCTGGTCGCGACGGTCCGACGCCGGTCGGTTCGCTGCGGCGCCGTCACCGATCGTCACACGCGCCACGGTCGCCGGGCCACGGGGACGCCCCCGAGTTTCCGGGTTCCCGGATCTCAGGGTGCGCTCAGGGTGGGTCCCGACGACGACCCGTCCCGACACCTAGCAGGATCTACCGGTATGACCGAGGAATCCGCCCGGTCGCCCCGCCCGGAGGCGACCCAGCCGGGCGTACCGGCGTCGCCGCCGGCCGGAGGCGCGACCGCGACGTCGCCCGCCGGGCCACCGCCCACGGGACCGGAAGCCGTTCCCGGCGGGGTCGGCTTCACCTCACGGTACGGCCTGGTCCGTCCCCGGGAGGGGCGTTACCTGGCCGGGGTCTGCGCGGCGGTCGGGCGGGCCACCAACACCGACCCGGTGCTGTGGCGGGTGCTCCTCGCCGTGCTCGGTTTCTTCGGTGGCGTCGGCATCCTGATCTACGTCTCGGCCTGGCTGATCATCCCCGGTGAGGGGGACAGCGCGTCCCCGGTGGAGTCGATGCTGGGCCGGGGCCGGTCGAGCATGTCGCCGATCACGGTGATCGTGCTGAGCATCCTGGTCGCGGTGAGTTTCGGCTACATCGTGACGGACGCCTTCCGGGCCGTGCTGCTCGGTGCGGCGATCCTGATCGGCGGGGCGCTGCTGCTGAACCGGGACCACCCGGCCCGCGACCGTTCCGGCCGCACCCCGCCGCCCGTCGGGCCGCCGACGACGCCACTGCCGGGGCCGGTGCCCCCGGTGGCCCACCCCGCCCCGGGTCCGGTACCGCCCACCGCGACCCGGCCGGAGGTACCGGTGTCCGCGCCGGCCCCCACCACGCCGTGGTCGTCGGCCCCCGGACCGGTGTTCCCCGAGGCCCCCCGCTGGCCGGCCCCGGAACCGTTGGCCGCCGCAGCCCCACCGGCGCCGCTGCCCCCGGCCGGGCCACTGCCACCGGTCGCCCTGGCGTCCACCCCGCCCGGCTACCGCCCGCCCTTCGCCCCGCACGGCCCGTACGCCCGCTCCAGCCCTCCACCGCCCGTACCGCCCCCGCCGCCCCGGCCGGCACCGAAGCGTCCCCGGGAGCGCTCACCGCTCGGCCCGGCGACGTTCTCGCTGGTCTTCCTCGCCTGCGGGGTGGTCGCCGTCCTCGACCTGGTCGGGGTGGTCCGGGTCAGCGCGTCGGCGTACTTCGCGGCGGCGCTGGCCACCATCGGACTCGGGCTGCTGGTGGGCGCCTGGTTCGGCCGGGCCCGCTGGTTGATCGCGCTGGGGCTGGTCACCTCCGCGGCGCTCGGCTTCGTCACCGCGGTCGAGTCGTTCGAGGAGTGGCGCAGGTTGAACGGAAACGTGACCTGGACCCCGGCGAGCTACGAGGATCTCGCCCCCCGGTACGAGAACACCTTCGGCGACGCGGTGCTGGACCTGCGCGCGGTGGACTTCGCGCAGCGGGACACCCGCACCACAGTGGTCATCTCCTTCGGGGACGCGACCGTGCTGGTGCCCCCGAACGTCGACGTGATCACCCACGCCGAGGTGCACGCCGGTGACGCGATCATCTTCGGTGTCGGCTCCAGCGGTCTCGACCGCCAGGTGCGGGAGTCCACCGACCTGGGTGCCGACGGCGCGGGCGGCGGCACGCTGCGGTTGTTCATCCAGGTCAACGCCGGCGCGTTGGAGGTGACCCGGTGAGAGCGCACCGCACCGACCTGCTCTCCCTGACCTTCGGGCTGCTCTTCCTGGCCGCCGCGGCCTGGTGGCTGCTGGCGCAACTGCTCGGCCTGGTGGTGCCGATCGGCTGGTTCCTGGCCGGCGCGCTCGTCGTGGTCGGCGTGCTGGGTCTGCTGGGCGCACTGCGCGCGGCCCGCTCGTCGGCGGACGCCGGTCCCACCGCCGGTTCCCCCGGCAACCCGCCGCCGCCCGCCTCGGGTGTCTCACCGGCTTCGCGCACCCCACCGACGGCCCACGTCCCGCCGACCTCGGACATCCCGCCGATCCCGACCGTCCCGCCGATCCCGACCGTCCCGCCGATCTCGGTCAGCCCGCCGTTGGCGGAGATACCGCCGATCCCGGAGACACCGCCGATCCGGGCGGTCCCGCCGGTCCCGGGCGTCCCCCTGCCCGTCGACCCGGACCGGCCGCCGGACGGCCGGGGAGAGGTCGGTGACGGTGCCCGCCGGGGAGACGGCGACGGTTGACCGGGCCGGGAGGGCCGGAGGCTGCCGCACCGGTGGGACCGTTGCTCCGTGCCGCCTATGCTGGCTGGTGGAGACTTCGCTTCCGCCGCCGGCACGCCCCGTCCGCGCCGTCCCGGCCCCTCCGCTGCGATTTCCGTCCCGATGCTGCTAGGAGCCCGTCCGACATGACTCAGTCCCCCGCCGTGCGCAGCCTTGGCCGATTCGGTGAGGTACGCATCGGCGAGCGCGCCGCGCGTACCCTCGCCGCCGAACTCGCCCGGTGCGACGACCGCAAGGCCGCCCTGCTGGTCGGAGTGACCCCGGACGCCCCGGTCCTCGCCGTGGCGATCGAGGCGCTGCTGCCCGGGGACCGCCTCACCGTGGTGCCGGCCGGGTCGACCAGCCCCGCCGAGCTGCGCAGCCACGTGGCGACGCTGGGCAGCTGGGTCGCCGACCGGGTCCGGGTCGTCGATGCCCTGGCCGAGGCCGAGCCCGCCGACGTCATGATCGTCGGCGAGGCGCTCGCCGGCACCGGAGAGGAGGCCCGGGCGACGCTGGACGGCCTCACCAAGTACCTCGCCGAGGGCGGTGTGCTGAGCGTGGCGACGCCGGCCGGGCCGGGCCGGACCGCGGGCGCGGCGGCCGAACTCGACCGGCAGGGTGCCCTGCACGGCGTCGGGGTCGACCTGGTGCTGCGCAACCAGCCGCCGGTCCGGGTGCACCGGCTCCGGTTCACGGCGGTCAACGCGGCGACGGCGGCCCGGCTCGCCCCGGCGTACCGGCCATCGAGCGTGCCGCTGACCCGTGACATGCACATCGACTCCAACGGGGTGGCCGCCGCCGGCATCGCCCTCGGGCTGGCCGCGTTGACCAGGGTGGTCCGGCCGAAGTCGAAGCTGTGGCTGGTGCCGGCGCTCGCCGCCGCCCCGGTGGCGGCGTTCTTCCGTGACCCCGAGCGGGACATCCCGGAGGACCCGTCGGCAGTGGTCGCCGCCGCCGACGGCCGGGTGCTCTCCGTCCAGCGGCTGCACGACGAGCGGTTCGGCGCGGACGAGTGGCTGCGGGTCGCGGTCTTCCTGTCGGTGCTCGACGTGCACGTCAACCGGTCCCCGGTGCCCGGCAAGGTGGTCGACTACTTCGTCGCCGACGGCGGGTTCGCCAACGCGATGAAGCCGGAGGCCGAGCACAACGTCGCGGCGTACACGGTGCTGGACACCGAGCACGGCACGGTGGTGGTCGCGCAGCGTACCGGCCTGATCGCCCGGCGCATCGTGCAGCGTGCTCCGGTCGGTTCGTTGCTGGCGCGGGGCGAGCGCTTCGGCCTGATCCGGTTCGGCTCGCGGACCGACGTCTACCTGCCGGCCGACGCGGCGGACCCGCTGGTGGGGCCGGGCGACAAGGTGGTCGGCGGTTCCTCGGTCATCGCCCGCTGGCGCTGAGCACGGAAAAGGGGTGCCGCGACGTCGCGGCACCCCTTTTCGTCGACTCGGTCAGGCGGTCCGGCGCTGGTGCAGCCAGAGCAGCGGTCCACTGGCCAGGTAGGCGACCACGACCAGGGCGAAGGTGAGCCGCGGGTCGACCAGGGCACCGATCACCGGGGCCAGCCACAGCCACGCCGGCAGCTTGATCAGTCGGGCCAGCTTGGCGTACGGGAAGCTGGAGACCATGGCGAAGGCGAGCAGGGCGACCCCGGCGACCTGGACCACCGGAGGCACCGGAAGGTCGATGGCGACGGCGAGCGCCAGCACCATCGCGGCCATGGTGGTCGGCACCCCGCAGAAGAACCGGCCGTCCTTCGGTGAGACGTTGAACCGGGCCAGTCGGATCGCGGCGCAGGCCGCGACCAGGGCGCAGGCGAGGGCGGCAGCCGCGGTGGGAACCGCGCCGGCCAGCGAGGCGTAGACCACCATCGGAGCGGCGATACCGAACGAGCACATGTCGGCGAGCGAGTCCATCTGCGCGCCGAACGGGCTGGCCACGTTGAGCTTGCGGGCCAACGCACCGTCGAGTCCGTCGAAGGCGACGCAGGCGATCAGGAGCACCGCCGCGAGGCGCACCTCGCCCTGCATGGCCAGGAAGATCGCGGTGACGCCGAGCATGAGGCTGGCCAGTGTGCACGCGTTGACCAGGGCGAACTTCGCCCGCCGAGCGACCGTGCGCTCACCGGGGAGCAGCGGGATCGACCGCGCCGGTGTGTCGTCCACCGGTGTCGTCGGGGCGATCGCCGGGCTGACCGGCATGACGGCCTCGATCTCGGCCCGGTTCAACCGGTCCGAGGCGTACCGCCGGCGCAGCCGGTCGGCGTAGCGGCGCTCGGGCAGGGCCACGTCGGTCGTGTGGCGGGGGTCGCCGTCCCGGCGTCCCACCCGGACCAGCAGCACCTGGCGGGCGAACGTACTGCTGCGTCGCAACGGCCCCGCCCAGCGGCGGCCCGCGGGGCGCGGACTGTCAGACGTACGACGCCGGCGCCATGGGGCTCTCGGCACGTTTCCTCCATCACCGGATCGACTCACCGCCTCGCAGGCGGGCGTCCGGCTCTCTCGTGCCGGGCCGCTTCTGGCCCGGCAGCCGTCAAAGCGGAGTACACCATTGCACAGTGGCACGGGACTTGGCGATAGCTACCGGCGGCACTTATCTCCTACAAACAGCGTGAATCGCCCGGTTATTCCCGATCGCGGGCTGAGAGCCCTTTTCTCCGCCAATCTCAACTGCCGACTCTACCGGAGCGGGTCGATGTCGGCTCGGCGAGCAATCGGCTATCCGACCAGACGAAGGGCCTGCGCGGCGATGTCGGTCAATGGCAGTTCGGCGGCGTCCCGGCGGTCGAACCAGGCGGCCCGCGCGGTGGAACCCCCGGCCAGTTCGGTCACCTCGGGCTCGGTCGGCGCCTCCACCACCACCCGGTAGAGCACCCGGACGCCGTGCCAGTCCAGCGGCCGGCCCTCCGGCCCGAGCGCGGCGGGGTTGTGCAGGCTGCTGGCGTCGAGCAGCGCGGTGACCCGGCCGAGCTGGCCGGACTCCTCGACGATCTCCCGCAGCAGCGCGGTCACCGGCTGCTCACCGTGGTCGGTCCCGCCGCCCGGCAGGTGCCACCGGCCGGCTCCCGGGTACCCCTCCGCGATGAGGGTGAGCAACACCCGTTCCGCCGGGTCGGTGACCAGCCCGTACGCCCCGAAACGCTGCCGCCGGTCCAGTGCCGGCGGGCCGTACGGGATACGCGGCGCGGCCGGGGGCACGTCCTCGGGCAACGGCGTGACCGGCAGTCCTAGCAGCTCGGCGGTGAACGGCATCAGCGGCAGGCCGGCCGCCTCCCCCGGTGAGATCCACGCCACCAGGTCGGTCGTTCCGTCCGGTTCGTGGCGGAGCGCACCGGACACGCCGGTGACGCGGTAGATGATCCGATCGGTGTGCAGAGCCTCCCCGATGTCGGGAAGGCGGACCACGTCGGCCACCACCGCTTCGAGCCCGGCGACCCCGACCGCGAGCCCCGTCTCCTCGGCGAACTCGCGGACCACCGCGTCCGCCGGGTGCTCGGCGTGCTCCAGCCCGCCACCGGGCAGCTGCCAGACGCCGGGAAAGTCGGCCAGCGCGGACGCCCGGGTCAACAGAACGCGCCCGTCCGCCCCGGTCAACAGCCCGTATGACCCGACCCGCCGCCGCGCCACCAGTTCCCCCATGACCCCTCCCCCGCTCACCCCGCCCCGCTGATCATGAGGTTAGCCGTGCCCGCGTCGACACGTCGGTGTCGTGCTCGGCATATCCGGGGTGCGGGGTGGTCGGGTCAGGCGAGGTCGGCGGCCTGCACGGCTTCGGCGGTCACCTCGGTGAGCCGGTCGGCGGGCAGGGTCTCCAGCTCGTCGCGGGC
This sequence comes from Micromonospora sp. NBRC 101691, assembly GCF_030269285.1. Taxonomy (NCBI): domain Bacteria; kingdom Bacillati; phylum Actinomycetota; class Actinomycetes; order Micromonosporales; family Micromonosporaceae; genus Micromonospora; species Micromonospora sp. NBRC 101691. The sequence continues at coordinate 112,850 of NZ_BSTB01000008.1, forward strand.
GAACCAGCGGGCCTCGCAGGTGGAACCGCCGACATCGGCCACGGTGGGCGGGGCCGGCCGGTCGACCACCACCCGGTAGAAGGCACGGACGCCGTGCCAGTCGATCGGATAGCCCTCGGGGCCGAGGGAGGCGGCGTCCCGGTGGCTCGCCACCCCGAGCAGCCCGACCAGGCGACCGGTCTGGCCGGTCTCCTCGACGAGTTCCCGGATCAGCGCCGCGCCCGGCTGCTCGCCGTAGTCGGTGCCCCCGCCGGGCAGGTGCCAGCAGCCCGCGCCCGGATAGCCGTCGGCCACCCGGGTGAGCAGCACCCGTCCCTCCGGGTCGGTGGCCACCGCGTACGCGGCGAAGCGCTGCGCCCGGTGCAGCCCGTCCGGACCGGGGACCGCGTAGAAGGAGGGGAACTCGGGAGCCTCGTCCGGCACCACGTCGACGGCACCCGACGGCAGCCCCAGGGCCCGCGCGGTGAACGCGCGCAGCGGCAGCCCGCGCGCCTCCTCCAGGGTGAACCAGCGGGCCAGGTCGGTCGGCCGGTCGACCCGGTCGGTGAGCGTCCCACCCCGGACCGAGACCCGGTAGATGAGGCGGTCGGTGTGGATGGTGATGCCCCGGTCGGGCAGGGCCCGCATGTCGGCGAGGACGTCCGCCAGGCCGGAGACGGCGACGGAGAGCCCGGTCTCGGCGGCGGTCTCCCGGACGACCGTGTGGTTCGGGTCCTCGCCGTGGTCGACCGCCCCACCGGGCAGGGACCACGTGCCGGGGGTGCCGGCGCGCTCCGATGCGCGGACCAGCAACACCCGGCCGACTGAATCGGCACAGACTGCGTACGCCGCGATCCTGCGGAGCGGCTCCAGCATGGTGGTCACGGGGCTGAATTCTCCCCCTGACCAGGTACGACATCGAAAAACAGTCAGATTCCTGACGGAAAGCTTCCCCCTCAGGGATCGATCAGGGTATAGATCCGGGCCCTCACCGAGGGCAACCGGGCGGCAACCGGAGAGGGTGGAGCCATGACATGGACGAGCCCCTCATCCCAGCAGGCCCCGTACAAGCAGCTCCGCAGGCCGACCACCGACCGGATGGTCGCGGGGGTCGCCAGCGGCCTCGGTCGCTACTTCGACGTCGACCCCACCCTGGTCCGGGTGGTCTTCGCGGTGTCCGCCCTGTTCACCGCCGGCGTGGCGCTGCTGGCGTACCCGGTCGTGTGGTTCCTCATGCCCGAGGAGCCGCCGGACGCGCCGGCCTGGCCGCACCCGACGGACACCAGGGCGTACCCGACCTCCGGCCCGCCGCCGGCCGGGTGAGCGTCACTCCCACTCGATGGTGCCCGGGGGCTTGCTGGTCACGTCCAGCACCACCCGGTTGACCTCGGCCACCTCGTTCGTGATCCGGGTGGAGATCCGGGCGATCACGTCGTACGGCAGGCGGGACCAGTCGGCGGTCATCGCGTCCTCGCTGGAGACCGGACGGAGCACCACCGGGTGACCGTAGCTGCGCCCGTCACCCTGCACCCCGACGCTGCGCACGTCGGCGAGGAGGACCACCGGGAACTGCCACACGTCCCGGTCCAGCCCGGCGGCGGTCAGCTCCTCGCGGGCGATCAGGTCGGCCTGACGGAGCAGGTCCAACCGCTCCCGGTCGACCGCGCCGATGATCCGGATGGCCAGGCCCGGCCCCGGGAACGGGTGCCGCCAGACCATCGCCTCGGGCAGTCCCAGCTCCAGCCCGAGCGCCCGGACCTCGTCCTTGAAGAGCGTGCGCAGCGGCTCCACCAGGGCGAACTTCAGATCCTCCGGCAGCCCGCCGACGTTGTGGTGGCTCTTGATGTTGGCGGTGCCGGTGCCGCCACCGGACTCGACCACGTCCGGGTAGAGGGTGCCCTGCACCAGGAACTCGACGTCCCCGTGGGCGGCGATCTCCCGGGCGGCGGCCTCGAAGACCCGGATGAACTCCCGGCCGATGATCTTGCGCTTCTGCTCCGGGTCGGTCACCCCGGCCAGCGCGCCGAGGAACCGCTCCTGCGCGTCGACCACCTTCAGCTTGATGCCGGTGGCCGCCACGTAGTCCTTCTCGACCTGCTCCGCCTCACCGGCGCGCAGCAGACCGTGGTCGACGAAGACGCACGTGAGCTGGTCACCGACCGCCTTGTGCACCAGGGCGGCGGCGACCGCCGAGTCGACCCCGCCGCTGAGGCCGCAGATGACCTCCTTGTCGCCGACCTGGGCGCGGATCCGCTCGACCTGCTCGTCGATGATGTTGGCCGGCGTCCAGGTCGGCTCGATGCCGGCGATGTCGTAGAGGAAACGCTGGAGCATCTCCTGGCCGTGCGCGGTGTGCCCGACCTCCGGGTGGAACTGCACACCGGCCCGGCGGCCGGCCACGTCCTCGAAGGCGGCGACCGGTGCGCCCGCCGACTCGGCGGTCACCGTGAAGCCCTCCGGGGCCTCGGTCACGCAGTCGCCGTGGCTCATCCAGACCGGCAGCTCGGCCGGCAACTGCCGCAGCAGCACCCCGGCGTCCACCCGGGGACGCAACGGCGTGCCGCCGTACTCCCGGCTGCCGGTGCGCGCGACGGTGCCGCCGAGGGCCCGGGCCATCGCCTGGAAGCCGTAGCAGATGCCGAAGACCGGCACGTCGGCGGTGAACAGCCCGGCGTCGACCTGCGGCGCGCCCGGTTCGTAGACGCTCGACGGGCCACCGGACAGGATGATCGCCGCAGGGTTCTTCGCCAGCATCTCGGCGACCGGCATCGAGTGCGGCACGATCTCGGAGTAGACCCGCGCCTCACGCACCCGGCGCGCGATGAGCTGGGCGTACTGGGCTCCGAAGTCCACCACGAGGACAGGGCGAGGCGTGCTCATGTGCAGAAAGCCTACCGACAGTCACCCCGGTTCCCTGCAGCGGCCGGGCATGCTCGGTGTGGCGGGCGGGGTGATGTTGGTTGCAGGGGGCCCTTCCTACCGTTTTCTGCCGAGGAAGGGCCCCCTGCAACCACCTCGGCGGGGCAGCGACCGCACCCGGCGCGGGGCAACTGCGGGGCGCTTACGGGGAGTGTCGGAGCGCGCCCGGGGCGTCGGCAGGGACGGCCGGTCGGCGCGGTGCCACGGGGGCGATCCGGCGGTACGGCGCGCCGAGCGGCGGCCTCGGGTCCGGGTCGCCCCGGTTCGGCCAGAACGCCATCGCCCGTTCCGCCTGGGCGGCGATCGTCAGTGACGGGTTGACGCCCAGGTTCGCCGAGACCGCCGCGCCGTCCAGCACGTGCAGGCCCGGGTGACCGAAGACCCGGTGGTACGGATCGATCACCCCGCTGGCCGGGTCGGCGCCGATGACCGCGCCCCCCAGGAGGTGCGCGGTCATCGGGATGTCGAACGGCTCGGTCAGCGACCCGCCCGGCACCCCGCCGATCTCCTCGGCGAGCAGTCGGGCCGCCTGGTTGCCGGCCGGGATCCAGGTCGGGTTCGGTTCGCCGTGCCCCGGGCCGGAGACCAGCCGACGGCCGAGCGGGCCACGCCGCAGCCGGGTGGTCAGCGAGTTGTCCGCCGACTGCATCACCAGGGCGATCACCGTCCGCTCCGACCAGCCGCGCACGGACAACATCCGGGCCGCGAGACCCGGCTGCCGGAACAGGATGCCCAGCCAGCGGCGGAGCCGGTGCGGGCCACCGTCGACCAGCAGCGACTGGAACAGCCCCATCGCGTTGGAGCCGCGCCCGTAGCGGACCGGCTCGATGTGGGTCTGCGCGTCCGGGTGGAACGAGCTGGTGATCGCCACTCCCTCGGTGAAGTCCAGCCCCTCGGCCCGGGCCCGGCGGCGGGGCACCGCCGCGCCGAGGATCGCCTCGGAGTTGGTCCGGGTCAGCTCGCCGAGGCGGGGCGAGATCCCGGGCAGCGCCCCGGTGGCCCGCATCTCGTGCAGCAGCCGCTGGGTGCCGAGCGCACCGGCCGCGAGGACCACCTGGTCGGCCTCGAACACCTGTCGTCGCTTCCGGAGCCAGGACCCGGTGCGGACGGTCTCCACCCGGTACCCGCCGCCGGGGGCGGGCCGGATCGCGGTCACCGTGGTCAGCGGGCGCACCTGCGCACCGAGCCGCTCGGCGAGCCAGAGGTAGTTCTTGACCAGGGTGTTCTTGGCCCCGTGCCGGCAACCGGTCATGCAGGAGCCGCAGTGGGTGCAGCCGGTCCGCTCCGGGCCGGCCCCACCGAAGTACGGGTCGGCCACCCGCTCGCCGGGGCGGCCGATGTGCACGGCGACCGGGGTCGGGTGCACGGTGTGTTCGACGCCCATCCGCGCGGCCACCGCCCGCATCACCCGGTCCGCGCCGGTCTGGATCGGGTACGTGGTGACGCCGAGCATCCGCTTCGCCTGGTCGTAGTGACCCGCCAGTTCGGACCGCCAGTCGGCGATGTCCCGCCACTGCGGGTCGTCGTAGAAGGCGTCCAGGGGTTCGTAGAGGGTGTTCGCGTAGACCAGGGAGCCGCCACCCACCCCGGCCCCGGAGAGCACCAGCACTCCCCCACCGGTCTTCCGGTCGGACGGCCGGAGCAGGCTGATCCGCTGGATGCCGTAGCAGCCCAGCCGGGGGGCCCAGAGGAACCGCCGCAGCCGCCAGGAGGTCTCCGGGAACTCGTGGTCGGCGAACCGCCGGCCGGCCTCCAGCACGCCGACGGACCAGCCCTTCTCGGCCAGTCGCAGGGCCGCCACACTGCCCCCGAACCCGGAACCGACGACCAGTACGTCGTACCGCATGGACGCCATCATCTACCGGCCGGTAACCCGGCGCCAGGGGCACTTTTCGCACCCTCCGGCAGAGGCACCCGGCCGGACGGAGAAGCTAGCGGGGGCGCTCGGGACGCTGCGTGCCGAACAGCCACGCGTCGAAGAGCGCGTCGAGCTGCCGGCCGGAGACCTGCTCGGCCAGGGCCACGAAGTCCTCGGTGGTGGCGTTGCCGTCGCGTTTGTCGGCGGCCCAGTCCCGCAGGAGACGGAAGAACACGTCGTCGCCGACGGTCACCCGCAACGCGTGCACGGTCATCGCGCCGCGCTGGTAGACCGACTCGCTGAACAGCTCGTCCGCGCCCGGGTCGCCCGGAGGGGTACGCCAGAGCGCCGACGAGGAACCGGTGTACGCGGCGTCGAACGCCTGCTGGGCGGTCCGGTCGCCCTGGTGCTCCGCCCAGAGCCACTCGGCGTAGGTGGCGAGGCCCTCGTTGAGCCAGATGTCCTGCCAGCGCTGGAGCGACACGCTGTTGCCGAACCACTGGTGGGCGATCTCGTGCACGACGATCCCGGTGTTCTCACCGGAGTCGAAGAACCCGGCGGAGTAGACCGGACGGCTCTGCGTCTCCAGCGCGTAGCGGATCCGGCTGTCCGAGATCACCACCCCGCCGTACGCCCCGACCGGGTACGGCCCGAAGACGGTCTCCAGGTAGTCGGCGACCTGGAGGGTGCGCGCCATCGACGTGTCGGCCGCGCCCCGGGGGATCCGGGAGCTCACCGCCGTGACCACCGGCCGGCCCTTGTGCTCGCCGGTCTCCATCCGGTACTCCCCGATCACCAGCGTGCTCAGGTAGCTCGCCATCGGGGTCCGCTCGGCCCACTTCCAGGTGGTCCAGCCGTCCGCGCTGGCCCGGCCGGACGGCACGCCGTTGCTCACCGCGACCAGCCCGTCCGGCACGGTCACCTCGATGTCGTACGTCGCCTTGTCGGAGGGGTGGTCGTTGACCGGGAACCAGGTGCTCGCCGACTCCGGCTGGCCGAGCGCGATCGCCCCGTCGGAGGTGTGCAGGAAGCCGCCCTCGCCGAGCGCCTCGTTCTCCAGCGGTCGGGGCTTGCCGTCGTAGCGGACCTCGACCTCGAAGCCGTTGCCGGCGGGGAGGCCGGCGGCGGGCACGACGGTCAGCTCCGCCCCCCGGTGGGTGTGCGCGGCCGGCGCCCCGTCCACGCTGACCGCCCGGACGGTGAGCCCGGCCAGGTCCAGGTTGAGCCGGGACAGGTCGACGGTGGCGGTCGCCCGGACGGTGACCACACCGGCGAGCCGGTCCTGCGCCGGGTCGTAACGGACCTTCACCGCGTACTCGCGGACGTCGTAGCCGCCGTTGCCGTAGTTCGGGAAGTAGGCGTCCCCCGCCCCGGGCGCACCGGGGACGAACTTTCGGACACTCGGCGACGAGGCGGACGGCTCCGGGACGTCCTCCGGCTCGGGCGGTGACGACTCGCAACCGACCACCAGCAGTCCCGCCGCCAGCAGCAGTGCGGCGCGGCGTGTCGTACGCCGTACCTGTGTCATCGCAACCTCCAGGAGACGGCGCGGCTCATCCGCGCGGCGGGCCGGAGTGCCCATGACCGGTACCGCCGGCTCGTCCGCCACGGCCGGGCCGACCGGGCGTTCCGATGATCACACACCCGGTCAGGGCATGGCCGGGGCGGTGTCGCCGACCAGCCAGGCGTCGAGGAGCGGACGCAACGACCGACCGGAGAGGCGTTCGGCCAGCAGCACGAGGTCGCCGGTGGTCGCATTGCCGTTGCGCCGTTCGAGGGTCCAGGTCCGCAGGATCCGGAAGAAGGCGTCGTCCCCGACCGTCCGGCGCAGGGCGTGCACGGTGAGCGCACCCCGCTGGTAGACCGCGGTGGAGAACAACCGGGCCGGGCCCGGGTCGAGGGTGGGCATCGACCAGTCGGTCACCGCGTACTGCCGCTCGAAGCTCTGCTGGGCCGTCCGGCCGCCGGTGTGCTCCGTCCAGAGCCACTCGGCGTAGGTGGCGAAGCCCTCGTTGAGCCAGATGTCGCTCCACCGGGCGACCGAGACGCTGTTGCCGAACCACTGGTGGGCCAGCTCGTGCGCGACCACGTTGGGGTTCGGCTGCCCGTCGGCGAAGAACCCCGGCCCGTACACCGGGCGGGACTGGGTCTCCAGGGCGTACCCGACGCGCGGGTCGGCGACCGCGATCCCGCCGTACGACTCGAACGGGTACGGCCCGAAGAGGGTCTCCAGGTAGTCGGCGATCTCGGTGGTGCGGTCCAGGGACCGGGCGGCGGGGCCGTCGGCGGGCAGCCCGGCGGCGACCGCGGTGACCACCGGCCGCCCCTTGTGCACACCGGTCCGCACCCGGTAATCCCCGATCACCAGGGTGCTCAGGTAGCTCGCCATCGGGGTCCGCTCGGCCCACTTCCAGGTGGTCCAGCCGCCCGCGCTGGTCCGTCCCTCCGGTACCCCGTTGCTCACCGCCGCCAGGCCGTCCGGGACGGTGACCTCGACGTCGTACGTCGCCTTGTCGAACGGGTGGTCGTTGACCGGGAACCAGGTGCTCGCCGACTCCGGCTGGCCGAGCGCGACCGCGCCGTCGGAGGTGTGCAGGAAGCCGCCCTGCCCCAGGCCGGAGTTGGTGACCGTGCCGGGCACCCCGGCGTACTCGACCACCACGGCGAACCGACGGCCCGGCGCGATCCGCTCGGCCGGGGTGACCACCAGTTCGGCGTCGTCCCGCCGGTGCGTGGACGGCCGGCCGTCCACGGTGACCGCGGAGACGGTCAACCCGACCAGGTCGAGGTTGAACCGGGTCAGCGCCTGCCGGCTGGTGGCGGTCACCGTGGTGGTGCCGTCGAGCCGGTCGGTGGCCGGGTCGTAGCGCACCCGCAGGTCGTACCCGGCGACGTCGTAGCCGCCGTTGCCGTACCGGGGGAAGTAGCGGTCGCCGATGCCGGCGGCGCCCTCGTCACCGGCGGGATCGGCCTTCGGGGTGCAGCCGGTCAGGGCCGGCACGACGACGAGGGCCAGCACCACGGCGACGAGCCGGAACCGGCCCGGACGGTCGGTCACGGGCCGGTTCCGGCAACGGTCAGCAGTCGCCGAGGGCGTCCTCGCCGGAGGTGGTGGCAGGGGACCCCTCCTCATCGAAAAGCGGTAACAGGGGACCCCTGCTACCAGCTACCGGTCCAGGACCAGGCCGACCTTCTGGAACTCCTTCAGGTCGCGGTAGCCGCACTTGGCCATCGCCCGGCGCAGGCCGCCGAAGAGGTTGAGCTGGCCGTCCGGCTCGTCGGCCGGGCCGAAGAGCAGCCGCTCCATCTCCCCGAGCGGCTCGCCGGCCGTCTCGAACGCGCCCCGCGGCAGCGACGGGTGGCTCGCCGCCGAGTGCCACCAGGCGCCGCCGGCCGGAGCCTCCGCGCAGAGCGAGAGGGGCTCGCCGAGCATCACCGCGTCCGCGCCGCAGCCGAGCGCCTTGGCGATGTCGCCGGAGGTCTGCACGTCACCGTCGGCGATCAGGTGGACGTACCGGCCGCCGGTCTCGTCGAGGTAGTCCCGGCGGGCCGCCGCCGCGTCCGCGATGGCGGTCGCCATCGGCACCCGGATGCCGAGCACCGACTCGGTGGTCGACCAGCCGTCGCCACCGATGCCGACGATCACCCCGGCCGCGCCGGTGCGCATCAGGTGCAGCGCCGTCTTGTAGTCGGTGCAGCCGCCGACGATCACCGGCAGGTCGAGGTCGGCGATGAACTCCTTGAGGTTCAGCGGCTCGTCGGTGGTGGAGACGTGCTCGGCGGAGACGATGGTGCCCTGGATGACCAGGATGTCGACCCCGGCGTCCAGGATCACCGGAGCCAGCGCCAGGGTGTGCTGCGGCGACACCCGCACGGCCACCGTGCCGCCCCCGGCCCGCAGCTCCCGGACCCGCTCGGCGATCAGGTCCGGGCGGATCGGCTCGGCGTACACCTCCTGGAGCCGCTTGGTGGCCCGGGCGTCCTCGCCGAGCCCGGCCAGTTCCTCCAGCACCTTGGTCGGGTTCTCGTACCGGGTCCAGAGCCCCTCGACGTTGAGCACGCCCAGGCCGCCGAGCTGGCCGAGCCGGACCGCCGAGGCCGGGCTCATCGTCGCGTCGGACGGGTGCGCGACGCAGGGGATGCCGAACTGGTACGCGTCGAGCTGCCAGCCGGTCGAGACGTCGTCGACGTCCCGGGTCCGCCGGCTCGGCACGATGGCGATGTCGTCCAGGTGGTAGCCGCGCTGCGCGGTCTTGCCCAGCCCGATCTCGACCACGTCACGCATGGGGGTCTCCAGTTGTCGCAGGGGATGGTCAGCGGGTGTGGTAGTTCGGCGCCTCGACGGTCATCTGGATGTCGTGCGGGTGGCTCTCCTTGAGGCCGGCCGCGGTGATCCGGATGAGCTGCCCACGGCTGTGCAGCTCGGGGATGCTCTCCGCGCCCGCGTACCCCATCGCCAGCCGCAGGCCGCCGATGAGCTGGTGAGCGACCCGGGAGAGCGGCCCCCGGTACGGCACCTGACCCTCGACGCCCTCGGGGACCAGCTTCTCGTCGCTGGTCACGTCCTGCTGGAAGTAGCGGTCCTTGGAGTAGGACTTGGCCTGGCCCCGGGACTGCATCGCGCCCAGCGAGCCCATGCCCCGGTACGCCTTGAACTGCTTGCCGTTGACGAAGATCAGCTCACCCGGGCTCTCCTCGCAGCCGGCCAGCAGGCTGCCGAGCATCACCGTGTCAGCCCCGGCGACCAGCGCCTTGGCGATGTCGCCGGAGTACTGGATGCCGCCGTCGCCGATCACCGGGACGCCGGCCGGGCGGGCGGCGCGGGCCGCCTCCATGATCGCGGTGATCTGCGGCACGCCGACCCCGGCGACGATGCGGGTGGTGCAGATCGCGCCCGGCCCGACACCGACCTTGACGCCGTCGGCGCCCGCGTCGACCAGCGCCTTCGCGCCGGCGTACGTGGCCACGTTGCCGCCGACGACGTCGACGCCGGTGTCCTTCTTCAGCTGGCGGACCATCTCCAGCACGGCCCGCTGGTGCCCGTGCGCGGTGTCCACGATCAGCACGTCCACGCCCGCGTCGACCAGCGCCCGGGCCCGCTTGTACGAGTCCTCGCCGACCCCGACGGCGGCGGCGACCCGGAGCCGGCCGGCGTCGTCCTTGGTGGCGTTCGGGTACTGCTCGCTCTTGGTGAAGTCCTTGACGGTGATCAGCCCACGCAGCCGGCCCGAGTCGTCGACGATCGGCAGCTTCTCGACCTTGTGCTGGCGCAGCAGGGTCAGCGCCTCGTCCTTGCTGACCCCGACCGGGGCGGTGACCAGCGGGGTCCGGGTCATGATCTCGCGGACCGGGGTGCTCGGCTCGGTGACGAAGCGCATGTCCCGGTTCGTGACGATGCCGACGAGCTGGCCCTCGGCGTCCACCACCGGCACGCCGGAGATGCGGTACCGCCCGCAGAGCGCGTCGACGTCGCGGAGGGTGTCGTCCGGGCTGGCCGTCACCGGGTTGGTGATCATGCCGGACTCGGAGCGCTTGACCAGGTCGACCTGGAGCGCCTGGTCCTCGACGGAGAGGTTGCGGTGCAGCACGCCGATGCCGCCCTGCCGGGCCATGGCGATGGCCATCCGCGCCTCGGTCACCGTGTCCATCGCGCTGGAGAGCAGTGGCACGGAGAGGCTGACGTTGCGGGTCAGCCGGGTCAGCGTGTTGACCCGGCTCGGCACCACGTCCGACTCGCCCGGCTGGAGCAGCACGTCGTCGAAGGTGAGGCCGAGGGGCACCACCCGCGCCGAGCCGGCGGGCAGTTCCGGCAGGTGGCCACCCAGCTCGCCGGGCTCGACACCCGTCGGACGATCAGTGCTGGGCGAAATATCCACGATTGCTCTCCTGAGCTGCTCGTTACGGGCTTCGTGAGGTGGTGCGCGGCACCGGAACACGCCGCCGAACGCGGGCGCGTCACCCCATCGTACCTATTGAGCTGGGCGGCCCCGGGCGGCGGCGCGGCGGGCGCCGGGCGGCCTGGGGCAGGCGGGCGGACGACGTTGGGTCTACGGTGAGGGGGTGCACGACGAGCCCATCGACCCGTTCAACGGCGACCCGGCCGACCCGGCCGCCGGCCTGCACGACCCCGGTGACGACGACTCGCTCGAACCGCTGACCGACGTCGAGCGGCAGGACGTCCTGGAGGACCTGGCGGACCTCGAGATCTACCAGGCGCTGCTGGCGCCGATCGGGGTCCGCGGCTTGGTGATCGAGTGCGAGGACTGCCACGAACCGCACTACTTCGACTGGGACCTGCTCCGGGGCAACCTGCGCCACCTGCTCAGCTCGGGGCGCCCCCGGGTGCACGAGCCGGCCTACGACCCAGATCCCGACCACTACGTCACCTGGGACTACGCCCGGGGCTACGCCGACGGGGTGCACGACACCCTGACCGAGTCCGGCGACGACGACACCGACTCCTCCGGCGACTGACCCGCCTCCGGCCGGGCGTCCGGATCGGTTCCGCCAGCCGGCGTCCGGGACCAGGTCAGACGCCCGGCGTCCGAGGAGCGGCTCAGGCGACCAGGCCGGCGCGGAATCCGGCGGCGACGGCGTGCGCCCGGTCCCGCGCACCGAGCTTGCGGAAGAGCCGACGGGCATGGGTCTTGACGGTGTCCTCCGAGACGAACAGCTCCCGGCCGATCTCGGCGTTGCTCTTCCCCTCGGCCATGCCGAGCAGCACCTGGAGCTCCCGCTCGGTCAGCCCGATCCCGCCCCGCCCGCGTCCGGCCGGCTCGGGTCGGCGAGGCTTCTGCGCCGTCCGGCCGGACTCCGGCTCCGCGTCGTCGTCCGGTTCGTCGTCGCCGCGCTGGACCGGAACCATCGCCGGGCCGCCCGGTGCCTCCTGCCCCGGCCACTCGGGCGGCGTCGCGGCCGGGGCACGACCGCCCGGACGTCCGGTCGCGCCGACGACGGCGGCGGTGTCGAGGGCCGGGTCGGTGATCCGGCGACGTGACGACCGTCCCGGTGCGGTGAGCAGCAGGAGGGCCTTGGCGACCGCGCTGGTCAGATCCTGGTCGACGCCCTGGATCAGCCCACGCGCCCCGGCGCTGATGGTCGCCGCCGCCGCGCCGGACTCCTCCGCGCCGAGCAGCAGCACCGCCGCCTGGGGGGCCCGGGCCAGGACGCGCCGGACGAATCCGGCGCTGTCCGGGCGGGTCAGCGCGGTGTCGGCGAGCACCACGTCGGGCGGTTGCTCGGCGAGGCGCAGCATCACCTCGGGATCAGAGACGGCGGTACGGACGACGGCGGACAGGCCCAGCCTGGCCGCTGCGGAAGACAGGTGCTGCGCCGCCAACGGGGTTCGGACGCAGACGAGAACCGTACGCACAGTGGGGTCTCCTCTCCGTCAGGAAGCAGACCACGGGCGGCGCTGATCATGAGGGCGTTCCGGGCAATTCTCCGAACTTTTCCGACATATGGGGCCTTTGACGCGAGTTGCCGGAGCTTTTCGATCACACACGTGTGAGCGGGCGAACGGCAGGGTATCGGAGGGGCCAGGCCGGACCCGGCGTGCTCGCGCGAACCGTCGCCCGGGACGGCCTGACAGACCATCGCGGCGGTGCCGCGCGGGAGGAGGGGTGCTGATGTCGAACGTACGTAGACTGCCCGGACCCATCGTCGACCTCTGGGACTGGCAGCGGCTCGGTGCCTGCCGGGGCCGCGACAGCGCCCAGTTCTTCCACCCGGACGGCGAACGTGGTTCCTCCCGGCTGCGCCGGGAGTCGGGGGCCAAGGCGGTCTGCCGGGCCTGCCCGGTGCGCGCCGAGTGCGCGGCGCACGCCCTCGCCGTCCGCGAGCCGTACGGGGTGTGGGGCGGCTTCAGCGAGTCCGAGCGTCTGCGTCTGCTCGCCATCGGCTGGGAGGACCTGGCCGACCGGCGACGCAGCCGGGTGGACATCGCCCGCCTGGAGGCCCGCCTCGGCCGCCCGCACAAGTCGACGGTGCCCGCCCAGCGCAACGTCGCCTGAGGCACCGACCAGGACCACCGCTGCCGCGCCCCCGCCGGGGGCGCGGCAGCGTGCTGTCCGGCAGCATGGCCACATGCCACCGGTGCCGCCTTCGCCTGACCTGCGTCCCCCGCCTCACCTGCTCTGGAACCGCTGGGCCCTGTTCGCCAGCGCCCTCGCCGCGCTCGGCGTCCACGACGTCTACTGGTGCGCCGCCGACGGCGCCCACCACGACGACCACGGCGGGAACCGGTCCCGCCTGGTCCTGGTCGACGGCGGGCGGGCGGTGCTCTTCGGCTACGACCACGAGTACAGCGACACGGCGGCCGCCACGCCCCCGATCGACCTGCTCGACGGGGCCCCGGCCTGGCTGCCCTGGCCGGAGTTGCTCCGCTGGCAGGCCGACGACCAGCTCGGCTACGTCTACTGGTACGACGACGGGGTCTGGTCCCGGGTGCCGTACCCGGACGACGTGTCGGACGGGCTGGTCGCCACCGCCCGTTCGGTGCTCGACGCCGAACGGGCCCGGCTCGAACTCGTCGACGTGGTCTTCGAGTGGGGCGAACACGGGCGGGACGATCCGGCCGAGCGGGACGACGTGGCCGGGGCCGCCACCCGCCTGCTCGCCGCCGCCGAGGCACGCGCCCTCGACGCGGGGCACCTCTCCGGGCTGCTCGGCCGGCTCCCGGCCGACGCCGTCGACCTGCCCGCCGCCCTCGCCGTGGCGGACGCCGCCGGGATCACCCCCGACGCCGTGGCCCCGCCCGTCGTCCCGGCCGGCACCGCCGTTCCGGGCCGCCGGGTACGGGCGCTCAGCGTCGACGGGCACGAGGACCTGGTCCGGGCCGCCATGCGCGAGGAGTCCGAACGACGGCGGACCGAGCCGGAACACCGCCCGGAGCTCGACGCGTTGGCGGCCTGGGTCCGCGGGCAGGCCCCGGCCGGCGACGGGCGCTGCACCCTGCTCGTGGCGGCCACCGACACCAGCCTCGCCACGCAACGGGGGCCGCAGCCACCGCGTGCCCTCATCGGGGAGACCGACTGGCAGGGCTTCCGGGAACTGTCCGGCCTGACCCGCGCGCTACGGACGGCGGAGACCCACCCGGAGGAGGGACGCTGGTTCTTCCTCCGCCTGACGACCACCCCGGAGGGGCACGCCGTCGAGCGGCGCTACGACTCCTGGCCGGACTGGTACCCGTCCCCCCGCTACGACATGCACCTCGGCGACCTCCGGACCGAGCTGGACCGCCGCGCGCCGCGGTACCGCCCATCCTGGGCGCCCCTGCTCGATCCCGAGGTCGCCTGGCGGGACGTACCCGGCGACGCCGGCTAGGCTCCCGCCGCGCGAGTCCTCCATCCGGTCCCGTCCGGTGCCGTTCCCTCCGGGCCAAGCCCACCGGTCCACGTACGACACAGGGCACGCCGTCACGGGGACGGCGTGCCCTGCGGTGCGACGTGCCGGCGGGCGCCCCGGGGGAGCGGCGCGCCCGCCGTACCGTGTCGCGGACGGCTCAGAAGCCGGGGCCGTGCTGGTGGCCGTGGCCGTGGGAGTGCCCGTGGCCACCGGCGGCCGGCTCGGCCTTCTCCGGCTTCTCCACCACCAGGCTCTCGGTGGTGAGCAGCAGGCCGGCGATGGACGCGGCGTTGGTCACCGCGTTGCGGGTCACCTTCACCGGGTCGATGATGCCGTTGCCGACCAGGTCGACGTACTGCCCGGCGGCGGCGTCGAGGCCGTGGCCCCACTCGCTGCCGGCGACCTTCTGCACGACGACGTAGCCGTCCTGGCCGGCGTTCTGGGCGATCCAGCGCAGCGGCTCGACCAGCGCCTTGCGCACGATCGAGACGCCGACCTTCTCGTCCCCGGTGAAGCCGAGGTCGTCGTCGAGCGTCGGGAGGATCTGCGCGAGGGCGGCACCACCGCCGGGCACCGTGCCCTCCTCGACCGCCGCCTTGGTCGCCGCGATGGCGTCCTCGATGCGGTGCTTGCGCTCCTTCATCTCGACTTCGGTCGCCGCGCCCACCTTGATGACCGCCACGCCGCCGGAGAGCTTCGCCAACCGCTCGGCCAGCTTCTCCCGGTCCCACTCGGAGTCCGAGGCCTCGATCTCCTTGCGGATCTGCGCGACCCGGTCGGCGACCTCGGTGTCCTGGCCGCCACCGTCGACGATGGTGGTGTTCTCCTTGTCGACGACCACGCGGCGGGCGGTGCCGAGCGCCTCCAGCCCGATCTGGTCGAGCTTGTAGCCCAGCTCCGGCGCGACCAGCTCGGCGCCGGTCTGGATCGCCATGTCCTGGAGCATCGCCTTGCGGCGGTCACCGAAGCCCGGCGCCTTGACCGCGCAGACCTTGATGGTCTTGCGCAGCGCGTTGACCACCAGCGTGGAGAGCGCCTGGCCCTCGACGTCCTCGGCGACGATCAGCAGCGGCCGGCTGTCCGCGAGGACCTTCTCCAGCAGCGGCAGCAGTTCCTCGATCGCCGAGATCTTCTGCGTGGTGATCAGGATGTACGGGTTCTCCAGGACCGCTTCCTGCGACTCCAGGTCGGTCACGAAGTTCGGCGAGATGAAGCCCTTGTCGAACTGGAGACCCTCGGTCACGTCCAGCTCGGTGTGCAGGGCGGAGCCCTCCTCGACGGTGATGACACCGTCCCGGCCGACCTTCTCCATCGCCTCGGCGATCAGCTCGCCGATGGTGGCGTCCTGCGCCGAGATCGTCGCGACGTGGGCGATCGAGGTCTTGTCGGCCACCTCGACGGCCCGGTCGAGCAGGGCCTCGGAGACCTTGGCCGCCGCCGCGTCGATGCCGCGCTTGAGGCCGGCCGGGTTGGCCCCGGCGGTCACGTTGCGCAGGCCCTCGCGGACCATGGCCTGGGCGAGCACGGTGGCGGTGGTGGTCCCGTCGCCGGCGACGTCGTTGGTCTTGGTCGCCACCTCCTTGACCAGCTGCGCGCCGAGGTTCTCGTACGGGTTGGTGAGCTCGATCTCCTTGGCGATGGTGACCCCATCGTTGGTGATCGTCGGCGCACCGAATTTCTTGTCCAGGACGACGTTGCGCCCGCGCGGGCCGAGAGTGACCTTGACCGCGTCCGCGAGGGCGTTGACACCGTGCTCGAGCAGGTGCCGGGCGTCATCCGAGAAGCTCAGGATCTTCGCCATGGATATCCCTTCGAAGCGTTGCTGCCCCGGCCCGGCGAGCCGGACCGGGGCAGCGACACTGATCGGTTGGTTACTTCTCGATGACCGCGAGGACGTCGCGGGCGGAGAGCACCAGGTACTCCTCGCCGGCGTACTTGACCTCGGTGCCGCCGTACTTCGAGTAGATGACGGTGTCGCCGACCTGCACGTCAACCGGGATCCGGTTGCCCTTGTCGTCGACGCGGCCCGGGCCGACAGCGAGGACGGTGCCCTCCTGCGGCTTCTCCTTGGCGGTGTCGGGGATCACGATGCCCGACGCCGTGGTGGTCTCAGCCTCGTTCGCCTGGACCAGGATCCGGTCCTCGAGCGGCTTGATCGCAACCTTGGTCGCGGTAGTCACGGGCATACCCTCCTGGGGTACTTGGTTTCGTAACCGGTCGGCGGGGCCGACCAGCGTCAATCTGCCACATGCCACCGGGCGGGGCCGTCGTCGCGGGTGCCGGTCCGCCTGGCGTTCAACCTCCGGGCGAGGCCCGGAAGCTGGCACCCTCGATGGGAGAGTGCTAATCGCAGATTAGGCCGCCGCTAGCACTCCGTCAAGGAGAGTGCCAACGACGGCGGGGCGCGTCGCGTCGGCCGGAGCCGCCCACCCCCGCCCGCGCCGTGCCCACCCTCGCAGCACGGTCCGCGACCGGATCACTCGCCACCACACCTGGACAATTACAGTTAACAATCCTAATAATTAGGCATCCGTCGATCCGACGGCTCTCCTACCGGGAGGTCCGGATGCGTCGCCCTGTCCCGAGACTGTTGCTGGCCGCCGTCGCGGCCCTCGCCGCCATCACCGCCACCACCCTCGTCGTCGCCGCGCCGGCCCAGGCCGCCGGTCCGACCGCCACCCTCGTCCGGACCGCCGACTGGGGCACCGGGTGGGAGGGGCGTTACACCATCACCAACGGTGGCCCGACCACCATCACCAGCTGGCAGGTCGCCTTCGCCCTGCCGTCGGGCACCACCCTCGGCTCCTACTGGGACGCCACCCTGACCAGCGCCGGCGGGCGGCACACCTTCACCAACCGGTCGTGGAACGGCACCGTCGCGCCGGGCGCCTCGGTGTCGTTCGGCTTCCTGGTCACCGGCTCCGGCTCCCCCGTCAACTGCACGATCAACGGCGCGCCCTGTGCCGGCGGCCCGCCGACCACGCCGCCGCCGACCACCCCGCCGCCGACCACGCCGCCCCCCACCACCCCGCCGCCGACCACGCCGCCCCCGACCACGCCGCCGCCCGGTGGGCTGCCCCGGCACGCGCTGATCGGCTACCTGCACGCCAGCTTCGCCAACGGCTCGGGCTACCTGCGGATGGCCGACGTGCCGGCCGACTGGGACATCATCAACCTGGCCTTCGGTGAGCCGACCACCGTGACCTCGGGCGACATCCGCTTCCAGCTCTGCCCGGCGACCGAGTGCCCCGGGGTGGAGACGGAGGCCGAGTTCATCGCCGCGATCCGCGCCAAGCAGGCGCAGGGCAAGAAGGTGCTGCTCTCCATCGGCGGGCAGAACGGCCAGGTCCAGCTCACCACCACCGCCGCCCGGGACACCTTCGTCCGGTCGGTGTCGGCCATCATCGACCGGTACGGCCTGAACGGCCTCGACATCGACTTCGAGGGGCACTCGCTCTACCTCAACGCCGGGGACACCGACTTCCGCAACCCGACCACGCCGGTGATCGTCAACCTGATCTCGGCGATCCGCACGATCAAGCAGCGGTACGGGGCCAACTTCGTGCTCACCATGGCGCCGGAGACGTTCTTCGTCCAGCTCGGCTACCAGTACTACGGACAGGGCCCGTGGGGCGGACAGGACCCGCGCTCCGGGTCGTACCTGCCGGTGATCCACGCGCTGCGCAACGACCTCACCGTGCTGCACGTGCAGGACTACAACTCGGGACCAATCATGGGGCTGGACAACCAGTACCACACGATGGGCAGCGCCGACTTCCACATCGCGATGACGGACATGCTGCTGGCCGGCTTCCCGGTCGCCGGCAACCCCGACCGGTTCTTCCCGGCGCTGCGTGAGGACCAGGTGGCCTTCGGGGCGCCCTCCTCCCCCAGCGCCGGCAACGGCTACCTCGCCCCGGCCGGGGTGCAGGCCGCGGTGAACTGCCTGGTCAAGGGGCAGAGCTGCGGGTCGTACGCCCCGCGTAGCGGAACCAACCCGGCCTTCCGGGGGCTGATGACCTGGTCGATCAACTGGGACCGGTTCTACGCCTGGGAGTTCCGCCTGAACCACGGCCCGTTCCTGCGGGCCCTGCCCTGACCCGGGCGGGGTCCGGGTGCCTGCAGGGGTCCCCTGTTCGACAAAAAGCGGTAACAAGGGACCCCTGCTACCTCCCGAACCCGGCGGTCCAGAATGGGTCGGGTGGATCTCGACCAGTTCGCCGTCCTGCGTACCCCCGAGGGGTCGACCGCGCTCGACGCGGCGGCACGGGTGGCCGGCGGTGACCCGCTGAGCGCGGCGGCCGCGCTCCGCTCGGCCGGCGTGCCGGCCGGGCTGGCCGCCGCCGCGCTCACGCAGGCCGAGCTGCGGCGACGGGCGACCGGCAAGTTCGGCCCGGAGGCGGCCGGGATGTTCCTCACCCGCGCCGGGCTGGAGCAGGCGACCCGGCGGGTGGTCGCCGACCGGCGCGCCGCGCGGTTGCGGGACGCCGGGGTACGCACCCTCGCCGACCTCGGCTGCGGTCTCGGCGCGGACGCGCTCGCCGCCGCCCGGGCCGGCATCCGGGTGTACGGGGTGGAGGCCGATCCGCTCACCGCCGCGATGGCCGCCGCGAACGCCGGGGCGGCCGGGCTGGCCGACGCGTTCACCGTCGAGTGCGGCGACGCGACCGCGTTCGACGTGTCCCGGGTGGACGGGGTCTTCTGCGACCCGGCCCGCCGCAGCACCGGCACCGGCCGGCGGATCTTCGACCCGAAGGCCTACTCACCTCCGTGGGACTTCGTGACCGACCTCGCCGCCCGGGTGCCGCACACGGTGGTGAAGGTGGCCCCCGGGCTGGACCACGCGCTGATCCCGACCGGCGCGGAGGCCGAGTGGGTCAGCGTCGACGGCGACCTGGTGGAGGCGGCGCTCTGGTGCGGCCGGCTGGCCGAGCTGCCCCGTCGGGCGACCGTGCTGCGGGCCGGGCGGGCGCACCAGCTCACCGGCTCGGGCGCGGAGGAGGCTCCGGTCGGCCCGGTCCGGCGCTACCTGCACGACCCGGATCCGGCGGTGGTCCGCGCGCACCTGGTCGCCGAACTCGCCGCCACGTTGGGCGCGACGATCGCCGACCCGAGCATCGCCTACCTGTACGCGGACACCCCCGGCGTGACCCCCTTCGCCCGCTGTCTGGAGGTCACCGACGTGCTGCCGTTCTCGCTGAAGCGACTACGTGCCCTGTTGCGCGACCGACGGGTGGGGCGGGTGGAGATCCTCAAGCGCGGCTCGGCGCTGGAACCCGAACGGCTCCGGCGCGACCTGCGGCTCGCCGGCGACCAGGCGGCGAGTGTGGTGCTCACCCGGGTCGCCGGGGCGCCGACCGCGCTGGTCTGCCGTCCGACCGGTTAGATTTGAGCCCGTGGCGGGACGGGGGACACCGGCGACGGCGCTGCTGGTCAAGCGCGGGATCGGACACAGCGTCCACCCGTACGACGTCGCGCCGGACACCCCGAACTACGGCACCGAGGTCGCCGCGGCGCTCGACGTACCGGCCGACCGGGTGTTCAAGACCCTGGTGACCGAGGTGGACGGTGCCCTGACCGTGGCGGTCGTCCCGGTCACCGGTGAGCTGGACCTCAAGGCGCTCGCGGGGGCGGCCGGCGGGAAGCGGGCCGTCCTCGCCGACCGGGTCCTCGCCGAACGCGCCACCGGTTACGTGCGTGGCGGCATCAGCCCGCTTGGTCAGCGCCGACGGCTGCCGACGGTGCTGGACGCCTCGGCCCTGGCCTTCCCGAGCGTCTACGTCTCGGCCGGGCGGCGCGGGCTCCAGGTCCAGCTCGCCCCGGCGGACCTGGTCGCGCTGACCGGGGCGACCACCGCGCCGATCGCCACCCGCTGAGCGGCCGGCCACCACCGACGGCGACCCGCTTCTCTTTTCCCACGCTGCCCGACCTTCGGGTGAGGCGTTGATCATCTTCGTTCGACCCGGGCTTGGTGACGGCCGTCCGACCTGCGCGTTTCGTTGGCGTTGCTGAATTGTTACCGCAGCCAACAAATCCATGACCTCGACGGTCTTGCGCTCGGAGTGTGACGGGGAATACGTTGCCGGGCACAACAAAACAACACACCCCCACCCCGAAAGGAACCCCGCACATGCGCAGAGGGATCCTCACCATCGCGACCGTGGGTCTGCTCGTCACCGGCGGCGTGACCGCCTGCGGCGACGACTCGGGCGACAACGACGCCGGCTCCGACAAGAAGCCCAAGATCGGCGTGATCCTGCCGGACAGCAAGTCCTCCGGCCGGTGGGAGAACGCCGACCGCAAGTTCCTGGAGGCGGCCTTCAAGGCGGCCGACGTCGACTACGACATCCAGAACGCCCAGGACGACAAGTCCAACTTCCAGACCATCGCCGACCAGATGATCACCAGCGGGGTGACCGCCCTGATGATCGTCAACCTGGACTCGGGCACCGGCAAGGCCGTGCTGGACAAGGCGAAGTCGCAGGGTGTGGCGACCATCGACTACGACCGGCTGACCCTCGGCGGCAGCGCCGAGTACTACGTCAGCTTCGACAACGAGGTGGTCGGCAAGCTCCAGGGCGAGGGCCTGACGAAGTGCCTGACCGACAAGGGCGTGCAGAAGCCGGTGGTGGCGTACCTGAACGGCTCCCCCACCGACAACAACGCCACCCTGTTCAAGAACGGCTACGACTCGGTGCTCAAGCCGAAGTTCGACTCCGGCGAGTACGTGAAGGGCCCGGAGCAGTCCGTCCCGGCCTGGGACAACGCCCAGGGCGCCACGCTGTTCGAGCAGATGCTGACCCAGACCGGCGGCAAGATCGACGGCGTGCTCGCGGCGAACGACGGCCTCGGCAACGCGGCCATCTCGGTGCTCAAGAAGAACAAGCTCAACGGCAAGGTCCCGGTGACCGGGCAGGACGCCGACCTCCAGGGGTTGCAGAACATCCTCGCCGGTGACCAGTGCATGACCGTCTACAAGGCGATCAAGCAGGAGGCGGACGCCGCCGCCGAGTTGGCCATCGGGCTGGCCAAGGGCGAGCGCAAGGAGACCGGGCAGACGGTGAAGGACCCGGAGAGCGGCCGGGACGTGCCCTCCGTCCTGCTCACCCCGAAGCTGATCTTCAAGGAGAACGTCAAGGACGTCGTGGCGGACGGCTTCGTC
This sequence comes from Micromonospora sp. NBRC 101691, assembly GCF_030269285.1. NCBI lineage: Bacteria > Bacillati > Actinomycetota > Actinomycetes > Micromonosporales > Micromonosporaceae > Micromonospora > Micromonospora sp. NBRC 101691. Next base: position 134,113 of record NZ_BSTB01000008.1, read on the forward strand.
ACCAAGGAGGCGCTCTGCACCGCCGAGTACGCCAAGCTCTGCGCCGACGCCGGGATCAGCTGAGCCGTACCGGTTTCCGGTGCCCCCACCGGAGCGCGGGCGTCACCCAGGGACCGCAACCCCGGTGACGCCCGCCCCGGCGGCTCGACAGACGTGAAGGAGACCCGTGTCCACCACCCCCCTGCTGGAACTACGTGGGATCGACAAGAGCTTCGGCCCGGTCCAGGTCCTGCGTGACGTGGCCTTCTCCGCCCACGCGGGGGAGGTGACCGCCCTGGTCGGCGACAACGGCGCCGGTAAGTCGACCCTGGTCAAGTGCATCAGCGGCATCTACCCCACCGACGCCGGCACGTTCCTCTTCGAGGGCCGGCCGGTGACCATCAACAGCCCCCGGGACGCCGCCGCCCTCGGCATCGAGGTCGTCTACCAGGACCTCGCGCTCTGCGACAACCTCGACATCGTGCAGAACATGTTCCTCGGCCGGGAGAAGCGCACCGGCATCGTGCTCGACGAACCGACCATGGAGCAGATGGCCGCCGAGACCCTGGCCGGGCTGAACGTCCGGACGGTCAAGTCGCTGCGCCAGCACGTCTCCAGCCTCTCCGGCGGCCAGCGCCAGACCGTGGCGATCGCCAAGGCGGTGCTCTGGAACAGCAAGCTGGTGATCCTGGACGAGCCGACCGCCGCCCTCGGTGTCGCGCAGACCGCCCAGGTGCTCGAACTGGTCCGGCGGCTCGCCGACAACGGCCTGGCCGTCGTGCTCATCTCGCACAACATGAACGACGTGTTCGCGGTCTCCGACCGGATCGCCGCGCTCTACCTCGGGCAGATGGTCGCCCAGGTGAAGACCACCGACATCACCCACGCCCAGGTGGTCGAACTGATCACCGCCGGCCGGTCCGGCGCGCTCGGCCTGACGGCCGGCAACGGCGCGCAGCCCCCCGACACCGGCGCATCCGCCGACAGCACCCCAGGAGCCCTCCGATGACCAGCACCGCCGTGCGCAAGGTCGGTCCGGTGGCGGTCACCGACACGCCGACCGTGGGCGGCCACGTCCGCAACTACATCAGCCGGGTACGCGGCGGCGACATCGGGGCGCTGCCGGCCGTCCTGGGACTGGTCGTGCTCTGCACGGTCTTCTCGATCATGCGACCGTCGTTCCTGTCGGCGCAGAACTTCGCCAACCTCTTCACCCAGGGCGCGGCGGTCACGCTGATCGCGATGGGGCTGGTCTTCGTCCTGCTGCTCGGCGAGATCGACCTCTCCGCCGGCTTCGCCAGCGGGGTCTGCGCCGCCGTCCTGGCCAACATCGTCACCAAGGCGGGCCTGCCGTGGTACGTGGCGGTGCTCGCGGCCGTCGCCACCGGCCTGGTCATCGGGCTCGTCCTCGGCTTCCTGGTCGCGAAGATCGGTATTCCGTCCTTCGTGGTCACCCTGGCGGCCTTCCTCGCCTTCCAGGGCATCGTGCTGCTGCTGATCAGCGGCGGCAGCAACATCTCGATCCGGGACGAGGTGCTGGTGGCGATCGCCAACCGCAACCTCACCCCGACGCTCGGCTGGCTCTTCTTCGCCGTGCTGGTCGGCGGGTACGCGGCCCTGCAACTCCTGCGCCACCGCAAGCGCACCGCGCGGGGCCTGCTCGCCGATCCGTTCCCGGTGGTGCTGGCCCGGATCGGCGGGCTGGCGGTCGTCCTCGGCCTGGCGGTCTACATCCTCAACCTGGAGCGCAGCCGCAACGTCCTGATCAACTCGCTCAAGGGCGTACCGATCGTGGTGCCCATTATCGCGGTGCTGCTGATCTTCTGGACCTTCGTGCTCCAGCGCACCAGCTACGGCCGGCACGTCTACGCGGTCGGCGGCAACCGGGAGGCGGCCCGCCGCGCCGGTATCAACGTCGACCGGATCCGGATCTCGGTCTTCGTGATCTGCTCGACGATGGCCGCGGTCGGGGGCATCGTGGCCGCCAGCCGGGCCAACTCGGTCGACCCGAACACCGGGGGCAGTAACGTACTGCTCTACGCCGTCGGCGCGGCGGTGATCGGCGGGACCAGCCTCTTCGGCGGCAAGGGACGGGTGCTCGACGCGGTGCTGGGCGGCGCGGTGGTCGCGGTGATCGACAACGGCATGGGCCTGATGGGGTACGAGGCCGGGGTCAAGTACGTGGTCACCGGAGTCGTGCTGCTGCTCGCCGCCAGCGTCGACGCGTTCTCGCGACGACGGGCCGCCGCCACCGGCAACCGCTGACCACGTCCCTCGACCGGAGTACCAGGAGCATGCGCACAGGACCCAGCCAGGACGAGATCCGCCGGCAGAACCTCGGCGCGCTGCTCCGTTACGTCCACGTGCACGGGGCGACCTCACGGGCGGAACTCACCACCGCCCTGGGACTGAACCGCAGCACCATCGGCGCGCTCACCGCCGACCTGGCCGGCGCGGGACTGGTCAGCGAGGGAGCGCCGAAGGAGACCGGCCGGGCCGGGCGACCCTCGCTGGTCGTCCGGCCCGAGTCGGAGCGGGTCTTCGCGTACGCGTTCAGTGTCGAGGTGGACCGGCTGCGGGCCGCGCGGGTCGGGCTCGGCGGCGAGCTGCTCGACCGCCGGGAACTGCCCCGGCCGCACGGCCCGGCGGCGGCGGAGGCCGCGCCGCTGCTCACCGCCATGGTCAAGGAGATGGAGCAGGGCGCCCCGTCCGGCGCGGTCTGCGTCGGCGCGGGCGTGGCGGTGGTCGGCATGGTCCGCCGGGACGACGGCCTGGTCCGGTCCAGCCCCACCACCGGCTGGGTCGACGAGCCGCTCGGCGAACTGCTCCGCGCCGGGCTCGGCACCGGGCACCCGGTCGTGGTCGGCAACGTCGCCGACCTGGCGGTCCTCGCCGAACACGTCCGTGGTGTGGCGGTGGGCTGCGACAACGTCGTCTACCTGCACGGCGACGCCGGTGTCGGGGCGGGCATCATCGCCGGTGGGCGACGGGTCACCGGGCACGCCGGCTACGGCGGCGAGGTCGGCCACATGGTGGTCAACCCGGGCGGGCAGCCGTGCGGCTGCGGCTCCCGGGGCTGCTGGGAGACCGAGATCGGCGGCCGCGCGCTGCTCCGGGCCGCCGGCCGTGACGGCGTGGAGGGGCAGGACGCCATCCTGGCCGTGGTGGACCCGGCGGCCCGCGGGGACGCCAGTGCCCAGGCGGCGGTCCGTCAGGCCGGCGACTGGCTCGGCTTCGGCGTCGCCAACCTGGTGAACATCCTCAACCCGGAGATGGTCGTCTTCGGCGGCACCATGCGGGACCTCTACCTCGCCGCAGCCGCCCAGGTGCGCAGCCGGCTCAACTCGATGGCGTTGGCCGCCTGCCGGGAGCACGTCCGGCTGCGCACCCCGAAGCTGGGCGACGACGCCCCCCTGATCGGCGCGGCCGAACTGGCCTTCGAGCGGCTCCTCGCCGACCCGCTCGACGTCTGACCGCGAACCGGCTCCGCCCGGTCCCACCGAATCGGGTCGCCCCGTTGCCGGGCAGGTCGTGCCGCGCCAGCGGAGTCGCCGCGCAGGCGTGGGGCCGAGTGCGGAAGTTCCGTGAACCAATCCACCCGAGGCATCCGTGTCTCCCGTAGACGAACGCGTTATGCGCCTGTCTGGACTGGTCCGCGGCAACATCCCACTACAAGGCTTTAGGAGCACAGATGGCAGCTTTGACTCGTATGCGCAAGACGTGGCGACCGGTCGTGGTCGGCGCTCTCGTCCTGGCCGGATTGACCACCGCCGCGACGCCGGCAGCGGCAGCGACCAACCGGACCGGACTCTGCAACAAGGGAACCGGCTTCTCGTCGACCCTGGAATTCCCCTGGCGCGGCGGGTTCACCAGCCATGTGGTGGCGCCGGGCAAGTGCTGGAGCATCACGCTCACCGCCGGGAGCACCGAGCCGGTCTACGTGTATGCCCACGGCAACGGCGCGAAGGTCTTCCTCGGCTCGAAGACGATCAAGACGGGCGAGCACAACGTGTTCCGGACCAAGGGCACCTCGGTCTGGTCGGCCCAGTACTGGTTCTCGCACAGCTGACGGCTGTGACGGTCCCCGCGCACCTCGGGCGGGCGCGGGGGCCGCGCAGGCCCCGGACCTCCCCGACATGCTCGCCGCCTCGGTGGCTCTTCGACGTCGAGCGGGGTTCGGGGCTGGGTTCGACCCGAGAGTGAAGGCTCCCCGTTCACCGGTGATCGGGCCGGCGGTGCCGGGTGGCGTAGGCACGGACCTTCGCGCGGTTGCCGCAGACCGCCATGCTGCACCAGCGCCGCCGGCCACGCGGGTCGAGGAAGAGCCAGCCGCAGTCGTCGCCGGGGCAGGCCCGCACCCGGTGCCGGTCCGCCGTGGTGAGCAGGTCGGCAGCGGCCCGGCCGCAGGCGAGCAGTGGCAGCGCCAGCCCCGCCTCCTCGCCGAGTGTCCACCGCGCGGTCCCCGCCGCGTCGGCGTGGAGCCGGGAAGCGGCGGCAGCCTGCTCGGCGATGGCCGCGACGACGTCGAACGCGGCGGTGTCGCCGGGCGTCAGCAGGACGGCGCGCAGGGCGGCGCGCAGCGTCCTCGTCTCCGCCAGCACCCGGTCGGCCGCGTCCGGCCGCTCCTCGGCCGTCAACCGGAGCCGACGTACCGTGGCGGCGTCGAGCAGGTCCGCGTGCCCGGCCCAGACGGCGAGCCGGTCGTAGCCGCGCAGCCATTCCCGGTACGGCGCGGGCGACTCGTCCCACCCGCCCCAGGTGTTGCAGAGCTCCAGTCCACGGTGGCCGGCGAGCAGCACCGGCATGGGATGACCGTCGACGTCGATCCAGTGCACCCGGCCAGTATGCCTTGACGGGACACCAGCTAACCAGTCAACCTCTGCACACCGGTTATTCGACCTTTCACGGTTAGGCGGTGGTGGTGATGCGCAGACTCGTCCGGACGGCGCTGGTGGGCACGATCGCGCTCGGCTCCCTCCTGGCGGGGGCACCCGCGTCCGCGGTCGACGGACCGGTCGACGGGGCACGGCCCGGCGGTTACCGGCCGGAGCCCTGGCGCACCTGGGTGCAGCAGGAGTGGACCGCCCCGGCCGGCCGGTACTGTTCCTTCCCGCTCCAGGTGCGGGTGGTCGACCAGGACGTTCGGGTCCGGGTGGTGGCCCGGTACCCCGACGGCGCGGTCCGCCGGGAGGAGTTCGCCGGCCCGCTGGTCGTCGATTTCGTCAACGTCGACACCGGACGGGCCGCGCGGCGGGACGCGGGCGGCTCCGGCGCCGCCGACCACCGGCCGGACGGCACCTGGTCCCGCTACACCATCGTCGGCCCCGCCGGCTTCGGTTTCCGGCCCGGGGACCACCACCCCCGGGGCTACTACCTCCTCGACGGGCTGCACGTGATCACGTTCGACGCCGACGGCACCCGCCGGCTGGCTGTCGCCGTCGGCGAGCAGGAGAACGTCTGCCTGGCCCTGGGTGACTGACCGACGCGGTCCCGACGGCCACCCGGCCGCCCGACCGCCGCCCGACCGCCGGTGGCCTGGTCAGGAACGGGAGCCGTGCCAGGAACGCCAGAGGTCCGCGTACGAGCCGCCCCGGGCGAGCAGGTCGGCGTGCGGGCCGAGTTCGGTGATGCGGCCGTCCTCCACCACCGCCACCCGGTCGGCGTCGTGCGCGGAGAAGAGCCGGTGCGCGATCGCGATCACCGTACGACCCTCCAGCACGGCCGCGAGCGACCGTTCCAGGTGCCGCGCCGCACGCGGGTCGATCAGCGACGTCGCCTCGTCCAGCACCAGGGTGTGCGGGTCGGCCAGCACCAGTCGGGCCAGGGCGAGCTGCTGCGCCTGCGCGGCGGTGAGCGGGTGCCCGCCCTCGCCGACCGGGGTCGCCAGCCCCTCGGGCAGGGCGTCGGCCCAGTCCAGCGCGTCCACGGCGGCCAGCGCCGCGCGGACGTCCGCGTCGGTGGCCGCCGGCCGGACCATCGCCACGTTCTCCCGCAGCGTGCCGATGAAGACGTGGTGTTCCTGGGTGACCAGGGCGACGTGTCGACGCAGCTCGGCCAGGGGCAGCCCGGTCAGGGGCCGCCCGTCCACGGTGACCGAGCCGGTGCCCGGGGCGTGCACGCCGGCCAGGAGCCGACCCAGCGTCGACTTGCCCGCCCCGGACGGACCGACCATGGCCAACTTCTCCCCCGGCTGCGGAACCAGGGTGACGCCGTGCAGCACGTCCCGCCCCGGGCGGTAGGCGAACGTGACGTCCCGGACGGCGAGTCGACCGTCCCCCGGACGACCGACCGCCCCACCGACCGGGGACGCGCCGACCGGGGACGTGCCCGACCGGGGCGGGTCGACCAGGGACGTGCCGGCCGGGCTCGTACCGGTTCCGTCGGACGCGGCCCGGCTCGCGGCCGGTCCGTCGCCGGTGGGTCCGTCCGGGGCGGCCACGCCGAGCAGCCGGGCCAACGACGCCCCGCCGACCTGGAGTTCGTCCAGCCAGGCGAGCAGCCGGTCGACCGGCTCGATGAGCTGCTGCGTGTAGAGGGTGGCCGCGGTGACCTGGCCGAGGGTCACCCAGCCCTCCAGGTAGAACCAGCCGCCGACGACCAGGGTCGCCACCACCGGCACCAGGTACCCGATCTCGGTCACCGGGAAGAAGACCGTCCGCAGCCAGAGGGTGTACCGCTCGGCCGCGTACGACCGGCGGATGTCGGCGTCGGTGCGGGCCCGTCGGCGGGCCTGCTGCCGCAACGCCTCGGTGGTCCGCGAACCCTCGACGGCCTCGCTGATCCCGTCGGTGATGTCCGAGTAGGCGGCGTTCTCCCGCAGGTAGCCGGCGGTGGCCCGGCGCAGGTACCAGCGGGTGCCGACGACCAGCACCGGCACCGCGACCAGGCAGGGCAGCACCAGCAGCGGACCGACCAGCAGCAGCGCCCCGAGGACGAACCCGGCGGTGACCACCGCGATCAGGGTCTCGGGCACCGCCAGCCGGACCGTCCGGGACAGCGCGGCCACGTCCCGCGAGGTCCGGGTGAGCAGGTCACCGGTGCCGGCCCGCTCCACGGTGGCCAGCGGCAGGGACAGGATCCGATCGACGAACTCCTCCCGCAGCCCGGCGAGCACCCGTTCCCCCAGCCGCGCGGAGGCGACGTGCGCGAGACGCAGCAGCACCGACTGGACCACCACGAACCCGGCGATGGCCAGCACGATCAGGTCGACCGGGGTGCTGCGGTCGCCCTGGGAGACCCCCTCGACCAGGTCGCCGAGCAGGCGCGGCCCGGCCAGCCCGGCCGCCGCGGCCGCCGCGTGCAGGGTGAGGGCGCCGGCCAGCGGGCCCGGATGACGCCGGGCCAGGGTACGGGCGTACCGACGGACCTGCGCCGCGTCCGCGACCGGCAGGGCGGTGGCCATCAGCTCTCCTCCCGGCTGACGGTCGCGGCGTACCGGGGCTCGGTGCCGAGCAGGTCCTCGTGCCGGCCCTCGGCGACCACCTTGCCGTCCTCCACGACGACCACGTGGTCGGCCCGCCGGAGCACCAGCGGGCTGGTGGTGCAGACCAGCGTGGTCCGGCCGGCCCGGACCGGCCCGAGGCGGGACGCGATCCGCGCCTCGGTGTGCGCGTCCACCGCGCTGGTCGGCTCGACCAGCAACAGGATCTCCGGGTCGGCGACCAGCGCCCGGGCCAGCCGCAGGCGCTGCTGCTGGCCACCGGAGAACTCCCGGCCCCGCTCGGCCACCGGGCTGTCCAGCCCGTCCGGCAGCGCCGCCACGATGTCGGTCGCGCTCGCCGCCGCCAGCGCCGCCGTGATCGTGGCGTCGTCGGCGACGTCGTGCGGGTCCAGCTCGGCGCGGAGCACGCCGGTGAAGAGATGCGCGTCGTTGTCGGCCACCAGGATCCGCTCCCGCACCGTCGCCAGCGCCACGTCCCGCAGCGGTACGCCGTCCAGCGTCGCGTCCGAGTCCACGTACCGGCCGAGCCGGTCGGTGATCGCGACGGCGTCGGCCGGCTCGGCGGCGACCAGCGCGGTGAGCCGGCCGGGGCGGACCACCACCCCGGACCCGGGGTCGACCAGTTCCCCCGGTCCGCCGGGCAGCGGCACCGGGCGGGCCGGGTCGGTCAGCTCCGGGGCCAGCCGGAGCAGGTCGACCACCCGACGGGCCGCCACGTGCCCCCGGGTCAGCTGGTCGACCGTCTCGGTGATCGTCCGCAGCGGGGTGACCAGGAACGCGGTGTAGCCGTAGAAGGCGACGAGCTGGCCGGCGCTGATCTCGCCGCGCAGCGCGAACCGGGCTCCGAGCCAGGTGACCAGGGCGAGGAAGAGACCGGGCAGCAGGATCTGCACCGCCGCCAGCAGCGAGTCGACCCGGGCCACCCGTACCCCCTCGGCGCGCAGCGCCTGGGACTCGGCCCGGTAGCGGGTCGCGACCACCTGCTCGCCGCCCACGCCCCGCAGCACCCGCAGCCCGCGCACGATGTCCCCGACCCGGGTGGTCAGCCGGCCCTCCTGGTCGCGGTAGGTGCGCTGCCGGCGGTGCAGCGGCCGGATGAGCAGCGCGACCGTCACCATCAGCACCGGCACACCGAGCACCACCACCAGACCGAGCGGCAGGGAGGCGGTCAGCAGGATCACCGTGATGGTGACGAGGGCGACCACCGCGCCGCTGCCCCGGGCCAGGATCTCCATCGCGGAGCCGATCTGCCCGATGTCCGACGTGCCGATGCTGACCACCTCACCGGCGGCGACCCGCCGGGGCAGGGTGGCGCCGAGCCGGTTCGCCGCCTCGACGGTGAGCTGCACCGTGCGGTACGCGGCGGCGAGCCAGTTGTACACCGCGCAGCGGTGCCGCAGGACGCCCGCGACGGCCTGGAGCACCCCGAGCCCGAGCAGCACCAACCCCCAGGTGACCAGCGCGTCGGGGTCACGTGCGGTGAGGCCGGCGTCGATCGCCTTCCCGATCGCCGCCGGGGCGAGCGCCTGGGCCACCATCCACACGACGCCGAGCGCGATCCCGGCGAGCAGGGTGGGGCGGCTCCGGTTGGCCAGCCAGACCAGGAATCGGGTGGCCGACCGGGAGTCGGGGATGCCGGGATCGCCGGCCGGTAGGGAACGCATGACAGGACGAACGTATGCGACGGACACGGAACGCGCCCGTCACGTCACCCACCGGAAGGTCGGCGTGTCAGCGATCGACCTGCGTGAAGTCCCAGGAGTGGGCGGGCCGGGCGAGCAGCGTCGGCGGCGGTTCGGGCATCGAGCGGGGCGTGTTGCGCCACTTCGAGATGACCACCACCCGGTGGTCGGTGGAGGTGAAGACCTCGCTGGAGAGGTGCAGCGGGTCGTGCCCGAACTCCGGCAGCGCGATGTCGCACACCCAGGCCAGCAGGTCGTCGAAGCCGTACGGCTCGGCGCGGGCCTCCCACATCCGTACGATCACGTCGACCGCCCCCCGCCTCCGCCTCGCCCCCGGGCTCCGCTGCCCCGTTCCGCCTCGTTCGCGAAGGTTACCCGCTCACCCTGGTCAGCGGCATGGCCGAATCGGCGGGCAGGTCGAGCCGGCTCGGCGCGACCCCGGCGGCGACCAGGTGCGAGCCGAGCGCGGCGACCATCGCGCCGTTGTCCGTGCAGAGCTGCGGCCGGGGCACCCGGACCCGGACACCGTGCCTGGCCGCGCGGTGCTCGGCCATCGCCCGCAACCGCGAGTTGGCGGCCACTCCCCCGCCGACGACAAGCGTCTCCACACCGTGCGACCGGCACGCGTCGAGTGCCTTGGTGACCAGCACGTCGCAGACCGCCTCCTGGAACGACGCCGCCACGTCGGCGACCGGCACCGGCTCACCGGCCCGCTGCCGGGCCTCCACCCAGCGGGCCACCGCCGTCTTGAGCCCGGAGAAGGAGAAGTCGTAGCGGTGCGCGGCGAGGTCCTTGGCGGCGGTGAGGCCACGCGGGAAGGCGATCGCCGCCGGATCGCCGGCCCGGGCCTCCCGGTCGACGTACGGGCCGCCGGGGAAGGGCAGGCCGAGCAGGCGGGCCACCTTGTCGAACGCCTCACCGGCCGCGTCGTCGATGGTCGCGCCGAGCGGCGTGACGCCCCGGGCCAGGTCGTCGACGAGCAGCAGCGAGGAGTGACCGCCGGAGACCAGCAGGGCGACCGCCGGTTCGGGCAGCGGACCGTGCTCCAGGGTGTCCACGGCGACGTGGGCGGCGAGGTGGTTCACCCCGTAGACCGGCTTCTCGGCGGCCAGCGCGTAACCCTTGGCGGCGGCCACGCCGACCAGCAGCGCGCCGGCCAGGCCGGGACCGGAGGTGACCGCGATCGCGTCGATGTCGGCGAGGGTCACGCCGGCCTCGGTGAGCGCCCGTTCCATGGTCGGCACGATCGCCTCCAGGTGGGCGCGGCTGGCCACCTCGGGGACCACGCCACCGAACCGGGCGTGCTGTTCCACGCTGGAGGCGAGCGCGTCGGCCAGCAGGGTGTGGCCCCGGACGATGCCCACCCCGGTCTCGTCACAGGAGGTCTCGATGCCGAGGATCAGCGGTTCGTCAGCCATCGTGTGTCGTCAGTCCCTGCTGCTCGTCAGTCCCGCGTGCGCCGCATGACCAGCGCGTCGGTGTTGGTCGGTTGGTAGTAGCCGCGCCGGATGCCGACCGGCTCGAAGTCGTACCCGGCGTAGAGCTTCTGGGCCGGGGCGTTGTCCACCGCGACCTCCAGCAGCACGTCCCGGGCGCCCCGCGCGTCCGCCTCGGCGAGCAGCGCCTCCAGCAGGGCCCGACCGACCCCGCGCCGCTGGGCGTCCCGCCGGACCGCGATGTTCTGCACCCACGCCTCGTCCGGGCCCGCCACGGCGAGCCCGGCGTAGCCGAGCACCTCGCCGCCCGATCCCGTCACGGGACCGGCGCCGGTGGCGACCAGGTAGTGGTGCCGGTTGGCCAGCTCGTTCCAGAACATCGCCGCCGACCACTGCTCGACGCCGAAGAGGTCGGCCTCGATCGGCAACACCGCGTCGATGTGCCACCAGCGGAACCGGTCGACGCGGACGGGTCCGGGCCGCCCACCCGCCGGACCGCCTGCGGTCACGGCAGCACCGACTTGCGGGCGGTGGCCGCCACCGCGTCCGGTCGGCGCAGGTAGAGCGGGGTGAGCCGGTCCCCGGGCGCAGCGGTGAGGATCCGCTCGGCGGCCAGCCCGGCCAGCGCGGCGGCCGACGGGTAGCGGGGTTCGTCCCGCAGCGGCAGGCCGAGCACGTCGGCGTAGCGGTGCGCGCCGTCACCGACCATGGCGGTGGCCCCGAGGTCACGGGCCCGTTCGGCGACGAGGCCCGGCAGGTTGACGTCCGGGCCGGCGATCCGCTGGCCCGCCCCGTCGTAGACCGCCCAGTAGATTTCCCGGCGACGCGCGTCGCTGGCGGCGAGCACCGGTTCACCGGCGGCGGCCGGGTGACCGAGGGCGTCCAGCGAACAGACGCCGTACGTGGGCACGCCGAGCACCTGCCCCATGGTGGCGGCGGTGACCAGCCCGACCCGCAGGCCGGTGAACGGCCCGGGACCGAGCCCGGCGACGATCGCGCCCAGGTCGGCGGGGCGGGCGCCCAGCTCGGCGAGGGCCGACGCGACCTGCGGCGCGAGCAGCTCGCCGTGGGCGCGGGCGTCGACCGTGCGCCGCTCCGCCCGGAGCGTGACGCCGTCCGCCGCGATCTCCGCCAGCGCGGCGGTCACCGCCGGGGTCGAGGAGTCCACCACCAGTACGAGCACGTGCCCACCCTAACCGGGCACATCGCCGGCCTTCCGCCGAGTCGCCCGCGCCCGGTCCCGCCCCACGCCGCCACCGGTCGGGCTGCCCACCGGCCGCACGGTCACGGGCCGGGCGACGAGGGACGCGCCCGGCCCGGTGGACGGTGTCGGCTCAACCGGCCGACCGCTCCCAGTCGACGGTGGGCAGGCCGGCGTCGGCGAGGGCCTTGTTCGCCGCGCTGAACGGACGGCTGCCCAGGAAGCCACGCGGGTTCATCGGGCTCGGGTGCCCGGCCTCCAGCACCACGTGCTGCGGGTTGGTCACCAGCGCCGCCTTCTTGCGGGCGTAGCCGCCCCAGAGCAGGAACACCACCCGGTGGTCGAGCGCGTCGAGGGCCCGGATGGTGGCGTCGGTGAACTCCTCCCACCCCTTGTTGCCGTGCGAGCCCGGCGTCGCCTGGCGGACGGTCAGCACCGCGTTGAGCAGCAGCACCCCCTGCGCCGCCCAGCCGTCGAGGTTGCCGCTGCGCGGCTTCGGCACGCCGAGGTCCTCGACCATCTCCTTGAAGACGTTGCGCAGCGACGGCGGCACGCTCACCCCGTCCCGGACGCTGAAGCTCAGCCCGTGCGCCTGCCCGGCCTTGTGGTACGGGTCCTGGCCGAGGATCAGCACCCGGCAGTCCTGCGGAGCGCAGAGACGGTACGCCGAGAAGAGGTCCTCGACCGGCGGGAAGACCGTCTGGGTGGCGTACTCCCGGGCGACGAACTCGCCGAGCGCGGCCGTGCGGGCCGGATCGAGGTGCGGCGCCAGCACGCTGCGCCACCCTTCCGGCAGCAGGTCCATCAGGTCCAGGGTCGGCACGTCCTCGGGCATGGGCCACCTTTCCGTCCAGCGGTCGGCTCTGTCGACCGCGCGGGGTCGGCTACTTCCTACCAGCCCGGCCCGACAGTCCTCCGGACGGGCGCTCCGCACCGGGTCACGGCGTCCGGGAGCAGCCGGCCCCGGTAGTGGCAGGGGCGCACTACGCTGCGGCCAACTCGTGAAAGGACACTCGATGCGCAAGACCCTGCTGCCGTTCCTGGTCGTCGCCCTGGCGACCGGTCTGGCCTGCGGTTCCGGTGGCGAGGCCACCCCCGGCGACGAGGCGGTCGCGACCCCCGCCCAGGGCCTGGACAGCCCGGCCGCCGACGTCACCGACCCGGCCCCGGAGGCCAGCACCAAGCCCGCCCCGGCCACGGTCAAGCCACTGACCTGCAAGCAGTTGCAGACCGCGTCGCTCGGCAACGCGGCCCAGCCGTACAACGGCTACCGGGACCCGATCCCGCTGCTCGACGGCGCGTGGTCCGGCGAGGACGGGGTGGTCGTCCGGTTGCAGCCGTTCTGTGCGGTCGGCGAACTGACCGGCGACAAGGCCGCCGACGCGGTGGTGGCGGTGCTCATGGACGGCGGCGGCACGGGCAAGTTCTGGCAGCTCGCGATGTTCCGCAACGTGGACGGCAGGCCGGCGTACCAGACCATGGTCGAGATCGGGGACCGGACCCCGGTCGAGAAGGTGGCGATCAGTGCCGGGCGGGCGCGGGTGGAGTACCTGAAGCGCCCCGACGACCCGTCGTCGACGGTGGACGTGGTCCGCCGTACCTCCGTGTACGAGCTCGACGGGAACAACCTCGTGGAGATCGGCTACTTCGACGACCCCGCCTGAGGCGTAACGCACCGGGGTAGGGCACCCGTCATGGTTCGGCGGTGACTGCACTGGCGGCTCGGAGGCGGCGGACGGGCCGCAGGGCGGCCAGCACCACCGCGAGGTAGATAGCGGCGAGCAGGGCGGACAGTTGGCTCCAGGGGACGGCGACGGTGAAGCTGGACACCCGGAGGGCCAGTACCACCGTGGGTGGCAGGGCGATGACCACGCTGAGCAGGGTGCTGGTGGCGACGATGCTGCTGTACTGGAGGAGCAGGACGGACCCGCGCCAGCAGGTGGGATGAAGCCGGGCACCCACCTGACCGGCAGCCACATCCGTCCGGCGCACATGTCCTTGTCAAGGTCGGTGGAGGGCCCAGCTGGCCGATTCGGAAGCGCCATCGACCTCGAAGCCGGCGCAGGTGGGACGGACAACCGTCGCCCTGTCCGTAGGATGGCCTTGGCACACCACCAGTGGAGGCGTGATGGTTCGGACCCTGACTGCGGCCGTACACCAGGAGGAAGACTGGTACGTCGCTCGCTGCCTGGAACTCGACGTGGCCAGTCAGGGTGAGACGCTCGAAGAGGCGCTGGCGAACCTTCGCGAGGCGGTGGAGGTCTACCTCGACGAGGTGTCCCAGCCTTCGATCGAAGCGACGCCGCTGGTCACCTCCTTCCAGGTCGGAAGGGCGGCGTGAGTCCCGCCCTCGCCGATCTCCCGGTCCGCAAGGTGCTCGACGCCTCGAAGAAGGCCGGCTTCGATCACGTCCGCACCAAGGGCAGTCATGCCGTCTACCGGAATCCCGCTGGCAACGTGGTGGTGGTTCCGCAGCACAGCACGATCAAGCGGGGCACGTTGGCCTCTATTCTCCGCTAGGCCGATCTGACCCCCGCCGAGTTACTTCACCTGCTGCGCTGACTGATAGCGGCACCCGTAGACCCGCCGGCCAAGGATCAGGCGGCCAGGGCCGCGATGCGGGTCGGCCAGTCGCCGCCCACCGGGACCAGCTCGGCGGTTCGGGTGTCGTCGTCGTGGCGGTCGAGCCGGACGTGCAGGTGCGACTCGGTCAGGTGCTCGGCCAGGCCCTCGCCCCACTCGACCACCGTCACCGAGTCGTCCAGCGAGGCGTCCAGGTCGAGGTCGTCGATCTCGGCGCGCGGATCGGTGGCGTCGCCGAGCCGGTAGGCGTCGGCGTGCACCAGGCCGACCGTGCCACCGCGCGCCGGATCCGGCCGGTGCGCCCGCGCGATCACGAAGGTCGGCGAGGTGACGTCGCCGAGCACGTCGAGCCCCGCGCCGATGCCCTGGGTGAGCGCGGTCTTGCCGGCCCCGAGCGGCCCGGTGAGCAGCACCAGGTCACCGGCGCGGAGCACCCCGGCGAGCCGGCGGCCGAAGGCGTGCGTGTCGGCCCGGGTGGGCAGCTCCACCACGACCGACACCGTTCCCCCACCGCGCACACTGCTCACAGTCGCTCCAGGAAGTCCGTCAGGGCGGCGTTGACCTCGTCCGCGTGCTCCAGCATCACCACGTGCCCGCTGTCCGGGATCCGGACGAACTCGGCGTGCGGCAGCCGGCGCACGATCTCCTCCGAGTGGGTCACCGGCGTGATCATGTCCTTCTCCCCGGCGACCACGAGCACCGGGGTGCCGGCCAGCGCGGCGAGCGCCGGGTAGCGGGCGTGGGTCGCCAGGGTACGCAGGTAACGGGTGACCGTGTCGGCCGAGGTGCGGGAGTTCATCTTCTCCACGTACGACACGAGGGCGGGGCTCGGCTTCGGGGTGCCGAAGCCGTACCGGCGGGTGAGCAGCCAGGCCACGTTGGAGGTGGACCGGCGGGCCCGGTCGATGACCGTGCCGCCGTACCGGGTGGTGGTGTTGACCATGTAGAGCACCGGCGGGGCGACCCGGCCGAGCAGGGCCGGGGCGACCAGCTTGGTCTCGGCGAGCAGTCCACCGGAGGTGGCCATCAGCACGGTGCCGACCACCCGGTCGCCGAACATCTCCGGGTACAGCTCGGCGAAGGCCATGATGGTCATGCCGCCCATCGAGTGCCCGACCAGCACCAGCGGCCCGTCCGGGGTGGTCCGGTCGATGACCCGGCGCAGGGCGTGGCCGAGCGCGGTCAGGTCGTACTCGCCGGTCTCCAGCTTGCCGGAGCGGCCGTGGCCGGGCTGGTCGTACGCGACGACGCGGTGCTCGCCCCGCTCGGCGAGCGCCCGGCGCTGGAAGTGGAAGGTCCCCATGTCCAGGCAGAACCCGTGCACCAGGACGACGGTGGGCCGCCCGGGGGCCGGTCGGGTCGGCTCGACCACCTCCACGTGCAGGTCGGTGCCGTCGGGCAGTTCCATCCGGAACGACTCGTCGTACCGCAGTTGGCCGAAGACCTCGTCGGCGTACCGGTCGGCGGGGTCGGCCTTGTACCGGCGGACCAGGGCGCGTTCGGTGGCCACTCCCGCCGCGAGCCCGGCGGCGGCCACCCCGACGGCCGCGCCGACCAGGCCGGCGACCTTCCCGGCGGCGGTACGCGGCCGGGGCACCCGGTCGAGCAGGGAGGTCATGTCCGCTCGCCGTCGTAGACCCGGGCGACCCGGCAACCGCCGAACCGGGTGACGATCTCGTAGTTGATGGTGCCGACCGCCTCGGCCCAGTCGTCGGCGGTGGGCTCGCCGTCGGCGCCGCTGCCGAAGAGGACCGCGACGTCGCCCGCCGCCACCGGGTCGTCACCGCAGTCGATCATGATCTGGTCCATGCAGACCCGCCCGGCGATGGTCCGGTTCCGCCCGGCGAGCCGGACCGGGCCGACGTTCGAGGCGTGCCGGGGCACCCCGTCGGCGTAGCCGAGCGGCACCAGGGCCAGCGTGGTCTCCCGCTCGGTGGTGTAGGTGTGGCCGTAGGAGACGCCCGTGCCGGCCGGGACCCGCTTGGCGAGCGTCACCCGGGCCCGGGCGGTCATGGCGGGACGCAGGCCGTGCCGCTCGCCGGCCACCGGGGAGAGCCCGTAGACCGCCAGACCGGGACGGACCAGGTCGAAGTGGGTGTCCGGGCGGGTCAGGGTGGCCGCCGAGTTGGCCAGGTGCCGGTGCCGGGGACGCAGCCCGGCCCGCTCGACCATGGCCAGCGCCTCGTGGAAGACCGCGATCTGCCGGTCGATGGTCGGGTGCCCGGGCAGGTCGGCGTAGGCGAAGTGGCTCCACACGCCGACCACCTCGACCAGGCCGTCGGCCTGGGCCTTGGCGGCGGACTCCAGGAGCGCCGGCCAGTCGGCGACGGTCGCGCCGTTGCGCGAGAGCCCGGTGTCGATCTTCAGGTGCAGCCGGGCCGGACGCTCCGCCCGCCGGGCCGCGACGATCATCTCGTCGAGCTGGCCCTCGCTGGCGGCGGAGAGGTCGACGTCGGCCGCCACCCCCTCGTGCAGCGGCAGCCCGGGGCTGAGCAGCCAGGCGAGCACCGGCGCGGTGATCCCGGCCCGGCGCAGGGTGAGCGCCTCGTCCAGGGTGCAGACGCCGAGCCAGTCCGCCCCGGCGTCGAGCGCCGCGCGGGCCGACGGGAGCATGCCGTGCCCGTACCCGTCGGCCTTGACCACCGCCATCAACTCGGCGCTGGTGCCGGAGCGCAGCCGCGCCACGTTCTCCCGGATGGCGTCAAGATCAACCCGTACCTCGGCCTGCCACATGGCCCCAGCCTACTGACCACGGTGATCGGCGTGCTCCAGCGCCGCTGAAGGAGTTCCGGACGACGTCGCCGGTCGGGCGGCGCGCTCGCGCGGGTCGCCGCCGGGTCAGCCGAGCCCGGCCAGGACCGGCCGGAGCGCGGCGGCCACGTCGGTCGCGGTCACCGGCCCGTGCCGGGCCGCCTCCCGGCCGGCCAGCCCGTGCAGGTACGCGGCCAGCGCGGCGGCCCGCTCGGCCGGCAGCCCGGCGGCCAGCAACGAGCCGAGCAGACCGGCCAGCACGTCGCCGGTGCCGCCGGTGGCCAGGACCGGGGTGCCGGTCGGGTTGACGTAGGCGCGTCCGGCCGGCGTGCCGACCACCGTACGGCTCCCCTTGAGCAGCACCACCGCGTTCATCCAGGCGGCCAGGCGCAGCGTCGCGGCGACCCGGTCCGCGCCCGGCTCCTCCCCGCAGAGCCGGGCGTACTCCCGGTCGTGCGGGGTCACCACGATCGGGGCGTCCCGCCCACGCAGCCGGTCGGCCATCGAACCGTCCACCAGCATGGTCAACGCGTCCGCGTCGAGCACCACCGGCACCGGCGCGGCGAGCACGGTACGCAGTTCGGCGACGGCCTCCGCGCCGGTGCCGAGCCCCGAACCGCAGACCCACGCCTGCACCCGCCCGGCGTCGGCCACCCGCCCGGTGGCGATCACCGACGGATGGTGGTGCAGCACCTCGGCGGCGGCGCTGCCGGCGTACCGGACCAGGCCGGTCGGGCCGGCGAGCGCACCGGCGACGGAGAGCACCGCCGCGCCCGGGTAGGTCGCCGATCCGGTGGCCACCCCCACCACACCCCGGTTGTACTTCTCCGACGCGGGACCCAGTCGGGGCCAGCCCTCGACCACGTCCGTCACCTCGGTGACGTGCAGCGCCGGAGTGCCGCGCAGCCAGGGCCCCAGACCGATGTCGACCACCTCGACCTGGCCGGCGTACGCCGCCGCCTCCCCCACCACCAGGGCCGGCTTGAGCGCGCCGAAGGTCACCGTCACGTCGGCGCGCAACGCGCCCGGCCGACCGTCGCTGTCGTGCGGCACGTGACCGGTGTCGACCGCGACCCCGCTGGGCACGTCCACCGCGACCACGGTGGCCCGTCCGCCGTCCCGGCCACGGACCTCCCCGAGCCGCGCCACCAGCCGCGTCGCCGACTCCCGGAGCCCACCGCTCCCACCGATCCCGACGATGCCGTCGAGCACCAGGTCGGCCCGGCCCGGCAGCTCGTCGACGGTCCGGCCACCGGCGGCCCGCAGCGCGGCGAGCCCGTCGGCGTGCGCCCGCCCGGGGCTGAGCAGCAGTGCCTCGACCGCCGCTCCCCGGCGGGCCAGGTGCGCCCCGGCGAGGAGGGCGTCGCCGCCGTTGTCGCCGCTGCCGACCAGCAGCAGCACCCGCCCGCCGTACACCCCGCCCCGGTCGGCGAGGAGCAACGCGCAGCGCCGGGCCAGCCCGGCGGCGGCCCGCGCCATCAGGGCGCCTGTCGGCAGGGTCGCCATCAGGCCCGCCTCCGCCGCCCGTACGTCACCGACCCGCCACACCGGCCTCATGCCCACCCCATCCTGTCGGCCCGATCGGCCCACGCCCGTCCCGCGACATCGACGGCGACGGTCACCGACCCACCCTAACGGCGCGGAGGGTAACCGCCGGCCCTCCTGCGGGCAATCCCTGTGGACAGAGCGCGGCCCGGTCCCGCGTCGGTTGTCCACAGCCGGTTCCGCGACCGTTCCGCCGGCCCTAGCGTCGGCGGCACAGGCGGGTCGTCGAGCGGGAGGTACGTGGTGGACGGAGCACGTGGATCGGGCGGGCCGCCGCTGGCCGTCGACCTGCCGACGTTGCGCGCCACCGCCGCCCGGCTCGCCGACGAGGCGTACCCGCTGGGGCACGGGGTGGCCGGGGTGTCCGGGCTGACGGTGCCCGAGCCCCACTGGCGCAGCGCACGGGCGCTGTCCGAGCTGGAGTCGGCGGTGCACGCCTGGTTCGGGGCGCTCGGTGGCCGGCTGGCCGACACCGCCACGGCCGTCCGCACCGCCGCCGACCGGTACGCCGCGACCGACGATCGGGCCGCCCGGCGACTGCCCGTCCCGGGCCGGTGAGCGGTTACGCCCGGCTCTGGACGACCGACCCGGCGACCTGGGAGCGGGCCGGCGTCGCCTGGCGGGGTGTCGGCGCCCTGGTGGACCGCCGGGCCACCGGGCTCTCGGCCGGGGCCACCGGGCTCCGGGAAGCCTGGGCCGGAGCCGCCGCCAGGGCCGCCGGCGACCGGCTCACCGGGCTCCGGACCGAACTGCTCTCGGTCTCCCCGGTGCCGATCGAGGTGGACCAGATCCTCGCCGAGTTCGCCGCCCGGCTTCGACGGGCGCGGGCCCGACTGGCCGACGCGGTGACCCGGATCGACGCGGCGGGACTCGGGATCGACCGGGACGGGCGGGTCACCGTGCCCGCCACCACACCCGGTCAGCGCGGTGCGACCGTGGGTCGCGACGGTGGGCCCACCCCGGGTCGGGTCACCCGGCCGGCGGACCGGGCGGCCGAGGCGGCGCGCCTCTCGGCGGAGGTCGGCGACGCGCTCGCCCTGGCCGAGACGGCCGACCGGGAGGCCACCGCCCGGCTCGGCGCGCTGACCACCGCCGCGCGCGCCGGTTGGGTGACGCCACCGCCTGCGTACCGGCCACCGCCGGGGGCCGTCCCGGCGCTGGTCCGACGCTGGTGGGACGGGCTGACCCCGGCCCAGCGCCGCTGGCTGGTGGCGCACGAGCCGGCCCGGATCGGACGGCTGGACGGGGTGCCCGCGACCGCCCGGGACCAGGCGAACCGCCTCCTGGTCGACGACCACCGGGAACGGCTCCTGGCCCGGCGGCGGGAGCTGCTGCGCACGGTTCCCCGGGGACCGGCCGAACTGGCCGGGGTGGCTCGGCTCGACGCCACGCTGGCCGGGCTCGCCACCCTCGCCGACCGGCTGGCCGCGCCGGGCACGGCCGACGCGCCACGGGCGTACCTGCTCGGGCTGGACCCGGCCGGCGACGGGCGGGCGGTGATCGCGCTCGGCAACCCGGACCGCGCCGACCGGGTGCTCACCTACGTGCCGGGGATGACCGCCGACCTGGCCGACGCCGACGGCGAACTGGGTCGCGCGGCCCGGGTGGCGGCCCGCGCCACCGCGCTCGACCCGGACGGGGAGACCTCGGCGGTGCTCTGGCTGGACTACGACGCCCCGGACTTCGTCCACGAGGCGTACCGGGCCCGGCAGGCCGAGGACGCCGCCACCGGGCTGCACCGCTTCCAGGAGGGGCTGCGCCTCACCCACGAGGGTCCGCCGGCCCGGCAGACCGTCCTCGGGCACAGCTACGGTTCGCTGGTGGTGGGCACCGCCGCCCGGGAACACGGCCTGGCCGCCGACGCCCTGGTCTTCGTCGGTTCCCCGGGTGTCGGCGTGGACCACGCGGCCGACCTGCGCCTGCCGCCCGGTCAGGTCTGGGCGAGCACCGCCACCGACGACGTCATCGGCCTGGTCCGGCCGCCGGTCGAGCTGGCCGGGCGGGCCGCGGTCGGCGCGGCTCTGCCCTGGTTGGCCGGGGACGTGGTCGGACGGCCCGACGACGACCTCTGGTTCGGCCGCGACCCGACCGACCCGGGTTTCGGCGGACGGGTCTTCCCGAGCGGCCGGTACGGCCACACCGGTTACTGGGAGCCGGCGAACCCGGCCCTGGACGGCATGGCCCGCATCGTGGTGGGACGCTGACGGCCCCCTCCCGCGACGGAAGGGGGCCGGAGGACAGCGTGCTCTCCCGACAGGCCGCCGGAGCCGGCCGCACGACCGGGACGCCCGGTCACCCGGACGACCGGACCGCCGTGGTGACTACTCGACGGTGACCGACTTGGCCAGGTTGCGCGGCTGGTCGACGTCGTGTCCCCGGGCGGCGGCGATCTCGGCGGCGAGCACCTGCAACGGCACGGTGGTGACCAGCGGGGCCAGCAGCGTCGGGGTGCGCGGCACGTAGATCAGGTGGTCGGCGTACGGGACGACGGCCTGGTCGCCCTCCTCGGCGATCACGATGGTCCGGGCCCCCCGGGCGCGGACCTCCTGGATGTTCGAGACGACCTTGTCGTGCAGCATGCCCCGGCCCACCGGCGACGGGACGATGCAGATCACCGGGGTGCCCTTGTCGATCAGCGCGATCGGGCCGTGCTTCAGCTCACCGGCGGCGAACCCCTCGGCGTGCATGTACGCCAGTTCCTTGAGCTTGAGCGCGCCCTCCAGGGCCACCGGGTAGCCGACGTGCCGGCCGATGAAGAGCACGGTCGGCTCCGCCTTCAGGTCGCGGGCCAGCTCCCGGACCGGCTCGATCCGGTCCAGCAGCTCGCGCAGCTTGCCGGGCATCTGGTGGAGCTGGTCCACCACGGCGGCCACCTCGTCGGCGAACTTGACCCCGCGCACCTGCGCCAGGTGCAGGCCGATCAGGTAGCAGGCGACGAGCTGGGTGAGGAACGCCTTGGTGGAGGCGACCGCGATCTCCGGGCCGCCGTGGGTGTAGAGCACGGCGTCGGACTCACGCGGGATGGTGGACCCGTTGGTGTTGCAGATGGCCAGCACCCGGGCCTTCTGCTCCTTGGCGTGCCGCAGCGCCATCAGGGTGTCCATGGTTTCGCCGGACTGCGAGATCACCACGATCAGCGTGGACCGGTCGAGGACCGGGTCGCGGTAGCGGAACTCGCTGGCCAGCTCCACCTCGCAGGGGATCCGGGTCCAGTGCTCGATGGCGTACTTCGCGACCAGGCCGGAGTGGTAGGCGGTGCCGCAGGCGACGATGAAGATCTTGTCGACGTCGCGGAGGTCCTGGTCGCTGAGGCGTACCTCGTCGAGCATGATCTCGCCGGTCTCGGTGAGCCGGCCGAGCAGCGTGTCGGCGACGGCCTGCGGCTGCTCCTCGATCTCCTTGAGCATGAACCAGTCGTAGCCGCCCTTCTCCGCGGCGGAGGAGTCCCAGTCGATGTGGAAGTCCTTGCCGCTGGCCGGCTGCCCGTCGAAGTCGGTGATCTCGATGCTGTCCGGGGTGATCAGGACGATCTGGTCCTGCCCCAGCTCGACCGCCTCCCGGGTGTGCTCGATGAACGCGGCGACGTCGCTGGCCAGGTAGTTCTCCCCGTCGCCCCGGCCGACCACCAGGGGCGAGTTGCGCCGCGCGCCGACCACCGCGCCGGGCACCCGGGCGTCCACGGCGAGCAGCGTGAACGCCCCCTCCAGGCGTTGGCAGACCGCGCGCATGGCGGCGACGAGGAGCTGCGGCCCGTCCGGCTCACCGGCGGCGCGCAGCTCGGCCAGCGCGGCGGAGAGCAGGTGGGCGGCGCACTCGGTGTCGGTGTCGCTGAGGAAGGTGACCCCGTCGTCCTCCAGCTCGGCGCGGAGCTTGGCGAAGTTCTCGATGATGCCGTTGTGGATCACCGCGACCCCGCTGTCCGGGGAGAGGTGCGGGTGGGCGTTACGGTCGGTCGGGCCGCCGTGGGTGGCCCAGCGGGTGTGGCCGATGCCGGTGGTGCCGTCGCCGATGCCGACCTCCCGGCAACCGGTCGGGTCCGCGCTGATCCGCTCGGCCAGCACCTTCTCCAGGTTGGCCAGCTTGCCGGCCTTCTTCTCGGTCAGCAGCTCGTCCGCGCAGACGACGGCGACGCCTGCCGAGTCGTAGCCGCGGTACTCCAGCCGCCGCAGCCCGTCGAGCACGATGCCGAGCGCCGGGCGCGCACCGGCGTAACCCACGATTCCACACATGAACCGCAGCCTAACCCAGCTTCACTCACCATGCTTGCGCGGAATGGGGGTTATCGCTCACCGAACTTGAGCGATCAGACCCCATCCCGGGACATCAGTAACGAAAATCCACTCCCGTGGAGCCCAGGGAAGGACACCCGCCACCGGCCGTCGCCGGGGCGGATCGGGGGACGTGAGGTGCCGGCGACAGCCCGTAGGCTGGCCGACGTGACGACGACCACGAATGCCGACGTGCCCACGGATCCACTGGTGGCCCGGATGCGTCCGTTCGGCACCACCATCTTCGCCGAGATGTCCGCGCTGGCGGTACGGACCGGCGCGGTCAACCTCGGGCAGGGCTTCCCGGACAGCGACGGCCCCCCGGAGATGCTCGCCGCCGCCGTCGACGCGCTGCGCGGCGGCCAGAACCAGTACCCTCCCGGTCCGGGCATCCCGGCGCTGCGCACCGCGATCGCGGCCCACCAGCGCCGCTTCTGGGGACTGGAGTACGACCCGGACGGCGAGATCGTGGTCACCGCCGGCGCCACCGAGGCGATCGCGGCGGCGATCCTCGCCCTCTGCGAGCCCGGGGACGAGGTGGTCTGCTTCGAGCCGTACTACGACTCGTACGCCGCGTCGATCGCGCTGGCCGGTGCGGTCCGCCGGCCGGTGACCCTGCGCCCGGACGCCGACGGCCGGTACGCCTTCGACCCGGACGCGCTGCGCGCCGCCTTCGGCCCCCGCACCCGGCTGGTCCTGCTCAACTCCCCGCACAACCCCACCGGCAAGGTCTTCACCCCGGACGAGCTGCGCCTGGTCGCCGAGCTGTGCCAGGAACACGGCACGTACGCGGTGACCGACGAGGTCTACGAACACCTGGTCTTCACCGGCACCGGGCACGTCCCGCTGGCCACCCTGCCCGGCATGCGCGAGCGCACCCTGCGGATCTCCTCGGCCGGCAAGACGTTCTCCTGCACCGGCTGGAAGATCGGTTGGGCGAGCGGCCCGGCGGCGCTCGTGTCGGCGCTGCTGCGGGTGAAGCAGTTCCTCACCTTCGTCAACGCCGCCCCGCTGCAACCGGCGGTCGCGGTGGCGCTGGCCCTGCCGGACAGCTACTACACCGGGTTCGCCGACGACCTGCGGCAACGCCGGGACCAGCTCGTCGGCGGGCTCGCCGGGGCCGGCTTCGACGTGCTCACCCCGGAGGGGACGTACTTCGTCACCGCCGACATCACCCCGCTGGGCGGGACGGACGGCGTCGAGTTCTGCCGCTCCCTACCGGAGCGCTGCGGCGTGGTGGCCGTCCCGACCCAGGTCTTCTACGACGACGTGGCCGCCGGCCGCCCGTTGATCCGGTTCGCCTTCTGCAAGCGTCCGGAGGTGCTCACCGAGGCGGTCACCCGCCTGCGCACCCTCGCCACCCCGACCGGCTAGGCAGCCCGCACCGGCGGTGATCCACACGAGTTGCGGCATCCCGGGGTTTCCACAGGGCTGGACACCCCAACATGCCGCAACTCGTGGCGATCACCATCCGGAGGACGGGCGACGGTCAGGCCGTGGGGCTGGCGGCGCGGACCTCGGCGGCGATGCGCTCGGCGACCTCCTGGGCGACCTGCTGCGTGGCGGCCTCGACCATCACCCGCACCAGCGGCTCGGTGCCGGAGGGGCGCAGCAGCACCCGGCCGGTCTCGCCCAGCTCCGCCTCGGCCCGCTCGACCTCGGCGAGCACCGCCGGCGCGCCCGCGCCGACCGTCCGGTCGCCGACCGGCACGTTGATCAGCACCTGCGGCAGCCGGTTCACCACGGCGGCCAGCTCGGCCAGGCTGCGGCCGGTGGCGGCCATCCGGGACATCAGGTGCAGCCCGGTGAGCACGCCGTCGCCGGTGGTCGCGTACGCGGGCATGACGATGTGGCCGCTCTGCTCCCCGCCGAGGGCGAGACCGGAGGCGCGCAGCTCCTCCAGGACGTACCGGTCGCCGACCTTGGTCTCGATCAGCCGGATGCCCTCGGCGGACATCGCCAGGCGCAGGCCGAGGTTGCTCATCACCGTGGCGACCAGGGTGTCCTCGGTGAGGGTGCCGGCGTCGCGCATGGCCAGCGCGAGGATCGCCATGATCTGGTCGCCGTCCACCTCGTCGCCGTCGGCGTTGACCGCCACGCAGCGGTCGGCGTCGCCGTCGTGGGCGATGCCCAGGTGAGCGCCGTGCTCGACCACGGCGGCGCGGAGCGCGTCGGTGTGGTTCGAGCCGCACTCGTCGTTGATGTTGAGCCCGTCCGGCTCGGCGTTGATCGCGATGACCTCGGCACCCGCCTCGCGGTAGGCGACCGGGGCGACGTCGGCGGCGGCGCCGTTGGCACAGTCGACGACGACCTTGATGCCGTCGAGCCGGTGCGGCACCGTGCCGATCAGGTGCTGCACGTAGTGGTCGGCGCCGTCGAGCAGGTCGTGCACCCGGCCGATGCCGGCACCGACGGGCCGGTCCCATGCGGTGGTGGCGTTCGCCTCGACCGCGCCCTCGATCTGGATCTCGATGTCGTCCGGCAGCTTGTGCCCACCGGCCGCGAAGAGCTTGATGCCGTTGTCCGGCATCGGGTTGTGCGACGCGGAGAGCATCACGCCCAGGTCGGCCTTGGCCTCGGCGGTCAGGTACGCCACCGCCGGGGTGGGCAGCACGCCGACCCGCACGACGTTGGCCCCGGCGCTGGTCAGCCCGGCCACCACGGCGGCCTCCAGCATCTCGCCGCTGGCGCGCGGGTCCCGCCCGACGACGGCCAGCGGCGGGTGGCTGCGGTCCGACTCGGCGAGCGTGTGCGCGGCGGCCACCGCCACCGCCAGTGCCAGCTCGGGTGTGAGGTCGACGTTCGCCCGCCCGCGTACGCCGTCCGTGCCGAACAACCGACCCATACCCGCCAACCTCCAGAAACGGTCACTGCCAGAGAGAACTGGTGGAGAAAGCGGAACGGCCGGTCCACCTCCCCGGGATCGAGGGGAGGCGGACCGGCCGTCCGTCAGACGTACAAGGTGGAAACGCTGATCAGCGCTTCGAGTACTGCGGCGCCTTGCGGGCCTTCTTGAGACCGTACTTCTTGCTCTCCTTGACGCGGGCGTCACGGGTGAGGAAGCCGGCCTTCTTCAGCGCCGGACGGTCGTCCGGCTCGCTGACGATCAGCGCCCGCGCGATGGCCAGCCGCAGCGCGCCGGCCTGACCGGTGGTGCCGCCGCCACGCAGGTTGGCGATCACATCGAAGGACTCGGCCTTCTCGGCGGTGACCAGCGGGTCCTTGATGAGCTGCTGGTGCACCTTGCTCGGGAAGTATGCCTCGAGGTCCCGGCCGTTGCAGGTGATCTTGCCGCTACCGGGGACGATGCGCACCCGGACGATGGCCTCCTTGCGGCGGCCCACGGTCTGGATGGGGCGGTCACCACGGGGCGCGCGGGCGACGGGCGCCGGCGCCTCGGTGGCGTCGACGCCAACCTCGGTCTCGGTGATGTCGGTCATGCTGATTCCTTCGCCCGCGCTCACTGCGCGATCTGCTTGATCTCGAACGGCACCGGCTGCTGCGCGGCGTGCGGGTGCTCGGCGCCGGCGTAGACCTTCAGCTTCTTGAGCAGCTGACGGCCGAGCTTGTTGTGCGGCAGCATGCCCTTGACGGCCAGCTCGATGGCGCGCTCCGGACGCTTGGTCAGCAGCTCGTCGTAACCGACCTGCTTCAGACCACCCGGGTAGCCGGAGTGGCGGTAGGCGATCTTCTGCTGCCGCTTGTTGCCGGTCAGCGCGACCCTGCCGGCGTTGACGATGACGACGAAGTCGCCCGTGTCGACGTGCGGCGCGAAAGTCGGCTTGTGCTTACCACGCAGCAACGTGGCGGCGTGGGTGGCCAGGCGGCCCAGCACGACATCAGAGGCGTCGATGACGTGCCACTGACGCTCGATCTCACCCGGCTTCGGGCTGTACGTACGCACAGGTCTACCTTGTCTCGTCGTCGGTCTGGGGTCGCGCGCCGAGGTGACCAGGGGTTCCGGGCCGGACCAGCGCGCACGAACGACCAAGCGTACCTGAAGCGGTACGCCGCTGAATGTCGTACAACAGCAGGCAACGATACCCGGCGGCCGGCACGCGGGTCAAAACGGGGTCGGCTCCGCTCGCCGGCCGGCCGGAACGTGGCATGAATCACACTCCGGCGAGTCGACTGCGACCGGGCCGCAGGTAGACCAGCCAGGTCACCAGCAGACACACGGCGTAGTAGCCGATGAACGCCAGGTATGCGGCGTCCGCGCTCTGCCAGGTCAGGAACGACTGCCGGAAGGCGATGTTCACCAGCAACCCACCGGAGGCCCCCACCGCCCCGGCGATGCCGATCAGCGCCCCGGTGAGCCGCCGCGCCCGGCGCGCGGCCTCCGCCATGTCCCACCGCCCGGCGGCCACCCCGGCCGCCGCCCGGGACTGGAAGATCGCCGGAATCATCTTGTACGTCGAGCCGTTGCCGATCCCGCTGGTCACGAAGAGGGCCAGGAACCCGGTCAGGTAGAGCGGAAGCGACCGCTCGCGGGCCGCGTAGAGCACCAGCGCCGCGCCGCCGGCCATCGCGGCGAAGTTCCAGAAGGTCACCCGGGCCCCGCCGTACCGGTCCGCGAGGTGGCCGCCGACCGGCCGGATCAACGAACCCACCAGCGGGCCGAGGAAGGTCAACCAGGCGGCGTCGACCGGGGTGGCGAAGCGGTCGGCGAACTCGATCTGGAGCACCTGACCGAAGGCGAAGCCGAACCCGATGAACGAGCCGAACGTGCCGACGTAGAGCAGGGACATCACCCAGGTGTGCGACTCGCGGGCGGCCTCGCGCAGCGCCCCCGGCTCGTTGCGCGCCGCCGGCACGTTGTCCAACCACCGGGCCGCGGCCAGCGCCGCCAGCACGATCAGCGGCAGGTAGACCGCCGGCACCAGCCGGGGGTACGCCGCCCCGGCGGTGGCCAGCACCGCCAGCCCGACGAGTTGCACCGCGGGCACGCCCAGGTTTCCACCCCCGGCGTTGAGGCCCAGCGCCTTACCCTTGAGCCGCTCCGGGAAGAAGAGATTGATGTTCGCCATCGAGGAGGCGAAGTTGCCGCCACCCACGCCGGTGAGGCAGGCCAGCACCATCAGCGTGGAGTACGACACGCCCGGTTCGAGCAGCACTGCCATCGGCACCGCCGGCACGAGCAGCAGCAGCGCGCTGACAATCGTCCAGTTCCGCCCGCCGAAGCGGGCCACCGCCAGCGTGTACGGCAGCCGCAGCGCCGCCCCCAACGCGGCCGGCACGGCGGTGAGCAGGAACTTCCCGGCCGGATCGATGCCGTACTCGGGGCCGAGGAAGAGCACGGTCACCGACCAGAGGCTCCACACCGAGAAGCCCACGTGTTCGGCGAAGATCGACACCCACAGGTTGCGGCGGGCGACCCGCGCCCCGGTGGTACGCCAGAACTCCGGGTCCTCCGGCCGCCAGTCGTCGAGCCGGTGCCGACGGCCCGGCCTCGCGGCGGTGTCGGTGACCGGCGCGGTGGAGAGGATGCTCACGCCACGGCTCCTTCTCGTCTCGGGGCGGGACGAGGGGAACGCTAGACGGCAGCGGTTACCCGTCAATGCCCGTCCCGCGTCGTCGCGGATACGGGCGGCGCACGGGCCGTACGGAGCCGCCGTGAGGGACGGCCGTTCCGGACGACGCCCCTGCTCGGCGCGGTCCGCTCCCGCCCCGGGCGTCGACCGGCACCGATCTGCTGCCCCGGAGCGGTGTGAACGCCTCGTGACAGGGCCGAAACCAACGGGACGCGGCACCGAAACCGCCCGCCGGCACGCTTTGCCGACATGACAGACGGTGCACGAGCCGCGACCACACCGGGGCGGACGCCTCACGAGGCGGCCACGCACTGCCCGTACTGCGCTCTCCAGTGCGGAATGCTGCTGAGCGAGCGGGACGGGCGGATCGAGGTCCTGCCCCGCGACTTCCCCACCAACCGGGGCGGCCTGTGCCAGAAGGGCTGGACCGCCGCCGAGCTGCTCGACCACCCGGAACGGCTGACCACCCCGCTGCTGCGCGGCCCGGACGGCCGACTGGCCCCGGCCACCTGGGCCGAGGCGTACGCCCGGATCGTCACCGGCATCCGCGACACGCAGGCCGCGCACGGCCGGGACGCGGTCGCCATCTTCGGTGGCGGTGGGCTGACCAACGAGAAGGCGTACGCGCTGGGGCGGTTCGCCCGGGTCGCGCTGCGCACCCGGATGATCGACTACAACGGACGCTTCTGCATGTCCTCGGCGGCGGCAGCCGGGATGCGGGCCTTCGGCATCGACCGGGGTCTGCCCTTCCCGTTGGCCGACCTGGGCCGGGCCGACACCCTGCTGCTGGTCGGGGCGAACCCGGCCGAGACCATGCCCCCGCTGGCCCGGTACCTCACCGAGCAGCGCGAACGCGGCGGACGGCTGATCGTCGTCGACCCCCGGGTCACCGCCACCGCCCGCCTGGCCGACCTGCACCTGCAACCGCTGCCCGGCACCGACCTGGCGGTGGCGAACGCGCTGCTGCACGTCGCACTGACCGAGGGCTGGGTGGACCGGGACTACGTGGCCACGCGCACCGAGGGCTTCGACGCGGTCCGCCGCATCGCGGCGGGCTGGTGGCCGGCCCGCGCCGAGCGCCTCTCCGGGGTGCCCGTGGCGGACCTGGAGGAGGCGGCGCGGGCGCTGGGCACCGCCCGGACCGCGATCATCCTCACCGCCCGGGGCGCGGAGCAGCACGCCAAGGGCGTCGACACGGTCAGCGCCTTCGTCAACCTGGCGCTCGCCCTCGGCCTGCCCGGCCGCCCCGGCTCCGGGTACGGCTGTCTGACCGGGCAGGGCAACGGCCAGGGTGGACGCGAGCACGGGCAGAAGGCCGACCAGCTGCCCGGGTACCGGCGGATCGACGACCCGGCCGCCCGGGAGCACGTGGCCGCCGTCTGGGGCGTACACCCCGACGACCTGCCCGGCCCCGGGGTGTCCGCGTACGAGCTGCTCGACCTGCTCGGCACCCCGACCGGTCCCCGGACGCTGCTGGTCTTCGGCTCCAACCCGGTGGTCTCCGCGCCCCGGGCGGCCCGGGTGGAGGGCCGGCTGCGCGACCTGGACCTGCTGGTGGTGGCCGACTTCCTGCTCTCGGAGACGGCAGCCATCGCCGACGTGGTGCTGCCCACCGCCCAGTGGGCCGAGGAGGACGGCACGATGACCAACCTGGAGGGCCGGGTGCTGCGCCGCCGGGCGCTGCGCGAGCCGCCGCCGGGCGTCCGCACCGACCTGCGCATCCTCGCCGACCTCACCACCGCCCTCAACGCCCGCACCGCGCCCTCCGCTGAGGTGGTAGCAGGGGACCCTTCCTACCGCTTTTTGCCGAGCAGGGGTCCCCTGCAACCACCCGACGCAGCGGCAGACGACGAGACGGCACCCGACGCAACGGCACCCGGCGCGGCGGCAGACGGCGCGGCGGCAGACGGCGCGGCGGCAGACGGCGCGGATCCGCGGGCGGTGTTCGCGGAGCTGCGGCGTGCCTCGGCCGGCGGGGCGGCCGACTACGCCGGGGTCACCTGGGAGCGGATCGACGCCGCCGACGGCGTCTTCTGGCCCTGCCCCGACGAGGACGGACCGGACACGCCGCGCCTGTTCGCCGAACGCTTCGCGACACCGAGCGGCCGGGCCCGGTTCCACCCCGTCGAGCACCGGCCGGCGGCCGAGGAGGTGTGTGCCGAGTACCCGCTCTACCTGACCACCGGGCGGGTTCTGGCGCAGTACCAGTCCGGCACCCAGACCCGCCGGGTCGACGCGCTGCGGCGGAGCGCGCCCGACCCCTTCGTCGAGCTGCACCCCGACCTGGCCGCCCGCCTCGGGGTCGAGGAGGGCGAGGAACTGCGGGTCACCTCCCGCCGGGGCGAGATGCGCGCACCGGCCCGGATCACCGCGACGATCCGTCCGGACACCCTCTTCGCGCCGTTCCACTGGGGTGGCGCCGGCCGGGTCAACTCGGTGACCAACGACGCGCTCGACCCGGTCTCCCGGATGCCCGAGTTCAAGGTCTGCGCCGTCCGCGTGGAGAAGGTGACACCGTGACCGGCCGGATCGTGATCGTCGGGTACGGCATGGCCGGGGCCCGCCTCGCCACCGAACTGCACGCCCGCCCCGGCGACCACAAGGTCACCGTGCTCGGGGCCGAGTCGCACCGGGCGTACAACCGGATCCTGCTCTCCACCCTGCTCGCCGGGAAACTCGACGAGGCCGACGTGGAGCTGACCGACCTGGCCGGGCAGGGGGCGGACGTCCGGACCGGGACGGCGGTCACCGCGATCGACCGGTCCGCCCGCACGGTCCGGACCACCACCGGCGAGCAGATCGGGTACGACCACCTCGTCCTCGCCACCGGCAGCCGGGCCGTGGTGCCGCCGCTGGCCGGGCTGGACGTCGACCGGCTCCCGGACCGGGTGGTGCCGTTCCGCACCCTGGACGACTGCCGGCGCATCCTGGCCGCCGTCCGGGACGCCCGGACCGTGGTGGTGCTCGGGGGCGGGCTGCTCGGGCTGGAGGCGGCCCGGGGACTGGCCGCCCGGGGACTGGACGTGCACGTGGTGCACCCGGTCGGCCACCTGATGGAACGTCAGCTCGACCCGGCCGCCGGGGCGGTGCTCGCCGGCACCCTGGCCCGCCTCGGGGTGCGTACCCACCTGGGGGTGTCGGCGACCGGGGTCGCCGCCGGCCCCGACGGGGTCCGCCTCGACCTGGCCGACGGCCGCGCGCTCGACGCCGACCTGCTGGTCCTCGCCTGCGGGGTGCGCCCGGACACCGCCCTCGCCGCGGCGGCCGGACTCACCGTGGAGCGGGGCGTGGTGGTCGACGAGCGGCTGCGTACCGACGATCCGCACGTCTCCGCGATCGGCGACTGCGCCCAGCACGACGGGGTGGTGGGCGGGCTGGTCGCGCCGGCCTGGGCGCAGGCCCGGGTGGTGGCCCGGTTGCTGACCGGCGAGGACGCCCACGACCGGTACCGGCCCCCGCCGGGGGTGACCCGACTCAAGGCGGCCGGCATCGACCTGGCCGCGATGGGCGAACTGCCCCCGCCGGGTGACCCGGGCACCGGCCACGCGCCGGCGGACGACACCGGGGCGGGACGGTGCGAGGAACTGACCTTCGCCGACCCGGTCCGGGGCACGTACGCCCGGCTACGGATCACCGACGACCGGTTGACCGGCGCGATCCTGCTCGGCGACAACCCGGCCGTCGGCACGGTGATCCAGTTGTTCGACCGGGGTTCCCCGGTCCCGGCCGACCGGCGGGCGCTGCTGCTCGGCCGGACGGTCGACGGCCCGTCCGGCGGGGCGGAACCGGCGGCGTCTCCGGCACTGATGCCGGACGCCACGACGGTCTGCCGGTGCAACGCGGTCAGCAAGGCGGACCTGGTCGGCTGCTGGCGTGCCGGCGCGCGCTCGGTGGCCGACGTGGTCACCGCCACCCGGGCCGGAACCGGCTGCGGCAGTTGCCGGGACGCGGTCGCCGGAATCGTCGAGTGGCTGTCCGGGGTGGACCCGGTGGAGGTGACGCGATGAGTGGAACTCACCCGATGGACGCAGGTGACGGGATGGACGACAACGACGGGACGACCGGTGGCCGTTTGGTGGTCGTCGGCAACGGAATGGTCGGCCAGCGCCTGGTGGAGGCGCTGCGCGCCCGGGACACCGCCGGACGCTGGCGGGTCACGGTGCTCGCCGAGGAGCACCGGCCGGCGTACGACCGGGTGCGGCTCTCGGCGTTCTTCGACGGGGTGGCCGCCGACGAGTTGAGCCTGCACACCCCGGACGACGGGGTCGACCTGCGGCTGGGCGAGCCGGTCACGGCCGTCGACCGGGCCCGGCGGGTGGTCACCACGACCGGCGGCGAGCACCCGTACGACGCGTTGGTGCTGGCCACCGGCTCGTACGCCTTCGTACCGCCGGTGGAGGGCACGGACCTGCCCGGGGTCTTCGTCTACCGGACGCTGGACGACCTGGAGGCGATCCGGGCGCACGCCCGGGGTCGACGGGTCGGCGCGGTGATCGGCGGCGGGCTGCTCGGACTGGAGGCGGCGAACGCGCTACGCCTGCTCGGCCTGGACACCCACGTGGTCGAGTTCGCGCCCCGGCTGATGCCGGTGCAGGTCGACGAGGCGGGCGGGGCGATGCTCCGACGCTACGTCGACGAGCTGGGGGTGCGCACCCACCTCGGGGTGGCAACCACCGCGCTGCGTGCCGGGGCGGACGGCACGGTCGCCGGCCTGGTCCTCTCCGACGGCACCACGGTCGACGCGGAGCTGGTGGTGGTCGCCGCCGGCATCCGCCCCCGCGACGAGCTGGCCCGCGCGGCCGGCCTGCCGGTCGGGCCGCGCGGCGGCGTGCTGGTCGACGACACCTGCCGTACGGAGGACGCGCGGGTCTGGGCGGTCGGCGAGTGCGCGGCGGTCGACGGCACCTGCTACGGCCTGGTCGCCCCCGGCTACGCGATGGCCGAGGTGGTGGCCGACCGGCTGCTCGGCGGGGCGGCCGTCTTCCCCGGGGCGGACACCGCCACGAAGCTGAAGCTGCTCGGGGTGGACGTCGCGTCGTTCGGCGACGCGCACGGGGTCACCCCGGGCTGCCTGGACGTGACGTTCACCGACCCGGCCACCCGGGTCTACGCCAAGCTGGTCCTCTCCGACGACGCGCGCACCCTGCTCGGCGGGGTGCTGGTCGGCGACGCGAGCGCGTACCCGACGCTGCGCGCGAGTGTCGGCGGACCGCTGCCGGCCCCGCCGCTGGCGCTGCTCGCGCCGGCCGGGGAGGCGGCGGCCGGCGGGGTGGCCGCGCTGCCCGCCGGCGCGCAGGTCTGCTCGTGCAACGCGGTGACCCGGGAGCAGGTGGACACGGCGATCGTGGACGGCTGTGCCGACGTGCCGGCGCTGAAGGCGTGCACCCGGGCCGGCACGAGCTGCGGTTCCTGCGTGCCGCTGCTCAAGCAGTTGCTCGACGCGGCGGGGGTGGTGCAGTCGCGGGCGCTCTGCGAGCACTTCG
This sequence comes from Micromonospora sp. NBRC 101691, assembly GCF_030269285.1. Lineage (NCBI taxonomy): Bacteria > Bacillati > Actinomycetota > Actinomycetes > Micromonosporales > Micromonosporaceae > Micromonospora > Micromonospora sp. NBRC 101691. The sequence goes on from NZ_BSTB01000008.1 coordinate 168,013, forward strand.
ACGTCAGCCGCAAGGAGCTGTTCGAGATCGTCCGGGTCCGGGGCATCCGGACCTTCTCGCAGCTGGTGGCGGAGCACGGGCGGGGCCGGGGCTGCGACATCTGCAAGCCCGTGGTCGCCTCGATCCTGGCCTCGCTGGGCAGCGGGTACGTGCTCGACGGCGAGCAGGCGTCGTTGCAGGACACCAACGACCACTTCCTGGCCAACCTGCAACGCGACGGCAGCTACTCGGTGGTGCCCCGGATCCCCGGCGGCGAGATCACCCCGGAGAAGCTGATCGTGATCGGCGAGGTGGCCCGGGACTTCAACCTCTACACCAAGATCACCGGTGGTCAGCGGATCGACCTGTTCGGGGCGCGGGTGGACCAGTTGCCGGCGATCTGGCGACGGCTGGTCGACTCCGGTTTCGAGTCCGGCCACGCGTACGGCAAGGCGCTGCGCACGATCAAGTCCTGCGTCGGCGAGACCTGGTGCCGGTACGGGGTGCAGGACTCGGTTGGACTCGCCATCGCGCTGGAGCTGCGCTACCGGGGGCTCCGCGCCCCACACAAGATCAAGTCGGCGGTCTCCGGGTGTGCCCGCGAGTGCGCCGAGGCGCGCAGCAAGGACTTCGGCGTCATCGCCACCGAGACCGGCTGGAACCTCTACGTCGGCGGCAACGGCGGCTTCCGGCCCCGGCACGCCGACCTCTTCGCCACCGACCTGACCACCGAGGAACTGGTCCGCTACGTCGACCGGTTCCTGATGTTCTACGTCCGCACCGCCGACCGGCTGCAACGCACCGCCGCCTGGATCGAGGCGATGGACGGCGGCCTCGACCACCTCCGCGCGGTGATCGTCGACGACTCGCTCGGGCTGGCCGCCGAACTCGACGCGGCGATGGCCCGGCACGTCGGGTCGTACTCGGACGAGTGGCGGGACACCCTGGCCGACCCGGAACGGTTGCGCCGCTTCACCTCCTTCGTCAACGCGCCGGACGTACCCGACCCGTCGATCACGTTCACCGAGGAACGGGGCCAGCCGGTGCCGGCGGTGGCCGGTCGGCAGCCGGTCGTCCTGGGCCTGCCGGAGGTGCGGCGATGAGCACGACGCAGGGCTGGACCCCGGTCTGCGGGCACGACCGGCTGGAGCTGGACCGGGGCGTGGCCGCCCTGGTCGACGGGGTGCAGGTGGCCCTCTTCCGCACCCTTGACGGGCTGTTCGCGATCGACAACCGGGACCCGGTCTCCGGCGCGTACGTGCTCTCCCGGGGCCTCGTGGGCAGCCGCGACGGGGTCCCCACCCTCGCCTCGCCGTTGCACAAGCAGGTGTACGACCTGCGTACCGGCGCGTGCCTCGACCGGCCCGGGGCCGCCGTGACCCGGCACGGGGTGCGCTGCCGCGACGGCGTGGTCGAGGTACGGCTGCACGAGCCGGTGCGGCACCGCGACGTCGACGGCCGTTCCGTCGACGCTGCCGACGGGCCCCTCCCCGACCGGGCCGGTGCCGGTGCCGGGGGGAGCCGTGGGGGGCACGGTGGCTGACGAGCTGGCCGGCTTCACCATCGGCGTGACCGCCGACCGACGGCGCGACGAACTCGCGGCGATGCTGGAACGACGCGGCGCGCGGGTGGTGCTCGCTCCGGCGCTGCGGATCGTGCCGCTCGCCGACGACAGCGACCTGCGCGAGGCCACCCGCGCCTGCCTCCAGCAGCCACCGGACATCCTGATGGCCAACACCGGCATCGGCATGCGCGGCTGGCTGGAGGCCGCCGAAGGATGGGGGCTGGCCGAGTCGCTGCGCTCGGTGCTCGCCGACACGTACGTGGTGACCCGGGGGCCCAAGGCACGGGGCGCGATCCGGGCCGCCGGCCTGCACGACCAGTGGTCGCCGGACTCGGAGAGCTGCGAGGAGGTGGTCGACCACCTGCGCCGGCGCGGGGTGGCGGGTCAGGTGATCGCGATGCAGCTGCACGGCGACCGTCAGCCGGAGTGCACCATGGCGCTGGAGGCGGCCGGGGCGACGGTGATCGAGGTGCCGGTCTACCGGTGGGCCCCGCCCACCGACGCGGCTCCCCTGCACCGCCTCATCGACCTGGTCGCCGCCCGGCTGGTCGACGCGGTCACCTTCACCTCGGCGCCGGCCGCCGAGGCGCTGCTGCGGGCCGCCGGGGACCGGGCCGAGGCGGTGCTCGGCGCGTTCCGCAGCGACGTGCTGGCCAGCTGCGTCGGGGCGGTGACCGCCGAGCCGCTGCACCGGCGGGGCGTGCCGGTGAGCGTGCCCGCCCGGGCCCGTCTCGGCGCGCTGGTGCGGCACATCGTCGACGAACTGCCCCGCCGTACGGTGACCCTGAAGGCCGCCGGCCACCAGCTCACCCTGCGCGGCCATGCGGCCGTGATCGACGGGGAGCTACGGCCGTTGGCCCCCGCGCCGATGGCGGTGCTCCGGGCACTGGCCCGCTCCCCCGGCCGGGTGTTCTCCCGGACCGCGCTGCTGCGCACCCTGCCGCGCGGCGCGGACGAACACGCGGTGGAGATGGCGGTGGCCCGCATCCGCGCCGGCCTGGACGCCCCACGCGTGGTCCAGACCGTCGTCAAGCGCGGCTACCGCCTCCGGGTGGACTGACTTCCCACCTCCGGGTGCCGGGCAGGCGTCCGCGTGTGCCGCAGCGGGTGCGGGCCGGCGGACGACGGGACGTCCGGTGCCCTCCTCGGTCTCCCCGGCGATCGAGTCGCGCTGGTTACTGAGCGTACGCCTGCGGAGTGCGGCGTTTTCCGGTCGGCATTGCGGGGTTGGCAGCCAGCGGCGCCCGGCTGATCGCCAACCCCTGCACAGCTGCACGGGCCACCTCTGGCGGTGGCAGCGCCTCCGGTCAGGCTTTCGGTGGTGGAAGGGCGTCGAGGGCCTGACGGAAGGCCGCCGAGTGGGCCAGCTCGTCCCGGATGACGTTCCGGAAGAGTCCCTCCGCCCGCTTGGCCCCCGCCTGCTGCGCCCGCTCGGCGTAGACCGGGTAGACCTCTGTCGCCTCCCGGTGCTCCCAGGGGTAGGCGCGGCCCAGGTTGACGGCGGTCTCGGCGACCATGCCGACGAGGACGGCGGTCTCCGCGAGGTGCTCGCCGAGTTCCTGGCTGGCGGTGTTCCGCCAGAGCTGGGCGAGCCGGGGCTGCCCCACCCGCTCGGCATGCCGGGCGTACAGGGTGTAGTGGGCGTAGGCGAGCGCCTCGCCGCGTACGGTCGCCCAGAGGTTGCTCAGGGTCTGCCCGCCACAGCGCGGTTCGGAGCGGCTGAACGGCTTCTGCGGTGCCGGTTTCCCAACCGGGATCCCGATTCCGGAGTGCGGGTACCGCACGGCGACCAGCGCCCGGCTGAACCGGGCGGCGTGCCGGGCTTCGTCCCGGGCCAGTTCGGTGAAGTGCGCGGCCGCCTCGGGGCAGCCGTCCCGGATCGCCTGCTCGGCGTAGCCGGGGTAGATCCGGGTCGCCTCCGCCGTCGCGGCCTCGAGGGAGGTGCGCAGGTTGGCCGCGTTCCCCTGGACGAGGCCGATCAGGTACGCCCCGGGCACGACGTGGTCGTCGAACTCCGACCGGGACACCTCGCGGGCGAGGCGGGAGACGTCGGCCAGGCCGGCGCGGGCCGCCTCCTGGGCGTACGCCCGGTAGATCACGAAGTCGGTCGCCTCCTGCTGGATCATGGCGAGTACGTCGGCGCGGGTGCTGGGGTCGGATGCCGCCTGGGCTGGTGCGCCCAGGCCGAGCGACAACGCCAGCACGCTGCTCATCGCAATGAGTGATTTCATCGACTGAGCGTATGTTTCCGCAGGTCAGCGCGGTGCCATCACGATAGGTGGGCGTGTCGTGACAACCGACCGCCACGGGGGCGTGATCGACCGGGGGCACGGCGGGGCCCCCGGGCCGACGTGACACACGCCGGGCCGGGGGCCGGACCGTCGATCAGCCGACCGGAGTCGGGAAGCCTCGCCCGTGCTCGGCCTGGAGACGGAGCATGGCGTGCTGGACCACGTTCACCAGCACCTGCTTGACCGACTCCCGGTGCCGGGCGTCGGTCATGATCAGCGGCACCTGCGGCGAGATCGCCAGCGCCTCCCGGACCTCCTCCAGGTCGTAGCGCGGAGCACCGTCGAAGCTGTTGAGCGCCACCACGTACGGCAGCTTGCGGTTCTCGAAGTAGTCCAGCGGCGCGAACGCGTCGGTGATCCGGCGGGTGTCCACCAGTACGGCGGCCCCCACCGCGCCCTTGATGATCTCGTCCCACATGAACCAGAACCGGGTCTGGCCCGGGGTGCCGAAGAGATACAGGATCAGGTCCTCGGCCATGGTGATCCGGCCGAAGTCCATGGCGACCGTGGTGGTCTGCTTCCCCGGCACCTTGGACGGGTCGTCGATACCGACGCCCGCCGCCGTCATCACCGCCTCGGTGGTCAGCGGGGTGATCTCCGAGACCGCGCCGACCAGGGTTGTCTTGCCCACGCCGAACCCGCCCGCGATCACGATCTTCGCGGAGGTGATACCCCGGTTGCGGCGTGCCCCGGCGGGGTCATAGCCTGCGAAGTCCACTTAGCACCCTCTCAAGCAGTTCCATCCGCTCCTCGTACGCCTCGGCGGGAGCGGCAGTGTGTAGCGTCAGCAGACCCTCGGCCACCATGTCGGCGACCAGTACCCGGGCCACGCCCAGCGGCACTCGGGTGTACGCCGCGATCTCCGCCAGAGACTGCGGACGCCCCTCGCAGATCGTGGCGATGCGATGCTTGTCATGGCCGGCGAAACGGGACTCGGCGACGGCGGTGGGGCTCGCCGTCATCACCGCCTCCAGAGCGATGTCCTGGCGCGGCTCGGTTCGTCCCCGGGTGACCGCGTACGGACGCACCAACGCGCCGCGCGGGTCCTCTCGCCTCCGGTCCATTCGCGATCACCTCCTTCCGCCGGCGCCGCCTGTCGGCACCGGATGACGGTTTCTGCTCGCCGCTACTACCGGACCACGGCCTCTCGGGGCAACGGCACCAGCGCCGCCCCGACCCGTTCCACCAGCAGCGCCATCTCGTACCCGACCTGGCCCACGTCGCAGCTGCGGGCGGCGAGCACCGCCATCGACGAGCCGTCGCTGATGGACATCAGGAACAGGTACCCGCTGTCCATCTCGATGACGGTCTGGAGCACGCCACCGGCGCTGAACATCCGGGCCGCGCCCTCGGTCAGGCTGACCACGCCGGAGGTGATCGCGGCGAGCTGGTCGGCCCGGTCCGCCGGCAGGTCACGCGAGGAGGCGAGCAGCAGCCCGTCCGCGGACACCGCGACGACGTGGGCGATCCCCGCCACGCTGTCGGCGAAGTTGGTGAGCAGCCAACCCATGTCCTGCATAGCCGCTGGCCTGTTCATCGGCTCGTCTCCTTCGAATCGCTGTTCAGGTCCGCACCGGCCGTCCGACCGCGTTGCACACCGCGGTGGTAGGCCGACAGCAGACCGCGTACTTCGTCAGGGGTGCGCCGGGTGCTGGCCCGGCTGCCCTTGGGCTCGACGCCGCCGGGAACGAGCTGCGCCTGCGGCACCCGCTTCGGCAGCCCGGAACGGGTGGTGCCCGCAGCGGCCGGCTCGGCGGCCTTCACCGCCCGCGACCAGCCCTCGTCCGCCGCCGTACGCCAACCGTCCGTGCCGCCGGTCGGCGCGGGCGCCGGCGTCGGCTCGGCCTGGGCCACCGGGGCCGGGATCGGCGTCGGCTCGGCCGCCGGGGCCGGGATCGGCGGGACCGCGGCGACCGGCTCGGGGGCCGGCGTCGTCGGCGTGGTCGCCATGGGCGGCGGCGTGTACGACGGAGGCGGCGGCTGCGTCACCGGCGGCGTGGCGGCCGGGACGACCGTGGCACCCGGCGTACGTCCGGGCAGCTTCGGCAGCTGCGGAACCTCGGTGGTCGGGGCGCTGGCCGCCGGCGCGGCCGGTGCCTGGTCGAACTGCGGGCGGGCGAAGATGGCCGTCGCGTCGTTGCCGTGGGTACGGAACCAGGCGGTCTCCATCTCCCGGAAGATCGGCGCCTCGGCCGGCTCGGCCGGCCGGGGAGCCGGCAGGGCGGGCGTGGTGAGCGGGGCCACCGACGGCGGCAGGGCCGGCGGGGTGGCCACCGGACCGGCCACCGGGCCGGCGGGCAGCGTGGGAGCCGGAGGCGGCGCGGGCTGCGCCGACCGGTCGTTCCCCGGGGTCCGCTGCGGCAGCGGGTTCAGGGTGGGGAACGCGGTGGTCGGCGTACCCGCCAGTCCGCTGCCCGCGACCGGCGTCGTCGGGGTGAACGCCGAGGTGGCCAGCGTCGGCGACGCCGTGGCCGGGCCGCCCACGTTCACCGTCGGCCCGGTGTCGCGGGTCTCGTTGGAGGCCGGCCACGGGGTCGGTGACGGGTTGGTGCGCCACTGGTCGGTGGTGAGGGTGGCCGCCGAGGTACGCCCGGTGCCGGCGAGCGGCTCGCCGAACGGGGACGGCGATCCGGCGGCCGGGGCCTGCTCGACGGCGAGCGGCTGACGCGGCCGGGGCAGCGGGTCCCGGGCCGGGCCACCGCGACCCTGCGGCAGCACCACGGTCGAGTTGGGCAGGGTGACCTGGGCGACGGTGCCGCCCTCCACGTTGCGCCGCAGTTCGACCCGGATGCCGTAGCGGGACGCCAGCCGGCTGACCACGGCGAGACCCATCAGCCGGAACGCCGCGACGTCCACCGTCGACGGGGCGGCCAGTCGCCGGTTGAGCGAGTCGAGCTGCTCGTCGGTCAGGCCGAGGCCACGGTCCTCGATCTGGATCAGCACGTAGTCGCGGATCCGCCGGCCGTCGGCGACCACGGTGGTGGTCGGCGGCGAGAACCGGGTGGCGTTGTCGAGCAGCTCGGCGACGAGCCGGACCACGTCGTTGACGGCGTGGGCGGCGACCGAGATGTCGGTGTCGACGGTGCCGAACTCGATCCGGTTGTAGAGCTCCACCTCGGACTGCGCGGCGCGCAGCACGTCGACCAGGAGCGCGTCGTCACGACGCGGCACGGCCGAGTCGGCGCCGGCGAGCACCAGCAGGTTCTCGTCGTTGCGGCGCATCCGGGTGGCCAGGTGGTCCAGCTCGAAGAGCTGGGCGAGCCGCTTCGGGTCCTCCTCGCCACGCTCGATGGCGTCCAGCTCGCCGATCATCCGGTCGACCAGGGTCTGACTACGACGGGCCAGGTTGAGGAACATCGCCGAGACGCTGGCCCGCAGGGCGGCCTGCTCGGCCGCGATCCGGACCGCCTCCCGGTGGACGACGTTGAAGGCGAGCGCGACCTGGCCGACCTCGTCCTTGTTGGTCAGCTTGATCGGGTCACGGACCTCCTTGACGACCTCCTCCACGCCGCTGTCGCCGACGTTGCCCATGTTCTGCAGCCGCTTGACCGCCTCCGGCAGGTCGTGGTTGGCCACCGAGAGCGCACCCTCCCGCAGCCGGCGCAGCGAGTGGTTGAGCGACCGGGCCAGCACGACGGCGAGGGTGATGGCGATGACGAGGGTGAGCAGCACCAGCAGCGACTCGATCACGGCCTGCCGGATGACCGCCGTACGGGCGTCGTCGGTCTGGCTGAGCAGCCGGTCCTGGAGCTGCACCTCGGTCCAGCGCATCAGGTCGTTGACCGCGCCGATGGCGAAGGTCGCGTCCTCGGCCCGGACCAGGGCCGGCGTCTGCCCGACGGAGCGGGTGATGTCGGCCGCGACCCGGTCGGCGAGGACCACCGCGTCACCGGTGACCGTGTTGTCGACCAGCGCCTGCTGGGTCGGGTCCGCGGCGAGCGAGAACGTGAGCAGGGCTTCCTGCTGGCTGGTGAGCGTGGCGACGAAGGAGGAGTACTGCTCCTGGTCGATCCGGTTGGCCGCGAGCGCGGCGAAGGCGACGGCTTCCTGTTCGGCGACGGCCGACTTGGCGCGGCTGAACGCGGCGACCGCCCGCCGGCTGTCGGCGAGCGCGCCGTCACCGGGGAGCTGGGCCAGCGCGTCGCCGTAGCCGACCAGGTCGGCCAGGACGACTCCGTACCGCAGCACGGCCGCGGAGACCGGCATCTGGCGGCGGTCCACCACCTCCTGCCGGGTCGCGTTCAGGGTGGCCAGGTGGTCGTCGACGATCCGGAGCCGGTCGCTGACCGCCGAGGGCACCTCGCCCAGCTCACGCCGTTGGGCGTTGTACTGCGAGACGCGCTGGTCGGTGCGGCGCACGTGGAGGTTGAACGAGTCCGGCTTGGCGGTGGGCGAGGCCAGGTAGGTCGCCGCCGCCATCCGCTCCCGGTGCAGGTCCTGGGTGAGCGCCGAGATGTCGACCGAGAGCGCGGTCAACGAGCGGGCCTGGTTGGCCTCGACGGCGCCCTCACCGACCGAGATGAGACGTACGGTGGCCAACGCGACGACCGCGGCGACGGGTACGACGAGGATCAGCGCCAGCTTGGACCGGATCCGCGCGTCGCGCAGCCGGGGCAGCCGGCGCCGTCGCTTCTCCTGGGTGGGCTGACCGCTCTCGGGCAGGGTCGTAGGTGCGGTGCTCACGACATCGCCTCCGTCGTTTCTTCCACGCTTGACCCGCCGACCCGCGCCTGGTGCAGCGGACAGCGCCACGCGCGGCACGGCCGCGATTTCATCAGAGAAGATCGGGTTTGGGAAGCCGCAGTGAGACAGGAAACGTTAGGAGAGCACCAAACCGCTGAAGTGGTCAACTATTACCTTCATTTCCACAAGGCCCTGATCAGGGCAGATGATCCACAGTATTCGTCCGCATCTGCTCAGTGAGCATTTGCAAAACCTCGGGGCCACCACCATGTGGGACGGCCATCCCGAAACGCCCCGGCCTCCCGCGCTTGACCACGAGGGCTCGGCATTGGCAAGGTTTTGCAGGCTTCGCGCACACCGTACGGCAGACCCATCCCGTTCCTCCACTGAGGACGGAAATAGCGGGGATCGGGCACCGCCCACCCGCCACTTGGAGGACCAAGTTGAGCCCCTTCCGCTCCGTGACCACCGCGGCGCTCGCCTCGGCCGTCCTGGCCACCACGCTCACCGGCTGCCAGTTCGCCGAGGAACCACAGGACACGAGCCCCATCGTCATCGGCGTCGACCTCGAACTCTCGGGACCGCAGGCGGCCACCGGCAAGGCGTACCAGCGCGCCCTGGAACTCAAGCGCGACCAGTTGAACGCCTCCGGCGCCCTGGGCGGCCGTAAGGTCGAACTCAAGGTCCGGGACAACCGCTCCGACGCCGCCGAGTCACAGCGCAACATCGGCGACTTCGGCAACGACGCGTCGGTCACCGCCGTCATCATGGGCGGTTGCAACGAGTGCGCGGTCAACGCGGTCCGCACCATCGACGAGAAGAAGGTCCCGACGATCGCCCTGGCCGCGTCCGGCGCGATCACCACCGCATCCGCCGCCCAGCGCTCGTACGTGTTCAAGCTGGCTCCGAACGCCACGGACAACGCGAACGCCCTCACCGCCGAGCTGACCCGGCGCGGGGTCAAGGACGCGGCGCTGCTGCACAGCGACGACGACTACGGCCGGGAGGGGGTCAACACCCTGCGCGCCGAGTTCGCCAAGGCGAGGATCAAGATGACGGCCGTCCGGGCGGTCAAGGGCACCGACACCGACGTCACCGCCCCGGTGGAGGCGCTGGCCGAGGAGGAGCCCGACGCGCTGGTGCTCTGGACCCCGTCCGAGCAGGCGATGCTCGCCACGACCGCAGCCCAGAAGGCGAAGTTCAAGGGTGGGCTCTTCCTCGACGCGGCGGCGGCCGGTGAGCTCTTCCTCGGCGCCTCGGCCCGCTCGGCCGAGCAGGCCACCCTGGTCTTCACCCAGACCATGGTGATCGACGACGTCATCGCCACCACGCCGGCCAAGGCCGCCCGCCGGCAGTGGTTCCGGGACTACACCGCCCGCTTCGGCGGGTACAACGGCTTCTCCTCGTTCGCCGCGGACGCCGTGCAGCTGATCGCGGACGCCGAGCTGCGTGCCGGCGGCGAGCCCGGACGGGTCGACCGGGACGGGCTGCGCGACGTGCTGGAGACCTCCCAGATGGACGGCCTCTCCGGCCCGATCCGGATGACCCCGGACAACCACTCCGGACTGATGCCCCAGGCCCTGACCACGCTGGTCGCCCAGGGCGGTCGGTGGCGGCTCGCTGGGTGATCTGGTGGGTGTGGCCCACCACAACCGGCTCCGGGCGGTCAGGCTTGATCCCTGCGCCGGTTGTGGTGGGCCACACCTTTGGTGAGCTTCGGGGTCTACGGTCGACGTGGGGTTGCCGGTCGACGTGGGCCTCGTTGGTCGTCGGGCGGGTCCGTTGGTCGTCGGGCGCGGGTGTCAGCGGCTGGACGTGGTGGCGCGGACCCAGGGCAGGGCGAGCCGCTCCAGCAGCACCAGCGCGAAGTAGAGCACGATGCTCATGGTGGCGATCAGGACGATCGCGGCCCACGAGGTGGAGTAGGCCCCCACCCCGTTGAACTGGAGGATCTGGTAGCCCAGGCCAGCCTCACCGGCCTGGAACTCCCCGATCACCGCGCCGATCGCGGCCAGCGGCATGGCGACCTTGAGCCCGACGAAGATCTGCGGCAGGGCCGCCGGGAAGCGCACCTTCCGGAACGCCTGCCACCAGGAGGCGTTCAGGGAGCGGGCCAGTTCGGCGAGCTCGGCCGGCGTGGTGGTCAACCCGGTCGCGGTGGAGAGCACGATCGGGAAGAAGCAGAGCAGGAACACCATGGTGAGGATCGGCTTCTGCCCCCAGCCGAGGGAGACCACCAGCAGCGGCCCGAGCGCGATTTTCGGGACCGCGTTGACTGCCACCAGCAGCGGTGAGAACATCCGCTCCACCCGCCGGGAGGCGGCCAGCGCCAGACCGATCAGGATCCCGGCCACCGTCGACAGCAGGAAGCCGACGACCGTGGACAGGGTGGTCGCCCCGGTCGCCTCCAGCAGCACCGACCAGTTCTCGACCAGGGCCCCGAAGACGTCCTCCGGCGGGGGCAGCGAGGCCGGGTGGACGAGCTGGAACACCGAGGTGACCAGCCACCACGCGACCATCGCGACGAGGACGCCGAGCAGCGGCAGGCCGATGGCCGCCGACCCGGGTCCGAGCCGACGGGCCCCCGCCCGGGCCGGGGTCGGCTTGGTTGTCGCGGGCTCCGCAGCCCGCTCCTGCAACTCCGTCATGTCATCTTCCTTCTCCTCGGTCCGTCGGGTGGAGGTGTCCCGGGCCATGCGTGGGAGCCTCCCCCGCGCCGACGGCCGGAGCGCGAGCGGGGGGTGCGTTCCGCCGGTCACGGCGGAACACACCCCCGGGTGGATCGGTCAGGCCTTCGGCGCGAGGTTGAAGTCGACGACCTGCTCCGGGGTGATGTTCTGCTTGAGCGCCCCGGCGCCCTGGAGGATCGCGATGCTCTTGGCGACCCGGCCGCTGTCCAGCGCGCCGATGGCGGTGCCGGAGTTGCTGGACCGGACGTAGCCGGCCATCAGCTCCAGTTCGGCGGCGGCGGAGACCGGGTTGGCCTCGGCGACGTTCTTCTTCAGGATCTCGCCGGCCTCCTTCGGGTTGGCCAGGCTGTACTCCAGGCCCTTGAGCAGCGCGGCGGTGAAGCGCTTGACCATCTCCGGGTCTTCCTTGGCGATCTTCTTGGAGGTGATCAGCGCGTTGCCGTAGAGGTCGGTCATCACGTTGCTGTACGGCAGCATGACCGGCTCCTTCTTGGCCACCGCCCGGACCGTGGGCGCACCCACGACGAACTGGCCGATGCCGTCGACGCTGCCGGCGGCGAGGATGCCCATCAGGGCCTGGGCCTCGCCGTTGACCCACTTCACCTTGCTGTTGTCGATGCCGGCCAGCTTGGCGTAGGTCGGGAAGAGGTTCCGGACCACCGAGGACGGGGTGTCGGCGAGGGTCTTGCCCTCCAGGTCCTTCGGGGAGGCGATGCCCTTGTCCGACGTGGTCACGATGGCGGCCATGGTGCGCTGCTGGATGGCCGCGACGGCGACGAAGTCCTTGGGCTTGTCGTCCCCGCCGCCGAGCTGGAGGAGGCCGCCGGTCAGGTCGATCGGACCGAAGTCCGCCTGCCCACCGACGATGTTCTGGATGACGGCGCCGGTACCCTGGCCCGGCTTGATGTCGACGTCGAAGCCGGCCTCCTTGAAGAAGCCCTTCTCCTTCGCCACCCACGCGTAGGAATCCCGGCCGAAGTTACCGAAGGAGGTGAGATACGTCACCTTCCGCATCGAAGCGCCGTCGCCACCACCGGAGCCGGAGTCGGAGTCACTGCTGCAAGCGGAGACCAAAGCCAGGGCCGTAGCCAACGCAGCCACGGCGACAGTGCGGGTCAACCTTCTCATTGTCGTGCACCATGTCCTTTCCAGACCGGCAGCGATGGCCACCGGAGGAGTTGTCGAGCCGGATGACGCCGTGGTGAGGGGGGGGGTGGGGACCGGCGTCATCTTCGCGGGGGACTCTTCGCCGGCACAGCGTACGAGAGAGTCACCTTGGCGACACCAGGTGGATCCGGTTACGGAACGACAACAGATTGTTGTCCACCCTGGACGGTGTCAAGCAGACGTAATGCCGTTAGCCTTGCGTCGCTCGCGAATACCGTGGATGGGAGAACGCCGGATGATACGACTGTCGGGGGTGTCGCGCACCTTCACCGGTCGCTCCGGTCAGGTCGAGGCGTTGCGTGGCATCGACCTGGACGTTGCCGAGGGCGAGTTCGTCGCCGTGCTCGGGCGGTCCGGTTGCGGCAAGTCCACCCTGCTCCGGCTGATCGCCGGGCTGCTCCCGGTCACCGCCGGGCAGGTCGAGGTGGACGGCCGGCCGATCACCCGGCCCCGGCAGGACATCGCGATGCTGTTCCAACGCCCGGCGCTGCTGCCCTGGCGCAACGTGCTGGACAACGTCCTGCTGCCGGTGGAGATCTTCGGCTGGAGCCGGTCCAAGCACCGGCAACGGGCCCGTGACCTGCTTGAGGTGGCCGGGCTGGCCGGATTCGAGAAGCGGCTGCCGCACGAGCTCTCCGGCGGCATGCAGCAGCGGGTCTCGCTCTGCCGCTCGCTGATCGCCGAGCCTCGGGTGCTGCTGATGGACGAGCCGTTCTCCGCCCTCGACGCGCTCACCCGCGAGGAGCTCTCGGTCGAGTTGCAGCGGGTGCACATGCAGAACCAGGCCACCATCGTGTTCGTCACCCACTCCATCGACGAGGCGGTGCTCCTCGCCGACCGGGTGGTCGTGCTCAGCCCCCGGCCCGGGCGGATCCGCAAGGTGGTCGACGTGGACATTCCCCGCCCACGCAGCCTCGGCCGCAACGCGCACCTGGCCGACGTCGCCCGGGTCAGCGCCGACCTGCACGAACTGCTGATGGAGCGGGACCCGGCGCCGGCCGGGACGAAGGGGCGATGACCGTGCGGGTGTGCGTCTTCGTCGAACCGCACCGGGGAGCCACCTACGACGACCAGCTCCGGTTCGCCCGTCGGGTGGAGGAGACCGGCTTCGAGGGGTTCTTCCGGGCCGACCACTACCAGTCGATGGGGACCGACGCCGGCCTGCCCGGCCCGACCGACGCCTGGCTGACCCTGGCCGCGCTGTCCCGGGAGACCTCCCGGATCCGGCTGGGGACGCTGGTCAGCTCGGCCACGTTCCGGCTGCCCGGACCGCTGGCCGTGATGGTGGCGCAGGTCGACCAGATGAGCGGCGGCCGGGTCGAGCTGGGCATCGGCGCCGGCTGGTACGAGCGTGAACACCTCTCGTACGGCATCCCGTTCCCACCCGTGGTGGAACGTTTCGACCGGCTGGCCGAGCAGCTGGAGGTGGTCACCGGCCTCTGGCGTACCCCGGTCGGTGAGACGTACCACCACGACGGCCCGTACTACCGGCTGGTGGACGCCCCCGCCCTGCCCAAACCGACGCAGGTGCCCGGTCCGCCGATCATCGTCGGCGGCAAGGGCCCGAAGCGCACCCCCGAGCTGGCCGCCCGGTACGCCGACGAGTTCAACATGCCGTTCCGGAGCGTGGCCGAGACGGCTGCGGCGTACGAGCGCGTACGCGAGGCGTGCGACCGGCACGGCCGGGACGCCTCGGGACGCCCCCCGCTGGTGTTCTCCGCCGGGATCGTGGTGGCGGTCGGGCGTACCGACGCCGAGACCCGGCGACGGGCCGAGCCGCTGCACGCCAAGAGCGCGCTGCCCCCGGAGGACGCGGTGGTCGGTTCGCCCGCCCAACTCGTCGACCGGCTCGGTGAGTTCGCCGCGATCGGCGCCACCCGGGTCCACCTGCGTCTGATCGAACTCGACGACCTGGACCACCTCGACCTGATCGCCGGCGAGGTGCTACCCCGACTGGAGGCGCGATGAGCACGGAACTGGGCCCGGTGGGCCAGGAGATCGTCCTGGAGAACGACAAGGTCCGGGTCTGGCACATCCGGCTCGAACCGGGTGAGTACCAGCCGCTGCACCGCCACGACCACCCGTACCTGGTCATCGCGGTGCAGGGCGGGAAGAACGTCATCCAGACCGTCGACGGGACCCGGATCGACGCCGACGAGCCGACCGGCGGCGTGGTCTACCGGGACCCGGGTGCCGTCCACATGCTCACCAACGTCGGCGACACGACGTACCTCGCGCGGCTTGTCGAACTGAAGTAGTCACCACCGGTGGATTGAGTAGCCACCCCCGCGGACCGACGTAGCCGTCGGGTAGGTACCTGAGTTGCCGTCACCTTCGAGCGTCGAGGACGGCGCGCCTGTCGCGTGATGCCCCGTTTTGGTGGCGATCGGGGTCGACGGGCCGTAACGTGCGCACATGGCCATACGGACCTGGGGCAGATCTCTGCTGGTGGCGCTCGGGGTGAGCGCGCTGGCCGGGGCCGGCCAACTCGGCATCGCGTACGGTCTCGGCATCCTCCGGTTCGCCCGGTCCTTCGTCGACGCTCCCGGCCACTGGCCGGCGCAGCTCGTCTGGGTGAGCTGGTTCGCGGTCGGCGCCACCATGGTCGGGGCCGTGTTCGCCGAGCGGTACGCCCGCCGGGCCGACCTTCCGGTCACCACCGTCGTGCAGGTCACCATCGCGGTGGCCGCCACGCTGGGCGCGACGGTGGTCGCACCGTTGTGCATGCTGCCGGCCGGCAACGCGCAGGTGCCCTCCGGGGACCCGGTGCTGACCGTCGCGGTCAGCGCCCTCTTCGGCGCGCTGGCCGGGACGGTCGCCGCCCTCGCCGTGCTCCGGTACGCCCCGGTGACCTGGAACGTCGCCGCGTCCACCGCCGCGCTCTGGCTCCTCGCGCTGCTGTCGGTCGTACCGTCGCTCGGTACGACCGGGCCGCTGCCGACCGTACGCCTCGGCGCGCTGGACCCGGCCTGGCTCTCGCCGGACACCGCCGGACGCCTGGCCATGCTGATCCTGCCCGGTCTGGCGCTGCTCGTCGGAGCGGCCGTGGCCGGGGTGGCCCGGTGGCGCGGCCAGCCCCCGCTCTTCGGCGGCGTCAGCGGCGTGGCGGCACCGCTGCTGGTCGCGGTCGCCTACCTGCTCGCCGGTTCGGGGCAGGGCGACGACGGCTACCAGTCCGGGCCCTACCTGGCCGCGCTGCTCGCGGTGCCGGCCGGAGCGCTCGGGGCGACCGCCGCCACCGTGCTGCGCCGGCCGGCGTTGGACGCCGCCACCCTGCTGCGGTGGCCGCCGCCGGCCCTCGCCACCCTGCTGCACCGGTCACCGCCGGCCCTCACCGCCCTGCTGCGGCGACCGCTGCGGACCCGGTCCCGGAGCGACGCCATCGAGCCGACCGACATCCTGCGTCCCCTGCCCACCGACCCCGGACTGCCGCCCGTACCGGCACCCGCCCACCCGACCGACGCCCCGGTCTCCGCTCCGGCCCGGCCGACCGGTGACCCGGCACCCGCTCCGGCCGGCTCCGCCGCGGCGGCCCCGCCCGTTTCCGCCGCGACCGGCCACGACGTCGAAGCCGCCTGGTTCGAGACCACGATCCCCCAGCCGGCCGTACCCACGCCGGAGCCGGCCGGAGGCGTCACCGCAGAGTCGTCCGGCCAGGCCGGGCCCCAGCCGATCGGGCGACTCCCGTGGCACGTCCCCCAGCCCGCCGGCGCCGACCGGGACCGGCCGGGCACGACGGACTGGCCGAGTACGCCCGGCACGGCGCAGACCGTGTCGACCGGGGGGTTGGACTGGTCGCGCCCCTCCCCGGACCGGTACGCCGGTGACGTTGGTCCCGTCCCGGTACCCACCCCCCGCGAGATGCCGGGGCCCGGACACACCGACCCGACGAGCGGCGGCACACCGGAGGACACCGGCGCGTCGACCGGCACCGGACCGGGGGCGCACGGTTCGGCAGCTCCCTTGCCCAGAGCGGCCGGAAGCGCCGGTGACCCGGGTGACGCCTCGGCCGTCGGCGGGTTCCGCAAGCTGCGCGGCCTGCTCCGGCGCGACCGGTCCCCGGCCGGCGCGGGCACCGGCGGCCGTTCGGAGGGGAGCGGCGGTCGCGAGCGGGCGGAGCCGGCGCTGCTCCCCCACGACGAGGAGTACGTCGACTGGGTCGCCCAGCTGGGTCAGCCGATGCCGGACCCGGTCGCCCCCTCGGACCCGGGCGACCGGCGCAGCCTCCGCTCCGACGCACGGCACCCGCACGACTGACGGTCAGGCCAGCGGAAGGTAGACCCGGCTCCCCGAGGCGACGAACTCCTCGGACTTGTCCCGCATGCCCCGGGCCGCGTAGTCCTTCAACTCCTGCGTGATCTTCATCGAACAGAACTTCGGCCCGCACATCGAGCAGAAGTGCGCGGTCTTCGCCGGCTGGGCGGGCAGGGTCGCGTCGTGGTACGCCCGCGCGGTCTCCGGGTCCAGCGAGAGGTTGAACTGGTCCTCCCAGCGGAACTCGAACCGGGCCTTGGAGAGCGCGTCGTCCCGGGCCTGTGCGCCGGGATGCCCCTTGGCCAGGTCGGCCGCGTGCGCCGCGATCTTGTAAGCGATCACGCCGGCCTTCACGTCGTCCCGGTCGGGCAGGCCGAGGTGCTCCTTCGGCGTCACGTAGCAGAGCATCGCGGTGCCGAACATGCCGATCATCGCCGCGCCGATGGCCGACGTGATGTGGTCGTACGCGGGCGCGATGTCGGTGGTCAGCGGGCCGAGCGTGTAGAACGGGGCCTGGTGGCACCACTCCTGCTGGAGGTCCACGTTCTCCTTGATCTTGTGCATCGGCACGTGTCCCGGGCCCTCGATCATCACCTGCACGTCGTGTGCCCAGGCGACGCCGGTCAGCTCACCGAGGGTCCGCAGCTCGGCGAACTGGGCCTCGTCGTTGGCGTCCGCGATCGAGCCCGGTCGCAACCCGTCGCCGAGGGAGAACGTGACGTCGTAGCGGGCCAGGACCTCGCAGAGCTCGGCGAAGTGGGTGTAGAGGAAGTTCTCCTCATGGTGGGCCAGGCACCAGGCGGCCATGATGGACCCGCCCCGGGAGACGATCCCGGTCACCCGGTCGACGGCCAACGGCACGTACGGCAGCAGCACCCCGGCGTGCACGGTCATGTAGTCCACGCCCTGCTCGGCCTGCTCGACCACGGTGTCCCGGAACACCTCCCAGCTCAGCTTCACCGGGTCACCGCCGATCTTCTCCAGCGCCTGGTAGATCGGCACCGTCCCGATCGGCACCGGCGAGTTGCGGACGATCGCCTCCCGGGTCTCGTGGATCCGCCGGCCGGTGGAGAGGTCCATCACGGTGTCCGCGCCCCACCGGGTCGCCCAGGTCAGCTTCTCCACCTCCTCGGCGACCGAGGAGGTGACCGCCGAGGTGCCGATGTTGGCGTTCACCTTGACCAGGAACGCCTTCCCGATGATCGCCGGCTCGCACTCGGGGTGGTTGACGTTCAACGGCAGCACCGCCCGTCCGGCCGCGATCTCGGCCCGGACGAACTCCGGGGTCACGCCCTCCCGGATCGCCACGAACTCCATTTCCGGGGTGACGGTTCCCGCCCGGGCATACCGGAGCTGCGTCGGCCGTTTCCCGGTCACGCCCGCGAGCGGGGTGCCCGCCCCGCGTACCGGGGCGACGTCGCCGCGTTCGGCGATCCACGGTCCACGCAGCGGTGGCAGTCCGACCTCCGGGTCGGAGCCGGGGCCGGAGGTGTCGTAGAGCCGCACCGGCGGGTTGTCCCCGGTCAGCTCCACCTCGGCGAAGGGCACCCGGACATCCGGCCGGGACCCCTCGACGTAGACCTTGCGTCGTGCCTGCATGACAGCCTCCCTGGTGGTCGTCAGGACCAGCCGAAGTGGTCCAGCGGGCCACGGCCCGCGCCCAGTTCCCAGTTCCGCGCGCCGGTCAGCGCGCGGGTGACGTACTCCTTGGCGGTCGCCACCGCCGTCGGCACCGGTTCGCCCGCCGCCAGTCGGACGGCGACCGCCGCCGAGAACGAGCAGCCGGTGCCGTGGTTGTGCCGGGTGTCCACCCGGGGCGCGCGGAGCACGGTGGTGCCGCCCGGCCCGTGCAGCACGTCGACCGCCTCGCCGTCGGTGTCCACGTCGCCGCCGGTGACCACCACGTACGCCGGGCCGCCGGCCGCGAGCGCCTCGGCGGCGGCGACCATCTCCCCGACCGTGGTCACCGGCGCTCCGGTGAGGGCCTCGGCCTCCGCCCGGTTCGGCGTCACCACCAGCGCGTACGGCAGCAGCCGCTCGACCGCCCCGACCACGCCGAGCCGGTGTCCGCTGGTGGCGACGAGCACCGGGTCGACGACCAGGTTCGGCAGCCGCCCGGCCCGGGCCGCCCCGGCCACCACGTCGGCGATCGCCGGGGTGCCGAGCATGCCGGTCTTCACCGCCCGGACCCGGAAGTCACCGAGCACGCTGTCGAGCTGGTCGGTGACCGTGGCCGGGGGCAGCGGCAGGACGGCGTCCACGCCCCGGGTGTTCTGCGCGGTCACGGCGGTGAGCACGCTGGTGCCGTACGCGCCGAGCGCGGCGAACGCCTTCAGGTCGGCCTGGATGCCGGCACCGGCGCCGGAGTCCGAGCCGGCGATGGTCAGCACGGTCTTCGGGGTCACTGTCGGTCTCCGGTGGTAGCGGTTTTGGTTGCGGTGGGGGGCTGCGGCCGGGCGTGCCCACTCCGGGCGGTCAGGCTTGGTCCCTCCGTGGTCACGCCCGGCCGCAGCCCCGGGTCGGAGACCTTCGTCCCGACGTTTCGGGTAGCTGGGACGGGGGTGGCGACCTTCGTATGGGCGTGGCGGGTAGCTGGTCCGGGGGTGGCGACCCTCGTCTCGGCGTGGCGGGTAGCTGGCCCGGGGGTGGTCGCCTGCTCGAAGGCGTGGGTCAGCGTGGCGGCGGCCTCGGTGGGGTGCTCGGCGCGCATGAGGGCGCCGAGCACCGCCACGCCGACCGCGCCGGCCGCGACGCAGGAGCGCACCTGGCCGGGGGTTTCGATCCCGCCGAGGGCGAGGACCGGCACCGGGCTGACCCGGACCAGCTCGGCCAGGCCTTCGGGGCGCAGGGGTGGCCCGTAACCGGGTTTGGTCGGGGTGGGATGGACGGGCGAGACGGTGACGTAGTCCTCGGTGGTGAGTCGGGCCAGTTCGGCCGCGTCGTGGCAGGAGCGGCCGACCAGGCCGAGTCGGGGCGGCGGGTACGGGCCGGCGGCCGGCAGGTGGACCGCGTCCCCGTCCAGCGGGTCGGGGCCGGCGACGACCAGGGTGCCGCCCGCGTCGGCCAGGATCGCCCGCAGCTCGGCGGCGAGGGCGGCGCGCTCGGGACGGGGCAGGTCCTTCTCCCGCAGCACCACCCAACGCACTCCCCCGGCCACCGCTGCGGCGACGACCTCGGCCAGCCCCCGGTCGGCCGACCGCCGGTCGGTCAACAGCACCACACCGGACGGGATCGTGGTGGGGACGGGCCCGCCCGGGGGCCGATGCGCACCACGATCGGGAGGTCGAGCGGCGGCGAGCGGGGCGGTCACAGCTCCGGCCGTCCCTCGTCGGGTGTGGACGCCAGCGCGTGGAAGCGGCGTGGGATCCGACCGGCCCGGTACGCCAGCCGTCCCGCCTCGACGGCGTGCCGCATCGCGCCGGCCATCGCCTCCGGGTCCGCGGCCCGGGTGACCGCGCTGGCCAGCAGCACCGCGTCGCAGCCGAGTTCCATGGCGAGCGCGGCGTCACTGGCGGTGCCGATGCCGGCGTCCAGGACCACCGGCACGTCGACCTCCTGCCGGATCAGCCGGATGTGGTGTGGATTGGTGACGCCCAGGCCGGAGCCGATCGGCGCGCCGGCCGGCATCACCGCCGCACAGCCCACGTCGACCAGCCGCCGGGCCAGCACCGGATCGTCCGAGGTGTACGGCAGGACGGTGAATCCGTCGTCGACGAGTTGTTCGGCGGCGCGCAGCAGTTCCACCCCGTCGGGCAGGAGGGTCCGCTCGTCGCCGATCACCTCCAGTTTCACCCAGTCGGTGTCGAAAGCGTCCCGCGCCAGGTGGGCGACCTTCACCGCCTCCCCCGCCGTGTAGCAACCGGCGGTGTTGGGCAGCAGCCGCACGCCGCACCGGTCGAGCAGGTCCAGCAGGCCGCCGTGCCCGCTGGTCGGGTCGACCCGGCGCAGCGCCAGGGTGACCAGCTCGGTGCCGGAGGCGCGGATCGCCCGTTCCAGCACGTGCAGGTTGGCCGCGCCACCGGTGCCCAGGATCAGCCGGGAGGCGAACGTCGTACCGCCGAGGACGAAGGACATACTGCTCACCCGCCCTGAGCCGCGCTGAGCACCTCGACCCGGTCGCCGTCGCGCAGCGCCGTGGCCGGCCAGCCGGCCCGGGGCACCACCTCGCCGTTGACCGCGACCGCCACCCCGCGCTGGTCGGCGGTGACCTCGCGGACCAGGTCCGCCACCGTCGCCGCGTCGGGCAGGCTCCGCCCGACGCCGTTGACCGTCAGTTCCACCTGTCGTCCTTCCGTTGCAGATCACGGACTTCCGTGACGTGTTCGTGGGTCACGGAGCGTGCGTACGCCCTGGTGGGGTCAGCGACCGGTCGCCGGCCGGGTGGGCGGGCCGAACCGGTCCGGGGCGAAGGGGGCGAGCATCGCGTCGGGGGTTCCGGTGGTGACCAGGTCGGCGACCAGGTCGGCGGTGACCGGGGTGAGCACGATGCCGTGCCGGTGGTGGCCCGACGCGACCAGCACCCCGGGCCGACCGGGGAGCGCGCCGATGACCGGGGCGTTGTCCGGGGTGCCGGGACGGAAGCCGACCGTCGTCTCGACCAGGTCGTACTCGGCCAGCTCGGGCAGGAGGTCGACGGCCGCCCGGAGCAGTCGCAGCACCGCCCCGGCGGTGACGGCCGGATCCGTGCGCTCCTCGACGGTCGCCCCGACCACCACCTCCCCGTCGGCGCGGGGCACGACGTACACCTGCTCGCCGTCGACGTACCCCCGGACGACGTGCCGGAAGCCCGGCGGACCGCCACCGGGCGCGCGGAGCCGGAGGATCTGCCCCTTCACCGGCCGGACCGGCAGGCCGGTGAGGGCGGCGGTGCCGCAGCCGGCGGCGACCACGACGGCCGGCGCGACCACCTCGTCGAGCCGGCCGACCGGGGCGTCGACCAGCACCGCGCCGGCCCGCTCGGCGGCGGTACGCAGGGCCACCAGCAGGCGGCGCGGGTCGACCTGGTGGTCGCCGGGGGCGAACGCGCCGCCCCGCACCCCGGGCGCGAGCGCCGGCTCGCGGTCCCGCAATCCGCTGGGGCGCAGCGCGGTGACCGGCAGCCCCAGCTCCCGCTGGTACGCCCCGAGCCGGCGTACCTCGGCCAGGTCGTCGCCGGTGAGACCGACGATCAGGGTGCCCTCGGTGCGGTACCCCAGGTCGACGCCGCTGGCGGCGGTCAGCTCGGCGGCGAATCCCGGCCAGCGGGCGGCGGACTCGACGAGCAGCCCGGTCAGCGCGGTCTCCCCGAAGTACGCCTCGGCGACCGGGGCGAGCATCCCGGCGGCCACGGTGGACGCCCCCGAACCGGACGCCGGATCGTTCACGGTCACCGACAGTCCCCGGGCGGCGCAGCGCCACGCGATCGCCCACCCCACCGCGCCACCCCCCACCACCGCCACCTCCGGTGCAAGCAGGGGACCCCTGTTACCGCCTTTTGATGAGCAAGGGCCCCCTGCTACCACCTGAGGGCTCCGAGCAGCTCGGCGGTCGCGCGGGCCGGGTCGGCGGCGGTGGAGAGCGCCCCGACCACCGCCACCCCGTACGCCCCGGCAGCGCGCAGCGCCGGCACCGTCGCCGCGGTCACCCCGCCGATGGCGATGACCGGCACCGGCACCGCGTCGGCCACCGCGCGTATCCCGTCCGGACCGATCGGTGCCGGCAGGCCGTCCTTGGTGGTGGTCGTGTGGCAGGGACCGACGCCGAGGTAGCCGGCCCCGGCAGCGACCGCCCGCGCGGCGGCTACCGGTTCCCGGGCGGTCGCGCCGAGCACCGCGTCAGGGCCGAGCACCCGGCGGGCCGCGCCGACCGGCAGATCGTCCGCGCCGACGTGTCCGCCCGCCGCGCCGGCCGCGAGCGCCACGTGCAACCGATCGTTGACCAGGCACGTCGCGCCCACCGGCCCGCACAGGTCGAGGATCCGGCAGGTCAGGTCGTACGCCTCGCGGTCGGTGGCGGAGTCCTCGACCCGGACCTGCACCACCAGCTCGGAGCCGGCGACGCCGAGGGCGGCCCGGACCACGGCGAGCGGATCGCGCCCGGGGCGGGTGTCGGTGACCAGATGCAGTCGTCCCATGGACGGCACGGCAACTCTCCTCCCTGCGCCGGCATTACCCGGATCAGGTTCGACGGTCGGGGGCTCCCAGCCCCCCTCTCAGCCCGGTCCACCGGGCTCCCGTGGGTTACTTGCGTGCCACACCGTACGACGGATCCGGGAATCCGCCAAGGAAGCGGTGTCCGTTTTTCCGCAGGTAGGGATGGTTTTCCCGCAACGAGGACAGTGGAGAAAATCTCACAATTGCCCTTCGGGGGCAGCGCGTGACCGTCCGGTCACGGCATGCTGTCCTGATGCCGCGCCTACCCCAGGTTCCGCCCGGTCTCGAGTCCCGGCCCTTCCGCGGCAGCACCGCCGTGGCCCACGGCCTTCTCACCTGGACGATGTTGCGCGGACGCGCCTGGCAGCGGCTGCTGCCGGACGTCTACGTGCACCGGGCGGCCCAGCGACCGGACGACCATCGCATGTGGTGCAAGGCCGTGGCACTGGTGCTCCCGGCCGGCGCCGCGATCGCCGGGTTGAGCGCGGCATACCTGTGGGGCGCCGGTCTGCTGCCGCCGGACGCGCCGGTCACCGTGGTGCTGCCCCGGTCGGCCCGGATGCGCCCGCACGCCCGGGTGGCCGTCACCCGCTCGGTCCTGCCCGACGCTGATCTGACCGTCCACACCGGGCTGCCGGTCACCACCGCGCTCCGGACGGCCTTCGACCTGGGTCGCCGGCCGCCGCGCACCGAGGCGGTGGTCGCCGTCGACGCGCTGCTGCACCATCGCGTGGTGGACCTGCCCGCCCTGCGTCAGTACGCTGCCGGCCGCGCCGGCTGGCCCGGGCTGCCGCTGCTGCGGGAGGTGCTCTCGCTCGCCGATCCGCTCGCCGGGTCCCCGATGGAGACCCGGCTGCGCCTGCTCCTGCTCGACGCCGGGCTACCCACGCCGGCCGTGCGACACGACGTACGCGACGCCGTGGGTCAGCTCGTCGGCCGGGTCGACCTCGCCTACCCCACCCGCCGGGTCGCGGTCGAGTACGAACCCGGCCCGCCCCGCGACCCGGCATGGCTCCGTCGGGAGGCGAACCGGTTCCACGCGCTGCGCGCGGCCGGCTGGCGGGTGTTCCGCTGCACCTCCGACGACGTGCTCCGCCACCCTGCCCGGACGGCCCGGATGGTGGCCGCCGCGCTGCGCGGACGACCCGCGCAACGGGTCAACGGTCTGGTCTGAACCGACCGCCGGCCGGCGTGACACGGATGGCTGCGCCGCCATCCGGGTCCGCTTCCGGCGGCGCGCTCCTGCTCGGTGAGATCGGCCAGCGGTCGGTGCGGAACCGGTGGTCAGAGAAGGGCGCGCAGGGCGGCCAGGTCGTCGTCGTCCGGCTGCCAGGCGCCGGCCTCGGCGTTGGCCCGTACCTGCTCCGGCGTGGTGGCCCCGGCGATCACCGAGGTGACCGCCGGCTGGGCGGCCAGCCCACCGATGGCCACCTGGAGCATGGTCAGCCCTCGCTGGTCGGCGTACGCCCCGATGGCCTCGATGGTCTCCCAGTCGGCGGTGGCGAACCGCTGCGCGTACCGTCCGCCCCCGGAGAGTCGACTTCCCGCCGGAGGCTGCTCGCCGCGCCGGTACTTGCCGGTGAGCAGGCCGTCGGCGAGCGGGAAGAACGGCAGCAGCCCGAGCCCGAACCGCTCGCATGCCGGCACCACCTCGGTCTCCACCGCGCGTTCCAGCAGGCTGTAGTGGTTCTGGGCGCTGACGAACCGGGTCGTGCCGGCGGTCCGGGCGGTCCAGTCCGCGTCGGCGATCTGCCAGCCGCTGAAGTTGGAGTTGCCCAGGTAGCGGACCTTGCCGGCGCGGACCAGGTCGTCCAGGGCGGCAAGGGTCTCCTCGACCGGAGTGCCCGGGTCGGGCTCGTGCATCTGGTAGAGGTCGATGTGGTCGGTGCCGAGTCGGCGCAGGGACGCCTCGACCGCCCGGGCGACGTACCGGCGGGCACCCCGCGCACCGTGGTCCGGGCCGTTCATGCCGTTCATGTCCATCCCGAACTTGGTGGCCAGCACCACGTCGTCGCGCCGCCCGCGCAGGGCCGCACCGAGCATCTCCTCCGAGCCGCCCTGCGGCTGGCCGTAGATGTCGGCGGTGTCGAAGAAGTTGATGCCGGCGTCGAGGGCGGCGTCCACCACCGCACGGGTCCCGGCGAGGTCGAGCTTGCGGCCGAAGTTGTTGCAGCCGACACCGACCACGGACACCACGAGCCCCGAGTCGCCCAGCCGGCGGAAGGTCATCTCAGTCACGAGATCAACTCTAGGCCGCGATGGTTGCAGGGGTCCCCTGCTACTCAAAAAGCGGTAACAAGGGTCCCCTGCTACCACCCGACAACCGCCACCACCCGACAACCGTCGCCGGGTGTCGCCGGGTGTCAGCCGACGTCCCAGACCGGCTCGGGGGTCTCGCGGACCTCGCCGTCGCCGGCAAAGAGGACGAAGCGGTCGAACGTGCGGGTGAACCAGCGGTCGTGGGTCACCGCGACCACCGTGCCGGCGAACGCCTTCAACCCCTCTTCGAGAGCCTCGGCGCTGGCCAGGTCGAGGTTGTCGGTGGGCTCGTCGAGCAGCAGCAGCGTCGCCCCGGACAGCTCCAGCAGCAGCACCAGGAACCGGGCCTGCTGCCCACCGGAGAGGGTGCCGAACCGCTGGTCGCCCTGGCCGGCCAGTTCGTACCGGCCGAGGGCGGCCATCGCGGTGTGCCGGTCCATGCCGGCCCGGTGCTCGTCACCCCGCCAGAGGATCTCGACGAGGGTCCTGGCCATCAGTTCGGGGCGGTCGTGGGTCTGCGAGAAGTGCCCGGGGCGGACCCGGGCGCCGAGCCGGACCACCCCGTCGTGGGCGACCGGGGCGAGCGCCGCGGCCCCGTCGACCGGACCGTTCGCCGGGTCCGGGTCGGTGCCGCCCCGGGCCAGCAGGCGCAGGAAGTGCGACTTGCCGGTGCCGTTCGCGCCGAGCACCGCGACCCGGTCGCCGTACCAGATCTCCAGGTCGAAAGGGTAGGTCAGACCGTCCAGTTCCAGGGCCTCGCAGATCACCGCGCGCTTGCCGGTCCGTCCGCCGGTCAGGCGCATCCGGATGTCCTGGTCCTTCGGGGGTACGGGCGGCGGCCCGGCCTCCTCGAACTTGCGCAACCGGGTCTGCGCGGCCTGGTAGCGGGACGCCAGCCCGTCGTTGTACGCGGCCTTCTGCTTGTACATCAGCATCAGCTCGCGCAGTTTCTGGTGTTCCTCGTCCCAGCGGCGGCGCTGCTCGTCGAGGCGGGCGTGCCGGGCCACCCGGGCGTCGTACCAGGTCGCGAAGCTGCCCGGGTGCACCCAGGCGCTGCCGCCCTCGACGGCGACCACCCGGTCGGCGGTCTGGGCCAGCAGTTCCCGGTCGTGCGAGACGTACAGCACGGACTTGGTGGACTCGCGCAGCCGCGCCTCCAGCCATCGTTTGCCGGGCACGTCGAGGAAGTTGTCCGGCTCGTCGAGCAGGAGCACCTCGTCGGGGCCACGCAGGAGCAGTTCCAGGGCGAAACGTTTCTGCTGGCCGCCGGAGAGCGTCCGCACCGGACGGTCCCGGGCGGCGTCCCAGGGCAGGCCGAGGACGATGGTGGCGACGGTGTCGAAGAGCACCTCCGCGTCGTAGCCGCCGACCTCGCCCCAGGCGGCCAGCGCGTCCGCGTACGCGAGCTGAGCCTTGCCGGCGGCGGTGCTGTACTTGCCGCGCACCTCGGCGGTCCGCATCGCCGCCTCGGTCGCGACCAGCCGGTGGCCGGCGTCGCGCAGCGCGGGCGGGGCGAGGCCGAGCGCCAGGTCGGCGAGCGTGGAGTCGTCGCCGATCATGCCGATGAACTGCCGCATCACGCCGAGCCCACCGGCGCGGGCCACGCCGCCGACGGCGATCGGCAGGTCCCCGGCGACCATGCGCAGCAGGGTCGTCTTGCCCGCCCCGTTCGGCCCGACCAGGGCGACCTTGGCCCCCTCACCGACCCGGAACGACACGTCGGCGAAGAGTTCCCGACCGTCCGGCAGGGTGTGCGCCACCCCGGCCACGTCCACGTATCCCACCCGGGCATCCTGCCCGAGCGAACCGGGCCCGGGACATCCATTTACCGGGTGACGCGGAGCACCCGGTAGCCCTTCTGGCTGGCGTGCCGGACGACCTGCCAGCCCTGGTCGGTGAGCCAGCCGTGCAGCGAGTCGCCGCCGAGGTGCCGGGCGACCACGAGCCAGGCGACGCCGTCCGGGGCGAGCCGGGGCAGCCAGCGCCGCAGCAGGGTGTGCAGCTCCTCCTTGCCGACCCGGATCGGCGGGTTGGACCAGAGCTGGCTGAAGGTGACGTCGTCGGGTACGTCGTCCGGCGCGGCCACCCGCACCCGTCCGGCGGCCCCGACCCGGGCGGCGTTCCCGGCGGTGAGTTCACGGGCGCGCTCGTTGACGTCGACCGCCCAGACCGTCGTCGCCGGGGCGTGGGTGGCGAGGACGCAGGTGATCGGGCCGAATCCGCAGCCGAGGTCGAGTAGCGCCCCGGTGGTCTCCGGCGCGGGCAGCTCGGCCTTGCGGAGCAGGACCGCGGTGCCCGGGTCGAGTCGGTCGGCGGAGAAGACCCCGCCGGCGGAGTCCAGGGTGTAGTCGCGCCCGGCGACGGAGAACTCGACCTGCCGCGGCTGGGGCAGGCTCGCGGGACGGGAGCTGAAGTAGTGGTCGCCGGTCACGTCCGCATTCTCCCGCACCGGCGCGGAGGCGCCGGCACCGACGTTCTGCTGTCCGGAGCGGAGCGTCCAGGGCTAATTTCCCGTTTTACTCCCCGAAAGGAGTAATGCACCTAATCTGAGGCCATGGTGTACCGGTACGAGTCCGATGAGGACGCATTGCAGGGGCTTCCGCACTCCGGAGCCGACCCGTCGGTGGCCCGCGCGCGACGCGCCTCCGCCGGCCCCTCCCCCTCCCGCTTCCCGACGCCGGACCTGCCCCCGGTCCCCCGGGTGACCGCCGAGCCGGCCCGGGCCGCCGTTCCGGTGCCAGCCCCGGGCACGCCGGTGCCCGAGGAGAGCCCTGTTCCCGCCGCCCCGCCCGAGCCACAGCCCACCGACCCGGAACCCGCCGCGCCCCAGGCCGCCACGCCACCGACCACCGCACCACAGACCTTCGCACCACAGGCCGCCGCGCCCCAGACCGTCGACCCGGATCGGGCCGCCGGGGCGGAGGGCGCGCCGCAGCCGGCCGCAGCGTCCGCCGTGGTGTCCCCGACGGTACGTGTGCCCCGGATGGGCGGCCGGCTCTGGCAGGTGGTGGTGGGGGGCGCGGCGGTCCTGGTGCTGCTGGCCATCTGCGGCCTCGGCACCGCCGCCATGCTGATGGAACGGGATCCGGCGTCGGAGTCGCAGAGCCCACCGCCCGCCCAGCCCGGCACGGCGCGCACCGATGAACCGGCCCGGACCGACCTGGACTCGCGTGACACCGACCCGCTGCCGCTGACCGCGCGGGAGGTGTTCCCGAGCCAGCAACTGGTCGTCGCCGACGGACAACCGGCGTACCAGGTCCTCAAGACCCACTCCAGCGCGAGCTGCGCGGTGGCGGCCACCGACGACCTCGCCGACCTGCTGGTCCGACTCGGCTGCAACCAGGTCGTCCGGGGCACCGTCCGGGCACCGGACGGCGAGCACCTGGCCACCGCCGGGCTGTTCAACCTCACCGACCAGGCCACCGCCGAGCGGGTCCGGGAACGGATCCGGGAGATCCTCCAGGAGCGCCGGGGCCGGTTCCTGGCCCTGGAGGCCGGCGACGAGACCGAGGCGTTGACCACCGCCTCGGCCCGGGTCGCCTGGCAGGTACGCGGCCACTACATCGCCTACTGCCTGGTGGTCCGGACCGACGGTCAGTCGGTCGGCGCGAACGACCCGGAGGCGAAGCAGGTGCTCCACGACCTGATCGAACGCCACCTCGACAAGGGCGTGCTGGAACGCCGGGCCGAGGGCGACCTCCTCCAGCCCAACCCGGAAGGGACCCGGAGAACGGATCCGGACACCGACTGAGCCGCCGGCCGGCGGGCCGCCCCGGCGCTCAGGACGTGCTCGGCACCCGCAGGCGACGGGTGAGGTCGGCGCGGCGGGCGTACTCCGTCGGGTCGTCGGGGTAGCCGACCGCGACCAGGGTCAGCCCGTGCGCGGGCGCCACGGTCACCTCGCTCGACCGGTCCCGTCGGCTCAGCAGGCTAGCCGGCCAGTCGACCGGGCGTCGGCCGTCCCCGGCGACCAGCATCGCCCCGACCAGGCTGCGCACCATCGCCTGGCAGAACGCGTCCGCCTGCACGGTGGCGACCAGCAGGCCGTCCGGGTCCCGTCGCCAGTCCAGGCGGGTCACCTCGCGCAGCGTGGTGGCGTTCTCCTTGCGTTTGCAGTACGCGGCGAAGTCGTGCTCGCCCACCAGCCCGGCTGCGGCGGCGTTCAACGCGGCCAGGTCCAGCGGGCGCGGCCAGGCCAGCACCTCGTGCCGGCGCAGCGGCTCGGCGCCCCACGGGGCGTCGGTCACCCGGTACTCGTAGCGCCGGAAGGTCGCCGAGAACCGGGCGTCGAAGTCGGCGGGCACCTCGGTCATCGCCCGGATCCGCACGTCCGGCGGGAGCAGCCGGGCGAGCCGGCGCAGCAGCGCGCCCTCGTGTGCGCGCCACACCTCGCCGGGCAGATCGAGGTGACACACCTGCCCGGAGGCGTGCACCCCGGCGTCGGTCCGGCCGGCCACGGTCAGTCCGGTCGCGACGCCCGCCCCGAGCACCAGGTCCAGGGTCGCGGTGAGCACCCCGGCCACCGTCCGCCGCTCCGGCTGCGCGGCCCACCCCGAGAAACCGGTGCCGTCGTACGCGACGTCCAGCCGAAGCCGGATCCGCTCCTCCACTCGTACCTCCGCGTCATGCATCGGGCCCGGCACCCCGAGGGGTGCCGGGCCCGATGGTGGCCTCATGCTCAGGCCTTGTCGTTCTCGCCGGCCTCGTCGCTGTCCTCGCGGGCGGCGGCGGTGTCGCCGGACGCCGACACCGGTGCCTCGGCGTCCTGGTCGCCGCTCTTGGCCTGCGGAGCCTCGTCGGCCGGGGCGAGCGCCTCGACCTTGTCCTGCTGCGCGGCCTTGCGGGCGGCGGTCTTCCGGTTCGCCTTGGCCTCGGCGACCTGAAGCTCCTCGACCAGCTCGATGATCGCCATCGGCGCGGCGTCGCCCTTGCGCGGACCGGTCTTCACGATCCGGGTGTAGCCACCGTTGCGGTTGGCGTACCGGGGCGCGATCTGGTCGAACAGGGCGTAGACCACGTCCTTGTCCTTGACGACGCCCAGCACCCGCCGCCGCGAGGCCAGGTCACCGCGCTTGGCCTTGGTGATGAGCTGCTCGGCCAGCGGACGCAGCCGCCGGGCCTTCGTCTCGGTGGTCTGGATCTTGCCGTGCTGGAACAGCGCGGTGGCCAGGTTGGCCAGCATCAGCCGCTCGTGCGCGGGGCTGCCGCCGAGGCGGGGGCCCTTGGTGGGCGTGGGCATGCCTGTTGCTCCTCGTTTAGATGCTCAGCCGCGGTTACAGCTGCTCGGTCTCGCGGTAGTCGTCGGTGTCGTAGTCAGCCTCGCCGAAGGTGTCCACGACGTGTGCCGGGTCGAAGTTGGGCGCGGAGTCCTTCAGGCCCAGCCCCATCCCGGCGAGCTTCATCTTGACCTCGTCGATCGACTTCTGACCGAAATTGCGGATGTCGAGGAGGTCGGCCTCGGTGCGCCCGATCAGCTCACCGACGGTGTTGATGCCCTCGCGCTTCAGGCAGTTGTAGGAGCGGACGGTGAGGTCCAGCTCCTCGATCGGCAGGGCCAGGTCCGCCGCGAGCTGGGCGTCCTGCGGGGACGGCCCGATGTCGATGCCCTCGGCGGTCTCGTCCAGCTCCCGGGCCAGCCCGAAGAGCTCCACCAGCGTCGAACCGGCGGAGGCCAGCGCGGTACGCGGCCCCATCGACGGCTTGGTCTCGACGTCGATGATCAGCCGGTCGAAGTCGGTCCGCTGCTCGACCCGGGTCGCCTCGACGCGGTAGGTGACCTTCAGGACCGGCGAGTAGATCGAGTCGACCGGGATCCGGCCGATCTCCGCGCCGGCCTGCTTGTTCTGCGCCGCCGTGACGTAGCCACGACCCCGCTCGACGGTCAGCTCCATGTCGAGCCGGCCCTTGCCGTTGAGGGTGGCGAGCTTCAGCTCCGGGTTGTGCACCGAGACGCCGGCCGGGGGCTGGATGTCGCCCGCGGTCACGTCGCCCGGACCCTGCTTACGCAGGTACATGCTGACCGGCTCGTCGTGCTCGGAGCTGACGCAGAGCTCCTTGATGTTCATGACGAGCTCGACCACGTCCTCCTTGACACCGGGGATCGTGGTGAACTCGTGCAGCACGCCGTCGATCTTGATCGAGGTGACCGCCGCACCCGGGATGGACGACAGCAGCGTACGCCGCAGCGAGTTGCCCAGGGTGTAGCCGAAGCCCGGCTCCAGCGGCTCGATGGTGAACCGGGACCGGGTCTCGTTGATCGACTCTTCGGAGAGGGTCGGTCGCTGGCTGATGAGCATGTCTTCTCTTCTCTTCCGGGGCGCCCGCCATATGACGCCCACGACAAACTGTTCCGGTGGTCCGCCCCGGAACGGGACGGACCACCGCAACGAGCTCCGACTACTTCGAGTAGAGCTCGACGATCAGCTGCTCCTGGACCTGCGTGTCGATGACCTGCCGGGCCGGGAGCGAGTGCACCAGGATCTTCATCTGGCTGGGGATCGCCTCCAGCCAGGCCGGCACCGTCTTCGAGCCGGCCTCGGCCTGGGCCACGATGAACGGGGTGAGCTCCTTGCTCTTGCCCCGGACCTCGACGATGTCGTGCTCCTTCACGCGGAACGACGGGATGTCGACCTTCTTGCCGTTCACCGTGAAGTGGCCGTGCTTGACCAGCTGACGGGCCATGTCCCGGGACTTGGCGTAGCCAGCCCGGTAGACCACGTTGTCCAGCCGCGACTCGAGGATCTGCAGGAGGACCTCACCGGTCTTGGCCTGCTTGGCCACGGCCTCCTCGTAGTACCCGCGGAACTGCTTCTCCAGCACGCCGTACACGCGGCGGGCCTTCTGCTTCTCGCGGAGCTGGAGCAGGTACTCCGTCTCCTTGGTGCGGCCCCGGCCGTGCTGTCCGGGCGGGAACGGCCGCGACTCGAACGGGCACTTCGGGCCATCGCACTTGCTGCCCTTGAGGAACAGCTTCATCTTCTCCCGCCGGCAACGGCGGCAGTCAGCACCGGTGTAACGAGCCATCTCTCTCTACCTCTCAGACCCGACGACGCTTCGGCGGACGGCATCCGTTGTGCGGCTGCGGGGTGACGTCGGCGATCTGGCCGACCTCCAGCCCGACGGCCTGCAGCGAACGGATCGCGGTCTCCCGGCCGGAGCCGGGGCCCTTCACGAAGACGTCGACCTTGCGCATGCCGTGCTCCATCGCCCGGCGCGCGGCGGCCTCGGCGGCCAACTGCGCGGCGAACGGGGTCGACTTGCGCGAGCCCTTGAAGCCGACCTGACCGGCGGAGGCCCAGGAGATGACCGCACCGGTCGGGTCCGTGATGGACACGATCGTGTTGTTGAAGGTGCTCTTGATGTGCGCCTGCCCGTGGGCGACGTTCTTGCGTTCCTTGCGCCGGACCTTCTTGACGGCGGCTCCGGCACGAGCCTTCGGTGGCATAAGTCTGTGCGCTCCTAGTTACTTCTTGCCGGGCTTCTTCTTGCCGGCGACGGTCCGCTTCGGGCCCTTCCGGGTCCGCGCGTTGGTCCTGGTCCGCTGCCCGCGCACGGGCAGACCCCGGCGGTGCCGGATGCCGGCGTAGCAGCCGATCTCGACCTTGCGGCGGATGTCAGCGGCGACCTCGCGGCGCAGGTCGCCTTCTACCTTGTAGTTCGCCTCGATGTGGTCGCGGAGCTGGACCAGCTCCTCGTCCGTGAGGTCCCGAGCGCGCTTGTCCGGCGAGATGCCGGTGGCGGCGAGCGTCTCCTGGGCGCGGGTGCGGCCCACGCCGAAGATGTAGGTGAGCGCGATCTCCATCCGCTTTTCGCGGGGGAGGTCGACGCCGACTAGACGTGCCATGTGCGGGCGTACTCCCTTGTGGTGTTCTGGCGGAGGTCTGAGCCCGCCCCACCCCGTTCCGACCGTCGCTCCGACCGGACGCGCCGTGGCGCGTCGCGACCGGGGGCGGTCGTTGCCCGAACGGGCCCCGGCCTCCGACCGGGGGTCAGCCACGTGGGAGTACGCGATGCGTACCGCTCGCGGCTGGGACGAGCTGATGATGTGGTGTCGGGATCCGCGGCCCGAACCGGATCGACCGACCGTCGGACGGTCGGTCAGCCCTGGTTCAGCCCTGGCGCTGCTTGTGGCGCGGGTCGGAGCAGATGATCATGACCCGGCCGTGCCGGCGGATGACCCGGCACTTGTTGCAGATCCTCTTGACGCTCGGCTTGACCTTCACGGTTGCCTTACTTCCCATCTGGCCCGGAGACGCGACGAAGCGCGACACCGGACGTCGAAGACGGACACGGGGACTACCCGGCCGTCGTCAGGCGTGGTTACTTGTAGCGGTAGACGATGCGCCCGCGGGTCAGGTCGTACGGCGAGAGTTCGACGACGACCCGGTCCTCCGGCAGGATGCGGATGTAGTGCTGCCGCATCTTGCCGCTGATGTGAGCCAGCACCTTGTGACCGTTCGCGAGCTCCACCCGGAACATGGCGTTCGGCAGGGGCTCGATGACTCGACCCTCGATCTCGATGGCTCCGTCTTTTTTCGGCATGTCCTCCGCTGTCCTGACGTCGGTTGCTCCGGACGGCCCACAACGTCTTACACGAACTCCTGACAGTGATCAGAGGGTTCGAGCCAGCCGCGGCTCCGGCCGCCGCCGAAGCGCAGGGCGGGCATGCCGGAGTGGACGCTGTGCGCCGATCTGAAAGTGTACGCTCGCCGACCTGCGCTCGCCAAACCGGCCACCCCGGTCACTCGAAATCAGGACAAACAGCCGCTGATCACGCCTCGTCGCCGCTGTCCTGCCTCCGGGCCTCGCGCTTCCGGCGGCGCTTCTCCTGTTTCGCCGCCCAGCGCGCCGGCTCACCGTGGGCCAGGCCACTGACCGTCTGGACCAGGTTCACCGCGCCCCACGGACCGGCCACCCACCCGGGCCAGAAGTAGTACGCCTCCCCCGCCATCAGCGCGGTGACCCCCCAGATCGCCGTCACCAGGGCGACGACCGTCAGCCACGGCTCCCACAACTGCAACAGCCAGCGTCGGGTCGCCCCAGCCGGCACGGCCGGCGCCGCCGGCGGGGGCACCACCGGGACACCTGACGAGGGCACCAGAACGCCCTGCCCACCGACCGGCAGGTCGGCCACCAGGACGTCCAGCTCGGCGTACGTCCGCGCGGCGTACGCCCGACGCAACCGCTCGTCGTACTCGTGCAGGTCCAACCGCCCCTCGTCGAGCGCCACCCGCAACCGCTGTGCCGACATCTCCCGGTCGGTGTCGGCCGCCCGCATCCCGCTCCGGTCCATGGGCCGAGTGTGCCACCGGTCGACCACCCCCGGCCCCGGCTCCCACCTGCGTGCGGGCAGGTGGCACCGGAGGACCGGGCGAGCGGGCGGTTCCCGGCGGTCGGTGACCGGGAGCCGGCGGTCGGCCCGAGGTGGATAGGTGACCGGGAACCGGCGGTCGGCCCGGGGTGAGGAGGTGACCGAGAAGGGCGGCGGACGACCGGTCAGAGCGCGGGCGAGCCGGCGGGCTGGCGGGAGGTCACCAGGTCACCCAGGCGGGCCCGGCCGCCGTCCGGGGCGGTGAGCACCCAGACACCGTCCTCCAGCAGCGCCATGGAGTGCTCGACGTGTGCGGCGACCGAACCGTCCCGGGTCGCCACCGTCCAACCGTCGGCCAGCTCGACCGTACGCGGCGACCCCATCGTGATCATCGGCTCGATGGCGAGCGCGATCCCCGGGACCAGGCGCGGCCCGCGCCCCGGACGCCCGTGGTTGAGCACGTGCGGGTCCTGGTGCATCTCGGTGCCGATGCCGTGCCCGCCGTACCCGTCGACGATGCCGTACCGGCCGCCCTTACGGACCGCCTTCTCCACCGCGTGGGAGATGTCGGTGAGCCGGCCCCGGCCGTTCGCCGCCCCTCGGGCCGCGGCGGCGATTCCCGCCCACATGGCGTCCTCGGCGACCTCGGCCATCCGCAGCAGCGCGGGATCGACCGTACCGACCCCGACGGTGATCGCCGCGTCGCCGTGCCAGCCGTCCAGGACCGCGCCGCAGTCGATCGAGATCAGGTCGCCCTCCCGGAGGACCTGGTCGGGCGCGGGGATGGCGTGCACGACCTGCTCGTTGACCGAGGAACAGATCGAGGCGGGGAACCCGTGGTAGCCCTTGAACGAGGGGACCCCGCCGGCACCCCGGATCACCGACTCGGCGATCGCGTCCAGGTCGGCGGTGCTGACCCCCGGTGCCACCGCCTCGCGCATCCGCTGCAGGGCGGCGGCCACCACCAGGCCGGCGGCCCGCATCTTCTCGATCTGCTCGGGGGTCTTCAGCTGGATGTCCAGCTGGGGACGGCGCATGACGCGGTTACCTTTCGTCAACGGGAGGCGGGGGCACGACGGGACGCGCTCGTACTCCTCGCACTCTAGCCGCCACGAAGGCAGGGCCCCGGCCGTCGCGGGAGCGCGGGCGTCAGCCGCCGTAGGAACGCAGGGCGTCGATCGCGCGGACGGTGACGTCCTCGACCGGTCCGGTCGCGTCGATCCCGACCAGCTTGCCCTGGGCGCCGTAGTAGTCGACCAGCGGAGCGGTCTTCTCGGCGTACTCGCGCAGCCGGGCGGCGATCGTCTCGGGCTTGTCGTCGTCACGCTGGAACAGCTCCGCGCCACAGCGGTCGCAGATGCCGTCCCGGGTGGTGGCGTCGAACTCGACGTGCCAGATCTTGCCGCAGCCCCGGCAGGTCCGGCGGCCGGAGAGCCGCCGGATCACCTCGTCGTCGTCCACGACCAGTTCGAGCACCAGTTCAAGCGCGGTACCGAGGTCGGCGAGGAGCTTGTCCAGGGCGGCGGCCTGCGGCGTCGTCCGCGGGAAGCCGTCGAGCAGGAAGCCCTCGGCGGCGTCCGGCTCGGCGAGCCGGCCCCGGACCATGTTGATGGTCACCTCGTCCGGGACCAGCTTGCCGGCGTCCATGTAGCGCTTGGCCTCGACCCCGAGCGGCGTCCCCTGCGAGACGTTCGCCCGGAAGATGTCGCCGGTCGAGATCTTCGGAACCGACAGGTGCGCGGCGATGAACTCCGCCTGTGTGCCCTTGCCCGCGCCCGGCGGGCCAACCAGAACGAGTCGCATCTACCGCAGGAACCCTTCGTAGTTCCGCTGCATGAGTTGGCTCTCGATCTGTTTCACGGTCTCCAGACCCACGCCAACCATGATCAGCACGGCGGTGCCACCGAACGGGAAGTTCACGTACGCCTGGCTGTCCAGCCAGATGAAGAAGAAGTTCGGCAGGACCGAGATGAGCGCGAGGTAGAGCGCGCCCGGCAGGGTGATCCGGCTGAGGATGAAGTCGAGGTACTCGGCGGTCGGCTTGCCGGGGCGGATGCCCGGCACGAAGCCGCCGTACTTCTTCATGTTGTCCGCGACCTCGGTCGGGTTGAACGTGATCGAGACGTAGAAGTACGTGAAGAAGATGATCAGCAGGAAGTAGACCGTGATGTAGATCGGGCTGGTCGGGTCAGCCAGGTTGTTCTGGACCCAGGCCTGGGTCTTGCCCGGGTCGTTCTGGTCGAAGAACTGGAGCGCCAGCTGCGGCAGGTAGAGCAGCGACGAACCGAAGATCACCGGGATGACACCCGCCTGGTTGACCTTCAGCGGGATGTAGGTGGAGGTGCCGCCGTACATCCGCCGGCCGATCATGCGCTTGGCGTACTGCACCGGGATCCGGCGCTGGGCCTGCTCGATGAAGACGACCGCGGTGATGACCACCAGGACCAGCAGGATGACGAGGGCGAACCAGCTCCAGCCCTTGCTGATCTTGATCTGCCAGCCCTCGCTGGGGAGGCGGGCGGCGATCGAGGTGAAGATCAGGACGGACATGCCGTTGCCGACGCCCCGGTCGGTGATCAGCTCACCGAGCCACATCACCATGCCGGTGCCGGCGGTCATGGTCATGACCAGGATGGTGAGGGTCAGCCAGTCCGGGATGCCGGTGCCCTGGGGGATGATCGGGAACTGGTCGCACTGGTTGTTGAAGAGCTGACCGGAGCGGGCCAGCGCCACGAAGGCCGACGCCTGGAGCACACCCAGCCCGAGGGTCAGGTACCGGGTGTACTGGGTGATCTTCGCCTGGCCGGCCTGGCCCTCCTTGCGGAGCTGCTCCAGCCGGGGGATCACCACCGTCAGCAGCTGCAGGATGATCGACGCGGTGATGTAGGGCATGATGCCCAGCGCGAAGACCGAGAGCGACAGCAGCGCGCCGCCGGAGAAGAGGTTCAGCAGGTTGAAGACTCCGTTGGAGCCCCCCTCCATGCTGTCGATGCACTTCTGCACGTTCGCGTACGAGACGCCGGGGCTGGGCAGTGTCGCACCGAGCCGGTAGACCGCGATGATGCCGACTGTGAACAGCAGCTTCTTGCGCAGGTCAGGCGTACGGAACGCACTGAGAAAGGCGGACAGCAACTTCTTCCTCCTGCGCGAGGCGGGCCGCCGGTGGAACCCTGGCGGGGACGGGGCGGGGTGGCGGTCGGGCGAGCGCCCGATATCCATAGCTGGGAAGGGACTCTAACAGTCCGACCGCCGTCCGGGCAGGCTTGCCCGGGAACATAAACCGGTAACGATGTGATTCGGAACACTGACACGCAGTAGACCGTGGCGCCCGCCAGTTGTCGTCAACTGAACGAGCGCCACGGTCCTGGTTGCCCTACAGCTCGGTGACCGAACCACCGGCGGCAGCGATCTTCTCCTTGGCCGACGCGCTGAACGCGTGCGCCGACACCTGGAGCGCCACCCCGCCGAGATCCCCGCTGCCGAGCACCTTCACCGGGTGGCCCTTGCGGACCGCGCCGGCCTCGACCAGCTCGTCGGGGCCGATCTGGCCGCCGTTGGGGAAGAGTTCGGCGAGCCGGTCCAGGTTGACCACCTGGAAGACCACCTTGAACTTGTTCTTGAAGCCCTTCATCTTCGGCAGGCGCATGTGGATGGGCATCTGCCCACCCTCGAACGCCGGCGAGATGTTCTTACGGGCCTTGGAGCCCTTCGTACCGCGGCCGGCGGTCTTGCCCTTGGAGCCCTCACCGCGACCCACCCGGGTCTTGGCGGTCTTGGCACCGGGCGCCGGGCGCAGGTGGTGGACCTTGATCGTCATTACTCGACCTCCTCGACCTTCACGAGGTGGTTGACCGCGAAGATCATGCCCCGAATCTCGGGGCGGTCCTCCTTGACCACCACGTCGTTGATCCGCTTGAGACCGAGCGAACGCAGCGACTCACGCTGGTTGTGCTTGGTCCCGATCCCGGACCGGACCTGGGTGACCTTCAGGCGTGCCATCAGGACGCCACCCCCGCCCGCGCGGCCAGCATCGCGGCCGGCGCGACATCCTCGACCGGCAGGCCACGACGGGCGGCGACCTGCTCCGGGGACTCCAGCCCCTTCAGGGCCGCCACCGTGGCGTGCACGATGTTGATCGGGTTCGACGAGCCGAGGCTCTTGGAGAGCACGTCGTGGATGCCCGCGCACTCCAGCACGGCACGCACCGGGCCACCGGCGATGACGCCCGTACCGGCGGAGGCCGGCTTGAGCAGCACCACACCGGCGGCGTCCTCGCCCTGCACCGGGTGCGGGATCGAGGCACCGATCCGCGGCACCTTGAAGAAGTGCTTCTTGGCCTCCTCGACGCCCTTGGCGATCGCCGCGGGCACCTCCTTGGCCTTTCCGTAGCCCACGCCGACGGTGCCGTCGCCGTCGCCCACGATCACCAGGGCGGTGAAGCTGAAGCGACGACCACCCTTCACGACCTTGGCGACGCGGTTGATCGCGACGACCCGCTCGAGGTGCGGGGTCTTCTCGACGGGCGCGTTTCCGCGGCCGCCCTCACGGCGGTTGTCGCGGCGACCACCCTCGTTGCCACCGGACCCGCCGCCACGGCGCTGTTGACCTGGCATCAGCAGCCTTCCTTCTCTCTCGTGACGGGGTTGTTAGAACTCGAGTCCGGCTTCGCGAGCGGCGTCGGCCAGGGCGGCGACCCGCCCCGCGTACCGGTTGCCACCACGGTCGAAGACGACCTTCGAGACGCCGGCGGCCTTGGCCCGCTCGGCGAGCAGGGTGCCGACCTTGCCGGCCAGGGCGCTCTTGTCGCCCTCGGTGCCCCGCAGCGAGGCGTCCAGGGTCGAGGCCGACGCCAGGGTGTGACCCTTGGTGTCGTCCACGATCTGGGCCACGATGTGGCGCAGCGACCGGGTGACGACCAGGCGGGGACGCTCGGCGGTGCCGTTGACGTTCTTGCGCACCCGGAAGTGCCGACGCGCACGCCCGACGGCACGCTTGGCGGCGACGCCGCGGCGGCGCTTGAGCAGCGTGGCGCTCACTTCTTACCTGCCTTTCCAGCCTTACGGCGGATGACCTCGCCCTGGTACTTCACGCCCTTGCCCTTGTAGGGCTCCGGCGGGCGGATCTTCCGGATGTTGGCGGCGACCTCACCGACGAGCTGCTTGTCGATGCCGGCCACGTGGAACAGCGTCGGCTTCTCGACGGTGAAGGTGATGCCGTCCGGGGCGGGGACCAGGACCGGGTGCGAGAACCCGAGCGCGAACTCCAGGTCCTTGCCCTTGGCGGTCACCCGGTAACCGGTGCCGGCGATCTCCAGGCTCTTGCGGTAGCCCTCGGTGACCCCGACGATCATGTTCGCCACCAGGGTACGGCTCAGGCCGTGCAGCTCCTTGGCCTTCCGCTCGTCGTTCGGGCGGTTGACCTGCAGCTCGCCGTTCTCCGCCTTCTCCACCGTGATCGGCTCGGAGAGGGTGTGCGACAGCTCGCCCTTGGGGCCCTTGACCTTGACGGTCTGGCCGTCGATCGTGACATCGACGCCGGCTGGCACCGGGATCGACTTACGTCCAATACGCGACATTTCTACCTGTCTCCCGTTACCAGACGAAGGCGAGGACTTCCCCGCCAACGCTCCGCTTGCGGGCCTGCCGGTCGGTGAGCAGCCCCTGGGACGTCGAAATGATCGCCACGCCGAGGCCGCCGAGCACCCGCGGGAGCCCATCCGACTTGGCGTACACCCGGAGACCGGGCTTGGACACGCGCTTGATGCCGGCCAGGCTCCGCTCCCGGTTCTGGCCGTACTTCAGCTCGACGACCAGTCGCTTGCCGACGGCGCCCTCCTCGGGCTCCTCGACCGACCAGGTGGCGATGTAACCCTCGGCCTTCAGGACCTCGGCGATGTTCGCCTTGATCTTGGAGTAGGGCATCGTCACCCGGTCGTGGTACGCCTGGTTGGCGTTACGCAGACGCGTGAGCATGTCTGCGATCGGGTCGGTCATCGTCATGGATTTCGTCTACCTTTCTCGCCGGGGTTCCCGCGGGTACGCCCGGGGGCCTACGGCGAAGAGACAGTGCAGCTGACGCGCGGAGCGCGCCGGGCTATTACCAGGAAGCCTTGGACACGCCGGGCAGCTCACCGCGGTGGGCCATCTCCCGGATGCACACCCGGCAGAGACCGAACTTGCGGTAGACCGCCTTCGGACGCCCGCACCGCTGGCAGCGGGTGTACGCGCGAACCGAGAACTTCGGCTTCGCGGCCGCCTTGAGGATCAGCGCCTTCTTGGCCATCTCAGTTCTCCTTGAACGGGAAGCCCAGGAACTTGAGCAGCGCCCGGCCCTCGTCGTCGGTCGTGGCGGTCGTGACCACCGTGATGTCCATGCCCCGCTGGCGATCGATCTTGTCCTGGTCGATCTCGTGGAACACCGACTGCTCGGTCAGACCGAACGTGTAGTTGCCGTGCCCGTCGAGCTTGCGCCCGTCGAGGCCGCGGAAGTCCCGGATACGCGGCAGCGCGATGGAGAGCAGCCGGTCCAGGAACTCCCACATCCGGTCGCCCCGCAGGGTGACCTTCGCGCCGATCGGCATGCCCTCACGGAGCTTGAACTGCGCGATGGACTTGGTGGCCCGCCGCACCTGCGGCTTCTGGCCGGTGATCGTGGCCAGGTCGCGGACCGCGCCGTCGATCAGCTTGGCGTCGCGGGCGGCCTCGCCCACACCCATGTTGACGACGATCTTGACCAGCCGCGGAACCTGCATGGGGTTCGCGTAGTTGTGCTGCTCCTGCAGCTTGGCCACGATCTCGTTGCGGTACCGCTCCTTGAGGCGCGGCAGGGTCTTGGTTTCGGTAGCCGTGGTCATCACAGGTCCTTACCGGTGCTACGCGCGATGCGGACCTTCTGGCCGTTCTCGTCGAACCGGTACCCGATGCGGGTCGGCTTCCCCTCGGAGTCCAGGACCTGCACGTTGGAAACGTGGATCGGGGCTTCCTGGGTGACGATGCCACCGGTCTTGGCGCCACGCTGGGTGGTGCGGATGCGGGTGTGCTTCTTGACGCGGTTCACGCCCTCGACCAGGACCTTGTCCTGCCGCGGGTAGGCCGCGATGACCTTGCCCTTGGCACCCTTGTCCTTGCCGGCGATGACGACGACCGTGTCGCCCTTCTTGACCTTCACGGTCACAACACCTCCGGCGCGAGAGAGATGATCTTCATGAACCGCTTGTCCCGCAGCTCCCGACCGACCGGGCCGAAGATACGGGTACCGCGCGGGTCCCCACCGTCCTTGATGATGACGGCGGCGTTCTCGTCGAAGCGGATGTACGAACCGTCCGGCCGACGCCTCTCCTTGGCGGTGCGGACGACGACGGCCTTGACGACGTCGCCCTTCTTCACACCGGCACCCGGGATCGCGTCCTTGACGGTGGCCACGATGACGTCGCCGATGCTCGCGTAGCGCCGACCGGAGCCACCGAGAACCCGGATGCACAGGATCTCCCGGGCACCCGTGTTGTCGGCGACGCGCAGTCGCGACTCCTGCTGAATCACGTCTATCTCCTATGTCTGCCGGTTCTCCGGCCGCTGAACGCGGCCGGAGCCTGGCGGAACCTTGCGCCCGACTGCCGCCGGGCGAGCTCGAGCCTTCGCTACTTGGCCTTTTCCAGGATTTCCACGAGCCGCCACCGCTTGGTGGCCGACAGCGGCCGGGTCTCCATGATCAGGACCCGGTCGCCGATGCCGGCGGCGTTCTGCTCGTCGTGCACCTTCAGCTTGCTGGTACGGCGCATGATCTTGCCGTACAGCGCGTGCTTGACCCGGTCCTCGACCTCGACGACGACGGTCTTGTCCATCTTGTCGCTGACCACGAGGCCCTCACGGACCTTGCGGCGAGCCCGCACGGTGGCGGTGGTGTTCTCGGTCTCGCTCATGATGCAGTCACCTCAGTCGGCGCGGCCGAGAGCCCCAGCTCGCGCTCACGCATGATCGTGTAGATCCGGGCGATCTCCCGACGGATGACCTGGAGCCGCCGGTTGTTGTCGAGCTGACCGGTGGCGGCCTGAACGCGGAGGTTGAACAGCTCCGCCTTGGCCTCCCGCAGCTTCGTGACCAGCTCCTCTTCGGAGAGCTCACGCAGCTCGGCGGCCTTAACGCCCGCTGCCATCAGGATTCACCCACTTCGCGCGTCACAATGCGGCACTTCATCGGGAGCTTGTGGATCGCGCGACGCATCGCCTCTCGCGCGATCTGCTCGTTGGGGAAGGACATCTCGAAGAGGACCCGCCCCGGCTTCACGTTGGCCACCCACCACTCGGGCGAACCCTTGCCGGAACCCATCCGGGTTTCCGCCGGCTTCTTGGTCAGCGCCTGGTCCGGGAAGATCGTGATCCAGACCTTGCCGCCACGCTTGATGTGGCGGGTCATCGCGATACGAGCCGACTCGATCTGCCGGTTCGTGACGTACGCCGGCTCCAGAGCCTGGATCCCGAACTCGCCGAACACCACCCGGTTACCACCCTTGGACGCGCCGCTGCGGTCCGGGTGGTGCGGCTTGCGGAAGCCCTTCGGGGGCTTGCGCGGCATCAGCATCTGTCAGCCCTCCTGCTGCGTTTCTGCCGCGGCGGCGACGGCGGACGCGTCCACCGGCTCGCCACTCGGCGTCTCGGCCTGCTGCGCGACGGTGGTCGCGGCGGCCCGGC
The DNA here is from genome assembly GCF_030269285.1 of Micromonospora sp. NBRC 101691. NCBI lineage: Bacteria > Bacillati > Actinomycetota > Actinomycetes > Micromonosporales > Micromonosporaceae > Micromonospora > Micromonospora sp. NBRC 101691. Next base: position 211,027 of record NZ_BSTB01000008.1, read on the forward strand.
CGGCCTCGGTGCCACCGGAGGTCGTGCCGGCGGAACCGGAGCGACCACGGCGCGGACGGTCGGGACGGTCGCCACGCTCACGACGCGGGCGGGACGGGGCGGTCTCGGCCGGGGCCTCCCGGCCCGGAACCGCGTCGCCCTTGTAGATCCAGACCTTCACGCCGATCCGGCCGAAGGTGGTACGGGCCTCGAAGAAGCCGTACTCGATGTTGGCCCGCAGCGTGTGCAGCGGAACCCGGCCCTCGCGGTAGAACTCGGTCCGGCTCATCTCGGCGCCGCCGAGCCGGCCCGAGACCTGGACCCGGATGCCCTTGCAGACCGGGTTCTTCATCGCGGACTGCATGGCCTTACGCATCGCCCGACGGAAGCTGACCCGGCTGGAGAGCTGCTCGGCCACGCCCTGCGCGACGAGCTGCGCGTCCGACTCGGGGCTCTTCACCTCGATGATGTTGAGCTGCACCTGCTTGCCGGTGAGCTTCTCCAGCTCGCCCCGGATCCGGTCGGCCTCGGCGCCCTTACGGCCGATGACGATGCCCGGACGGGCGGTGTGGATGTCGACCCGGACCCGGTCGCGGGTGCGCTCGATGTCGACCTTGGAGATGCCGGCCCGCTCCAGCCCCTTGGACATCATGCGGCGGATCTTGACGTCCTCGCCGATGTAGTCCTTGTAGAGCTTGTCCGCGAACCAGCGGGACTTCCAGTCGGTCGAGATGCCGAGCCGGAACCCGTGCGGGTGAACCTTCTGACCCATTACTCGGCACCCTCCGTCGTGCTCTGCGTCTCGGCCTTCTTCGCCGGCTCGGCCTTCTTCGCCGAAGCCTTCTTCGGCGCGGCCGGCGCGACGGCCTCGACCGCCACGGTGATGTGGCACGTGCGCTTGCGGATCCGGTACGCCCGGCCCTGCGCCCGCGGCCGGAACCGCTTCATGGTCGGGCCCTCGTCGACGAACGCCTCGCTCACGAGCAGCGCGTCGGGGTCCAGCCGCTCGTTGTTCTCCGCGTTGGCGATCGCGCTAGCGAGCACCTTGTACACCTGCTCGCTCGCAGCCTGCGGCGCGAACTGCAGCACCGTGAGCGCCTCCTTCGCGGGCAGGCCGCGGACGAGGTTGACCACCCGGCGCGCCTTCATCGGCGAGATGCGCACGTGCCGCGCAACCGCCCGCGCGCCCGGAAGCACCGGAGCGTCGCCCTTTCCTGGCATCGCTGTAACCCCTTGTTCCTCTATCCGTGGCTCGCCTAGCGGCGGCGGCTCTTGCGGTCGTCCTTCTCGTGACCCTTGAACGTGCGGGTCAGCGCGAACTCGCCGAGCTTGTGCCCGACCATCGCCTCGGTGACGAACACCGGGACGTGCTTGCGTCCGTCGTGCACGGCGATCGTGTGCCCGAGCATCTCCGGGATGATCGTCGAGCGCCGCGACCAGGTCTTGATGACGTTCTTCGAGCCCTTCTCGTTCTGCACTTCCACCTTCTTGAGCAGGTGGTCGTCGATGAACGGGCCCTTCTTCAGGCTGCGAGGCATCTTCTATCTCCCTCAGCCGCGCTTACGCGTGGCGTAGCGGCGGCGGACGATCAGCCGGTCGCTCGGCTGGCCCTTACGGCGGGTACGGCCCTCGGGCTTACCCTTCGGGTTGACCGGGTGGCGACCACCGGAGGTCTTACCCTCACCACCACCGTGCGGGTGGTCCACCGGGTTCATCGCCACACCACGGACGGTCGGGCGCTTGCCCTTCCACCGCATCCGGCCGGCCTTGCCCCAGTTGATGTTCGACTGGTCGGCGTTGCCGATCTCGCCGACGCTCGCGCGGCAGCGGACGTCGACCCGCCGGATCTCACCGGACGGCATCCGGAGGGTGGCGTACGCGCCCTCCCGGCCGAGCAGCTGGATGCCGACGCCGGCCGAACGGGCCAGCTTGGCACCGCCGCCCGGACGCAGCTCCACCGCGTGGATGGTGGTACCGACCGGGATGTTGCGCAGCGGCAGGTTGTTGCCCGGCTTGATGTCCGCGCCGGGGCCCGACTCGACGGCGTCGCCCTGCTTCAGGTCCTTCGGCGCGAGGATGTAGCGCTTCTCGCCGTCGGCGTAGTGCAGCAGCGCGATGCGCGCGGTGCGGTTCGGGTCGTACTCGATGTGGGCGACCTTCGCCGGCACGCCGTCCTTGTCGACCCGCTTGAAGTCGATCAGACGGTACTGACGCTTGTGACCGCCACCCTGGTGCCGGGCGGTGATCCGGCCGTGGGCGTTCCGACCGCCCTTCTTCGGCAGCGGAGCCAGCAGCGACTTCTCCGGCGTCGACCGGGTGATCTCGGCGAAGTCGGCGACGCTGGAGCCACGCCGGCCCGGCGTCGTCGGCTTGTACTTACGGATAGCCATTGTCTACACCCCTCAGCTGACCGGGCCGCCGAAGGCCTCGATACGGTCACCGTCAGCCAGCTTCACCATCGCGCGCTTGGTGGCCTTGCGCTGGCCGAACCCGGTGCGGGTCCGCTTGCGCTTGCCCTCGCGGTTGAGCGTGTTGACCGTCAGGACGCGGACGTTGAAGATCTGCTGGATAGCGATCTTGATCTCGGTCTTGTTGGCGTCCGGGTGCACCAGGAAGGTGTACCAGTTGCGGTTCAGCTCGCTGTAGCTCTTCTCCGAGACGACCGGCGCCACGATGATGTCGCGCGGGTCGGCGATCGTGCTCACTTGCCACCCTCCTCGGTGGTCTCGGCGGGCACGCCGAGGAACTCGTCCAGGGCGTCCTTGGTGAAGACCACGTCGTCGGCCACCAGCACGTCGTACGTGTTGAGCTGGCCGGCCTCGATCAGGTGCACCCGGCTGTCCCGCCCGTTGCGCAGGTTGCGGAGCGACACCCAGTTCAGCTCGTCGGTGCTGCTCAGCACGACCAGGACCCGCCGGGCCCCGGTGAGCTTCGTCAGCGTGGCCAGGGCCGCCTTGGTGGACGGCTTCTCGCCGGAGACGAACGCCTCGACGACGTGCACCTGGCCGGCGCGGGCCCGGTCGGAGAGGGCACCGCGCAGCGCGGCGGCCTTCATCTTCTTGGGGGTCCGCTGGCTGTAGTCGCGCGGCACCGGGCCGTGCACCACACCACCGCCGGCGAACTGCGGCGCCCGGGTCGAACCCTGGCGGGCGCGGCCGGTGCCCTTCTGCTTGTACGGCTTCTTGCCGCCACCGGAGACCTCGCCGCGGGTCTTCACCTTGTGCGTGCCCTGGCGGGCGGCCGCGAGCTGGGCCACCACCACCTGGTGCATCAGCGCGACGTTGGCCTGCACGTCGAAGACGTCTGCCGGGAGCTCGACGGAGCCCTTCTTGGTGCCGTCGACGGTGAGCACGTCAACCGTGGTCACTTCGCCGCACCGCCCTTCTTCGCCTTGGCCTTGGCCGCGGTACGGACCAGGACCAGCGCGCCCTTGGGGCCGGGGATGGCGCCACGGACGAGCAGGAGGTTGTTCTCGGTGTCGACCGCCTGGACGGTCAGGTTCTGGACGGTGTAGCGCACGCCACCCATCCGGCCGGCCATCCGGGTGCCCTTGAAGACGCGACCCGGGGTGGCGCAGGCGCCGATCGAGCCGGGCGAGCGGTGCTTGCGCTCGACACCGTGGCTGGCGCGCAGACCGTGGAAGCCGTGCCGCTTCATCGGGCCGGCGTAGCCCTTGCCCTTGGTCTTGCCGGTCACGTCGATCGAGGCGCCCGGGGCGAACTCGGAGACGGTGACCTCCTGGCCGAGGGAGTACTCGGCGGCGTCGACGGTGCGCAGCTCGACGATGTGCCGGCGCGGGGCCACGTCGGCCTTCGCGTAGTGCCCGCTGATCGGCTTCTTGACCTTGCGCGGGTCGATCGCGCCGTAGGCCAGCTGGATGGCCGAGTAACCGTCCTTCTCGGCGCTACGAACCTGGCTGATGACGCACGGGCCGGCCTGCACCACGGTCACCGGGACAACCTTGTTGTTGTCCCAGACCTGGGTCATGCCGAGCTTTGCGCCCAGGATCCCCTTTACTTGCCTGTCCATTTGTCCGGTCCCTACAGCTTGATCTCGATGTCGACGCCAGCCGGCAGGTCGAGGCGCATGAGCGAGTCGACCGTCTTGGGGGTCGGGTCGATGATGTCGATCAGCCGCTTGTGCGTACGCATCTCGAAGTGCTCGCGCGAGTCCTTGTACTTGTGCGGCGAGCGGATAACGCAGAAACGGTTGATCTCCGTGGGCAGCGGCACCGGGCCCGCGACCTGCGCCCCGGTGCGCGTCACCGTCTCGACGATCTTCCGAGCCGAGGAGTCGACGACCTCGTGGTCATAGGCCTTGAGCCGGATGCGGATCTTCTGTCCCGCCATGGTGGCTTCTGTTCCTTCTCTCGATGCCGCTGTGTTGCGGGCGCCTGCACCGGCTGGCACAGGCCCACTTCCGCCGACCCCCGCGGTCGGGCGTGTCGCGCCCTCGGGCCAGGCTCCGCCCCGGGAGGCCGGAGCGATTCTGACCGCGCGGTGGGTCAAGGCGCCGATCGCACTACCGCGACCTGAACGCCGTGCGAGGGTGGTTGGCGGCCTGCCGCCAACCACCCTACGCCCGACTGTTCTCTCACCCGGAGGTTCGGCGAAATCCGAACGCAGGCGACGAACTGTCGTTACGCAACCTGACTAGTATGCCGCACGACCGGCGGCGGGTCTAATCGGGGTTACCCAGCTCACTTGATGATCTTGGTGACGCGACCAGCGCCGACCGTACGGCCACCCTCCCGGATCGCGAACTTGAGGTTGTCCTCCATCGCGATGGGCTGGATCAGCTTCACGGTCATCGTGGTGTTGTCGCCCGGCATGACCATCTCGGTGCCCTCGGGCAGCGTGACGACGCCGGTGACGTCCGTGGTCCGGAAGTAGAACTGCGGACGGTAGTTCTGGAAGAACGGGGTGTGCCGGCCGCCCTCCTCCTTGGAGAGGATGTAGACGGTCGCCTCGAACTCCGTGTGCGGGGTCGAGGTGCCCGGCTTGACGACCACCATGCCGCGCTCGACGTCCTCGCGCTTGATACCCCGCAGCAGCAGACCGACGTTCTCACCCGCGCGGGCCTCGTCGAGCAGCTTGCGGAACATCTCGATACCGGTGCAGACCGTCTTCATCGACTTCTCCTTGATGCCGACGATCTCCACCTCCTCGTTCGGCTTGAGGATGCCGCGCTCCGCGCGACCGGTGACGACGGTGCCACGACCGGTGATCGTGAAGACGTCCTCGATCGGCATCAGGAACGGCTTCTCGGTCTCGCGCTCCGGCTGCGGGATCGCGGTGTCGACCGCGTTCATCAGCTCCAGGAGCTTCTCGGTCCACACGGGGTCACCCTCGAGGGCCTTGAGCGCCGAGACCTGGACGACCGGCAGGTCGTCGCCCGGGTACTCCTGGTTCGAGAGCAGCTCACGAACCTCGAGCTCGACGAGCTCCAGGAGCTCCTCGTCGTCGACCATGTCGCTCTTGTTGAGCGCCACGACGATGTACGGCACGCCGACCTGGCGGGCCAGCAGCACGTGCTCGCGGGTCTGCGGCATCGGGCCGTCGGTCGCCGCGACCACCAGGATCGCGCCGTCCATCTGCGCGGCACCGGTGATCATGTTCTTGATGTAGTCGGCGTGCCCGGGGCAGTCGACGTGCGCGTAGTGCCGGTTCTCGGTCTGGTACTCGACGTGCGCGATCGAGATCGTGATGCCGCGGGCCTTCTCCTCCGGCGCCTTGTCGATCTCGTCGAACGGCGTGTACGGGTTGAGGTCCGGGTACTGGTCGTGCAGGACCTTCGTAATGGCCGCCGTCAGCGTCGTCTTACCGTGGTCGATGTGACCAATGGTGCCGATGTTGACGTGCGGCTTAGTCCGCTCGAACTTCGCCTTCGCCACTGGTGTCCTCCTGTGGACTTCTTGGTTCGTACGCCCCGGCGCGCCGTTGTAGCGCTTAGGACTCTGTCGACAGCCTTTCCGACCGTACGGCCGGAGAGCTTGTGGGACTTGCGGCGGTGAAGCCTACAGGCCCGGTCTCACACAGCCCCGCGGAGGCCGCGGGCGAGAAACTACTCGCCCGTGGCCTTCGCGATGATCTCCTTCGCCACGCTGGCCGGAACCTCGGCGTAGGAGTCGAACTGCATGCTGTAGCTAGCCCGGCCCTGGGTCTTCGACCGCAGGTCGCCGACGTAGCCGAACATCTCCGACAACGGCACCAGGGCCCGGACGACGCGGGCGCCGCTGCGCTCCTCCATCGCCTGGATGATGCCGCGGCGGGAGTTGAGGTCGCCGATGACGTCACCCATGTTCTCCTCCGGAGTGGTGACCTCAACGGCCATCATCGGCTCGAGGAGAGCGGGGTCGGCCTTGCGGGCCGCCTCCTTCATCGCCATCGAGCCGGCGATCTTGAATGCCATTTCCGACGAGTCGACCTCGTGGTACTGGCCGTCCACCAGGGTGAGCTTGACGCCCACCAGGGGGAAGCCGGCGAGGATGCCGAACTGCATGGCGTCCTGCGCACCCGCGTCCACCGACGGGATGAACTCCCGGGGGATACGGCCACCGGTCACCGCGTTGGCGAACTCGTAGGTCGGGGCGTCGTTGCCCAGCGGCAGCGGCTCCAGGCTGATGATCACCCGGGCGTACTGGCCGGAACCACCGGTCTGCTTCTTGTGGGTGTACTCGACCTTCTCCACCTTGCGGCGGATGGTCTCGCGGTACGCCACCTGCGGCTTGCCGATGTTCGCCTCGACGTTGAACTCGCGGCGCATCCGGTCGACCAGGATGTCCAGGTGCAGCTCGCCCATGCCGGAGATGACCGTCTGGCCGGTCTGGTCGTCGAGCTTGACCCGGAAGGTCGGGTCCTCCTCGGCGAGCCGCTGGATGGCGGTGCTGAGCTTCTCCTGGTCGGCCTTGGTCTTCGGCTCGATGGCGACCTCGATGACCGGCTCCGGGAAGGTCATCGACTCCAGGATGACCGGGTTCGCCGGGTCGCAGAGCGTGTCACCGGTGGTGGTCTGCTTCAGACCCTGCACCGCGATGATGTCGCCAGCCTGGGCCGAGCTGCGCTCTTCCCGCTTGTTGGCGTGCATCTGGTAGATCTTGCCGATCCGCTCCTTGCGGTCCTTGGTGGAGTTGACCACCTGGGAGCCGGACTCGAGCGTGCCGGAGTAGATCCGCACGTAGGTGAGCTTGCCGAGGTGCTTGTCCGTCTGGATCTTGAACGCCAGCGCGGAGAACGGCTCCGACTTCGAGGGCTTCCGCTGCATCGGGGTCTCACCGTCGGTGGCGGTGCCCTCGATGGCCGGGATGTCCAGCGGCGACGGCAGGTAGGCCACCACCGCGTCGAGCATCGGCTGGATGCCCTTGTTCTTGAAGGCGGTGCCGGTGAGGACCGGGTTGGCCTTGCCACCGATGGTGGCCCGGCGGATGGCGGCCTTGACCTCCTCGACGGAGATCTCCTCGCCCTCCAGGTACTTCTCCATCACCGCGTCGTCGACGTCGGCCAGGGTCTCCATCAGCTTCTCGCGCCACTCGGCGGCGGAGTCGGCGAGGTCGGCCGGGATCTCCTCGACCGCGTAGTCCTCACCCTTCTGGGTCTCGCCGCGCCAGGTGAGGGCCCGCATCTCGACCAGGTCGACGACGCCGATGAAGTCGGACTCGTTGCCGATCGGGATCTGGAGCACCAGCGGGGTGGCGTTGAGCCGGTCGATCATCATCTGCACGCAGCGGAAGAAGTCGGCACCGGTCCGGTCGAGCTTGTTGACGAAGCACATCCGGGGGACGTTGTACTTGTCGGCCTGCCGCCAGACGTTCTCCGTCTGCGGCTCCACGCCGGCGACACCGTCGTAGACGGCCACCGCACCGTCCAGCACCCGCAACGACCGCTCGACCTCGACCGTGAAGTCGACGTGGCCGGGCGTGTCGATGATCTGGATCGTGTGGCCCTTCCACTCACACTTGGTGGCGGCGGAGGTGATGGTGATCCCCCGCTCCTGCTCCTGCTCCATCCAGTCCATGACGGCGGCGCCCTCGTGGACCTCACCGATCTTGTACGTGATGCCGGTGTAGAACAGGATCCGCTCGGTGGTCGTGGTCTTACCGGCATCGATGTGCGCCATGATGCCGATGTTGCGTACGTTGGCGAGCGCGTCTGCGGCGGCCACTTCAATCCCTACTTATCGTCGTCTCGACTCAACTGGCGGCGGTTCCGGTGCCCCGGAGGGCACCGGAACCTGATGTGTTACCAGCGGTAGTGCGCGAAGGCCTTGTTGGACTCGGCCATCTTGTGCGTGTCCTCACGCCGCTTCACGGCGGCGCCGAGGCCGTTGCTGGCGTCCAGCAGCTCGTTCATCAGCCGCTCGACCATGGTCTTCTCGCGCCGGGCACGGGAGTAGGTCACCAGCCAGCGCAGGCCCAGGGTGGTCGCCCGCGCCGGACGCACCTCGACCGGGACCTGGTAGGTGGCGCCACCGACCCGGCGGCTGCGCACCTCGAGGGTCGGCTTGACGTTGTCCATCGCCCGCTTCAGGGTGACGACGGGGTCGGTGCCGGACTTCTCGCGGCAGCCCTCCAGGGCCGCGTACACGATGCGCTCGGCGAGCTGGCGCTTGCCGCGCAGCAGGATCTTGTTCACGAGCTGGGTGACCAGCGGCGAGTTGTACACCGGGTCAGCGACCAGCGGCCGCCGCGGAGCGGGTCCCTTACGGGGCATCTCAGCTCTTCTCCTTCTTCGCGCCGTAGCGGCTGCGCGCCTGCTTGCGGTTCCGGACGCCCTGGGTGTCCAGCGATCCGCGGACGATCTTGTAACGCACGCCGGGGAGGTCCTTCACCCGGCCGCCACGGACGAGCACGATCGAGTGCTCCTGCAGGTTGTGACCCACGCCCGGGATGTAGGCGGTCACCTCGATCTGGCTGCTGAGCTTGACACGAGCGACCTTGCGCAGCGCCGAGTTCGGCTTCTTGGGGGTGGTGGTGTACACGCGGGTGCACACGCCACGACGCTGGGGGGAACCCTTCAACGCCGGGGTCTTGGTCTTACTCGTCTTGGCCTGGCGGCCCTTGCGGACCAGCTGCTGGATCGTGGGCACCGGGTTTCTCCGCTCCCTTCGGCCGCATCACGCGGCCGCGCCGTCTGCTCGTAGCCGTCCTGATGGACGACTCTCCTACATTCCGACCAGGGCCACCTCTCGGAGGTCCCGGCACCCGCGGTCGGGCGTGTCGCTCAACTCACGGTTTCCGGTGCCGACGCGCGCGCCGCACCGGGTGTGTCCCTGGCGCACGGTCGCCCGCTTGCCAGGTGTTGTGGCTCTGTGATGCTGCTGCCCGACGACCGGGTCGTCGGATCCAGCGCACGCACGAGTTGCCCGGGCTGGCCGGGCACAAGGGGAAAGAGTACCTACCACAAGCGTGCAGGTCAAAACGGGGTGGTCCGGTAGGAATGCGTACCCGCTCTTCCGGCTCCCGACGACCTGCCCGTCCGCGTCGGGCATCTACGGGTAACAAGTGTAACGGCTACCCCGCGTTCCGGCCCGGCGACCCCGCACCGGCCTCAGGCGAACTGGACGAGCACCGCCACACCGAGCCCGAGCAGGCTGAGCGCCAGCCCGGTCGCGCCACAACTGATCCCCGCGACGGCCAGCCCACGACCGGTGAACCGGACCGCCGGCGGCACCACCGGCCGGCGGATCTGCCGGGCCCCGAGCAGGCCGGCGACCACCGCGCCGGCACCGGTCAGCACACCCAGCAGGGTGAACGCTCCGGCTGCCCAGGCCCCCCAGCCCCCGGCGGCACCGACCAGGCCGAAGCAGCCGACCACCAGGGAGACCAGGATCGAGGTGATGCCGGCGACCAACGAGCCCACCGCGAGGCCGGAGGTGACCGGGGGCACCTCCAGGTGGGCCACGCCGAACGGCGTACCTGGGACGGGGTCGATCCGCTTGGGCGGCAGCACCGCCTCCCGGGGCGGTGGCGGCACGGGCGGGCCCGGATACCCGGCCGGGCCCGGCGGTGGAAACGGCGACGGGAACGGCCCGGCGGCGGGACCGGGGTACGCCGGACCGGGCCCCGGAGCCACACCGCTTCCCACCGGGGCGGCGTCGGCCCCGACCGGCGGCGGGACCGGAGCCGCAGCCGACCGGGCGAGGGCCGGCGGCACGGCCGGCGGGGCGGGAACCGGGTCGGCTTCCGGGGTCGCCGCCAGCGGCGCGGGGGCCGGGCTGCCGGCGGGGTCGGCTCCCGGGGTCGCCGGCGGGACGGGGGCCGGCCCGACGGCGGGGTCGGCTTCCGGGGTCGCCGGCGGGACGGGGGCCGGCCCGACGGCGGGGTCGGCTTCCGGGGTCGCCGGCGGGACGGGAGCCGACCCGGCGGAGAGGTCGGAGGTCGGGGCCGCCGGGACGGGGGCAGGACTGGCAGAGGAACCGGCGTCGGGGGTCACCGCCGGCTGCGCCGGGGCGTCCGCCGACGGCTGCACCGGTTCGGTCACTTGGTCCTCCTGTCGACGGGCACCGGCCACCGCCGCGCGGCGGGTACCGGGGTCAGGCTACCGCCGGGACGCCGCCCGGCACGGCCGGGTCAGTTGACGTTCGGCGCGAAGTCCTGGGTGTAGGGTGCCTCCGCGAGCCGGACCAGGCCGTACACCACGGCGAGCACCACGGTCACCGTGGCCAGGCCCAGACCGATCCAGGCCAGCCGCTCCCCCTGGCGCAGCCAGGACCCGCCGGTCAGGAAACCCCCCGAGGCGTACGCCTCCCGGCGTGCCTGCCGGGAGAGTTGCAGCGCCACGGTCGCCGGCACGACACCGCCGAGGAAGAGGCCGGTCAGCGCGGCGATCAGCCCGAGGGCGAACACCGCCCGGGCCTTCGTCGAGCGGGCCGGGTCAGGGTCGAGCGGATGGCGCAGGCCCTGACGCACGGCGGGTGGCTGCCCGGGCGCCGTCGTCATGCCCTCCATCATGCCCCGGTCCGGTCGCCGGGGTGTCGGCGGAGGCCGACGCCCGGTATGCGACGAGGCCCCCGGCAGGTGCCGGGGGCCTCGTCGTGGCACTACTTAGCGGTACGACCCGAAGTCGAAGTCGTCCAGCGGCACCGCCTGGCCGCTGGCCGGCCCGAAGCCGTAGTCGGTCTCCGGGTAGCCGGTCATCGAGTAGACCTTGGCCTTCGCCTCCTCGGTCGGCTCGACCCGGACGTTGCGGTACTTGCTGATGCCCGTACCGGCCGGGATGAGCTTACCGATGATCACGTTCTCCTTCAGGCCGATCAGCGAGTCGCTGCGGGCGTGGATCGCCGCGTCCGTCAGCACCCGGGTGGTCTCCTGGAAGGAGGCCGCCGACAGCCACGAGTCGGTGGCCAGCGACGCCTTGGTGATACCCATCAGCACCGGACGTCCGGCCGCGGGCTCGCCGCCCTCGGAGACGAGTCGGCGGTTCTCCGACTCGAACAGCGCCCGGTCGACCAGCACACCCGGCAGGAACTCGGTCGAGCCGGAGTCGATGACCGTCACCCGCTTGAGCATCTGGCGGATGATGATCTCGATGTGCTTGTCGTGGATGAGCACACCCTGCGAGCGGTAGACCTCCTGGACCTCCTGGGTCAGGTGGACCTGGACCGCGCGCGGGCCGAGGATGCGCAGCAGCTCGTGCGGGTCGATGGTGCCCTCGGTGAGCTTCTCGCCGACCTCGACGTGGCCCCCGTCGTGCACGCCCGGCCGCAGCCGGACCCGCTTCGAGATCTTGTCGTAGACGATCTCGTCGCTGCCGTCGTCCGGGATCACGATGATCTTCCGCGACCGCTCGCCGTCCTCGATCCGGATCCGGCCCGGGGTGTCGGCGATCGGCGCCTTGCCCTTCGGGACCCGGGCCTCGAAGATCTCCGTGACACGCGGCAGACCCTGGGTGATGTCCTCACCCGCGACACCACCGGTGTGGAAGGTACGCATCGTCAGCTGCGTACCCGGCTCACCGATGGACTGGGCGGCGATGATGCCGACGGCCTCGCCGATGTCCACGGTCTTGCCGGTCGGCAGCGACCGGCCGTAGCAGGCACCGCAGACGCCCAGCTTCGACTCGCAGGTCAGCACGCTGCGCACCCGGACGTTCTCCACCCCGGCGGCGACGATCTTGTCGACCAGGATCGAGTTCAGGTCCGCGCCCCGCTCGACGACGACGGTGCCGTCCGGCCCCTTGATGTCGTCGGCGATCGTCCGGGCGTGCACGCCGGTCTCGGCGTGCTCGTGCACCACCAGCTTGCCGTCGATCCGCTCGCCGACCTGCATCGGGATCGCCCGGTCGGTGCCGCAGTCCTCCTCGCGGATGATGACGTCCTGCGAGACGTCCACCAGACGACGGGTCAGGTAACCCGAGTCGGCGGTCCGCAGCGCGGTGTCCGCCAGACCCTTCCGGGCGCCGTGCGTGGAGATGAAGTACTCCAGTACGGACAGACCCTCCCGGTAGCTCGACTTGATCGGCCGGGGGATGATCTCACCCTTCGGGTTGGCCACCAGGCCACGGATCGCGGCGATCTGCCGGAGCTGGAGCAGGTTACCGCGGGCGCCCGAGTGGATCATCTTCCACAGCGGGTTCTCCCGGGGCAGCGAGGTCTCCAGGTTCTTGGCGACCTCGTTGGTGGCCTTGGTCCAGATCTCGATGAGCTCGCCGCGGCGCTCCTCACCGGTCATGAGACCACGCTGGTACTGCTTGTCGATCCGGTCGGCTTCCTTCTCGTACCGGGCCAGGATCTCCTGCTTGCTCGGCGGGGTGACGACGTCCTCCATGCCGATGGTCACGCCGGACCAGGTGGCCCAGTGGAAACCGGCCTCCTTGAGCCCGTCGAGGGTGGCCGCGAGGGCCACCTTCGGGAACCGCTCGGCGAGGTCGTTGACGATCGCGGAGAGCTGTCCCTTGCGCACCTCGTAGTTCACGAAGCGGTAGCCGACCGGCATGGTCTCGTTGAACAGCACCCGACCGAGGGTGGTGTCGACGATCAACGGCTCGCCCTCGACCCAGCCCTCCGGCGCGACCCACGGCTCGGCCCCGGCGCCGTTGTCGACACCGGTGACGCCGTGCAGCCGGATCCGCACCGGCGACTGGAGGTGCAGCTCACCGTTGTCGAAGGCCATCCGCGCCTCGGCGTCCGAGCTGAACGCCCGCCCCTCGCCCTTGCCACCCGGGGTGAGGTGGGTGAGGTGGTACAGACCGATGATCATGTCCTGGGTGGGCATGGTCACCGGCTTGCCGTCGGCCGGCTTGAGGATGTTGTTCGACGACAGCATCAGGATCCGCGCCTCGGCCTGCGCCTCGGCGGAGAGCGGCACGTGCACCGCCATCTGGTCACCGTCGAAGTCGGCGTTGAACGCGGTGCAGACCAGCGGGTGGATCTGGATGGCCTTGCCCTCGACCAGCTGCGGCTCGAACGCCTGGATGCCCAGCCGGTGCAGGGTGGGCGCCCGGTTGAGCAGCACCGGGTGCTCGCCGATGACCTCTTCCAGCACGTCCCACACGACCGGCCGCTGCCGCTCGACCATCCGCTTGGCGGACTTGATGTTCTGCGCGTGGTTGAGGTCGACCAGCCGCTTCATCACGAACGGCTTGAACAGCTCCAGCGCCATCTGCTTGGGCAGGCCGCACTGGTGCAGCTTCAGCTTCGGGCCGACGACGATGACGGAACGGCCGGAGTAGTCGACCCGCTTGCCGAGCAGGTTCTGCCGGAACCGGCCCTGCTTGCCCTTGAGCATGTCGGAGAGCGACTTCAGCGGCCGGTTGCCCGGACCGGTGACCGGACGACCGCGACGGCCGTTGTCGAACAGCGCGTCGACGGCCTCCTGGAGCATCCGCTTCTCGTTGTTGACGATGATCTCGGGCGCGCCGAGGTCGATCAGTCGCTTGAGGCGGTTGTTCCGGTTGATCACCCGGCGGTACAGGTCGTTCAGGTCGGAGGTCGCGAAGCGGCCACCGTCGAGCTGCACCATCGGCCGCAGGTCCGGCGGGATCACCGGGACGCAGTCGAGCACCATGCCGAGCGGCGAGTTGCGGGTGTTCAGGAACGCGGCGACGACCTTGAGGCGCTTGAGCGCGCGGATCTTCCGCTGCCCCTTGCCGGAGCGGATGATCTCGCGGAGGTTCTCCGCCTCGGCGTCGAGGTCCATGTTCTGGACCAGCGCCTTGATCGCCTCGGCGCCCATGCCGCCGGTGAAGTACTCGCCGAACCGGTCCCGCAGCTCACGGTAGAGCAGCTCGTCGGTGACCAGCTGCTTCGGCTCCAGCTTGCGGAAGGTGTCGAGCACCTCGTCCAGACGGTCGATCTCGCGCTGGGCCCGGTCGCGGATCTGGCGCATCTCGCGCTCTCCGCCCTCCTTGACCTTGCGCCGGACGTCCGCCTTGGCACCCTCGGCCTCCAGCTCGGCCAGGTCGGCCTCGAGCTTGGCGGCCCGCTTCTCGATCTCCGAGTCGCGGCTGTTCTCCGACTGCCGCTTCTCGGCGAGGATCTCGTTCTCGATGGTGGAGAGGTCACGGTGACGCGACTCGGCGTCCACGCTCGTCACCACGTACGAGGCGAAGTAGATGATCTTCTCGAGGTCCTTGGGGGCGAGGTCCAGCAGGTAGCCCAGCCGGCTCGGCACGCCCTTGAAGTACCAGATGTGGGTCACCGGGGCAGCCAGCTCGATGTGCCCCATGCGCTCACGACGCACCTTGGAGCGGGTCACCTCGACGCCGCAGCGCTCACAGATGATGCCCTTGAACCGGACCCGCTTGTACTTGCCGCAGTAGCACTCCCAGTCCCGCTGAGGACCGAAGATCTTCTCGCAGAAGAGCCCGTCCTTCTCCGGCTTCAGGGTGCGGTAGTTGATCGTCTCAGGCTTCTTGACCTCGCCGTGGGACCACTGCCGGATGTCGTCGGCGGTGGCGAGGCCGATGCGCAGCTCGTCGAAGAAGTTGACGTCGAGCACTTGGTTATCCCTCACATCAAGTCAGCTCGGTTGATGGTTCGGCGGATCGGGTGCGGCGGCGGGCTCACGCCGCCGCACCCGGCCCGATCAGACTTCGTCGACGCTGCTCACACCCTCGTTGGGACGGCGGGAGAGGTCGATGCCGAGTTCCTCCGCCGCCCGGAACACCTCGTCGTCGGTCTCGCGCATCTCCAGGGCCACACCGTCGGAGGAGAGCACCTCGACGTTGAGGCAGAGCGACTGGAGCTCCTTGAGCAGGACCTTGAACGACTCCGGGATGCCCGGTTCGGGGATGTTCTCGCCCTTGACGATCGCCTCGTAGACCTTCACCCGGCCCAGGACGTCGTCGGACTTGATGGTCAGCAGCTCCTGGAGCGCGTAGGCCGCGCCGTAGGCCTGCATGGCCCAGCACTCCATCTCACCGAACCGCTGGCCACCGAACTGCGCCTTACCACCCAGCGGCTGCTGCGTGATCATCGAGTACGGGCCGGTCGACCGAGCGTGGATCTTGTCGTCGACCAGGTGGTTCAGCTTGAGGATGTAGATGTAGCCGACCGCGATCGGGTCCGGCAGCGGCTCGCCGGAGCGACCGTCGAACAGCTGCGCCTTGCCACTGGACCCGATCAGCTGCTTGCCGTCCCGGTTGGGCAGGGTCGACGCGAGCAGACCGGAGATCTCCTCCTCGCGGGCACCGTCGAAGACCGGGGTGGCCACGTTGGTGTCCGGCTCGGCCTCGGCGGCGTCGATCGAGCGCAGCGCGCGCTTCCACTCGTCGTCGTCGCCCTGGACGTTCCAGCCGGTCTTGGCCACCCAGCCGAGGTGGGTCTCCAGGACCTGACCGATGTTCATCCGGCCCGGCACACCGAGCGGGTTGAGCACGATGTCGACCGGGGTGCCGTCCTCCAGGAAGGGCATGTCCTCGACCGGCAGAATCTTGGAGATGACGCCCTTGTTGCCGTGCCGGCCGGCGAGCTTGTCGCCGTCCTGGATCTTCCGCTTCTGGGCGACGTAGACCCGGACCAGCTCGTTGACGCCCGGCGGCAGCTCGTCGCCGTCCTCGCGGGAGAAGGTCCGGACGCCGATGACCGTGCCGGTCTCGCCGTGCGGCACCTTCAGCGAGGTGTCCCGGACCTCGCGCGCCTTCTCACCGAAGATCGCGCGGAGCAGCCGCTCCTCCGGGGTCAGCTCGGTCTCGCCCTTCGGGGTGACCTTGCCGACCAGGATGTCGCCGGGGACGACCTCGGCGCCGATCCGGATGATGCCGCGCTCGTCGAGGTCGGCGAGCATCTCCTCGCTGACGTTCGGGATGTCGCGGGTGATCTCCTCCGGGCCGAGCTTGGTGTCCCGGGCGTCGACCTCGTGCTCCTCGATGTGGATCGAGGTGAGCACGTCCTGCTGCACGAGGCGCTGCGACAGGATGATCGCGTCCTCGTAGTTGTGGCCCTCCCAGGTCATGAACGCCACGAGCAGGTTGCGCCCGAGCGCCATCTCGCCCTCGTCGGTGCACGGACCGTCGGCGATGACCTGGCCGGCCTCGACGCGGTCGCCCTCGAAGACCACCGGCTTCTGGTTGACGCAGGAGCCGGCGTTGGAGCGGCGGAACTTGTGCAGCAGGTACGTCCGGCGGTGGCCGTCGTCCTGGTGGATGGTGATGTAGTCGGCGCAGAGGTCCTCGATCACACCGCCGACCTCGGCCACCACGACGTCACCGGCGTCGACCGCGGCACGGTACTCCATGCCGGTGCCGACCAGCGGCGACTCCGCCTTGACCAGCGGCACGGCCTGACGCTGCATGTTCGCGCCCATCAGGGCCCGGTTGGCGTCGTCGTGCTCCAGGAACGGGATCATCGCGGTCGCGACCGAGGTCATCTGCCGCGGCGAGACGTCCATGTAGTCCACGGCCGACGGCGCGACGTCCTCGGTCTCGCCACCCTTACGGCGGACCAGGACCCGGTCCTCGGCGAAGGTGCCGTCGGCCAGCAACGGCGCGTTCGCCTGGGCCTTGACGAACCGGTCCTCCTCGTCCGCGGTCAGGTAGTCGATCTGGTCGGTGACCCGACCGTCGACGACCTTCCGGTACGGCGTCTCGATGAAGCCGAACGGGTTGACCCGGGCGAAGGTGGAGAGCGCGCCGATCAGGCCGATGTTCGGGCCTTCCGGCGTCTCGATCGGGCACATCCGGCCGTAGTGCGACGGGTGCACGTCCCGGACCTCGAAGCCGGCCCGCTCCCGGGACAGACCACCCGGGCCGAGCGCGCTCAGCCGACGCCGGTGGGTCAGGCCCGCCAGCGGGTTGGTCTGGTCCATGAACTGGGACAGCTGCGACGTACCGAAGAACTCCTTGATCGCCGCCACCACCGGACGGATGTTGATCAGGGTCTGCGGCGTGATCGCCTCGACGTCCTGGGTGGTCATCCGCTCGCGGACGACCCGCTCCATCCGGGAGAGACCGACCCGGACCTGGTTCTGGATCAGCTCGCCGACGGTACGCAGCCGACGGTTGCCGAAGTGGTCGATGTCGTCGGCCTCGTAGCCCTCCTCACCGGCGTGCAGCCGGCAGAGGTACTCCACGGTGGCGACGATGTCGTCCTCGGTCAGCGTGCCGGTGGTGATCGGCACCTGGACTTCGAGCTTCTTGTTGAACTTGTACCGACCGACCTTGGCGACGTCGTACCGCTTCGGGTTGAAGAAGAGGTTGTCGAGCAGGGTCTGGGCGTTCTCGCGGGTCGGCGGCTCGCCAGGGCGCAGCTTCCGGTAGATGTCGAGCAGCGCCTCGTCCTGGCCGGCGATGTGGTCCTTCTCCAGGGTGGTCATCATCAGCTCGGACCAGCCGAACCGCTCGCGGATCTGCTCGGCCGACCAACCGATGGCCTTGAGCAGGACGGTGACGGCCTGCCGGCGCTTACGGTCGATCCGGACACCCACGGTGTCGCGCTTGTCGATGTCGAACTCCAGCCAGGCACCCCGGCTCGGGATGACCTTGACGCTGGAGAGGTCGCGGTCGGAGGTCTTGTCCGGCTGCTTGTCGAAGTAGACGCCCGGCGACCGGACGAGCTGGCTGACGACCACACGTTCGGTGCCGTTGATGATGAAGGTGCCCTTCGGCGTCATCATCGGGAAGTCACCCATGAACACCGTCTGGCTCTTGATCTCGCCGGTGGTGTTGTTGGTGAACTCCGCGGTCACGAAGAGCGGCGCGCAGTAGGTCAGATCCTTCTCCTTGCACTCCTCGATCGAGGCCTTGACCTCGTCGAAGCGCGGTGCCGAGAAGGAGAGCGACATGGTGCCGGAGAAGTCCTCAATGGGACTGATCTCGTCGAGAATCTCCGCGAGACCCGAGCGTGCGTGCGGGTCGTCAGCCGACCGGCCCTGCCAGGCCTCGTTGCCGACGAGCCAGTCGAAGGACTCGTTCTGGATGGCGAGGAGGTTGGGGACCTCGAGATGTTCGGTGATCCTGCCGAATGAGACACGGCGGGGAGCGAAAGCGCTCGACGTACGACTGGTCTTCGCAGGGCGGGAAGCTGCCAAGATGCGTCCTTCCGAGGACCGGTGCTGCAGAACGGCTGGTACGCGTGCACTCCAATGACCCCACTTGAAATATCCTCAATCGGACATTCCGAGCAGGGGTCGAGATCGGAAGGCAGCGCAAACTAGCAGTGTAGCCGAAAGGCTAACCGCTGTCCAGCCCACCCCGCAGGTCGCCGCGGAACGTGCCTCGGGACCCCCGAAACGGGGTCTACCGGGCCGCTCGGAACGCGGCGCTCCCGCTGGACCACCCGGTCTGCTGCGGCATGGTGCCGCCGCAGCCCTTACCCCGGGCGTGGCCGTCGCAAGCGTGGAAGGTCTTGCAGGTGTCAGCGTGCCTGCCCGGGCGGGGTCGCGTCAAGGGCTGATCACCTTCCGGAGCCCTCTTTCCCACCGCCGTGCGACCGTCCGACACCGCTGCGTCACCGGGCTCCGGAGCCAAACCCCAGCTCACCCGCGCTGCCACCAGGTGACCGAACGACAACGGGCGGTGATCCCGTGCTGGGATCACCGCCCGTCGAGTGCTGTCGTGTGCCTCAGCTCACGTGAGCCGGACACCGTCGAGGCACGCTCAGGTCACTTGAGGGTGACCTTGGCGCCCTCACCCTCGAGCTTGGCCTTGGCCTTCTCGGCGGTCTCCTTGTTGACCTTCTCCAGGATGGCCTTGGGGGCGCCCTCGACGGCGTCCTTGGCCTCCTTCAGGCCCAGGCCGGTCAGCTCACGCACGACCTTGATGACCTGGATCTTCTTGCCACCGTCGGCCTCCAGGACGACGTCGAACTCGTCCTTCTCCGGCTCGGCCTCGGCGGCCGCGCCGCCACCGGCCGGGCCGGCGACCATCATCGCGGCCGGGGCCGCGGCGGTGACCTCGAAGGTCTCCTCGAACTGCTTCACGAACTCGGAGAGCTCGATCAGCGTCATCTCCTTGAACGCGTCGAGCAGCTCGTCGGTGCTGAGCTTCGCCATGGCTGGCGTCCTTTCCTAATCTACGGAAGTTCGAACCGGGGTGCCGGGAGGCCGTCAGGCCGCCTCGGCGCCCTCCTTCTCGCGCTTGTCCTGCAGAGCAGCCGCCAGACGGGCGGTCTTCGACAGCGGGGCCTGGAACAGGGCCGCGGCCTTGCTCAGGTTGCCCTTCATCGCGCCGGCCAGCTTGGCCAGCAGCACCTCACGGGACTCCAGGTCGGCGAGCTTCGTGACCTCGGCCGCGGTGATGGCCTTGCCCTCGAAGACACCGCCCTTGATGACGAGCTTCGGGTTGGCCTTCGCGAAGTCGCGAAGCCCCTTCGCCGCCTCGACGACGTCGCCCGAAACGAAAGTCAGCGCGGTAGGACCGGAGAACAGCTCGTCGAGGCCGCTGATGCCAGCGTCCGTCGCGGCGCGCTTGGCCAGCGTGTTCTTGGCGACCGTGTAGGTGGTCTCCCGGCCCAGCGAGCGCCGCAGCTGGGTCAGCTGGGCGACCGTCAGGCCGCGGTACTCGGTCAGCACGGTGGCGCCGGCGCCCCGGAACTGCTCGGTCAGCTCGGCGACGGCCGTGGCCTTGTCGGCCCGGATCGGCTTGTCCGCCATGTCCCTCCTCTCTCGTTGCGCCAGGCTGGTCACCACCGAAGCCGGGCGGCGTCGGTGGTGGCGGAGGAATCGCGGGTAACGAGAAAAGCCCCGGCGCAGGGCGCACGGGGCGAGGGCCGGCAGATCAGGACGCAGTCGGCGGACCACGTGCCAACGAACCGGTTTTCGCTTGCCGCCCTACGCGGGTCGCCCGTCATGTCGCGGGACCTTCGACCGTGCCGGAGCACGGTGACCAGCGGTCTCTGGGTGGTACCTCATCCAAATTACTCTGGATAACACGGGAAGACTACGCGACCCCTCCCCCACCGCCAAATCGACCCGACGTGGGCTCGGTCACCCCGGTCGGTCTCAACCCCGCAGCCGACGACGCCAGGCGTAGCCGGCCAGCACCACCCCGCTCCAGAGCACCGCCCAACCCGTGAGCAGGAGCGCCGCAGGTATCGCCACCCCGGCCGCGGTGGCCCGCGCGGTCGGCATCACCGGCGGCGCGAGCCACGGCAGCGCCGAACCGGAACGGCCGAACACCACCGCGGCGACCGAGCCGACGGCGAGCACCGCGACGCCGTACCCGGTGCTACCGACGCAGGCACGACTGGCCAGCGCGCCGAGCGCCACGGCGGCCGGCACGGCGAGCAGGTGGGCCCAGAGTCCCAGCGCGATCCCCACCGGCAGGGGCCGGTCGTCGGCGGCCACCGGACCCGCCAGCCCGCCCAGCGGCCACGGAAGCAGCAACGCCAACGCCACCGTGCCGAGCGCCACCACCGTGGCGGCGACCAGGCCGGCCACCTGCTCCCGGCGGCGGCTGCCGACCGCCACCAGCGCCATCCGGCGCTGCACGTCCGGTTCCACGTCCAACAGCAGCTTGGTCTGCCAGGCCAGCACCGGGAAGAGGACCACCGCCGAGACGCCGTACGCCTCGGCCGGCTGGGCTCGGCCCCCGCCGTAGAGGACCCCGAGCACGACCAGGCCGGCGAGCAGGGGCGCGAGGATCCGGCCGGTACGCAGGAAGCCCGCCAGCCGCAGCCGGACCAGCGCGGTCACCGGGCCGCCCCCTCCGGGACGGTGGTGCCGTCCGTCGGTCGTCGCGGGCCCACCCCGACGTCCGGACCCGCTCCGGCGTCCGGCCCCGGACCACCGGTCGTCACCCCGTCGCCGGCCGCCCCGTCATCCGACCCGGCCCCGTCGCCCGTCGGCCCGGTGTCGGGTTCCGGGCCGTCCCCGGTCGGTTCGGGGGCGCGTACCCGCAGGATCTGGTGGCCGGCGGCGCGCAACCGGGCGACGGCGCCGGTGACCCGCGCGGCGGGCACGGCCACCTCGACCACGACCACGCCCTCCGCCTCGGCGGCGCGCTCGGTCACCGTGCCGTCGGCGACCGTCCAGTGTCGCGCTCCGGGCAGCCGGAGCGTCTCGTTGCGGTGGTCGCTGACCAGGACCCGACCACCGGCGGCGAGCACCTCGTCGACCACCAGCGGCACCAGGTCGCGGGCGGCGGCGTCCAGCCCCTCCCAGGGCTCGTCGAGCACCAGCAGGCCGGGCAGCCGGAGCATCGCCTGCGCCAGGCCGACCTTCTGTGCCGTCCCCTTCGACAGGTCGGGCAGGCGAACCCGCCGGAAGCCGGCGATGCCCAGCCGGGACGTCCACTCGTCGACCGCCCGGTCCGCCTCGGCGGCGGACAGCCCGGCGACCCGGGCCATCGCGGTGAGGTAGTACGCCACGGTGAAGGGCTGGTCGGCGGGGAACCGCTCCGGCACCCAGCCGACGTGGCGGGGGCGGTCGACGACCCGGCCCCGGGTGGGCCGGAGCACCCCGGCCGCCACCTGGAGCAGGGTGGACTTCCCGGCTCCGTTGCGACCGAGGACGACGGCCACCTCGCCCGGCTCGACCTGTGCGTCCGCCTGCCGCAGCACCCACGGGCCCCGCCGGTGGTAGCGCACCGAGACGTTCTCCAGCCGCATGCCGACGAGCCTGCCACAGGAGACACGAATCGGGGCGCCGCCACCAACGGTGGCGACGCCCCGATCGGGTGTTCGTCAGCCCTCGGCCGAGGCCTCGTGCAGGTTCTTCACCAGGTTCGGGTCGACCGGGACGCCCGGGCCCATCGTGGTGGTCAGGGTGACCTTCTTGAGGTACTTGCCCTTGGCGGCGGACGGCTTGACCCGCAGCACCTCGTCGAGGACGGCCGCGTAGTTGTCGATCAGCTGCGTCTCGGAGAAGGACGCCTTGCCGATGATCAGGTGCAGGTTCGAGTGCTTGTCCACCCGGAAGGCGATCTTGCCGCCCTTGATGTCCGTGACGGCCTTGGCGACGTCCATGGTCACCGTGCCCGTCTTCGGGTTCGGCATGAGACCGCGCGGGCCCAGGATCCGCGCGATCCGGCCGATCTTGGCCATCTGGTCCGGCGTGGCGATGGCCGCGTCGAAGTCCAGCCAGCCCTCCTGGATCCGGGCGACCAGCTCGTCGGTGCCCACCTCGTCGGCGCCGGCGCCGGCGGCCTCCTCGGCCTTCGCGCCGGCGGCGAAGACGATCACGCGGGCGGTCTTGCCGGTGCCGTGCGGCAGGTTGACCGTGCCCCGGACCATCTGGTCCGCCTTCCGCGGGTCGACGCCGAGGCGCATGGCGACCTCGACCGTGGCGTCGAACTTGACGGCGGTGGTCTCCTTGGCGAGCTTGACCGCCTCGGCCGGGGTGTACAGCTTCGACCGGTCGATGACCTCGGCGGCCTTGCGGTAGCTCTTGCTGCGCTGCATGTTCTGACTACTCCTGTGGTCTCTGGCGGGCGCCGTGCATCGTGCGCCCTCCCACGAACGAATTCGGTGTCGGGTCGCCGAGGTCAGTCGTTGACGATGATGCCCATCGACCGGGCGGTGCCGGCGATGATCTTCTCAGCCTGGTCGAGGTCGTTGGCGTTGAGGTCGGCCATCTTCTTCTCGGCGATCTCGCGCAGCTGGGCACGGGTGACCGAGCCGACCTTGTCCTTCTGCGGCACGCCGGAGCCCTTCTGCACGCCGGCGGCCTTGATCAGCAGCCGGGCGGCGGGCGGGGTCTTCAGCACGAAGGTGAAGGACCGGTCCTCGTACACGCTGATCTGCGCGGGGACGATGTCACCCCGCTGCGACTCGGTCTGCGCGTTGTAGGTCTTGCAGAACTCCATGATGTTCACGCCGTGCTGGCCGAGCGCGGGGCCGACCGGCGGCGCCGGAGTGGCCTGGCCCGCCGGCAGCTGAAGCGTGAACGTCTTGACGAGCTTCTTCTTCGGAGGCATGTCTCTTCCTGGGGCTTGGAACGGGAAAAGTGATGCTGGCGCGTCCCGCTCGATGCGCGCACGGTCAGCACGACAGAGCGGGGCGACGTTCTAGGGTAGCGCAGCCCGCTGCCGCCCCTTGCGGTGAGGGCCGGGACGGACACGGTTCGGGGCGGCGGGCCACGCCCACCGCCCCGGACGCCACGTCAGATCTTGGTGACCTGGTTGAAGTTCAGCTCCACCGGGGTCTCCCGGCCGAAGATCGACACCAGCACCTTGAGCTTCTGCTGGTCGGCGTTGATCTCGCTGATCGTGGCCGGCAGCGAGGCGAACGCGCCGTCGGTGACGGTGACCGAGTCGCCGACCTCGAAGTCGAGAACCTTGACCTCGGGCTTCGCCTTCTTCTGCTCGGTCTCCACCGCCGGGGCCAGCCACTTCAGCACCTCGTCGAGGGAGAGCGGGGCCGGGCGGTCGGCCCGGTCGGTCGCCCCCACGAAGCCGGTGACACCCGGGGTGTTGCGGACGCAGGAGTACGACTCCGGGGTGAGCTCCATCCGGACCAGGATGTAACCCGGGAAGACCTTGTTCTGGACCTGGAGGCGCTTGCCGTTCTTGACCTCGACCTCTTCCCGGGTCGGCACCTCGACCTGGTAGATGTAGTCCTCCATGTCGAGGGACGTGATCCGGGTCTCGAGGTTGGTCTTGACCTTGTTCTCGTAGCCCGCGTAGGAGTGCACCACGTACCAGTCGCCCGGCGCGTAGCGCAGCTTCTGCCGCAGCTCGGCAACCGGGTCGAAGTCCTCCTCCGGCGCCGGCTCGGTCAGCGCGAACTCCGGCTCGCTGGCGGCCTCGACCGACTCGTCACCCGACGCCGTCACCACCGAGGACTGCTCGTCCGCGGGTCCGGCGGTCTCGTCGTACTCAGGCACGCTCGCTCACTTCCGTCACTATCGCTTGGTCAGCTGGATCCGCCGAAGACCACCAGCGCACCCTTGGCGAACACGAAGTCGAGTCCGACGACGAGCGCGGTGACCACCGTCACGAACGCGACCACCACCGCGGTGTAGGTCAGCAGCTCCTTGCGGGTCGGCCAGATGACCTTACGCAGCTCGGCCACGACCTCGCGGATGAACCGCGCGAAGCGCCCGAACAACCCGACCTTGTCGTCCGACTTGGTCCTCGGCTTGCTGTCGGCCGAGTCGGCCTTGGTCCGCGACCGGGTCGCGGTCCCGCCCCGGGAGACCGGCTCCTCCGCGTCGTTGGCGTCCTCGTCGTCGGCGACGCTCTCGACGGTCTCGTCGTCGAGACGGTCGTCGCCGGCGTCCTCGCCGCGGCGCTTGTTGTCGGCCACTTCGCCCTCCGTCGCGGATGTCGGGTCGCACGTTGTCGGACGTGCGCGGCGCTGGTCACGCCGGCCGGACCAACCGTCCCGCGACGGGCCGCGGCCAGCGGATCAGCCGAAGGGCCCGATGCCTCGGAGCCATCCTGCCGATGCCACCACCACGGGCCGAACGCCGCCGGCAGGCGGCGCGACCCACGAAACGGTCAGGCCTGAGGCGCAGGGGTGACAGGACTTGAACCTGCAGCCTGCGGTTTTGGAGACCGCTGCTCTGCCAATTGAGCTACACCCCTGTGCGGCACTGCTCACCCCACACCGACACGCAGGAAGGTGCAGGGGTCACTTGCCCCACGGCGGACCAGTGTACGGGTAGTGGGTCCACTTTCCCAACCGGTCTGCCCCTGGCGGGTCGAAACGCAGGTCAGCGGGGTGCGCGGATGGTCGCCCGGGCCTGGGCGAGGACCTTCTCGCCGTTGCAGGTGGCGGTCAGGTCGAGACGGGTGAGCCCGTCCTCGGTGATCTCCCGCACCTTCGCGGTGACCTCGATCTCGGCGCCCTGGTCGTCGTCCGGCACGACCACCGGACGGGTGAAGCGGACGTTGTAGTCGACCACCGCGTCCGGCGCGCCGGCCCACTCGGTGACCGCCCGCCCGACCAGCGCCATGGTGAACATCCCGTGCGCGATCACCCCGGGCAGTCCCACGCCGGTGGCGAAGCGGTCGCTCCAGTGGATGGGGTTGAAGTCGCCGGAGGCGCCCGCGTAGCGGACCAGGTCCGCCCGGGTGATCCGGTACGTCTGGGCGGGCAGCTCGATCCGGGCCTTCCCCGCGTCGGTCACCGTGTCCATCTCAGTCCTCCCCGCGTACGACGAGCTTCGTCCAGACGGTGACCACGGGCTCGTCGGCCACCGTGGAGACCTCGGTCCGGATGGTCAGGAAGCCGTGCCCGCCCCGGTTGTCGATCGCCTCGACGTGGTTGACGCAGACCAGCTCGTCCCCGGCGGCCACCGGACGGGTGTAGGCGAACCGCTGGTCGCCGTGGACGACCCGGCTGTAGTCGACCCCGAGGTCCGGGTCGTCGACGATCTGGCGGCTCGCCGCCATGGTGATCGTCACCGGGAAGGTCGGCGGGGCGACCACGTCGCGGTGGCCGAGGGCCCGGGCGGCCTCCGGGTCGTGGTGGGCCGCGTCGGTGGCGCCGATCGCCGTGGCGAACTCACGGATCTTCTCTCGGCCCACCTGGTAGGGGGCGGTCGGCGGGTAGCTCCGGCCGACGAAGGACGGGTCCAGTGACATGCGGAGAACCTACACGGACGAAAAACGCCGATCCGGCGCGCACGGGCGAAAGCCGTGCGCGCCGGATCGGCGTCGGAAGCTGAGCGGACCGGCGGAAACCGGCCGCCGGGTCAGCGGGTCTCGCGGTGGACGGTGTGCTTGCCGTCCCGGGGGCAGAACTTCTTCAGCTCGATGCGGTCCGGGTCGTTACGGCGGTTCTTGCGCGTGATGTAGTTGCGCTCCTTGCACTCCACACACGCCAAAGTGATCTTCGGCCGGACATCGGTAGCCTTCGCCACGGCGGAGTGCCTTCCTCGCTAAGGATCAACTACGGCGTAGTAGCTTACGCGCTGACTACGCGGACACGCAAAGTGGGCGCCATTGGCGCCCGTTCACCGCCCACCGGACATCGGCCCGGAGGACGAGAGTAGCGGTGGCCGGACTTGAACCGGCGACACAGCGATTATGAGCCGCTTGCTCTGCCATCTGAGCTACACCGCCGCAGGCGGGTCCAGCCGGACCCTCTGAGCCCCCTTACGGAATCGAACCGTAGACCTTCTCCTTACCATGGAGACGCTCTGCCGACTGAGCTAAGGGGGCCTACCCGACCACCCCGGAGGGCGTCGCGCAGGGGTAACAGTACACGGCGGAGCCCGGGAGGTGAAATCGGATCCCCCCATCCCCGCCGCGACGGGAATCGGCGCAGGTCAGGGCACTACACGGAGACGGCGTACGTCCGCGCCGGGCAGCGACTCGACCTCCGCCTGGGCACCGAACCACGCCTCCAGCCGCTCGTACGGCAGGGGACGGCTGAACAGGAAACCCTGGCCGATGTCGCAGCCGATGTCCTGGAGCAGCTCCAGGGTCAGCTCGCTCTCCACCCCCTCGGCCACCACCGCCAGGCCGAACTGCTGGGAGAGGGTCACCACGGCGTTGACGATCGCCAGGTCGCCCGGGTCGGTCGCCATGCCCTGGACGAAGGAGCGGTCCACCTTCACCTCGTGCACCGGCAGCCGGCGCAGGTAGGCCAGGGAGAAGGAGCCGGTGCCGAAGTCGTCCACCGACAGGCGGACACCGAGGTCGCGCAGGCGGCGCAGGGTCGGGATCGGGCGGTCGGTGCCGTCCAGGACCCCGGTCTCCTTGATCTCGAAGGTGAGGCGCTGCGGCGGTACGTCGTACTCGTCCAGCAGCTCGCGCACCTGGTCGGGGAAGTGCCGGTCGGTGAGCGTACGCGCGGAGAGGTTGACCGCGACGGAGAGCGGCTGCTCGGCGTGCGTCCAGTCCCGGCTGCGCCGCAGCCCCTCCCGGAGCACCAGTTCGGTGAGCCGGCCGAGCTGGCCGGTGTGCTCGGCCACCGCGACGAAGTCCTCCGGCGTGACCGAGCCGTGCGCCGGGTGCTCCCAGCGGGCCAGGCACTCCACCCCGACCAGTCGCCGGTCGCGCAGGGTCACCTTGGGCTGGAAGTAGACCTCGACCCCGCCCTCGTCGAGGGCCTGTCGCAGGTCACCGGCGATGCCGAGACGGCGTAGCGATCGGGACTCCAGCGCCGGGCTGAACAGCTGGATGCTGCCCGGCATGGACTTCGCCGCGGTCGCCGCCAACTCCACCCGTTGCAGCAGGGTGGCCGCGTCGCTGCCGTGGTCCGGGTGGACGGCGACCCCGACCGCGGTGTCCACGTCCAGGGTGAGCGGCTCGAAGACCATCTCGTCGCGGATCTGCTCGCGCAGCCGCGTGGCCAGCTCCAGGGCCGCGTCGGCGCTCTCCACCCGGAGGGTGAGCAGGAACTCGTCCCCGCCGAGCCGGCCGACCAGGGCCGACGACGGGGCCGACGCGCGCAGCCGCTCGGCGACCTCGGCGAGGACCTTGTCCCCGGCGGCGTGGCCGAGGGACTCGTTGACCTGGCGCAGCCCGTCGACGTCGAAGAGGAGGACGGCGACCACCTCACCCGGGGCCCGGATCCGGACCGCCTCGCCGAGCGCCTCGGCGATCCGCCGCCGGTTCGGCAGCTTGGTCAGCCCGTCGTGGTACGCGTCGTGCCGGAGCCGGTCGACCAGCCGGGAGTTCTCCAGGGCGACCGCGGCGTGCGCGGCCACCGTCTCGAAGACGGGGATGTCGTCCGGGGTGAAGTGGCCGGCGTCACTGAGCCGGTTGACCACCTCGAGCGTGCCGATCACCGCCTGGCCGGAGCGCAGCGGCACGGTGATGACGTCCTTCACGCCACTGCCGCGCAGAGCGGCCCCCAGTCGGTCGTCCCCGTCGAGGCGGGCGCCCCAGACCAGGGTCCGCCGCTCCCGGCGGGCCTCCTCCCGCACCACCACCGGGGTGGGGGCGACGTCGAGCAGACCCGGGGTGTCCACCCGGGCGGTGAGCATGACCTCGGAGTGCCGGCCCTGGGCGGGCAGCCAGAGCGTGGCGTACTCGGCCTGCATGAGCTTGCGGATCCGGGCGAGCAGGACGTCGATCAGGGTGCCGTCCTGGCCGCTGGCGGTCATCGCCCGGGTCAGCTCGTACATGTCGCCGAGGGTGCGGTGCTGGCGGAAGAACTGCGCGTAGGAGCGGTAGACCAGGACCACCGCGAACGCCAGCACCGCGATGAGCACCAGCGCCCACCAGGTGGTCTCGATCGCGATCAGGACCACCAGGCCCATGACCACGTTGATCCCGGACGTCAGCAGGGGCGGACCGGCGGTGCGGACCACCTCCCGCCCGGCCTGCCAGCCGTGCATCAGGGAGATCACCCCGCCGACCGCCGCCAGCGAGGCCAGGGTGTGCACGCTGACCGCGCCGAACAGGGACAGCCAGGTGTGTGGGCCCACGCCCTCCAGCGGCGGCAGCGCGACCAGCACCAGGCCGGCCAACGACACCGAGGCACCGGCCTTGGAGACGTTGAACCAGAGCTTTGTGGGTGAGATCCGGCGGCGGAACTGGACGATCAGCACCGCCGCCACGCTCAACGCGACCACCGTCAACGGCGGCAGCCAGAAGAAGGCGAGAACCAGCGGGATCTCGTTGATCGTGAAGGTGAGTCCCTGCCGGCGGATGACGAAGTGCAGCACCTGCGTGCCGGCCGCCACCATCACGACCAGCAGGGTGAGCGTCAGTATCGGGTTACCCGGAGACGGGTCCGACACGAGGGCGAGGGCGACGGAGCAGACGACCGCGAAGAGGGCCAGCGGACCCGTGATCAGCCAGGCCTGGTCGGTCGATCTGCGCGACGACGGGCGAGCGCTCGTCATCCGGCTCCCTCGTTACTCGTATCTCGAACGGGCCTCCGACCAGCGATCTCCCGACGGCGTCGGACCGACCTCAGGGGGCGAGGACGTTGACCACCGGCGCGCTCCACTCGAAGTCGGAGTCGGTGCCGGCGTTGTTGTTGGTGCCGGAGAAGCCGGCGGCGGCCAGGGCAAAAACCATCAGCGCCATGACTGCGGCGAACCGGAAGGGCTTCCGACCAGACATCAGTGCGCTCCTGTCAACAGGGGGTGAGGGGGAGATGGATGGAGGAGGTTCCACGATCGTGCCACAGAGGTCCGATCGAGCAAAGAGGCGTGGGAACGGGCCCACCGGGGATAGGCCAGTTTCGGACCGTTCGTACCTACCCCGACTCCGAATAGCTACCCCTGGTTTCGGCGTTCATCTCACCATCTGCACCTTCCCGCTCATGTTGCCGCAGTACGTGATTCGTCATCAATCCCCAAGATCGCCCCCATTCGCACACCCGCCCCCACCTGCCAGGATGCACCTTCAACCCTAGCCCCCAGGACCGACAAAAATAGAGAGGTGTCGAACGATGGGAATTGGGGTACCGGGAACTGGCCTGGCAAATGACCACCGCGCCGGCAAAACTTCCAGATCGGCGCCACGCTGCGTCCCGAGGCCGCCACAGTGGGCGGTGCGCCACCCGGTCGGCGGAGAACGGGGTGGCCACAGTGCAACCACCGCGTCGACGGCGACGCCGTGCGGACGACCGTCCCGGCGAGCGAGGTCGACCACGGGTGGACGGAACGGGTAGGACGCCCGCGGCCAGCAACCCGGCAGGGAAGCCTGGCACCGGATCCCTACCCTCGCTGCCATGACGTACCAGCCGATCCCGGCCCCCTCCGCTCCCCGCCGCACCACGCGGAACGTCCTCATCGCCGTCGGCGTGGTCCTCGTTCTCTGCTGCCTCGGCGGGTCGATCAGCGGCTTCTGGATCTACCGCAGCGTCAGCGACGCGGTCGCACCGGTCTCGGACAGCACCACCACGTACCTGGACGCGGTGCGGCGTGGCGACCACTCGACCGCCTACGGGCAGCTCTGCGCTCCCATGCGGAACCGGGTCAGCGAGGCCGACTTCACCCGCATGCAGGCAGCCCAGCCCCGGCTGAGCGACTACGACATCACCGGTGTGCACGTCGCCAACACCAACGGCCGGACCGAAGGCACCGCGACCGTCCGACTGACTCAGGAGAACGGCACCGAGACCACCCAGATCTTCCGGCTGGTCAAGGAGGACGGCGCCTGGCGCGTCTGCCAGCAGTAGCGGTGCCGCCGGCCCGGGACGCTGGCGGCAGGGCGGTAGCTGGGCGGTGCAGGTGGTAGCAGGGGGTGCCTGCTACCACCGGAGCGCCGGTCACCGGCGGGCTGTCAGGCGGCGGGCGCAGGGGCCGTCGTGGTCGAGCCGGAGCAGGCAGCGCCGACCGCCGGGCATCCGGGCGTCGCAGAACACCCGACGCCGTACGCCCTGCTCGTCCTCGTACGAGACAGTGGTCTCGCCGGGGTCGGTGGCCGGCAGGATGCTCGCCCAGCGGGCGAGCACCCGGGCAAGTCGCGCTGCGGCGATCGGGTCGGCGGCGGTCACCGGCAGGTGAATCACAAACCGCTCGGGCATCAGCACGCCCGCTCGTTGCGCGCGGTCGCGTACTCGGTTTGCCAGCGACGCAGCGCGTCCTTGACGCGGCTGGCCTCCTCCCGGCTCTGGTACAGCTCGTCGTGGGCGGCGGCCAGGTCGTCGGCCACCCGGTCGAGGAACCGCCGCACCTCATCCGGGTCAAGCCCGCGCCGAAGGAACCCGGTCGACGGGAATCTCCGCCCGCGCACCTGCCAGGACCGCAGCGGGGCGTACGCCCTCGACCGGTAAAGGCCCGCTTTCCTCTCGCCCCGGGACCGGTGGCGTCGGCCGCCCAGCCGGAAGAAGGTCCGCATACCGTTCCGCCTCTCTGTCGCCGTAGCGACGTATCCCCGCTGACCTGGATGGGCGGCCCACCCGTCCGCCGCGCACGGGCGGACCGCCCGGCACCTGCCACCGCAGCTCCATCAGCGGTACGGCACCAGGGCCTAGCCCATCTTGCGCCGGTCGCGTCCCTTTCTGCAACTCCCGATTAGGGAGCGGGTCGTTGCGAGATTGATCCAACATCGTCAGACTGGGCGACATGGCTGGAAGCCCCACCGTGCGTCGTCGACGGCTCGCCGCTGCCCTCCGCCGTCTTCGCGAACAGACCGGAATGACCGCTGACCAGGCTGCCAAGGAGGTCGGCATCTCTAAATCGGCGATCAGCCGGATCGAGAACGCGCAGGTCTCCGTGATGCCGCCGGTCGCCCGGAGTCTGCTTGAGCTGTACGGCGTCGAAGGCGAGGAGGTCGACGCTCTCGTCCAGGTTGCCCGGGACGCCCGCAAACGCGGCTGGTGGCAGGCGTACGACGACGTCCTGCCCGACTGGTTCGAGGTCTACGTCGGGTTGGAGGACGAGGCGTCCGAGATCCGCGCCTTCGAACCGCAGCTCGTGCCGGGGCTGCTCCAGACTGCGGATTACGCGCGGGCGATCATCCGGGCGGAACACCCCGACGCGCCAACCGACGAGGTCGACCGCCGGATCGAGCTACGCATGCGTCGACAGCAGCGCATGAACCCACCTCGGTTGTGGGTGGTGCTGGACGAGGCTGCCCTACGCCGTCCGATCGGCGGAAAGGACACCTTCAGGACTCAGTTGCGGCGCCTGGTCGACGCGAGCGGCCAACCCGGTCTGACCCTTCAGATCCTCACCTTCGGTGCGGGCGAGTACGGATCGATGGGCAGCGCCTTCAGCGTGCTCACCTTCCCGGAGCCGGCGGATCCGGGGGTCGTCTACGTCGAGACCCGCGCCGGTAGCCTCTACCTCGAAGGCCAACAGGTCAGGGAGTACACCCGCGTTTTCGAGCACCTGGTCGCCACGGCCATGGGCGCTCGGGAGTCGCGGGACCTGATCGAGAGGGCGATCGACGGCCTATGAGGGGACGGCGGGGTGGAAGAAGCCGGCACGGGCCACGTGACCTGGTGGAAGAGCACGCGCAGTAACGGCTCTGGCAACTGCGTCGAGGTCGGAAAGGGACTGCCTCACGCAATCGGGTTGCGGGACAGCAAAGACCGTTCCGGTCCCGTCCTGGTCTTCACGCCGTGGCACTGGACTGCCTTCGTTGACGGACTGAAGAACGGCGACTTCGTCACCGGCTGACCCCGTTCCGCCACCAGCGGTGGTCCACCACCCGATCGCTGTGAATCCAGTCCGTCTGCCGAAGGGCCGGATCGAGCATGTTGCCGAGCACTGATCATCGGGCCGTCAGCCGGGCGGGTCTGGCGCGGATGGCGGCGCTGGCGCTGCTGTGGGGGTCGAGCTTCCTCTGGATCAAGCTCGCCCTGCGCGGCTTCAACCCGGTGCAGATCGTCTTCGCCCGACTCCTGCTCGGCTCCGTCGTCCTCGCGCCGCTCGCCCTGGCCCGTGGCCTGGGGTTTCCGCGCGGCTGGCGGTTGTGGGGACACCTGTTTGTCGCCGCCTTGGTCGCCAACGCGATCCCCTACGTGCTGTTCGGCGTCGCGCAGGAGACCGTCGGGTCGAACGTCGCCGGGGTACTGAACGCCACCACCCCGCTGTGGACCCTCCTCCTGGCGTTCCTGGTCGGCGTGGACCGGTCGGTGAGCTGGACGAAGGCGGTTGGGTTCGCGCTCGGATTCCTCGGTGTCGTCGTCATCTTCTCGCCGTGGGAGTCCGCGAACGAGATCGCGAGCTGGGGTGGACTCGCCTGTCTCGCCGCTGCCGCCAGCTACGGCATCAGTTACGTCTACATGGGCCGTCACCTGGCCGGTCGCGGGATCAGCCCGCTCATGCTCTCGGCGAGTCAGCTCGGCGCGGCCACCGTCCTGCTGGTCTTGGCGATGCCGGTCGCCGGGCTGGAGCCGCCCACGTGGCGGTGGGACGCGGTGGTGAGCCTGCTCGTGCTCGGCGTCCTCGGCACCGGCGCGGCCTACGTGCTGAACTACCGGATCATCGCGGACGAGGGCGCGACGGCGGCCTCCGTCGTCGGGTACCTGCTGCCACTGGTCGCGGTCGGCCTGGGCTGGCTCGTCGTGGACGAGGTCGTCACGCCGGCCATCCTGACCGGCGTCGTCCTGGTCCTCCTCGGCGTCCTCCTCAGCCGCAGGGCGACAGGCAGCGTCGCCGTACGGTCAGTCGGCCGCCGGGAGACGGTAGACGGAGACGTGCGAACGTGACTCGACGGTGAACTCGGAGCGGTCCCAGTCCGCATGCCGGCTCTCCAACTCGAAGCCGGCCAGTTGTGCCATCAGATCCAGCTCGGCGGGCCAGATGTAGCGGTGCGGGCTGCGGTACAGCTTCGCCTCCCGCCCCTCCCCGAACCGGAAGTGGTGCGAGACGACCTGCTGGTGGAGTACGTCGTACGTGTCCAGGCCGATGTAGTCGGACTCGGAGCGCCAGACCGTGGCCGACTGCCCCGGCGGAAGCTTGCGCAGCTCGGGCACCCACAACTCGATCACGAACCGCCCGCCTGGGGTGAGGTGCCGGGCGGCGTTGCGGAAGCAGGCGACCTGCTCGGCCTGGGTGAGCAGGTTGGAGATCGTGTTGAAGACGAGGTAGACAAGCGAGAACTCACCGGGCGCGACGGTGGTCGCCATGTCGCCGACGATCACGGGGACTGTCGCCTCGTCCGCCTTCGTCCGCAGTTGGTCGAGCATCGGGCGGGACAGCTCGATGCCGGTGACGGGCACGCCCCGTTCGGCGAGCGGCATGGCCACCCGACCGGTGCCGACGGCGAACTCCAGCGCCCGGCGGCCGTCGGCGAGTTCGGCGAGGCGTTCGACGGTCGGGCCGAGCACCTCGGGGGCGAACATGCCGACGCCGGGCGTGTCGTAGCCTCGGGCGGCGTCGACGTCCCAGATGTCCTCTTGTCGCATACCGCCGACCATTGTCCAACATCGATGGGAAGTCCACCGGTTTTTGCGTCTTCCGATCGACGGGACGGGGAGCAGCGCTGACCGGCGGGCGTCGTTGCTCGACGGGTTTGCCTAGTTCTCCTGCTCCGCTCGGTAGCGGGCGAGGCACTCCTGCGTCCAGCTCGTGTGACGCTCGCGCAGGTCGGCGGCGGTCAGATCGGTGCGGCCGAGATCGTGGTAGTTGGGCAGCCAGGTCTCGACGCCGCGGTGAGAGTTCCGCACCGCGAACAGGTCCCACAGCGCCAGGTCGGGCACCGTCTCCGCGGCCTGCTCGTACGCCCTCAGGAACATCTCGGCCGAGTCCGGGCCGTGCAGCAGAATCAGGTCGAGCCGACACCAGCTCACGTCGAGGCCGCGCGGTGCCCGTGCGGCCCCCGACCAGTCGACGACGCCGGTGATCGCCTTCCGCTCCCACAGGACGTTGCCGGACCAGTAGTCGTAGTGCGTCAGGACGGGCCTCTGACCGGCGAGGCGACGACCATGGACAGCCAGAATCGATGCGGCCGGCCCCGCGCCGACGCCGCCAGGGGACGAGGCGGATGCCGCTGCCATGCCGTCGCGGAGCGCGGTGAGCCGGTTCAGCGGTACGGCGTGGATGCGGGCCAGAACGCGTCCCAGCTGCTCGGCCGCAGCCTGAGCGGAGACCGACGTAAGGTCGGCGCGGCCGGGCAGCCGGGTGATCAGGAGGGCCGGTTCACCGAACCGACGACCGGCCGGGTCGGCGTCCAGAAGCCTCGGAGCCCAGCCGTCCAGGCCGTCGAGAGCTGCCAGCACGCCGGCCTCCCGCGCGGCGGCGTCGTCGCCCGGCGGGAACCGGCGCAGCACCATCTCCCGCGCCGGATGCTCGGTCCGCAGGAGGTGCGTGGCCGCGTGGGCGCCGCCGGTGAGTCGCCGAACGGTGTACGCGGAGGCCCCTGGACCGGCGACGTCAGCAGCCCACGCAACGGCTGACGGAGGAGGCTGCGGCTCGATCACCGCGTCGTACCGCAGTCAGTGCAGTGCGGCGTTCCACACGTCCGTGTGCGCATCGAGGTACTCCGCAGTCGTCAACCAGTAGGGACCGTCTTCGTTCCAGATCCTCGCCCATGGCTGGCGCTGCTGTTCGTGGCCCTCACGCAGAAGGTCGTACATCGCTCGGGCACGACGGCCCAGCATGACTGCCAAGGCCGACCGTGAGACATCGTCGAGCGCGTAGCCGTCGACCACCGCACGCAGCCGCGCTGCGGACTCGGATACCGGACGGTCGGCCCGCAGCCCCGCCATGCTCTGTGCGGCATAGGCGATGTCCCACAGCCGGGATCCTGGTGCGGCGCAGTCCCAGTCGATCAGCACCCAGCCTCGGATCGGAGACCTGACCAGATTCCACGGCGCCACGTCGTTGTGGCAGATGATCTCTTCGCGATCCGGCGGGATGACTTGGTTCCAGAGCGCGCCGGGCGGCGGAACGAAACTGGCCGACGCCTCGTGCAACTCGGCCACCATCCGACCGATCGACGACAGCTCCGGCGGCGAGTACGTGCCGGACTCCGCACCAGGCTCGCCGGGCACGTACTCCAACACCTGTCGGCCCTTCTCATCACGCCCCAACGGTCGAGGGGCCGCGGGGAAACCCACCGCATGCAGGTGTTCGAGAAGAGCATCGACGCTCTCGGTCCACGGCCCGACCGGACGCCGAACGGTGTCACCGACCCGTACCACGCCCGTCGTGACGTTGCCCTTCAACGGCTCTTCATCGATGCTCACTTCGAGATCCTGGCTCAACCCGAACACGGTGGCCAAGCCCTTGTGACCGACCTTCGCGAGCGCGCCACCTGACGACGATCCTGGGCCGACCTACGCCACCAACTCCTCGCTGAGGGCCCACAGACGCGCGGCGGCCTCGGGGTCACGGGCCAGAGGGCTCGGCTCGATCTGCCTGCCGCGGCAGAAGTAGCCTCCGGTGACCCCGGCCGCCGCCGGGGCGCTGGCCAGGTGGACGGGGGTGGCCGCGCCGGTCTGGACGGTACCCATGAAGGGCTTGGCGGCCGTGACGAGCAGCTTGGCGACGCCGCGGACCTCGCGGCCCAACTGGGTACGGATGAGGCCCGGGTGCAGGCAGTTGGCGACCACACCGGTGCCGGTCAGGCGCTTGGCCAACTCGACTGTGAACAGAATGTTCGCCAGTTTCGAAAGCGGGTAGCTCGGCTCGCCGCGGGCCAGTTCGCCCCACGGGATCTGCTTGACCGAGCTGTGCACGTTGGACGACACCGTGATCACACGGGCCGGCGCGCTGCCCACCAACCGTTCCCGAAGCAGGTTGGTCAGCAGGAACGGCGCCAAATGGTTGACGGCGAACATGGTCTCGTAGCCGTCGACCGTGAACTGCCGCTTGAGCATGATCACACCGGCGTTGTTGTCGAGCACGTCGAGCCGGTGGTACTTCTCCAGCACCTCGGCGGCCAGCCGGCGCACTTCGGCCAGGCTCGACATGTCGGCCGTCAGGAGGTCCACCTCGGCGCTGGGCGCCCGATGCCGGATCTCCTCGACGGCCGCTCGCCCTCGCTCGGCGTCGCGCCCGACAATGACTACGGTGGCCCCCAGCTCGGCCAGCCGGGCCGCCGTCTCCCGGCCGATCCCGCTGGTTCCGCCGGTCACCAGGCACACCTTGCCGGACATGGTGGTCATCGACCCTCCCGGATGCCGGATGTACGCGCCGCAGCACTATTTTCTCCGGGTGACGCCTCGGGTACCAGGTGTGATCGGATGCTTTCCAGGAGAGCCTTCGTCAAGGCCGCGCAAGCCTGGATCTTGGCTACGTCGATTCGCGTTTCCTGCCGGCGGCGGCGCGCGCCGACACGGCCACGAGGCTGATTGCCCCGGCCGCTGACGCTGCAACTGTCCCCGCCTCCCATGCCGTCCGGCCATGGTGCAGACGCGCCGCGACCCACGATTGCCGACGACACGCATACGACACAGCAAGCGAGATCGAGTGGGCCAGAGCAGGATTGAGTAAGACTCAAGAAAAAGGCCCCTGACCGGCATTCTTGCTGGTCAGGGGCCTTTTTGTGCACCTGGTGGCGGGTAGAGGATTCGAACCTCTGTAGCTTTCGCGACGGATTTACAGTCCGCTCCCATTGGCCGCTCGGGCAAC
This sequence comes from Micromonospora sp. NBRC 101691, assembly GCF_030269285.1. Lineage (NCBI taxonomy): Bacteria > Bacillati > Actinomycetota > Actinomycetes > Micromonosporales > Micromonosporaceae > Micromonospora > Micromonospora sp. NBRC 101691. The sequence goes on from NZ_BSTB01000008.1 coordinate 248,258, forward strand.
CCGCCAGGGCACCCCACCGCGCCGTAACGCGGTAGCGGAGCAAGGATAGCGGCTCCACCCGGGGTCCGTGCAACCGGGTACGGTCAGGGGGCCGTACCGCTGGTCGAGGACGACCGCAACCGTCAAGCAGGACAGCCGGACAAGCAGGAGCATGAGCATGGCAGCCAACCCGTCGTTCGACATCGTCAGCAAGGTCGACCGTCAGGAGGTCGACAACGCCCTCCGTCAGGCGGAGAAGGAACTCGCGACGCGGTTCGACTTCCGGGGCACCGGCGCGGAGATCTCCTGGTCGGGCGAGGAGGCGATCAGCCTCCAGGCGGAGACCGAGGAGCGGGTCCGCGCCGCGCTGGACGTCTTCAAGGAGAAGCTGGTCAAGCGGAACATCTCGATGAAGTCGCTGGACGCCGGTGACCCGCGCTCGTCGGGCAAGGTCTTCAAGATCGACTGCAAGGTGATCCAGGGCATCGACTCGGACAAGGCCAAGGCGATCAGCAAGAAGATCCGGGACGAGGGGCCGAAGGGCGTCCAGGCGCAGATCCAGGGCGACCAGCTCCGGGTCACCGGCAAGAAGAAGGACGACCTCCAGGCGGTCATCGCCCTGCTCAAGGCCGAGGACTTCGGGGTCGCCCTCCAGTTCACCAACTACCGCTGACGGTCCCCGACGTGCGGCTCCGCGACGTCCAGGCCGACGACGTGGCGGCGTACGTCCGGATGCGTTGCGACCCGGCGATGACGGCCCATCTCGGTGGGCCGTTTCCCCGGGACCGGGTGGAGGCCCAGGTGGCCCGCGACGTCGAACTGGTTGCCGGCGGCACCAGCCTGATCAAGATGATCGTCGTCGACTCCCCCGTGCCGGGCACGGTGGCGGGCACGGTGACGCTCTGGCCGCACGAGGTCGACGGGGAGCCCGGGGCGGAGATCGGCTGGATGGTGCTCCCCGAGCACCAGGGACGCGGACTCGCCCGGCGAGCCGTGCGGAGCCTGCTCGACCTGGCCGGCTCCGACGACCGGTGGGGCGTGGTGCACGCCTTCCCGGACGTCGGCAACGCCCCCTCGAACGGCATCTGCCGGACCCTCGGTTTCACCTCGCTCGGCGAGCGGGAGTGGCCGTTCCGGGGACGGGTCTTCCGCGTCCACCACTGGCGGATCGACCTGCGCGGCTGACCCGTCCCGGACGTACCGCGCGGGTCAGACCGCCTCGGCGGCGAGGGTGTGTTCGGTGCGTACGGCCTGGGCTTCGGCGCGGGCGATGGAGCCGCCGGGGCGGCCCGCCACCCCGGCCGCGACGAGGACCGCCGCGCCGGCGAAGACGAACGCCCACGGGACGCCGCCGTGGTCGACGATCAGACCGGCCACCGCGCCGCCGGCGGCGCTCGCGCCGACCGACATGGTGACCACCCAGGTGTACGCCTCGTTGAGCATGCCGGCCGGGGTGACCCGGCCGACCATGGTGTTCTCCAGGGTGAGCGCGGGGGCGATGGTCGCTCCCCCGACGACCAGCGTCACGCCGAGCGCCAGCGGGGCGGTCATCGCCGCGAAGACCAGGAAGCTGGCCCCCACGCCGCCGAGCAGCCAGGCGAACTGGCGGGTCATGTTCTTCGCCGGGCGGCGGGTGCCGAACCAGAAGCCGCCGACCGCGCTGCCCACTCCCCAGACGGCGAGCAGCAGGCCGGCGAGGCTCTCCGCGTCGCCGTCGGTGGAGGCGCTCGCGTACGCCGGGACGGTCACGCCGGCCGCCCCGAACGCGATGCCCAGCCCGGCGACGCAGAGCAGCAGGGCGGGGAAGCCGGGCACCCGCAGGGGGCCGAGTCCCTTGGCGTGGGCGTGCCGGGGGTGCGGCTGCCAGTTGCGCATCACCCGCCCGAGGGCGACCACGGCGGTGCCGACCAGGGTGACCACGGCGGAGCCGACCAGGGCGGCCCGGGCGTCGGCGACCAGCACGAAGCCGGCCGTCAGCAGCGGCCCGAGGACGAAGACGACCTCGAAGAGGGTGGTCTCGGCGGCGAGCGCGGTGTTGCGCAGGTGGTACCGGCCGCTGGCGACGGTGGTCAGGTCGTTCCAGGCGCCCCGGATCGCGGCGGTGAGCGGTGGGTAGGTGGCACCGGCCACGCCGGCCGCGACGAAGATCAGGGGCAGCGTCTCGGCCCCGGGGCGGCTGGCCAGCAGCAGACCGACCAGGGCGAACGGGTGGGCGACGGCGGTGGCGAGCAGGATCGGGGTGGGCCCGATCCGGTCGGCGATCCGGCCGGCCACCGGGCTGAACGCGGCACCCGCGACGGCGTACGTGGCACCGGCCACGGCGGCCAGCGAGTACCGCCCGGTGACCTCCTCGACCAGCAGCAGCAGCGCCAGCGAGGTCATTCCGATCCCGAGCCGGCCGATGATGCCGGTGACGAGCAACACAGGTGCTCCGGGGATCCGCCATACGTCCCGGTACCGACCCAGTGCGGCCACGGTGTCTCCTCTGCTGCGGACGCAGCCGTTCGCGTCCGCGGTGAGCGGTGATGGTGTGTGGCGGCGCGGTAATGGGCGGACGGCTCTACGACCCTGACGCCGGACGGTCCGACCATAACCCGTTCCGGCAGTACGGAGAAACGGTTACTCCGCTCACCCTGGACGGACCGCTGACAGGGTTCCGCCCGCGACCGGGACCTGGTCGCGGGCGGAACGGCTGGCGTTCAGGGGCGGCCGGGCGCTCCCCGGCCTGCAGGGGCGGCCGGGCGGTCCCGGCGTACGGTCAGCGCTGGAACTGCACCGGGCCGCTGTTCGCGGCCATCTGCTCCAGCCGGCGGACCCGCTCCTCCATCCTCGGGTGGGTGGAGAAGAGGTTGGCGACGCCGCCGCCCTTGAACGGGTTGTCGATCATGAGGTGCGCGGTGCTGGTCAGCTGCCCCTGGGCGGGGAGCGGGCGACGCTGGGTACCCATGTGGATCTTGCGCAACGCGCTGGCCAGGGCCAGCGGGTCGCGGGTGAGTTGGGCCCCCGAGGCGTCCGCCTGGAACTCCCGGCTCCGGCTGACCGCCAACTGGATCACCGTGGCCGCGATCGGGCCGAGGATGAGGGTCAGCAGCAGCACGGCCGGGTTCGGCCGGTCCTCGTCGTCCCCGCCACCGAGCGGGATGAACCAGGCGATGTTGGCGAGCATGGTGATGATGCCGGCCAGGCCGGCGGCCACGCTGGAGATCAGGATGTCCCGGTTGTAGACGTGCGACAGCTCGTGTCCGATGACGCCCCGCAGCTCCCGGTAGTCGAGGATCTCCGTGATGCCCTGGGTGACACAGACCGCCGCGTTGCGCGGGTTACGGCCGGTGGCGAAGGCGTTCGGCTGGGCGGTGGGGCTGACGTAGAGCCGGGGCATCGGCTGCCGCGCCTCGGTCGCCAACTCCCGGACCATCCGGTACAGCTCCGGGAACTGCGCCTCGCTGACCGGCTGGGCCCGCATCGACCGCAGCGCCAGCTTGTCCGAGTAGAAGTAGGTGACGCCGTTCATGACCAGGGACGCCACGACGGCGATGACGAGTCCGCCACTGCCGCCGAACCAGTAGCCGACCGCGAGGATCAGCGAGGTGAGCAGGCCGAGCAGCGCGGCGGTCTTGAGACGGTTGTGGTGCACGATCACTCCTTCGGTGCCCGGATCTGCCGGGATCCGTCAACCGGTGACAACAACCCGGTACCCCGCAACCATCCCTCTCATGACTGTGAGTAACCTGAGAACGGCACGCGAAGGCACCGCGACCGCCCGGAGAAGGACGCCCCGGCTAGACCAGATCGAACAGGAGCTGCGGGGCCAGACCGAGCACGACCGCCACGGCGCTGGCAGCCGCCAGCGCGGCAATAACGCTCCGTGACGGAGTGCGGGAGGGTGCCGACGCGGCCGGGGAGGCGTACAGGGTCGCGGCGACACGCAGGTAGTAGGCCAGGCCGACGACCGCGTTCACCGCCACCACCAGGGCCAGCCAGCCCGCCCCGCCCGCCACCAGCGACCGGACCACGGTCACCTTGGCGAACAACCCGGCCAGCCCCGGCGGCAACCCGGCCAGCCCGACCAGGGCCAACCCGAACGCCGCCCCGGCGAAGCGGTGCCGCCGCGCCACGCCCCGGTACTGCTCGACCGTGCCGCCGTCCGCGCCGTCCGGCCGCAACGCCACCACGCCCGCGAAGGCGGCGAGTTCCAGCACCACGAAGAAGACCGCGTACGCCACGGCGGCGGCGTAGGCGGCGGTGCGGGCGTCGGTGGTGCGCCCGGCGGCCAGTGCCAGCGCGCCCAGCGGGGCGAGAATGTAGCCGGCCTGGGCCACCGAGGACCAGGCGAGCAGCCGGACCATCCGCCGCTGCCGCAGCGCCACCAGGTTGCCGACGGTCATGGTGAGCGCGGCCAGCAGGGCGAGCACCGGACCGGTGACGGTCGCCGGCAGCGCGTGCTGGACCACGGCGAGCAGCGCGACCACCCCGCCGAGCTTCGAGGCGGTCGACAGGTACGCGGCCACCGGCACCGGCGCGCCGTCGTAGGTGGCCGGCGCCCAGGCGTGGAACGGCACCGCCGCCACCTTGAACGCCAACCCGAGCACCACAAGCGTCACCGCGACCGTGGTCAGCGGCAGGTCGAGCAGCGTGCCGTCGGCCAGCGCCGCGCCGAGCGGACGCAGGTGCAGCCGGCCGGTGACCGCGTAGAGCAGTGCCGCGCCGAGCAGGGTGACCGTGGTGGCCACCACGCTGACCACGAAGAAGGTCACCGCCGCCTCGGCCCCGGCCAGGCTGCCCCGGCGCAGCCCGACCAGCACGTACAGCGGCAGGGTGAGCGTCTCCAACGCCACGATCAGGGTGATCAGGTCGCCGGCCGCGCCGAGCACGACACCGCCGGTCATCGAACAGGCGAGCAGGAAGCAGAACTCCCCCACCGGCACCCGCCCGCCGCGCAGCAGCGGACCGGAGAGCGCCAGCACGCCGAGGGTGAGCAGGGCGAAGACCGCGCCGACCAGTCCCGCCCGGTCGTCGGCGACCCAGGAACAGCCGTCGGCGACGCAGAACGTCCCCCGGTCGCCGCCGGCCCCGACCAGCGCCGCGCCGAGCGCGGTGGCGGTCGCGCCGGACGCGGCAGCCGCCACCGTGGCGCGCGGCCGGGCCAGCAGCAGGTCGACCAGGAGCACGAGGACGGCCGTCCCGGCGGCCAGGTATCCGGGCAGCAGCGCCACGTGGTCGATGGACTGGACCGCGCTCACGGGGCCGGCCTTTCGTTCGCGACTGCGGGGCTCCGCTCCGCTGCACTTCTCGCGCTCACGGGTGCACCACCTCCAGCAGCGCGGCGACCGGGGCCTCGGCGACCCCGAGCACCAGCGTCGGCACCAGTCCGATGGCCAGGGCGAGCAGCACCAGCGGGGCCCAGGCGACGAGTTCCGCCCCGGCGAGGCCCGGGGAGAGACCGGCCACCGCCGGGCCGGGCCGCCCGTGGGTCACCCGGCGCAGCAGCCGCAGCAGGTACGCGGCGGTGAGCGCCCCGCCGACCGCGGCGAGCACGCCGAGCGTGCCCCAGAGCGCCCCGCCGACCTCGATGGCGGCCACCACGGCGAACGCCTCGCCCCAGAAGCCGGCGAGACCGGGCAGGCCGAGCGAGGCGACCGCGGCGAAGGCGAGCAGACCGGCGAGGCGGGGTGCGGTCTCCCGCAGCCCGGACAGGTCGGCCAGCTCGCCGGTGTGGGTACGGTCCTTGACCGCCCCGGCGAGGAAGAAGAGCAGACCGGTGATCACACCGTGCGCGACGTTGCCGATCAGGGCCGCCTGGATGCCGGTGGCGGTGAGCGTGGCGATGCCGAGCAGCACGAAGCCCATGTGCCCGACGCTGGAGTACGCGATCAGCCGCTTCAGCTCGTCCTGGGCGAGGCAGACCAGCGAGCCGACGAGGATCGCCGCGACGGCGAGCACGCCGAGCACCGGCGCGGCCCAACGGGCACCCTCCGGGGCGACCCCGACGGCGACCCGGACCAGGCCGTACGTGCCCATCTTGAGCAGCACGCCGGCGAGGATCACGCTGCCGACGGTGGGGGCCCGGGTGTGCGCGTCGGGCAGCCAGGAGTGCAGCGGCCAGAGCGGACTCTTCACCGCGAAGGCCAGCCCCAGCAGGATGAACGCGGCCAACTGGGTGCCCCGGGACAGCTCCGACCCGCCGGTCAGCGCCACGATGTCGGCGGTGCCGGCGGCCGACACCACGACGTACACCCCGACCAGCAGCAGCACCGAGCCGGCGAGGGTGTAGAGGGCGAACTTCCGGGCCGCCGCGCGGGCTCCGTCCCGGTCGGCCGCGTCGCCACCGGCCCCGTCCGCGCCGCCCCAGCCGGCGATCACCGCGTACATGGGCAGCAGGACGACCTCGAAGAAGAGGAAGAAGAGGACCAGGTCGAGGGCGAGGAAGGTGCCGAGGATGCCGACCTCGATCACCAGCAGCAGGGCGACCAGCACACTCCCCCGGCCGCCGTCGGGCACCCGCCAGAGGGAGTACCCGCAGCAGAGCAGGGTGAGCAGGGCGGTCAGCACGACCAGCGGATACGAGATGCCGTCCACGCCGAGGTGGAACCGCAGGTCCAGGGCGGGCACCCAGGGCACGTCGAGCCGGTGCCAGGGCAGCACGCCGGGTTCGGTCGCCGTGTACGCCGTCCAGGTGCGGTCGCCGGTGGCGAGCAGCGCCGCCGCGACCAGGGTGAGCGCGGCGGCTGCCGTGCCGGCTAGCCGCCCGGCCCGGTCACCGGGCAGCGCGGCGGCCAGCACCGCGCCGAGCGCGGGCAGCGCCAGCACCGCCACCAGCAGGATCTGACCGGCCGTCACGCGTCACCCCCGGGCCGACCGGGCGGACAGAGCGGCTGGGTCGTCATGCGACACCTCCGACCAGGACGGCGGCGAGGCCGATGAGCAGGACGCCGGCCAGCACCGCCACCGCCGCCCGGGGCAGGGCCGCCCGGTGCAGCGCGGCCAGTCCGCCGCCGAGGCCGGTGGCGGCCCGCCCGCTCCCCTCGACCGCCCCGTCCACCACCCGTTCGTCACCGGTGCGCGCGAGCCGGGCCAGGCCGACGACCGGGCGTACCACCAGGGCGTGCTGGACGTCGTCGAGCCGGAACGCGGCGGCGAAGACCGGCCGCAGTGGACCGAGCGCCGCCGCCGGGTCGGCGGCGGGGTCGCGTCGCCACCGCCACCCGGCGAGCCCCGCGCCGAGCAGCAGCAACGCCAGCGGCAGCAGCAGTTCGGGGCCGAGGTGGACCAGTTCCCCCTCGCCGCCGAGCCGGTCGGTCAGGGCGGGGGTGAAGCCGGCCAGACCGAGCAGGGCGGCCGGCACGGCGAGCAGCAGTACGGGCCAGCGCATCGCCGCCGGCGGGTCGTGCGGGTGGGCCAGCGGGGCCCGGCTGGTGCCGAGGAACGTGCGCAGCAGCAGCCGGGTGGCGTACCAGGCGGTGACCGCGACGCCGACCAGCCCGGCGAGCCAGACCAGCCATCCGACCCAGGCCGGGGCCGGCCCGCCGCCGTGCCGGGCGGCGTCCTCGGCGGCGGCGAGGACGCCCTCCTTGCTGAAGAAGCCGGAGAGCGGCGGCATCCCGGCCAGCGCGCCGAGCCCGACCAGGGTGCACCAGAAGGTGACCGGCATCTGCCGGCGCAGCCCGCCCATGCCGGACATCAGCGTGGTGCCGACCGCGTGGATCACCGCACCGGCGGCGAGGAAGAGCAGCGCCTTGAACGCGGCGTGGGTGAGCAGGTGGAACAGGGCCGCCGAGGAGGAGCCGACGGCCAGCGCGCCGGTCATGTAGCCGATCTGGGAGACCGTGGACCAGGCGAGCACCCGTTTCAGGTCGTCCTGGGCGGTGGCGGCGAACGCGCCGAGCAGCAGGGTGACCGCGCCCATGACGCCGAGCACCGCCAGCGCGACCGGGGCCGCCTCGAAGAGCGGGTACAGGCGGGTGACCGCGTACACCCCCGCCGCGACCATGGTCGCGGCGTGGATCAGCGCGGAGATCGGGGTGGGGCCGGCCATCGCGTCCGGCAGCCAGGTGTGCAGCGGGAACTGGGCGCTCTTGCCGGCCACCCCGGCGAGCAGCAGCAGGCAGGCGGCGGTGAGCGTGCCGGTGGCGTGGTCGTGGGCGAGCACGTCGGCGATCCGGAAACTGCCGGCGCTCACCCCGAGCAGCGCGATGCCGAGCAGGAAGCCCACGTCGCCGACCCGGGTGACCAGGAACGCCTTCATCGCGGCGGCCGGGGCCTGCGGCAGCCGCCGGTCGTGGGCGATGAGCAGGTAGGAGCAGATGCCCATCACCTCCCAGCCGACCAGCAGCGGGATCAGGTCACCGGAGACCACCACCAGCAGCATGGCGCCGGTGAAGAGGCTGATCTGCGCCGCGTAGGGCGGGTAGCGGTGGTCGACCTCGACGTCGTCGTCCGGGCCCCGCCGCAGGTAGGCCACCGAGTAGACCTGCACCGCGAGCGCGACCGCGGCCACCGCGACCGCGACCAGCGCCGCCGCGCCGTCCAGCCGGACGCCGAGGGTCACCCGCAGGTCACCCAGCTCGATCCAGGTGCGGGCGTGCTCGGTCGGACCGTCGAGGGTGACCAGCAGGGCCACCGCGAGCAGCAGCGCCCCGGCCGCCCCGGCCACCCCGAGGCCGATCGCCACCCGCCGGGCCCGCTCCCCGCCGCCGGCCCGGCCACGCGGGGAGGGCGCCAGCAGCAGCCCGGTCAGCCCCGCCACCAGCGGTACGGCCGGCAGCAGCGCGCCGAGGGTCTGGACACGGTTCACCGGGCGGCCTCCTCGGGGCGCTCGGCCGACCCGGCGCGGGCGTGCCCGGGGCTCCCGGCCGGCTCCTGCTCGGGGCTCCCGGCCGGCTCGGGACGCTCGGTGAGCGGGACCTCGTCCACCGCGACGGTGGCCCGCAGCCGGTAGAGCTGGAGCACGATGGCCAGCCCCACACCGATCTCGGCGGCGGCGAGGACGATCACGAACAGCGCGAAGACCTGCCCGCCGTGCGGCAGGGCGGCCCGGACGGTGGTGTCGGCGGTGACCAGGATCAGGTTGACCGCGTTCAGCATCAGTTCGACGGCCATCAGCACCAGCACGGCGTTGCGCCGGCGCAGCACGCCGTAGACGCCGAGCCCGAAGAGCAGGGCGGCGGTGACGTACGGGATGACCGGCCTCATCGGACGTCCCCGTCCGCCCGGCCGTCGCCGTGCTCCGGACGGTCGCCCGCCTCCCGGCGGCTGCCGATGGCGGGGCGGGAGATGATGATCGCCCCGACCAGGGCGGACAGCAGCAGCACCGAGAGCAGCTCGAACGGGAGGACCCAACTGCCGAAGATCTCCGCGCCGAGGCGTTCGGCGGTGCCCGCCTCGGGCAGCTCCACCGTCGTCCACCGGTACGCGTCGACCAGCAGCGCGCTCAGCCCCAGACCGGTGCCGCCGCCGACCAGGGCGGCCGGCCAACCGGGCCGGTCCAGGTCGTCGGAGGCCCCGATCGGGGCGCGGGTGAGCATCACCGCGAAGAGCAGCAGCACCACCACCGCGCCGACGTAGATCAGCACCTGCACCCAGGCGACCAGTTCGGCGGTGAGCACCAGGTACATCCCGGCCAGCGCGCCGAGGCAGACCACCAGGTGGAGGCCGGCCCGGACCAGGTGTCGCGTGGTCACCACCAGGGCACCCGTGCCGACCGCCACCGCGCCGAGCGCGAGCAGCAGCACGTCCACACCGGTCACTGTCGGGTCCCCTCCGTACCGCCGTCGGGGCGGGCCCGGGTCGGACCGGCGGCGGGGGCGGACCCGGCGGCGGCCTTGCGCGCGGCGGTGGTCTCCTCCTTGGCGGGTTCTCCGTTCGGGTCGTGCGCGGGCGGCGGCGGAACGGTCGCCATCCACTGCCCGAGGTGGTCCTTGTCGTGCAGGAGGTCCCGGATGTCGTATTCGGCGTACTCGAACTCGGGCGACCAGTAGAGCGCGTCGAACGGGCAGACCTCGACGCAGATGCCGCAGTACATGCAGAGCGAGAAGTCGATGTCGAAGCGGTCGAGCACGTTGCGCTGGCGGGGGCGGGCCGCGCCGGGCACGGCCACCTCCTCCTTGTGCGAGTCGATGTAGATGCACCAGTCCGGGCACTCCCGGGCGCAGAGCATGCAGACCGTGCAGTTCTCGGCCAGCAGGGCGATCACCCCACGGGAGCGGGGCGGCAGTTCGGGCGCCACGTCCGGGTACTGCTGGGTGGTCGAGCGGCGGGTCATCGTCTTCAGCGTGACCGCCAGTCCCTTCGCCAGTCCGCTTCCGGGCACACCGCTGTCACTCATGCAGTCATCCTGCCCTGTGTCCCCGGCGTGCGCGACCACCACCCGGCAGTTGCCGGCGGTACCGTGACCGGTGGGGAGAACGACCGCACCGGGAAGCACCGCGAAAGGACAGCCCGATGACCGCCGCGCTGCAGAACGGCGATCCGCCCGAGGGCGGGTGGACGACCGACGATCTGGACGCGCTACCCGACGACGGGCGTCGCCGTGAACTGCTCGATGGAGTGCTGCTCGTGTCCCCCTCCCCCACCCGGCTCCACCAGACCATCGCCATGCGGCTCGGCGTCGCGCTGGAAGAGGCGTGTCCCGACGAGTACGACGTGACCCAGGCCGTGGAGGTCCGGCTCAACCGGACCCGGTCGTTCATCCCGGACGTGCTGGTCACCACCGCCGAGGCTGCCGCCGGCAACCCCGCCCACTACGCGCCGCACCAGGTGGTGCTGGCGGTGGAGATCGTCTCGCCGAGCACCCGCTCGGTCGACCGGGTGCTGAAGCCGGCGCTCTACGCCCAGGCCGGCATCCCGTACTACTGGCGGGTCGAGGTGGAGGACGAGGCGATCGTGGTCTACACGTCCCGGATCGACCCGGTGGACGAGGTCTACACCGAGACCGGGCGGTGGACGAAGGTCGTCGACACCGGGGAGCCGTTCCCGGTGAACCTGTCGATCGCCCGGATCACGCCCCGGGGCCGGTGACCGGCGGCAGCACCTCCACGCCGAGTTGCAGCAGGAGCTGGAACAGCTCGTTGACGCTCCACACGTCCACGATCCGGCCGTGCGGGTCGAACCGCAGGAAGCTCGCCCCGGAGTAGCTGACCACCTGTCCGGTCGGCGGCACCGGCCCGAACTGCCCGGTCTGGGTGCCGGCGGCCCGCCACCGTACCGCGACCCGGTCGCCACCGGCCGCCACGTCCACGATCTTGTAGCGGAGGTCGGGGAAGGCCGCCCGGCGTTCCCGGTGCCAGGCCAGCGTCGCCGCCGGACCGGTCCCGCCCAGCCCCGGGCACTCCGGCCCGATGAGGTCGTACGCCGTCTCCTCCCGGCCGCCGTTCCAGACGTCGGTGACGAGGCGACGGGCCAGGGCCTCCAGGTCGGTCACCCGGCGAGCCTAGCCGTGGACGCTCGGGCCGGCGGACGGCCCACGAACGTCTTGCCCTCCACCACCGACTCCGCCGGCGCCCACGGCCGAGGGACGCCCCACGGCGACGACCGGCGGACGGCCGGCGGCGCGTGGGTCGGCGGGCGTGAGTCGGCGGGCCCGCCGTCGGCGGATCGGACATGATGGGGACGGCAGACGATCTGGCGCACCGCGAGGGGGCGACGTGAGCGACACCGGCAGCGGCTCGACGACGAGCGACGACGAGGTCCTGGAGCGGACCGGGGGCAAGTACGTCGAGCCGGGAGGTGAGTTCACCCGCGACCAGCGCTACATCGCCACCCGGATCACCGCCGACGGGCGGGACGGCTATCCGGTGGAGCCCGGCCGGTACCGGCTGGCGGTGAGCCGGGCCTGCCCGTGGGCGAACCGGCTGATCATCGTCCGGCGGCTGCTCGGCCTGGAGGAGCCCATCTCGATGGCGGTGGCCGGCCCCACGCACGACAAGCGGAGCTGGACCTTCGACCTGGACCCGGACGGCCGGGACCCGGTGCTCGGCGTCGAACGGCTGGCCGAGTCCTACTTCAAGCGCTTCCCCGGCTACGACCGGGGCATCACCGTGCCGGCGATCGTGGACGAGCCGACCGGGCAGGTGGTCACCAACGACTACGCGCAGATGAGCCTGGACCTGTCCACGGAGTGGACCGCGCACCACCGGCCGGGTGCCCCGGAACTCTACCCGGACCGGTTGCGCGCCGAGATCGACGAGGTCAACGCGTTGGTGTTCAGGGACGTCAACAACGGCGTCTACCGGTGCGGCTTCGCCGGCAGCCAGGAGGCGTACGAGCGGGCGTACCGCCGTCTCTTCGATCGGCTGGACTGGTTGAGCGACCGGCTGGCCGGCCAGCGTTACCTCGTCGGGGACACCGTCACCGAGGCCGACGTGCGGCTCTTCACCACGCTGGTCCGGTTCGACCCGGTCTATCACGGCCACTTCAAGTGCAACCGGCAGAAGCTCACCGAGATGCCGGTGCTGTGGGCGTACGCGCGGGACCTGTTCCAGACTCCCGGCTTCGGCGACACGGTCGACTTCGACCACATCAAGCGGCACTACTACGAGGTGCACCGGGACATCAACCCGACCGGGGTCGTGCCGCTCGGGCCGGACCTGGCGAACTGGCTGAGCCCGCACGGCCGGGAGGAACTGGGCGGGCGTCCGTTCGGTGACGGTACCCCGCCCCCGCCGCCCCCGGCGGCCGAGCGGGTCGACCCCGCGCACACCCCGCTGGGCTGACACGTCCCTGGACATCCGCCCGCCCCGCCTGGTCGTCCGGGTGGGGCGGGCGGTTCCACAGGCATCCGAAACACCGCAAAGACATCGACATTCCTCGCGCCTTAACATAACGTTCAATCGAACCTGATCGAATTGTTGGCGATTCGGCCGGCTTGCGTCGGCCGACGTCCGACCACGGTGTCCACTGTGGACGACGATTCCTGAGGAGGATCGAACCTTGCGGAAGCCAGGTGGCAGAACGGTACGCCGGGGCGTACTGGCCGGCATGGTCGTCGGTGCGCTCGTGGCCGCCGTCACCGCTCCGGCGGCGGCAGCCCCGCGTGCGGCGACGCCGGAACGGCCCGTGCCCGCCCCGTTGCGGGCAGGCGGGCCGGAGGCCGCGCCGGACCGGTACATCGTGGTGCTCTCCGACTCGCCGGCCGGCACCGACCGGGCCGCACGGACCGCACAGGCGCGCGTCGCCTCCGTCGCGGAACGGGCCGGCGGCACCGTGCTGACCCGCTACACGCAGGTCCTCGACGGGTACGCGGCCCACCTGCCCCCGGCCGCCCTCGCCGCGGTGCGCAACGACCCCGCCGTGGCGTACGTCGAGCGGGACACCCGCATCCGGGGCGGCCTGACCAGCGACGTGTCGACGCAGGCCACCCAGCCGAACCCGCCGTCGTGGGGGCTGGACCGCATCGACCAGCACTACCTGCCGCTGAACAACAGCTTCGGGTACACCTCGACCGGCTCCGGCGTCACGGTCTACGTGGTCGACTCCGGTATCCGGGCCACCCATGTCGACTTCGGCACCCGGGCCAGCGGGGTCTACGACGCGGTCGGCGACGGCAACGGCACCAACGACTGCCACGGTCACGGTACGCACGTGGCCGGAACCGTCGGCGGTGCGACGTACGGCGTCGCCAAGTCCGTCACGATCAAGGCGGTACGGGTCCTCCAGTGCGACAACACCGGCTGGACGTCGGACCTGATCGAGGGCATCGACTGGATCGCCGCCAACCACGACCCGGTCTCGGTGGCGAACTTCAGCCTCCAGGGCTACGGCACCACCCCGAACACCGCCGTGGAGAACCTGATCGACGAGGGCGTGCACACGGTCTTCATCGCCAACAACTTCAACACCGACGCCTGCACGAACGGCCCGCGCTCGTCCCGGGGCGTGACCGTCGCCGCGACCGACTCCACCGACACCCGGGCCTCGTTCTCCAGCTACGGCACGTGCGTCGACATCTTCGCCCCCGGCGTGAGCATCACCTCGGCCGGCATCGCCTCGAACACCGCGGTCGCCTCCGGCTGGTCCGGCACCTCGATGGCGGCGCCGCACGTCGCCGGGTGGCTGGCCCGGTACCGGCAGCTCAACCCCACGGCCTCGATCGCGACGGCCAAGAGCGCGTTGATCACGGCCGCCACCACAGGCGTCGTGATCAACCCGGGCACCGGCTCGCCGAACCGCCTGCTCTACGCCGCTCCGTGACCACCCCGGCCGGTCGGGCGCCCGCCCGGCCGGCTGGCGGAAGGTGCCCCGCCTCCCTGCGGAGACGGGGCACCTTCCTGCCGGCCGAGCGTCAGCGGGCGACCCGGTTCACGTCGCCACCCGGACGGCGGCGGTCAGGACGAGCTGGCCGAGCGCGACCGGCACCAGGACCAGCCAGCACAGGCGCTGGAGCTGGTCCTCCCGGAGCCGGGGATACGACACCCGCAGCCAGATGATCACGAACGAGACGGCGAAGACCTTCAGCAGCGTCCAGAGCCAACCGAGGTACTCGTCGCCGAAGGGGCCCTGCCAGCCACCGAGGAAGAGCACGGTGGTCAGCGCGGCGATCACCACGATGCCGACGTACTCGGCGAGGAGGAAGAAGGCGAACCGCAGGCCGGTGTACTCGGTCATGTAGCCGAAGACCAGCTCGGAGTCGGCGATCGGCATGTCGAACGGAGGACGCCGGATCTCGGCGAGCCCGGCGACGAAGAACACCACCATCGCGGGGGCCTGCCAGAGCAGCCACCACGGCTGCCATGCCTCGACGATGCCGGGCAGGCTGAGCGTGCCGGCCGCCATCGCCACCGACGCGGCGGCCAGCACCAGTGGCAGCTCGTAGCCGAGCAGCTGGGCGGCGCCGCGCAGGCCGCCGAGGAGGCTGTACTTGTTGGCCGACGCCCAGGCCGACATGAGCACCGCGACCACGCCGACCCCGACCACGGCCAGGACGAAGAAGAGGCCGATGTCCAGCGGCTGCCCGACCAGGTCGCCGGGGCCGAGCGGGATCACCAGCAGGGCGAGAAGGTACGGCACCAGCGCCACCGCCGGGGCCAGCCGGAACACCGGACGGTCCGCCGCGCGCGGGGTGACGTCCTCCTTCTGCACGAACTTGATGCCGTCGGCGACGAGCTGCGCCCAGCCGTGGAAGCCACCGGCGTACATCGGGCCGAGTCGACCCTGCATGTGGGCCATCACCTTGTGCTCGGCCTGCCCCACGACGAGCGGCAGGACCAGGAAGGCGGCGAGCACCCCGACCACCCGCAGGGTCAGCTCCAGCCAGAGCGGCATCAGCGCGCACCCCCGCCGTCACCGTCACCGGGCGCGGGCCGCGGCGGTGGGTCGCCGGCGGCAGGGCGCTGGGGCGGATCGCCGGCGGCAGGGCGCGGCGGTGGGTCGCCGGCGGCGGGCCGCTGGGGTCGGTCGCCGGCGGCAGGCCGCTGCGGTCGGTCGCCCCGGGGCGGCCGGTCGCCCGGGGGGCGGCGGGCCGGGCGGGCGGGTGCGCCGCCGCGCGGCCCCTCCCCGACGCCACCGGCGCCGGCCGGGGTCGGCGTGGAACCCCACTCCCCCGGCGCGGGGACGCCCGGCGGGCGGACGGCCCGGCGGCCACCACCGGCCTCCGACTCGCCCGGTTCCTTCGCCCCCGGCCACGGCTTCGCCACCCGGGAGGCGAGCACGAACTCCTTGCGCAGCGGATGCCCCTCGAACTGCGGCGGCAACAGCAGCGGGCGGAGTCCCTCGTGCCCGGCGAACACGATGCCGAACATCTCGTGCGTCTCCCGCTCGTGCCAGTCCGCGCCGGGGTAGACGTCCACCACCGACGCCACCTCGGCGGCCTCCCGGGGCACCCGGGTGCGTAGCAGGACCCCGTGCCGGCGCGTGGTCGACCAGAGATGGGCCACCACGTCGAAGCCGGCGTCCAGCTCGTCGACGGCGGAGAGCCAGTCGAAGAAGTCGCAGGCCAGCTCCGCGTCGTCCCGCGCCGCGCGCAGCGCGTCCCGCCAGCGCGCCGGCGGCACGTCGACGGTCGCGCGAGCGTACGCCTGGCCGCCGGAGATGCCCGCGACCGCCGCCTCGTCCGCGACCAGCTCGACCAGCCGTCGCCCGACTCCCTCCGCCTCCATGCCCCGATCCTATGGCCCGCCCGACCCCCGCACCCGCCCCCATCCGTTGATCATGGAGTTGGTGGCACGCCACGCAGCCACCTTGATGATCAACTGCGGTAACGCGACGTGCGCGGAGGTGGGAACGGGGAGGATCGGGTGGTGCGGGCGATAACGGTGGCACCCGGGGTGGCGGACTCCCTGCGACTCGACGACACCTGGCCGGAACCGGACCCCGAGGAGGGGGCGATCCTGGTCGAGGCGCTCGCCGTGGGCATCTGCGGCACCGACCACGAGATCGTCGCCGGGGAGTACGGCGAGGTGCCGCCGGGGGCCGACCGCCTGGTGATCGGGCACGAGTCGCTGGGCCGGGTGCTGGAGGACCCGACCGGCACCCTGCACCCCGGCGACCTCGTCGCCGGGATCGTCCGCCACCCCGACCCCGTGCCCTGTGCCAACTGCGCGGTCGACGAGTGGGACATGTGCCGCAACGGCCGCTACACCGAACACGGCATCAAGGCGCTGCCCGGCTTCGCCCGGGACCGCTGGCGGGTCTCCCCGAAGTTCGCCATCGGCCTGGACTCCCGCCTGGCCGACGTCGGGGTGCTCCTCGAACCGGCCAGCGTGGTGGCCAAGGCGTGGGACCACATCGACCGGATCAGCCGGCGGACCGAGTGGCAGCCGCAGAACGTACTGGTCGCCGGGGCCGGTCCGATCGGCCTGCTCGCCGCACTGTTGGCCAGCCAGCGCGGGCTGACCGTGCACGTGCTGGACCGTGCCCCGACCGGACCGAAACCGACGCTGGTGCGGGCGCTCGGCGCGACGTACCACACGAGCACCGTCGACGAGTTGGACTTCGAACCCGACATCACGGTGGAGTGCACCGGCGCTCCGACCGTCGTGCTCGACGTGATGTGCAAGGCCGCCCCGGTCGGCATCGTCTGCCTCACCGGTGTCTCCAGCGGGGGGCGGATCATCGACTTCGACGCGGGCGCGCTGAACCGGGCGATGGTGCTGGAGAACACCGTCGTCTTCGGCTCGGTGAACGCCAACCGCCGGCACTGGGAGCTGGCCGCCGAGGCCCTCGGCCGGGCCGACCCGTCCTGGCTCGGCAGCCTGGTCACCCGCCGGCTCCCGGTCGAGGCGTACGCCGAGGCGTACCGCCCCGGCCCGGACGATATCAAGGTGGTGCTGGAGTTCGCCCGCTGACCCGACCGGGCCGACCGGGTCAGGTCGGCGGAGCAGGCCGGGTCAGCGGAGCGGGCCGGGTCAGCGGAGCGGGCTCAGCGTCCGGGCACCTCAGAGGCCGGGCAACTGGCCGTTGCGGAACAGGTCGACGAAGAGCTGGTGGTCCTGGCGGGCCTGGAGCCCGTACGTGTGGGCGAACTCCACCAGGTACGTCACGAAACCCTGCTCGTCGGCGTCGACGGCGGCGACGATCGCCTCCTCGGTGGAGTAGTCGACCAGGTCGTGGCTGGACTCGTCGTCGGCGACCGAGTGCATCCGGGCGACCGCCCGACCCAGGTCGGCGATCACCCCTGCCAGTTCCTCCGGCTCGTTGACGTCGGCCCAGTCCAGGTCGGCGGCGTACGGGGACACCTCGGCGACCAGTTGGCCCACCCCGTTCAGCTCGGTGAAGCCCAGCCACGGGTCGGCGTGCGCCTGGAGTGCCCGCTGCGACTCGGCCGTCCGGTGCCCCTGGTGCCGGAAGTAGCCCCGGACGCCCTCGTCGTCGATGTGCCGGGCCACGGCGGGCACCTGCGCCTGCTTCATGTAGATGACGACGTCGTTCTCCAACGCCTGCGTGTGCCCCTCCAGCAGGAGGTTGTACGACGGCAGCCCGGCCGAGCCGATGCCCACGCCCTTGCGTAGCACCACGTCCTTGACCTGGGCGGCGACCGGACGCAGCCGGGCGCTGGAGGCGGGCAGCGTGTCCAGGTAACGGTGGAACGACTGGCAGACCGCCTCCCGGGTCGCCTCGTCGACCTCGTAGACCCCGTCGCCGACGGAGAAGCGACGCTCGTAGTTGTCGACGGTGGTCTGCGCGGCGAGCAGGTCGACCCGGGTGTTCAGCCGGGCCTGCTGGAGCACCCGGCGCAGCACGCCGTCCGCGTTGTCCAGGGTGATCGAGCCGATCGCGTCGTCCCCGCCGTGCGCGATGGCCCGCAGCTCGGTCAGGTACGACCGGGCGAACGCCCGCACCAGGTCGCTGATCACCTGGTCGGAGAGGGCCTTGGCGTACCCGATCAGCGCCACGCTCGCCACGAACCGCTTCAGGTCCCAGGAGAAGGGGCCGACGTACGCCTCGTCGAAGTCGTTGACGTTGAACACGAGCTGCCCGGAGGCGTTCATGTAGGTGCCGAAGTTCTCCGCGTGCAGGTCACCGTGGATCCACACCCGGCTGGTCCGCTCGTCGAGGAACCGGTCGTCGGCGTACTCGCCGACCTGGTCGGCGTAGAAGAGCGAGGCACTGCCCCGGTAGAAGGCGAACGGCGAGGCGGCCATCTTGCGGAACTTGCGCCGGAAGGCGGCCGGGTCGAGGGCCATCGACGGCCCGAACTCCTCGATCAGGACGTCGACGATGCGGGCGGAACGGCGGTCCAGGGTCTGGCTCATGGGCGCTCACGCTAGTCCCCGGCCACCACTGCTTGATCTTCGCCCGCCGACCGGCCCTCGCCCGACGGCACGGCCGGCCCGTCGGGTTGCGTCCCGACGGGCCGGCCGTGCCTGTCGACTGGAGAGACGCTGGTCAGCGCGGGCTGACCGGACGCGGTACGGGTGCTGCCGTCGGCCCGCCGGCCCGGCGGCCCGAGGTGGCAGTCACCCCGTCCGGATGTCCGCCACAGGTGGTGGTCATGGTCGGCGCGATCGTGGTGGTGCCGCCGGCGGTCACGTCGATCGCGGTGACCTCGCCGTCCTCGGCGGCGTACCAGCAGCTCTCGCCGGTGTAGCTCAAGTACTCCAGGTTCACCTCCTGGGTACGGTGCCCGCTGACGGTGAAGACCCCGTTCGAGCCGATGTTGACGTACGACGGGCTGGCGATGTCACCGGTCCGCGCGTTGTACGTCCAGGCGTACCCACCGGGGAGCGGGGAACCGTCGGCCCGGGTCACCGTGCCCGTCACGCTGCCCCCGGCGACCAGGTTCGCGTCCACCGTTGCGGTGCCCCCGACGGTCACCTGGGTCATCGTCGCGTCGAACCGGTCGGCGACGTCACCGGACCACTGCCAGGCGTAGCCGGTGTTCCGGGTCGGCGCGAACTCCACCGGCCAGCGGTACGGTCCCAGGTCGGAGATGGTGTAGCGGCCCTGCGAGTTCGAGCAGTTGGCCCCGAATACGTTGCCCTGGCCGGGGTGGAACGCGTAGGGGTAGGTACAGATGCCGGAGACGACCGCCCCGGTGGCCGCGTTGCGGACCACTCCGCTGATCGCGCCCGGCGGGTCCATCCGGATCGGCGGTACGGTGACCGTCTGCTGGTCCAGCAGTTGGACGGTCAGCGCCTCCCGCTGGTCGCCGCTGCCTCCGTTGGCGGTCACCCACTGCGCACCGTAGTACTTCTCCGGCGTGACGTACGGATTGCGCGCCTGGTACGCGTAGAGCTGCACGGTGCTCGCACCGCTGAACGGCCCGATCTCGAGACGACCGTCCGAGCCCGAGCAGTACGACTTCATCCTCGCGGACTGCCCGACCCACTTCGGTGCGACCAGGCGGACACATACCCCGCTGACCGGCGCGCCGGTGACAGCGTCCAGCACGGTGGTGACGGCGGCGGTGGCCGGGGTCAGTTCGGTGTCCGCGCGGACTACCTGTCCCCGGAGCACGTCGACGTGTCGCCCCGACTCGTCGGGGAAGTACGAGGCGCCACCGGAGACGGTCACCTCCCACCACCCGGCTGGTACCTCGTCGACCCGGACCGTTCCGTTGCTGCCACACGCCTGTCGGCCGTTCGGCGTGCTGTGGACGTAGACGCAGGGCCGCAGGACCGGCTGACCGGTCACCGCGTCGGTGACGGTTGCCTCCACCACGCCGAGCGGCAGCCACTGCTCGTCGGCGACGACGGTGCCGCCGTCGGTGACCGTGACCAGGGTGGCTTGCTCACGGGCTTCCTGCTGGGGGAACCACTGGGTGCCCCGGAAGTTGCTGTAGATCGATATCTGGTACTGGCCAGGAGCCAGGTTGCCGATCTCGTACCGGCCATCGCCGAGGGTCCAGGTATCGGTTTGCGCGCTGAAGGAGTCGTCGGCGGTACGTACGGTGACCGTGGCCTCGGCCGGCGCGTTGTTCGGGTCGGTGATCCGCCCCTTCATCGTGCCCGCGCCCACGCCCAGCGTCACGTCCCGTTCCACCAGGTCGTACGCCGGGACCCAGACGGTCTCCGCGTTGCGGTGGTCGGGTGCGTCGTACCACCAGACCGTGCGGAACCCGGACGCGTGCACCCGGACCTTGTAGCCGACGTCGTTCGGCAACCCGCTGATCGTGTAGCGACCGGTCGCGTCCGTGCAGAACTCCGCCGCGACCTCGGTGGCCGAGGTGTGCAGGGCCAGGCACGCTCCCACGATCGGCACGCCGTCGGAGCCGCGGACCAGGCCGGTGTAGCCGACGGTGTCGGCGGCCGCCGGAGCGGCGAGCGTAGGAATCAGGACGAGCGCCGCCATGGCGGCCCCCGCCACCCGCATGAGTCTCATGAGCCGGAACGATATCGAAGATTGACGATCGCCAAAGCCCCGTTGCCCACCGGCCGGGCCGGTCGGGTCAACGCTCGGGCGGGCGGACCACCGGCGCGGTGAGCGACTCGACCGGGCGCGGCGGTGCGGAGCCCGGCGACGGGGCGTCCGCCGGGGAGGCCAGTGGGTCCGGTCGCGGCACCCCACCGATGCCGGACTGCTCGGCGGCGATCTTCTCCTGGAGGCGCAGGATGCCGTGCAGCAGCGCCTCCGGCCGGGGCGGGCAGCCGGGCACGTAGACGTCGACCGGGATGAGCTGGTCGACCCCCTTGGTCACGGAGTACGAGTCCCAGTACGGCCCGCCGCAGTTGGAGCAGGCGCCGAAGGAGATGACGTACTTCGGCTCGGGCATCTGGTCGTAGAGGCGCTTGATCGCCGGGGCCATCTTGTCGGTGACGGTGCCGGAGACCACCATCAGGTCGGCCTGGCGGGGGCCGTGCGCGAAGGGGATCACACCGAGCCGCATGAAGTCGTGCCGTCCCATGCTGGTGGCGATGAACTCGATCGCACAACAGGCCAGCCCGAAGTTGAAGACCCAGAGCGAGTAGCGGCGGCCCCAGTTGAGCACGAACCGGATCGGCTCACCGAGCACTCCCGGTAGCTGCACCCCGGCCTCCTCCCGTCGCCCCGACCCACAGTCAACCACAGCGTCCCGGGACGGCGATCTGCCACAACCGGGGCGCCGGCGGGACGTGTCACTCCCGATCACCGACGGTCAGAACCGGGTGGCGTCGGAGGCGGCCCCCGCCCTGCTTGATCGACTCCGGTTGCGGCATGTTGGGCTCTCGGCCCGCCTGGATAGCCCGACATGCCGCAAGACAAGTCGATCAAGCAGGCCGGACGGGGGGCGGGGTCAGGGCCGGGCGGGTGCGGGGTCAGAAAGTGGGGCGTTGGAGCAGGCCGACGAACTCGACCAGCAACCGCTCGCGCAGGGCTGGCGGGGCAGCGTCGAGCAGCGTGTTCACGGTGGCCGTCCGGTCCGGCAGGCCCCCGGCCCCACCCAGGCCGAGCCCCTCGGCGAGACCGGCCACCAGCTCGGGCGTGAGCGCGTCCGGGCTGAGCCCGGCGGCCAGGCTGAGCAGTTCCGCCGGCAGCCGCACCGGGCCGACCGCCCGGGCCGCCGCCACCGCGGCGGCGAGGTCCGGGGCGAACTCGGCGACCTTCGGGGCCACCGAGGCGGTGACGGTCAGGTGGACGCTCGCCGGCAGTTCGCCGTACGTCATCTGGGGTTGGGTGTGCCAGCCCCGCGCGGTCAGCTCGTCGACCAGGACGAAGAGGTCGAGTCCGGGGTCGGTGCTGGTGAAGCAGACGACGGTGGACTCGGGTTCGGCCATCAGCCGCAGCCCCTCGGTGCCCCGCACCGCGGCCGCCAGGTGGCGGACCGCCTCGACGGTCCGGCCGGCCAACTCGACGTAGCCGGCGTCGCCGATGTGCCGCAGGGTCGCGTACGCGGCGGCGATCGGCCCACCGGAGCGGGTGGAGGCGATCACCGGGTTGATCATCGTGTACCCGGGCCAGTCGGCGAAGGCGAAGTACTGCGGGGCGCGCAGCGCCGCGTCCCGGTGGAGCAGCACCGACACCCCCTTCGGGGCGTACGCGTACTTGTGCAGGTCCACCGAGATCGAGGTGACCCCGGGCACGGAGAGGTCGAACCGGGGCACCGGCAGGCCGAGCCGACGCAGGTACGGCAGGGTCCAGCCGCCGAAGCAGGCGTCCACGTGGCAGCGCACCCCGGACCGGGCGGCCACCGCCGCGATCTGCTCCACCGGATCGAGGACCCCGTGCGCGTAGGAGGGTGCCGAGCAGGCCACCAGCACCGTCTCCGGACGGATCGCAGCGGCCACGTCGGCCACCTCCGGCCGCAGCGTGCGAGGGGAGACGGGCACCGGGTCGAGCGCCACCCGCAGGTAGTGCGCCGCCTTGGCGAACGCCGCGTGCGCGCTGACCGGCACCACGATCCGGGGCTCGGCGACGTCGGGGCGGGCGTCCCGGGCGGCCTTGACCGCCAGGATCAGCGACTCGGTGCCCCCGCTGGTGACACTGCCCACCGCGTCCGGGGCGGCCGTGCCCGGCCCACCGCCGAGCAGCCGCACCGCTGCCCCGACCAGCGCGTTCTCCATCGCCAACAGGGACGGGAAGGCGGTCGGGTCGAGCCCGTTGACGTGCGCGCTGCCGGCGTGGGCGGCGCTGGTCAGGTCGTCCAGACCGGGCACCGCCGGGTCGTAGACGTAGGCGAAGAGGCGTCCGCCGTGGGTGGGCCGGTCGGCGGCGCGCAGCGCCCGGATCTCGGCGAGCACCTGCTCCGCCGGTACGCCCCGCGGCGGCAACGCCGACGGGGCCGCGTCCGTCCCATCGGCCGGAGCCGCCTCGGGCAGGTCGGTCGGGGCCGCGTCCGCCGGGTCGCCCGGAGGCGCCTTGGGCAGGTCGGTCGGGGCCGTGTCCGCCGGGTCGCCCGGAGCCGTCCTCAGGTCGTCGGTCATCGACTGGCTCTCCCCTTCTGTTCGCGGTCGGCGACGGTGGGCCGCTCGGCGGTTCGGCCGGTGGTTCGGCCGGCGGCTCCGTCAGCGGCCCGCTCGGTGGCTCGGTCGGCGGTTCGGCCGGCGGCTCCGTCAGCGGCCCGCTCGGTGGCTCGATCGGCGGTTCCGTCAGCGGCCTGCTCGGTGGCTCGGTCGGCGGCCTGCTCGGCGGCGGCGAGCCGTTCGGCGGTCAGGTCGTAGCGGCGCAGCAGCAGCACGGCCGGACCGACCAGCAGCGCGGGCAGCACGGTGAAGCCGAGCAGCACGCCGAGGCGGGCGGTGTCGGACTGGGCCGCCGCCGAGCCGGTCGCCGAGGAGACGTACCCGGAAAGCTGGAGCACCAGCCCGTAGATGCCGGGGCCGAGGGCCAGTCCGAAGGTCTCCCCCGCCGTCCAGAGCCCGGTGAACACGCCGGCCTGGCGGCGGCCGGTGCGCGCGGTGTCGTACGCGATGCAGTCGGGAAGCATGGCCAGCGCGAAGACCTGCTGCCCGGCGTAGCCGCACCCGATCGCCGCGACCAGCGGGTAGACCACGGCCGGGGGAAGCACCGGCGCGGCGGCCAGCGCCAGCGCGCCGGCCGCGAAGAGCACCGACGCGGCGACCAGCGCCGCGCGCTTGCCCACCCGCGCGCCGACCCGGGTCCAGAGCGGCATGACCAGCAGGGCGGGGCCGACGAAGCACGCGAACAGCAGGGTCGGCCCGGTTTCCGGGTCGACCAGGATCTGGTCGGCGAAGTAGTTGACCCCGGCGAGGATGGTCGCCACCCCGGCCGACTGCACCACGAAGCAGATCAGCAGCACCCGGAACGGGCGGTTGCGGCCGGCGACGGCGAGCTGCGCGCGCAGGGTCGGCTCGCTCTCCCCGACCTCGCCGGCCGGGGCGCCCCGGGTGCCGAGGAACGCGCCGAGCGCACCCGCCACGATCAGGGCCGCGACGAACACCCCCATCCAGCGGTGCCCGGGAACGCCGTCCCCGCCGGCGGTCACCACCAGCGGCGCGACCGCGCCGGAGACCAGGATGGCCACCGCCAGGACGGCGATCCGCCAGCTCATCAGCCGGGTCCGCTCGGCGTAGTCGCCGGTCAGCTCGGCCGGCATCGCCACGTACGGCACCTGGAAGAAGGCGAACGCGGTCGCGGTGGCGAGGAAGGCGACCGCGACGTACACCGCGGCGCCCGGGCCGGTGCCGAGCGGCGCGGCGAAGATCGCGGCGAACAGCACCCCGAGGGCGACCCCGGCGAGGAGGAGGTACGGCCGGCGCGCGCCCCAGGGGGACCGGGTCCGGTCGGAGATGCGTCCGGCGACCGGGTTGACCAGCACGTCCCACGCCTTGGGCAGGAGCACCAGCAGGGCGGCCACGCCGGCCGCGACGCCCAGGGTGTCGGTGAGGTACGGCAGCAGCAGCAACCCCGGCACCGTGCCGAAGGCCCCGGTCGCCAGGGAGCCGAGGGCATAGCCGAGGTGCACCCGGCGGGGCAGCTCAGCCGACGGCGCGTCCATGGAGCCGAATGGTACTCACATTGTGTCGGTCGTCACGTCCTCGGGTGCGGGCGGGCCGGGGCGGGTTCGCCGGGGTGGGGTGGGGTGGGGTGGTAGCAGGGGACCCCTGTTACCGCTTTCTTGGGTTCTAGTGGTGGTTGCAACACCTGACGTGTGCAGGGGTTGTGGTGTTCGGGTTGCGTGGGGTGCGGGCTCCTCAGGGTCGGGTGAAGTTGTCTGCCGAGCGGCAGGCTTATCTTGATCTTG
>NZ_BSTB01000009.1:0-244767 GCF_030269285.1 Micromonospora sp. NBRC 101691
CCGACTCAAGGACCGCGACCTCGGCCGCGTCCCCGCAGCCAGCAAGACCAACGACTAAAGATCAACCAAACCAAGGTGGTCCAGTTTCAGCCGGACCACGGTGGTCACGATTGAGGCGGCGTTGACATCAGCTAGCGGCGCCTGGCGGAGGGAAGAACGTCCGAACTCCTACGGGCTATCTCACCCCAGCCGTTTGCGAACCGACGACCCTGCGGCCCTCAGCCGGATGCGCTACCAAACTACGCCACGTCCCGATGCGTGCCCCTGGCAGGATTCGAACCTGCAACCTCGACATTCGTAGTGTCGCGCGCTGTCCAGCTGCGCCACAGGGGCAAGGTGTTGCTGCGCGCCAACGACGGGAATCGAACCCGCGACCCTCCGATCGACAGTCGGATGCTCTACCACTGAGCTACGTCGGCATGGTGGATCGACGGGGAGTCGAACCCCGCACGCGAGGCTTGCAAAGCGACGCTGTGCACCAGCACTCGACCCATGGCTCGGCTGGCCGGAATCGAACCGGCTTCTCCCGGCTGCCCGGGGCTCGGTTCCGTTCCGCCTACGACCTGCCGTGTCCGGAGAGGGATTCGAACCCCCACTGAACGCGTCCTGAACGCGTTGCCTCCTGCCATTTGGGCTACCCGGACAAATTTTCTCGACCCGGGGTGAAGGCGTGCCCTTCGCCCCGAAGCCGTGGTGCCGACGCCCGGTGTCGATCCGGGTGCCTTCCGGTTATGAGCCGGACGCTCTGCCGTTGAGCTACGTCGGCGTGGTGGGAGCCGATGACAGGAATCGAACCTGCGTCCGCCGCATTACAGGTGCGGTGCTCGACCATCGTGAGCTCCACCGGCTTGGTGCCCTCGGCACGACTCGAACGTGCACGTTGACCAGGATCTCGGCCTGGTGCCTCTCCCAGTTGGGCCACGAGGGCGTGCGCTGCGGGCGGAGGACTTGAACCTCCAACCTTCCGGTTTCAGAGCCGGATGTGCTGCCAGTTGCACCAGCCCGCATCACGGCCGGCGGGCAGGGCCCGCCGGCCGGTGATCAGCGGTGCACCATGCTCGACCAGGTGGGCACCGACGGCGGGAACCGCAGTTCCATCCCCGCCTCGGCGGGGGTGAGGTCACCCTTGTGCTGGTTGCAGGCGTAGCACGCGCCGATCGTGTTCTTCCAGCTGTTCCGGCCGCCCCGCGAGCGGGGCAGGATGTGGTCGACGGTGGTCGCCGTCGACGGGCAGTACGCGCACCGGTAGCCGTCCCGGCGCAGCACGCCGGACTTCGACCAGCCGGGACCGCTGCGGTACCGCCACCTGGTGACGACGTACCGGACCAGGCGCAGGACGCGCGGCATCGGGAAGACGCCGAGGTGCCGGTCCGGTTCGGCTTCGTGGATCTCGGCGACCCGGCGCATCAGCATCCGGATCGCGTGTTGGACGGGGACCCGGTGCAGTGGTCCCAGGTCGGCGTTGAGCACGAGCACGGCGTTCACCGGGCCCTCCCTTCTTTTCGGCTGTCGGTGGTGAGAGCGGACGACGGGGTTCGAACCCGCGACCTCGACGTTGGCAACGTCGCGCGCTACCGGCTGCGCCACGTCCGCATGGAGCCGTCCACGACGGCGTGGTGCCGAGAGCGGGACTCGAACCCGCAACGACGGAGGTTTGAGTTCCGCGCCTCGTGCCTGTTGGGCTACCTCGGCATATGCGCGAGCGGTACCGGGGAATCGAACCCCGACCGGCTGTTTGGAAGACAGCGGCTCTTCCGTTGAGCTAGTACCGCAGGTGTTGCGTAGGCCGTACGGGGCTCGAACCCGTAAACCTCCTGGCTGAGAACCAGGCGAGCTGCCAGCTTGCTCCAACGGCCCGTGAAGCCGGCGGGAACGCCGGCACGTACGTGGTCCGGGACCGGGGTGTCGAAGCCCGTGTCTCCTGCTCCCAAAGCAGGCGGGTTACCGTCTCCCTCGCCCCGGTTAGATGTTGCCCCCGGCCGGCCCGTGACGGTGCCGGCCGGGGGTATGGGTAAATGCCATCCACTGTGGAGTTGAGAATTAGCGACGTCGCCGGCCGCAGCCGTGACGAAAAGCAGGGGCGACAGGATTCGAACCTGCAACCTCCGGTTTTGGAGACCGACGCTCTACCCGTTGAGCCACGCCCCTGTGAAACTGTGGTCGGGTAACGAAAAAGCCGCCCGTTCCCTGGCTGGGGTGGGCGGCTTAGCAGCTTGCGCTGGCGCTACTCGCGCCGCCACCCCAGCTTCCAGTTCCACTCGCTCAGCGGCAGATCGTGGGCTCGCCCGATCGAGGGCAGCACGACACCGCCGCGCGGCATGCACCGCGTGGTTTCGGTGGAGGCGTACTGCAACACGGGGAACTCCTTGGCTGGGTCCGATCTTGCCTTGCTCTCTAAAGGTAGGGGCGGGCGTGCACCGCTGGCAATGGATATTTCCAAGACCCATTCACGTGTGCCCTGGCCTTCGCGTTGACCGGCTGACGCGGCTGGTCAGGCACGTCCTCGACGACCCGCGATCATCTGCGGGCCGGCGGCGGGCGCGGCAGGATGGAACGCGTGACGAATCCAGAGGCAGTGGGCTACCGGATCGAACGTGACTCGATGGGCGAGGTGGAGGTGCCCGCCGACGCGCTGTGGCGGGCGCAGACCCAGCGTGCCGTGCAGAACTTCCCGATCTCCGGCCGGGGGATCGAATCCGCCCAGATCCGGGCGCTGGCCCAGATCAAGGGCGCGGCGGCGCAGGTCAACGCCGAACTGGGCGTGCTCGACGCCGAGGTGGCCACCGCGATCGCCACCGCCGCCGCGCACGTGGCCGACGGTGGGTACGACGACCAGTTCCCGATCGACGTCTTCCAGACCGGCTCGGGCACCTCGTCCAACATGAACACCAACGAGGTGATCGCCAGCCTGGCCGGCCGGGAACTCGGTCGGGAGGTGCACCCGAACGACGACGTCAACGCCTCGCAGTCCAGCAACGACGTCTTCCCGTCCTCGATCCACCTGGCCGCGACCGAAGCGGTCACCCACGACCTGCTCCCCGCGCTGACCCACCTGGCGGAGGCGCTGGAGACCAAGGCCGCCGAGTTCGAGGCCGTGGTCAAGGCCGGGCGGACCCACCTGATGGACGCCACCCCGGTCACCCTCGGCCAGGAGTTCGGCGGGTACGCCGCGCAGATCCGGTACGGCGTCGAGCGGCTGGAGGCGGCCCTGCCCCGCCTGGCCGAACTGCCGTTGGGTGGCACCGCCGTGGGCACCGGCATCAACACCCCGCTCGGCTTCGCCGGCCGGGTGATCGAGAAGTTGCGCGAGCAGACCGGGCTGCCGGTGACCGAGGCCCGCAACCACTTCGAGGCGCAGGGCGCGCGGGACGCGCTGGTGGAGACGTCCGGCCAGCTCCGTACCGTCGCGGTCGGCTTCTACAAGATCGCCAACGACGTACGCTGGATGGGCTCCGGCCCCCGCGCCGGCCTGCGTGAGCTGCGTATCCCCGACCTCCAGCCCGGGTCGTCGATCATGCCCGGCAAGGTGAACCCCGTGGTCGCCGAGGCGGTCCGGCAGGTCTGCGCCCAGGTGATCGGCAACGACGCCACGGTCGCGTTCGCCGGTTCCCAGGGTGACTTCGAGCTGAACGTGATGCTCCCGGTGATGGCCCGCAACCTGCTGGAGTCGATCCGGCTGCTGGCCGCGTCCAGCCGTCTCTTCGCCGACCGCTGCGTGGCCGGCCTCGCCGCGAACGCGGACGTCTGTCTGGCGTACGCGGAGGGCTCGCCGTCGATCGTCACCCCGCTCAACCGCTATCTCGGGTACGACGAGGCCGCCTCGATCGCGAAGGAGGCGCTGGCGAAGGAGATCTCCATCCGGGAGGTGGTGCTCGCCCGGGGCCACGTGGACAGCGGGAAGCTCAGTGCGGACCAGCTCGACGAGGCGCTCGACGTGCTGAGGATGACCCATCCCTGACCCGTGCGGAGGAACCGCGAGAGCCGGTGGACCTGTCGCGGCTGCGACGGATCTGGGAGATTGACCTCGGCGTGGCGTTGCCACCGCAGGAGTCCATCGAGATGGTGAGGGAAGTGGCGGAGTCATGGAGCTGACCGGCGCCCACTGGCGCATGAGCAGCCGGGGTGGTGCGGACGACGTGTGCGTCGAGGCGGCGACGAACCTGCCCGAACTGGTCGGGGTGCCCGACAGCAAGGGCCCGGTCGGCCCGGTGCTCACCTTCGCCCCGTACGCCCGGCGGTTCCTCGTCGCGGCGCTACCGCGCTGACGTGCCGGTGGTTCCCGACGGCGAGGTGCTTGCCCGGCTCGGCCGGGAACGCAACGTCTGGTTCTGCACCCTCCGCCCCGACGGCTCACCGCACCTGACGCCGGTCTGGTTCGTCCACCTCGACGACCAGTGGTGGATCTGCACCGCCGCCCGCAACCGCAAGGTCCGGAACGTGGCGGCCGATCCGCGGGTCTCGCTGGCTCTGGAGGACGGACGTGCCCCGGTCGTCGCGGAGGGGACGGTGACGATCCACCGCGAGTCCTTCCCCTCCGGCGTGGTGGCGGCCTTCCGCGCCAAGTACGGCTGGGACGTCACCGGCTCGGACGGGCCGGAGGGCGGCAACGTGCTGCTCCAGGTCACCGTCTCCCGCTGGCTCTTCGCCGGTCCGACGGACTGACCGCCACCGCTGGTTCGGCGGACCACTGGCGGCGCCGGGCTACCCCGGCACGCACGCCCGGCACGCACTTCCCGGCGGGCGTCCGGGTGACCCGTCGGAACCGGGGCGGCGGCCAAAGGCGTGGCCCGGCCGACGCGCCACGCGGCACCATACGGGGCATGAGCGACCTACCGGAGCAGTCCGCGACCCTGCTGGAGACCGCGCGCCTCCGGCTGTGCCGGCTGACCCCGGCCGACGTCGACCACCTCGTCGAGTTGGACGCCGACCCGGAGGTCATGCGCTACCTCACGAACGGCCGCCCCACGCCGCTGCCGGTGATCCGGGACGAACTGCTGCCCCACCTGCTCGACCAGTACGACCGCTGGCCGGGCCTCGGCCGCTGGGCGGCGACCGACCGGCTCGACGGGGCCTTTCTGGGCTGGTTCGCCCTCGCCCCGCCGGCCGGCGACCTCCCGGCGTCCGGACCCACCCAGGCCGAGCTGGGCTACCGCCTCCGGCGTTCCGCCTGGGGGAGAGGGCTCGCCACGGAAGGGGCGCGGGCCCTCGTCCGGTACGCCTTCACGCGGCTCGGGCTGCGCCGCGTCTGGGCGGAGACCATGGCCGTCAACGTCGGATCCCGGCGGGTCATGCAGAAAGCCGGTCTGCATTATGTCCGCACTTTTCACCTCACCTGGGACGACCCGATTCCGGGATACGAACACGGGGAGGTGGAATACGAAATCCGCTCGCCGGATGCTAGGAAGGATGCTTTGCCGACAGAATCGACAACAGGGGCGTTCATCCCATGGTGAGTGTGGTCGTGTTCGACGCGGACGAGACGCTACTGGACCTGAGGCCGGCGGTGACCAGCAGCCTGGCGGCCGTACTGGAGGAGATGCGGCGGTTGAGCCCCGCCGCGGCCACGGTCTCCCTGGCGGACCTGGAGGCGGACTGGGCGGCGGTCTGGGCCGTACGCAGTGCCGCGCCGGTGCAGGAGGTCCGCCGTGCCGGGCTGGCCCTGTCGCTGGCCCGGGCCGGGCTGGACGCCGAACTCGACCGTATCCTCGAATTGTTCTTCGCTCACCGGTTCGCGCTGACCAGGCCATTTCCGGATGTGCTCCCGGCGCTCGCCGAGTTGCGCCGGCACTTCGTGCTCGGCTACGCCACCAACGGCAACAGCCGGACCGAACGCTGCGGCCTGGCCGGCGAGTTCGCCTTCGAGTTGTACGCCCACGAGAACGGACTGCCGAAGAAGCCGGCACCCGAGTTCTACGCGGCGGTGGTGGCGGCGGCCGGCGTGCCCCCGTCGGAGGTGCTCTACGTGGGGGACTCCCTGGACCACGACGTGATCGCGCCGCAACGCGCGGGCCTGCGCGCGGTCTGGCTGAACCGCACCGGAACGATCTGCCGTCCCGGAGTGGCGCCGGACGGTGAGGTGTCCACAATGGCCGAACTGCTCGACGTCATCGACCGGTCGGTGCGACAGCCGCTGTGAACGCCTCTGATCTGCCGCTACCTCTGGCGAAACCAGCGTTGATGTTGTCTGATGTCTGCCACGTCCCTCAACGAGAGGATCTGATGTGGTGAGCAAGCGCTTCACCGCCGGTGCCGTCGCTACCGCAACGGCGCTGGCACTCACGGTGACCGGTTCGGTCGGAACGGCGAATGCCGAACCGACCGTGTCCCGGACGTTCACCGTCGTCGCGGAGGAGGGTGTCTCCGCCGACGCCGCGATCGCCGCCATCCGCTCCGCCGGTGGCACGGTGGTCTCCCGTACCGACGAGGTCGGTATCTTCCAGGTCACCAGCGAGCGGGCCGACTTCGCCGCCCGGGCCACCGCTGCCGCCGCCCTGGTCGGCGCGGCCCAGCAGAAGGCCATCGGCCGCAAGCCCAAGCTGGACCGGGTCGAGCAGGAACACCTGCTGGCCGCGACGAAGAAGGCGGCGAAGGACGCCAAGAAGCGCGGGACCAAGATGGACCCGCTCGACGACAAGCTGTGGGGCCTGGAGATGATCCGGGCCGACAAGTCCCGCAAGATCGAGCCCGGTGACCGGCGGGTCAAGGTCGGTGTCCTGGACACCGGCGTGGACGCCAGCAACCCGGACATCGCCCCGAACTTCGACTGGTCGCTGTCGCGCAACTTCGCGCCCGACATCGCCGAGGTCGACGGCCCGTGCGAGGTGGCGAGCTGCCTCGACCCGGTCGGCACCGACGACAACGGGCACGGCACGCACGTCGCCGGCACCATCGGTGCGGCGGCCAACGGCTTCGGCATCTCCGGGGTCGCCCCGAACGTCACCCTGGTGCAGCTCAAGGGCGGCCAGGACTCGGGTTACTTCTTCCTCGAGCCGGTGGTCAACTCGCTGGTGCACGCGGCCAACAACGGCCTCGACGTGGTGAACATGTCGTTCTACGTCGACCCGTGGCTGTACAACTGCACCGCCAACCCGGCCGACTCGCCGGAGGACCAGGCCGCACAGCGGGCCACCATCGCGGCGATGAAGCGGACCCTGACCTACGCGCACCGCAAGGGCGTCACGCTGGTCGGCGCGCTCGGCAACAACAACGAGGACCTCGGTGCCCCGCGCACCGACACGGGCAGCCCGAACTACGGTCCCACCCAGCCGTACCCCCGGCCGATCGACAACGAGAGCTGCTGGGACCTGCCGGCCGAGGGCCCGCACGTGATCGGGGTCTCCTCGCTCGGCCCGTCGTACAAGAAGTCGGACTTCTCGAACTGGGGCACCGAGCAGATCTCCGTCGCCGCGCCGGGTGGCTGGTTCCGGGACGGCTTCGGCACCGACTCGTACCGCACCGACGCCAACATGATCCTGTCGGCGTACCCGAAGCACGTGCTCCAGGAGGAGGGCTCGGTCGACGCGGACGGCAACATCGTCCCCGGTGCCGAGACCTTCGTCTTCAAGGAGTGCAAGACCAACGGTGAGTGCGGCTACTACACCTACCTCCAGGGCACCTCGATGGCCGCGCCGCACGCGGCCGGCGTCACCGCGCTGATCGTCAGCAAGTTCGGCAAGAACGAGCGTCGGGGTGGGTTCGGCATGGACCCGGCTCTGGTCGAGCAGCACCTCTACCGTACGGCCGCCGAGCGGGCCTGCCCGGAGCCCCGGCTCCAGCAGTACCGCAACGAGGGCCGGGACGAGACCTACGACGCGTACTGCGCCGGCGGTCTCAACTTCAACGGCTTCTACGGCTACGGCATCGTCGACGCCTACGCCGCCGTGAAGACCCCGCTCAAGCCGAACGCCCGCCCGTAGGGCCCGCGTCCGACTGATCGGTGGAACTGCGGCACCCGGCTCGTCCGGGTGCCGCAGTTCCGTCTTTCCCGGCCGGGGCGGGGTGTACGCCGCCTACGTGCTGCCGGCCGAGGCGGCACCGGTGTTCCCGGCCGCCTGCCCATGTCGGCCGCGCGAGCGGCCCACGCCGGTCGCCCATCCCGGCCGGCCGCGCCGTTCACCTATTCCGGCCGCTCGCTCATGCCGACCGGTCGGCTGCGCCAGCCACGGCTGGCCAGCGCCGCCCGGATCTCGCGGAGCAGCGCGGCGAAGTCGTGGCGCAGGCGTCGACCGGTCACGTGCAGCACCAGCCAGCCGGCACCGACGAGTTGGTTGAGCCGGCGACGGTCGTGGTGCAACTGCTCCGGGTCGGCGTGCCAGCGGCCGTCGTACTCGACGGCGACCTTGAACTCGGGCCAGGCCAGATCGGGGTGCAGGACCAGCCCGGACGGCATCCGGACCGGATGCTGGGTCACCGGTCGGGGCAGCCCGGCCAGCACCAGCCTAACCCGCAGGTGGGACTCCGGCGGTGACTGCGCACCCGGATCCGCCAGGCCGAACACGCGGATCACCCGCCTGCCGCCCCGCCGGTCTGCGTTTCGGCCGGCGATGTCGGCGAGTGCATGCCGGTTGGTCAGGCCCCGCCCGAGTAGGCCGTCGATGATGGCGACCGCCCGGACCGGTTCCACCCACGCTGCGGTCTCCCACGCGGATCGGGTCGGGTCGGAGCGCGGCGGTGCACCCGTCCAGCCCGGCTCCGGGCCGGCCGTAGCCCCGACTGCGGATCCGTTGGCGGCCAGGGCGGTCGTGTGCACCCGTAGTCCCCGCTGACTGCGCAGCCCGGCCGGGCCGGTGACGACGACATGGACGTCGTCGGTGAAGCTGGCGGCGTGTTCGACACCGTGCAGGTACGCCGCCGACGGGCCGGCGAAGGCCGCACCAGCGGGAAGTCGGCAGGCCACCGCCCGGCAGGCGAGTGTGTGGTCCCGGTCGAGCCGGGTGTCGGCGTAGACGTCGTGGCGCAGCCGAACACAGGCCGAGCTGCGGAGGTGGTCTGCGGTGAGGAGACCACGGCGGACCGCGTCCGAGCCACGGAAGACCTGCCAGGCCAGGGCCGGCGGTCGGTAGGCGGGTGGAGGCATGTCAGTCAGGGTGCCGGTCGGTCTGCGCTCAGTGACACCCCTGTGGACAACCAGCCCCGCCCGTCCGGCTACCTCCTGTGGACAACCGCCCTCGTGCCCGACGACTGTGCTAGGCGGCGTGACCGTGCGCCCCGACCGGCGTGATCGACTCGGATTGCGGCATGTCGGCCTCTTGCCCGGCCCTGACACCCCGACATGCCGCACGACGAGTCGATCACGCCGGCCGGGACCCGGCGCGGACGGGCCGGCCGGGCGGACTGGGCCGGGTGGGGGGTCAGGAGAGGGCGTGGGCGATGGCGGTGGCGGCGGTGAGGACCTGCCCGCCGACCGTCGTGGCGTCCAGCGGGGCCAGCGCCACCACGCCGACGCTCGCCTCCAGCCCGGGTACGCCGAGCACCGGCGCGGCCACGCCGTACGCGCCGGGTTGCAGTTCGCCCTCGGTGGTCACCGGGCCGGCGGACCCGGCCCGACCGGCGAGGATGGCCCGCCCCGCCGCCCCGCGTTCCAGCGGGTGCCGGGAACCCGTCCGGTACGCCACGTGGAAGGCGGTCCAGCTCGGCTCGACCACAGCCAGGGCGACGCCCTCGTCCCCCTCGACCACGGTCAGGTGGGCGGTCGCGCCGGCCTGCTCGGCCAGCCGGCGTAGCGCGGGCATCGCCCCCTCGGCGAGCAGCGGCTGGGCGCGTCGGGCCAGGTGGAGCACCCCGGCACCGAGGCGCAGCCGGCCGGCACGGTCACGGCGCAGCATGCCGTGCCCGGTCAGCGCGCTGACCAGGCGGTAGACGGCCGCCCGGCCGATGCCCAGCCGGTGCGCGGCCTCGGTGACGGTCAGCCCGCCCGGCGCGTCGGCGACCAGGTGCAGCAGGCGCAGTCCCCGGTCCAGGGTCTGCGCGGTCTCCCCGGGGCGGCCCGACGTCGCGCCGCCGCCCGGCTCCGGGAAGCCGTCCGCGACCGGCGCCGGGGAGCCGTCGCCGGGGCGGCCGGACCGCCTCTCTCCGACCGGCTCCGTGGGCCCGTTCCCGGGTCGTCCCGCCGTTTCCACAGCAGGCAGCGTACGACCCAGCGCCGGGCAGCCCGAAGATGTGGGGACCGTTACCCTTGTACGGTGACGCTACGCCTGTATGACACCGCCACCCGAACGGTCCGGGACTTCGTCCCGAAGGAAGCCGGCAAGGTGGGGGTCTACCTGTGTGGTCTCACCCTCCAGGCACCTCCACACATCGGTCATCTTCGTTCCGGCGTCAACTACGACGTGCTGCGCCGCTGGCTGCTGGCGAGGGGCTTCGAGGTCACCTTCATCCGCAACCTGACCGACATCGACGACAAGCTGCTGGTCAAGTCGTGCGAGCAGGAGCGGCCCTTCTGGTCGATCGCGTACGCCAACGAGCTGGTCCTGGCCGCCGCGTACCGGTCGCTCAACGTGCTGCCGCCGACGTACGAGCCCCGGGCCACCGGACACGTCCCGGAGATGCACGAGCTGATCGCCACGCTGATCGAGCGGGGGCACGCCTACCCGGCCACCGACGGCTCGGGTGACGTCTACTTCGACGTCGCTTCCTGGCCGGCGTACGGCGAACTCTCCGGCCAGTCCCCGGCCGACATGCAGTCCGCCGGGGACGCCCCGGACCGGGGCAAGCGCGACCCACGGGACTTCGCGCTCTGGAAGGGCGCGAAACCGGACGAGCCGGCCGACGCCTACTGGCCGTCGCCGTGGGGGCGGGGCCGTCCCGGCTGGCACATCGAGTGCTCGGCGATGTGCTGGCGCTACCTGGGCGCGGAGTTCGACATCCACGGCGGCGGGCTCGACCTGACCTTCCCGCACCACGAGAACGAGATCGCCCAGTCGAAGGCCGCCGGCCTGCCGTTCGCCCGCTACTGGGTGCACCACGGCCTGCTCAGCCTCGGCGGGGCGAAGATGGGCAAGTCCGCCGGCAACGCCCTCGACCTGGCCTACGTCGCCTCGCTCGGGGTGCGGCCGGTCGAGCTGCGCTACTACTTCGCCGCGGCGCACTACCGGTCCCGCATCGACTACACCGAGGACGCGCTGCGCGAGTCGGCGACCGCGTACCGGCGGATCGAGGGCTTCGTGCAGCGGGCCGCCGAGCTGGTCGGCGCGGGGACGCCCGGTGAGCTGCCGGCGGCGTTCACCGCCGCGATGGACGACGACCTGAACACCTCCGCCGCGCTGGCCGTGCT
The DNA here is from genome assembly GCF_030269285.1 of Micromonospora sp. NBRC 101691. Lineage (NCBI taxonomy): Bacteria > Bacillati > Actinomycetota > Actinomycetes > Micromonosporales > Micromonosporaceae > Micromonospora > Micromonospora sp. NBRC 101691. Next base: position 11,273 of record NZ_BSTB01000009.1, read on the forward strand.
GCACGACGTGCTCCGCGACGGGAACACCGCCCTGGCCGGCGGGGACGATGTGACGGTCCGCACCACGCTCGCCGCCGTCCGGGCGATGCTGGATATCCTCGGCGTCGACCCCCTGGACGCCGCGTGGACGGGCGACGGTCGCGGTGACGACCTGCGCGGCGTGGTGGACTCCCTGGTCGCGTTGGCCCTGGAGCAGCGTGCCCAGGCGCGCGGTCGCAAGGACTGGGCCGCCGCCGACGCGGTACGCGACCAGCTCAAGCAGGCCGGCGTGGTGGTCGAGGACACCCCGCAGGGCCCCCGTTGGACTATTGGAGAGCAGGACTGATGCCCGGCAACTCACAGCGCCGAGGCCGGCGACTGGCCCCGAAGCAGGGGGCCCCGAAGGGCTCCGGCGGTAAGAACCGGGACTCCCTCGCCGGGCGGGGGAAGACCCTCCCGGCCGACGAGCGTCCCTGGCACAAGGCGTACTCGGGCACCGAGAAGCTGCCCCAGCGCACCGCGTGGAAGCAGGAAAAGGAGCGGCGCGCCGCCGCCGACGAGGGGCGCGCGCCCAAGATCGGCCAGCCCGGCACCAAGGACACCACCTGGGGCAAGGGCGGCGGCCGGGGCGTCCCCGCCGCCAAGGGACGCGGCGGCAAGCCGGCCGCCCGCAGCGGTCCCCGGGTCTCCCCGGGGCGCCGGTCCACCCCGGCGAAGGACAGCCCGGAACTGCTGGTCGGGCGGAACCCGGTGCTGGAGTCGCTGCGCGCGATGGTGCCGGCGACCGCGCTCTACACCGCCCAGGGCATCGACGCCGACGACCGGGTCAAGGAGATCGTCCGGACGGCCGCCGACCGGGGCATCGCCATCCTGGAGGTCAGCCGGGCCGAACTGGACCGGATGACCGGGGGCGTGCTGCACCAGGGCGTCGGCCTCCAGGTGCCGCCGTTCGCGTACGAGCCGTTCGAGGACCTGGTCGCGGCGGCGCTGGAGCAGACCGCCCCGCTGCTGGTGGCGCTGGACGGGGTCACCGATCCGCGCAACCTCGGCGCGGTGATCCGGTCGGCTGCCGCGTTCGGCGCGCAGGGTGTCTTCGTACCGGAGCGGCGGGCCGCCGGGATCACCGCGACCGCCTGGCGGACCAGCGCGGGCGCGGCGGCGCGGGTGCCGGTGGCGCAGGTGACGAACCTGACCCGGTCGCTGAAGGCGTGCCAGGACGCCGGGTTCATGGTGGTCGGGCTGGACGCCGACGGCGAGACCGACCTCTACGACCTGGAGGCCGCGGTCGGCCCGCTGGTCGTCGTGGTCGGCTCGGAGGGGCGTGGGCTCTCCCGCCTGGTCGGCGAGACCTGTGACCTGACCGTGCGCATCCCGATGGTCTCCGACGTCGAGTCGCTGAACGCGAGCGTGGCCGCCGCGGTCACCCTCGCCGAGGTCGCCCGGCGGCGCGCCGTCGCCTGAGTCCGGAAGACAGCCAGACGCCGAAAGGGGCGGTCCGCCGAAGCGGGCCGCCCCTTTCGTGGTACGTCAGATCCGGTTGCCGCTGCCGGCGTTGAAGACGTGGATCCGGCCGGTGCGCGGCTTGACGAACACGGTGTCACCCATGTTCGGCATCGCGCGACGGTCGGTCCGGACGACGAACCGCTCGTTCGCGCCCTCCAGCGCGGCGTGGCCGTAGACGTTGGCGTCCGAACCGAGGTCCTCGACCAGCTCGACGACGACCGGCATGCCGCCCTCGGTGGGGCTGACCAGGTCGCAGTCCTCCGGACGGAAGCCCACGGTGACCTTGCCGTTGCCGCCCTCGGCGCGGGCCGCCTCGACCTGCTCCCGGGTCAGCGGGATGTTCATCTCGGCGAAGGCCGCGCCGGTCTCGCCCAGCGGCACGGTCTTGATGTTCATGGCCGGGGAGCCCATGAAGCCGGCGACGAAGACGTTCGCCGGGGTGTCGTAGAGCGCCCGGGGGGTGTCCACCTGCTGGAGGACACCGTCGAGCATGACGGCCACCCGGTGGCCCATCGTCATCGCCTCGACCTGGTCGTGCGTGACGTAGACGGTGGTGACGCCGAGCTTGGCCTGGAGCGACGCGATCTGGGTACGGGTCTGCACCCGGAGCTTGGCGTCGAGGTTCGACAGCGGCTCGTCCATGAGGAAGACCTGCGGCTCCCGCACGATGGCCCGGCCCATCGCGACCCGCTGGCGCTGACCGCCGGAGAGGGCCTTCGGCTTACGGCTGAGGTACTCCTCCAGCTGGAGCAGGCTGGCCGCCTCCTTGACCCGCCGGTCGATCTCCGACTTGGGGGTCTTGCGGAGCTTGAGCGCGAACGCCATGTTCTCGTACACCGACATGTGCGGGTAGAGGGCGTAGTTCTGGAAGACCATCGCGATGTCGCGGGCCTTCGGCGGCAGGTGGGTGACGTCGCGCTGGTCGATGTAGATCGAGCCCTCGTCGACGTCCTCCAGGCCGGCGAGCATCCGCAGGCTGGTGGACTTGCCGCAACCGGAGGGGCCGACCAGGACGAGGAACTCGCCGTCGCCGATCTCCAGGTCGAGCTGGTTGACGGCGGGACGCTCGGTGCCCGCGTAGATGCGGGACGCCTTGGCGTAGGTGACCGTAGCCATGGTGAAGCGCTTCCTTTCACCGGCAGGAACGTGCCGGACGATCCGAGTGAAGGAGCGACCGGCACGCAGCCGTGCCGGCCCGTCGGCCGAATTCCGGTCACCCGTAGGTCACTGGAATGTCGTCCGCGTCACTGCACGGTAAACGGGATTTCCTCGCGTGCCAAGACGGTGGGCACTGGATGGGACCGACGACATTCGCATACCGGTCACTCAGGCACGCACAACCATCAATCGCCGGGACATTGACTGCGTTGCGTGCACCGTAGGATCACAACCCGACCAGAAGTATGGCGTCAGATCACGTTTCCAGTGCTGGGGGGCCTGGTGAGGGAGGAAATCCGGACGCCAGTCGCTATGCTGACCACGGACGCCCGCGCCCCTGTAGCTCAGCTGGCCAGAGCACTCGCCTTGTAAGCGAGATGTCGCCGGTTCGATCCCGGCCGGGGGCTCCATTCCCCGTCGGTTCCGGGCCCGTTCACAGCTGAACGGGCCCGGCCGGCGGCGACGCCCCGACCCGCGCCGGGGCGACCGCGCCGGTGTGTGCCAACACCGCGTCGGCGAGCGGCTCCAGCACCGCCGGGGCGAGGGCGTGTCCCATGCCTCCGACGGTGACCAGCTTCGCGGAGGGGATCAGCCCGGCCAGGTACGACGCGTGTGGCGGCGGGTTGATCGGGTCCTCCGGGGCCTCGACGACCAGGAACGGCACGCGGACCCGACCCAGCTCCGTGCCCCGCTCCAGCCCGTGCTGCCCGGCCCGGGCGTGCGCGGCGGCGTTGCGGTGCGTGCCGGCGTGGTCCATGCACGCCTCCTCCATCGCCCGGAACGCCGCCGGGTCGAAAGGGGTCACGTCGCCGTTGAGGATCCGCCAGTGCGCCACCCGCCAGTCGAGTTCCGCCTCGCGGTCCCGCTCGTCGGTGAAGTGTTCCCACAGTTGCAGCAGGCGTGGGTCCGGGGGCGGCAACGGTGGCGCGTCCGGCCCGCCGGCCAGGCCGGCGCCGAGCGCGGCGGTGCAGAACGCGGTGGCGCTCAGCAGCCGCCCGGGGTGGTCGAGGGCGAGCAGCTGCACCAGGACGCCGCCCATGGACATGCCGACTACGTGGGCCCGGTCCACGCCGGCCGCGTCGAGCACCGCCACCGCGTCGGCCGCGAGGTCGGCGACGTCGTACGGGTGCTCGTCGAACGCCCAGGTGGAGCGGCCGGTGTCCCGGTGGTCGTAGACGATCACCCGGTGCCGGGTGGCGAGCCTGTCGACCAGGGCCGGCGGCCAGGTCGCCGCGTTGGCGTTGGCGCCCATGACGAGCAGCAGCGGCGGCGCGTCGACCGGCCCGACCGCGCGTGCCCAGAGCCGGTAGGGGGCGGACACGGCGACGGTGAGTTCCATATTAGACATTGTGCCGCAGGTCGGGCGATTACGCATTCGGGCCGGTCAGCGCGGCGGCCGTCGTCCGCCGGCTGTCATGATGGGCCGGTGAGCCGTGCGGTCGAGCAGTCCAACCGGGCGATGCTGCGGGCCCGGGACGCGATGGACCGCTCGTACGCCGAGCCACTGGACATCCCCACCCTGGCGAGGGTCGCGCACGTCTCCGAGGCGCACTTCATCCGGACTTTCCGGGCCACCTTCGGCGAGACCCCGCACCGCTACCTCCAGCGCCGTCGGGTCGAGCGGGCGATGTCCCTGCTGATCGAGTCGGACCGGGACGTCACGGAGATCTGCCACGCGGTGGGCTTCAGCAGCCTCGGCACCTTCAGCCGTACCTTCCGGGAGATCGTCGGCCAGTCGCCGACCGCCTTCCGGGCCCGGCGGAGCCCGGCCGGTGCCGTGCCGAGCTGTTTCACCAAGGCCTGGACCCGACCCAGCAGTTTTGGATAAGCAGCAGGTCAGGGCCGGGTCGTAGCGTGGTCGGCATGACGATGAACGCGATCAGCCGCTCCCAGATCTACGTCCTCGACCAGGACGAGGCCCTCGACTTCTACGTCGGCAAGCTGGGTCTGGAGGTCCACACCGACGCCGACCTCGGCTTCATGCGCTGGCTGACGGTCAACGTGCCCGGAGACCGCCAGCGGGAGATCCTGCTGGAGAAGCCGGGCCCGCCGGCCCTGGACCCGGCGACCGCCGAACAGGTGCGGGAGATGCTCACCAAGGGGGCGTTGGGTGGTTACCTCTTCATGACCACCGACGACGCGTACAAGACGTACGAGGACCTGGTGGCCAAGGGGGTGGACATCACCGACGAGCCGGCCGAACGTCCGTACGGCATCGACTTCGGCATCCGTGACCCGTTCGGCAACCGCATCCGGATCGGGCAGATGTTCTGACCCCGCCCCCGGCGCCTGCTCTCGGCGTGGGCCGGGCGCCGCCGACGCGCGGCCACCGACCGGTGGGGGTCCGTTAGGGTCGACGGGCCGGTCCCGGACCCGGCTCTGCCGTCGGCGGGGCGACGGGTAGGTCGGCGGGCAGGTCGGCGGGACGAGGAGGAACGGTGTCGGACGCGCGGTTGACCGTCGAGGTGGCCGGTCCGGTGGCGACCGTGGTGATCAGCAATCCGACCCGCCGGAACGCGATGACCCCGGACATGTGGCGGCAGTTGCCGCCGCTGCTCGACCGGCTGGAGGCCGATCCGGCCATCCGGGTCCTGGTGCTCACCGGGGCGGGGGAGACCTTCTGCGCGGGTGCCGACCTGGGTGACCTGGACGAGGTGCTGGCGGCCGGTGACCACAGCGTGGCGGTGGTCGCCGAGGAACGGCTGGCGGCCTTCGCCAAGCCGACCGTCGCGGCGGTACGCGGCGCCTGCGTGGGCGGCGGCTGCCAGCTCGCCGTCGCCTGCGACCTGCGGATCGCCGCCGCCGACGCCCGGTTCGGCGTGCCGCCGGCCCGGCTCGGAGTGGTCTACCAGACGCCGGCGACCCGGCGGCTGGCCGCCCTGGTCGGACCGGCCACCGCCAAGTACCTGATCTTCACCGGCGAGCTGGTGGACGCCGAGCGGGCCATCCGGGTCGGCCTGGTCGACGAGGTGCTGCCGGCCGATCGACTCGCCGACCGGATCGCCGGGCTGACCGGCACGATCGCTCTGCGTTCCCAGCTCAGCATCGTCGCCGCCAAGGAGGTCGTGGACGGTCGGGCCGACGCCGAGCGGGTGGCCCGGTGGCACCGGGAGGCCCTGGCCAGCGGTGAGGCACAGGAGGGGGTGGCGGCGTTCCACGAACGCCGTCCGGCGCGGTTCACCTGGACCATCCCGCCGACCGGGTGAGACGGCCTCAGATCTCCATCCTCGCGGCCAGACCCGCCTCGCGTAGCTCACGGCGCTGCCCGTCGGCGATGACGACCTCCACCACGATCAGGACGAAGGAGACGGCCGCCAGCAGTCCCAGCGCGCCGGTCGCCGAGATCCGCCGGGCGACGGGGACGAGCGCGACCAGCACCAGCACGGCGGCCACCCGGGTCCAGACGATCGTCCTGATCGTGCGGGCGATGCGCAGTTGGTAGGCGACGTTCGCCAGGAGGAAGAGGACTATCCCCCCGTAGAGACCGAAGAGGCCGATGGCGGAGAGCGGTTCGTCGGGGCGGCGTTCTTCGAGGGGGCCGACGTGCTGGATCAGTTCGCGGATGCCGAGGGCCGGCAGGAGGATGCCGGCGACCATGGGTAGGTGGAGGTAGCTGTAGGCGTCCCGGGCCAGGGCGAACCTGGTCTTCGCGTCGGCGCGTTCGAGGGCCTGCTCACCGACGAGCGCCACCACGTCGAAGTAGGTCCACAGCAGCACCCCGGTGACGGTCATGGCCAGCAGCACGGCGAGCAGGAGATGCCAGTCGATCGACACGTCGGCGCTGGCCGTTCCGATCGAGATGATGTTCTCGCCGATGGCCACGATCAGGATCAGTCCGAACCGGTCGCACCAGTGCCGGGCGGAGAAGATGCCGATCTCCCAGATGGGCAGCGTGAAACTGCCCAGGTAGTCCACGAACACGGCCAGGAGCCAGAGGAGGGTCACGGCGAGGGCGGCCTGTCGCTGGTCGGCGATGACCCGGTGCGGCACGAGCGCGGCGCAGACGAGCAGGGCGGTGCTGGCGACCATCGGTGCCGCGGGCACCAGGATGTGCCGGGCCAGGTGCTGGGCCGAGACGGCGTACGCGTACAGCGCCAGGTGCAGCGACCGTACGAGGAAGTAGCACGCGGGGAAGATGAGCGGGCCGTACAGCCCACCGGGCCGGTCCACGAACGCGACCAGGGTCGACATCGCCATCACGAAGGTGATCCCGGTGACCACGAACAACCCGAACCGCATCACCCCGAAGCTGGCCTGGAGGTTGTTGGTCAACCACGCGAAGGCGGCCCAGGACCACCAGAGCAGGGCCAGCACGAGCAACCCGCGCAGCATGCCCTGAGGGGTGTAGTCGCTGACGACCAGCGCGCCGAGCTGGACGAAGGCGAACACGAAGACCAGGTCGAAGAAGAGCTCCTCGGTGGCCGTACGGGTGCCCTCGCGGACCGGCCGTTTGCCGAACAGGCTGCCGACGGCGTCGCGCAGGTATTCGCGTGCCGGCTTGTGCCGTGCGGTCTTCCTCCTGTCACCTCCGGTCGGCGGGCGGTCCTCCGTCACCGGGCCAGTCTGGCAGCTTGTCCGGCCCGGAAAGTCTGTTTCATGCTGGTTGGCCGGGGGTGGATCCGGTGGCCCGGTGGTACGTGTCCGGTCGTGGCTCGGACGTACGTGTCCGGGTCGTGGCCCGGTCGTGGGTGCCGGGTCGGTCAGCCGGTCCCGGCGTGGCGGGCGCGGCTGGCGGCACGGGCGGCGGCGAGCGGCCGGTCCACACATCCGGCCATCTGCACGACCAGTTCGCCGTGCAGCAGCGGCCGGTTGACCTCGCCGGCGACCTGGAGCGCCGGCCCGGAGAGCGCCCGCCACACGGCGGCGAGACCCGCGCCGAGGCCGAGCAGCGCCACCGCCGTCCGGGTGGCCGGGGAGCCGGCGGCTGCGGTGGCGCTCACCCCCACCACCGCGAGCAGGACCACCAGCAGCGGTACGAGCACCGGGTAACAGATGCCCCGCGCGGCCCGCACCACCAGCCGCCGGTCCCGGATGATCAGGTTGCGGGCGACGATCGCGTAGTGCTCCTCGTCGAGCAGGTCCCGGGGGTGCAGCCCGCCGGTGAGTACGCTCCGCCACAGGTCACCCTGGTTGCGCAGCTCGGCCGCGAGGTCACGCAGCTCCGCCTCGCCCGGGTCCCCGGCCGCCGCCGCGCGGACCGCCGCCGTCCAGCTCGCCAGCGAGTGACGCACCACCGGGGCCGCGTACGGCGGCAGCACGCCCGCCAGCTCGTCCAGCCAGCGGCGCAGCTGGTCCTGCCGGCCGCCGAACCGCTGGGGCAGCTGCCCGGCGTCGCACCGCCGTACGGTGTCGGCGAGGGAACGCCCGAGCCGGTACGCGATCCCGATCCGGTGGTCGCGGGCCATCGCCCAGCGCAGCACGTCCACGTTCAACTCGTCCAGGGCGACCAGCAGCGCCTCGACGTCGCCGGGGCGGTCGTCGCCAACCTCCCGGATCCGGGACCGGGCGGCGGCGGTCGACGGCCCGGCCCCGTCGTGCCGGGCCAGCGTGGCGATCTGGCGGAGCGCCACCTCCACACCGTCGAGGTACATCCACATCCGCTGCCGCCCGGACATCTCCGTCAGGTTGGACAGCTTGGACCGGGGTGCGACCGGTCGGTCGGCGGGGCCGTCGTCCGGCGCGGTGGTCCGCGCGTGGTGGTACGCGTCCGCCATCCACCAGCCGAGCCGCAGTGCGGTCACCACGCCCGCCCGTTCGTCGGCGCGTGGGCCGTCCTCGCGGCCGGGCTCGTCGGGGCGGGTGCCGGGCTCCGTCTGGAGCTGATGGTGGCGTGGCTGCACGGTGTCCCCCGCTGGCAAGGTGATCTGCCGTCCAGCTTATTCGTACATAGGTTCTAGTTTCATGAAATGGCCATTTTTCTCCCCTGCGTCGACGTGCCCCGCCGCGACGCCAGCAGGCCCCGGGGGCGGACCGACCGGACCGGTTCGGCGGCTCCACCCTCGGCGCGCAGGACGTGGTTGGCGGCGATGATCCCGGTCGCCGCCGCCCGCTCCATCAGCGCGCTCGGGAAGTCCGTGCGGATCCCGTCGCCGGCCAGGTAGAGCCCGGCCGCGTCGGTGCGTACCCCCGGACGGGTCGCGTGGCCACCCGGCGCGAACGCCGGAGCCCGCGCCTCCACCCGGGCCCGCAGGTCGCGCACCCGCAGCCCGGCCACCTCCGGCCAGAGCGTCCCCAGCTCGGCGCGCATCCGCTCGGCCAGCACCTCGGCGGTCACCCCCGGCTCGCAGGCGTACGCGTGCAGCTCCACCACCGCGCCCCCGGTGTGCCGTGCCCAGCGGCGGGACTCCTGCTCCAGCCGGTGGTAGAGGGTCACCGAGTCGAGGGTGGGTTGCCGGGACACCCCGCTGAACACCGCCCGTCCGGCAGCCACGTCCCCGTCGAACCAGTAACGCGCCACCGCGTACGGCGGACCGGGCGTGCCGAACGTCGGTGCCCGCGCCACCAGCTCCGGAGCGACCGCCGTCAGGCCCGGGGAGCCGCCGACCAGCGCGGCGAGCGCCGGCGGGTCGAGAGCCAGCACCACGTGCCCACCCCGGTACGCCATCCCGTCGTCGGCCGTCACCCGCCAGGCGTCCGCGTCGCGCTCCAGCGCGGTGGCCCGCACCCCGGTCAGCACCCGACCGCCGTGCCGCCGCACGTGCTCGGCCAACGGGTGCCACACCGCCGTGGCGTAGTCCTCGTCCGGGGCGTCGAACGCCAACCCCTCGGCGTTGCCGAGCAGGTAGAAGTGGAACTGCGCGACCATCTCGGCGGCGGACATCTCCGCCTCGTGGTTGAAGAACGAGTGCGAGAAGACCTCGAAGAGCATCGCCCGGGCCCGGTCCGGCAGCCGCAACGAGTCGAGCAGTTCCCCGGCGGTCCGACCGTCCAGTTCGGCGTAGGTGTGCTCCGGGTCGTACGTCAGCAGCGGCAACGCCGCGTCCCGGTCCATCCCGCGCAGGTCGCGCAGGCGCACGCTCGGGCTGCGCAGCAGCAGCGCGAGCAGGTTCGCCGGCGGGGCGGGCGGGAGCCGGCCGAACTCCTCGGTCGGCCAGCGGGCACTGAGGATCGGGTAACCGGGGACCGGCCTGAGGAAGCCGAGCGCCGGGTCGACCCGGCGCAGGATCGACCGCCAGTTGTAGTACTGCCGGAAGAAGGCGTGGAACCCGTGCTCGACGACCTGCCGGCTGCCGTCGGCGAGGGTCTCCGGCCACGCGCCGAGCCGCCCGCCCAGGGCGGGTGCCGCCTCCAGCACGGTGACCCGTACGCCCCGCTCGGCGAGCACCACCGCCGCCGACATGCCCGCGATGCCGCCGCCGACCACCACCACGTCGACCGGGTGCGGCACGTGCGCGGGGCCACCGCCGCCCGGGTCGACCACGTGTTCCCGTACGCCGATCAACCGGCCGACCCGCTGGGAGAGCGCCATGCGCCCCAGTGTGCACCAGTTGTCGGATTGTCGCCGGGTGCGTGCGCGCCATGCCGGTGGGTGGGTGTTCGCCGGGTGCATGGGCACCCTGCACGGTGGTTGCAGGGTGCCGCTGCACGGCAGGGTGGTTGCAGGGTGCCCCTGCACGGCAGAAAGCGGTAACAGGGGTCCCCTGCTACCACCTCAGGCGGGTGGCAGGCACCGGCGCGGGCGGTCGGAGTCGGGCCAGACGTACTCCAGGTCGGGCGGGACGTCACCGAAGATCGGGCGGTAGTGGTCGGGGTCCTTGCGCAGGAGCGAGGACCGGTGACTGAGGTGCAGGTCGGCCCGCCCCAGCCAGGGCGGAAGTTCACCGGCCCGGGCCAGCTGGTCCTGGTCGCGCACCCGGGAGACGCCGCAGGCTTCGGCGAGGTCGGCGGTCAGCGTGGTCGCGCAGGTGTCCGCCCGTCCCGGAGCACACCACACCGTGCAGACGTCCAGCCCGTACCGGACCAGCGCCTCCTCGTACCCGGCCCACATCCGTACCGCCGGATGGTTGCGCCAGCCGTACCCCGGCCGGGTCAGCCCGCGCAGCACCTGGATCGCCTCCACCCGCTGCTTGCCGAGGCGGCGCTGGTCCAACGCCAGCGCGCTGGCCGTGAAGTCCGGGTACGGCAGGAAGGTCTGCACGATCCCGCTCTACCCACCCCGGGCCGGCGCATGCCTGCTGGCGATCATGCGGGCCACGGCGGCTGGGGGGCACTGGCTACCATGCCGCACATGGCGGAGCCTCTGCTCGACCGTGCCTGGCGGGCCAGCCGGCGGTTACGGGCCAACGCGGGTTCCCGCCCCCACTACGTGGTCTGCGGGCACGATCCGCTCGCCTACTGGGTGGTGCGGGCGCTGCTCGCCGGCGAGGTGTCCACCGGCCGGATCCGGGTCACCCTGATCGTGCCCGAGCGGCGTCGCTCCGACGGGCCGGACGGCCGGGACATCCACGGCATCGACGTCGTCCTGGCCGACCGGCTGGACGAGGCGGCCTTCCGCCGGGCCGGGCTGGCCGGCGCGGACGGGCTCGCCCTGCTGCACCAGGACGACGTGGGCAACATGCACGCCGCGCTCTGTGCCCAGGAGGTGGAGCCGAGGCTGCGCCTGGTGGTCCGGATGTTCAACACCGGCCTGGCCAACGGCGTACGGCAGATCTTCCCCGACTCGGCGGTGCTCTCCGACGCCACCATGGCCGCTCCGGCGTTCGTGGCCGCCGCGTTGGGCGAGGTCGCCCCGACCCACTTCCGGCACGCCGGCCGCACCCTCTACGTGGCCCGTCGCGACGACGTCCGCCCGGAGGAGGTCGTCTGCGCGGTGGCCGACACCCGCGACGCGGGCGAGGTGCGGGTGCTCCCCGCCGACGAGTCCACTGCGGACGTGGTGCTCGCCGAGGCGAGCGGCCGGATGCCCGGCGCCGAGCTGGCCGCGCGGCGGCTGGCCCGGGCCCGGCGTACCCGGCGTCGCCGCCGGCCGGCCGTGGTGCTTCTCCGGGCGGTACGCAGCTTCGCCACCCGCAAGATCGGCGTCGCGGTGCTGGTGCTGCTCGCGGTGATCGGGTTGCTCGGCTGGCTCAACGCCCGGGCCGCGCACCTCAACTGGGCGGACGCGCTGTACCTGACCCTGGTCACCACGCTCAGCGGCCAGGATCCGGACCCGAACAAGTCCCTCGCCGAGCAGGTCATGCAGGTGGTGCTGAGCATCGCCGGGCTGGCCCTGATCCCGCTGATCACCGCGGTGGTGGTCGACGGCGTCGTGAAGGCCCGGCTGGCTCTGCACTCCGGACGCATCCAGCCGGAACGCTCCGGGCACGTGGTGGTCGTCGGCCTCGGCAACCTCGGCACCCGGGTGATGGCCCAACTGAACGACTTCGGCGTCGAGGTGGTGGCGATCGACAAGATCCCCGAACCGCGCGGGGCGTCGTTGGCGCGGCGGCTCGGCGTACCGCTGATCGTGGGCGACGCGGCGCTGGAGGAGACGCTGCAGGCGGCTTCGGTGGGGACCTGCCAGGCGCTGGTGGTGGTCTCGACCGACGACGGAGCGAACCTCCGGGCCGCGTTGAACGGCCGCGCGCTCAACGACGAGCTGCGGGTCGTGCTACGCCTCTTCGACGGCGACTTCGCCGAACGGGTCCAGCGTGCCTTCGGCATCGGCATCTCGCGCAGCGTGTCGTACCTGGCCGCGCCGTCGTTCACCGCCGCGCTGCTGGACCGCGCGATGATCGCCACCATCCCGGTCGGCCGGCACGCGCTGCTGGTCACCGAGGTCTCGGTGGCGGCCGGGTCGCCGTTGGACGGTCGCGCGCTCGCGACGGTCGACCGTCCCGGCAGCGTACGACTGCTCGCGTACGCCCGTGCCGGTCAGCCCCGCAGCGAGTGGGCACCCGACCCGCGCATGGTGATCACCGCGGGGGACCGGATGACGGTGCTGGCCCGCCGGGCCGGCCTGAACGCCCTGCTCCGCGAGACCGCCCCACCCGAACCGTCCGCCCTCGGTCCCGTGGACGACCCGCCCGCCCCGTCCGCCGGCTCCGGCGACGAGTAGACCGACTCGACGTGCGGCATACGGGGGTGTCCGTGCGGGCGGAGAGCCCGTCATGCCGCAACTCATGATGACCGGGCTGGGCGGCGGAGGGCGTACCAGATCGTCCCGAGAACGAGGACGCCGAAGCCGGCGAGCACGCTCGACAGTGGCAGGTTGACCACGAGCAGCAGGCAACCTACCAGCCCGGCCACCGCCAGCGCCCGCACCGGCAGCCGCCGGCCCGGCTCCCGTCCCAGCGTCAGCGCGGCGGCGTTGGTGATCGCGTAGTAGACCAGCACCGTGCAGGACGAGAAGCCGATCGCGCCCCGTACGTCACCGAGCAGCACCACGACGATCACCACGGCGGCGACGGCCAGTTCGGCGCGGTGCGGCACCCGGTGCCGGGGGTGCACGGCGGCGAGGGCGGCCGGCAGGTCACGGCGACGGGCCATCGCCAGCGTCGTCCGTCCCACCCCGGCGACCAGGGATAGCAGCACCCCGGTCACCGCGACGGCCGCCCCGGCGCGGACCACCCAGGCCAGGTCGGGCAGTCCGGCGGCGATCACCACGTCGACCAGGGGCGCGGCGGAGGTGGCCAGCGCGTCACCGAGCACGCCGGCGGTCACCACCGCCAGCGCCAGGTAGATCGCCAGCACGATGCCGAGGGCCAGCGGCACCGCGCGGGGAATGGTGCGCTCCGGGTCACGGACCTCCTCGCCGAGAGTGGCGATCCGGGCGTACCCGGCAAAGGCGAAGAAGAGCAGCCCGGCGGCGGTGAGCACGCCCCGGGCGTGACCGTCGAGGCCACCGATCCGGTCCGCGGAGACCGCGCCCGCCCCGGTCAGCGCGACCAGGGCCAGCACCGCCAGCACCACGCCGACCAGGATCTTCGTCGCGGTCGCGGTCTTCCCGATACCGCGCAGGTTCACCCCGGTCACCGCCACCACCGCGCCGGCCGCGACGAGTCGCGCCTGCCCCGGCCAGAGGTACGCCCCGATGGTCAGCGCCATCGCCGCGCAACTCGCCGTCTTGCCGACCACGAACCCCCAGCCGGCGAGGAAACCGGCGTACCCACCGAGCCGCTCCCGCCCGTACACGTAGGTGCCGCCGGACTCGGGATAGCGGGCGGCGAGCCGGGCCGAACTGGTCGCGTTGCAGAACGCGACGAACCCGGCCAGGGCCACTGCGAGCAGCAGGCCCACGCCGCCGGCCGCGGCGGCGGCCGGCGCGAAGACCACGAAGACGCCCGCGCCGAGCATCGACCCCAGACCGATCACCACGGCATCGGCCAGACCCAACCGTCGCGCCAGTCGTTCCACGACCGTGACCCTAGGGGGACGAGATGAACGGGCGGTTCCAGTTCCGCAGACGCCCCGGCAGCGGTACGTCGTCCCAGGGCACCCGGTGCAGGATCCGGTCCAGCAGCAGCCCGAGCAGCAGCCCGGCCACCGAGTCGGTCAGCCAGTGCCAGCCCAGGTAGGTCGTGGTGAACATGACCACGACCGGCGGGACCACCCGGACCACGGTGACCAGCCGGGGCGACATGCTGCGGCCGTAGCTGCGCAGCAGCGGAGCGAGCAGCAGCGCCAGTACGCCGTACCAGACGATCGCGTTGGCCACGTGCCCCGACGGGTACGACTGGGCGAAGCGCAGCGGCAGCTCGTCCTGGAAGAGGGGGAGCGTCTGCTCGGGTGGGAGGTACGGATCCTTGACGCTGGCGCTCGGCGCGGGGCGTGCCGTCCACACCTTCAGCGGGCCGATGGTGAAGTACGTCAGCGCGAAGGCCACCACGCTGGGCAGGAGTGGACGCAGCGAGTGGAGCCGGACCACCAGCAGCAGTCCCATCCCCGCCGTGAGCAGCGTCAGCGGGGTGCCCTGCCCGAGGTAGTTGAAGACCACCGCGATGCCGTGCGCCACCGGGGGCCGGTGCGCGTCGGCCCAGTCGGCGACCGCCCGGTCGATGCCGAAGAGACGGCGGTCGGCGAGCGCCACGGTGATCGCCACCAGCCCGGCCAGCAGCAGCACGTCGAACCACCAGCCGGCGGGACGGACCGGCCGCAGCCATGTGTCCCGTCGTACCGTGTTCGGCTCCCGCACGCCGATCACGCTACCGGCCGCCGCCGACGCCCCCGTGCGGCCCCGGCACGCACCGTTGTCCGGCGGCGGCCGGGTGGTTGTGCGTCGCGCGGTCGTGCGTCGTGCGGTTGTGCGTCGTGCGGTTGTGCGTCGGGTGGTCGCGCGTCGGGTGGTTGCAGGGGACCCCTGCTCGTCAGAAAGCGGTAGGAAGGGCCCCCTGCAACCACCCGACCACCCTGCGCACCGGGACCACCGGCGCGGTGGGACATCAATGGCTGTGTGCCCAGCCACGAAGGGAGGCGCGGTGCGGGCGGAGCCGGCATGCTTGTCCCGTGCGGATCACTTCGGCTCTCGTCGACCCGGCGCTGCTCGACCTACCCTGGTCGACCCCGCTGGAGGAGTGGCCTGCCGAACACCTGGTGGCCCTCCCGCAGGGCATCTCCCGACACATCGTCCGGTTCGTGCGGATGGGCGGCTACGTCTACGCGGTCAAGGAGACCAGCGAGCGGGTCGCCGAGCGCGAGTACGACCTGCTCCGGGCACTGGAACGGATCGACTTTCCCGCCGTGGAGGCGGTGGCGATCGTCGCCGACCGACACGACCCGGACGGGCAGCCCCTGGATCCGGTGCTGATCACCCGGCACCTCCAGTTCTCCCTGCCGTACCGGGCGCTCTTCTCGCACACGCTCCGTCCGGAGACCCTGGAGCGGCTCCTCGACGCGCTCGCCGCGCTGATCGTCCGGATGCACCTGACCGGCTTCTTCTGGGGCGACTGCTCGCTGTCGAACACCCTGTTCCGTCGGGACGCGGGCGCGTTCGCCGCCTACCTGGTGGACGCCGAGACCGGGGCCCTGCGCAACTCCCTCTCCAACGGTCAGCGGGGCGAGGATCTGGAGATCGCCCGGGTCAACATCTTCGGTGAGGCGCTGGACCTCCAGGCCGCCGGTCTGCTGCACGAGTCGATCGACCCGGAGATGGTCTGCGAGGAGGTCGTGCAGCGGTACGAGCGGCTCTGGCACGAGGTCACCTACGAGCAGCAGGTCGAGCGGGACGCCCGCCACGACATCGAGCGGCGGATCCGGCGCCTCAACGACATGGGCTTCGACGTCGCCGAGGTGTCGCTCGCCACGATCGACGGTGGGCGCTACCTGATCCGCCCGAAGGTCGTCGACGCCGGCTACCACACCCGGCGTCTGCTCCGGCTGACCGGCCTGGACGCCGAGGAGAACCAGGCCCGCAAGCTCCTCAACGACCTCGACGCGTACCGGGCGGAGAGCGACCTCACCGACGAGCAGCAGGCTGCCCACCGCTGGTTGACCGAGGTGTTCGAGCCGGTGGTCCGGGCGGTCCCCGCCCACCTGCGGCACAAGCTGGAGCCGCAGGAGCTGTTCACCCAGATCATCGAGCACAAGTGGCTGCTCTCCGAGCGGGCCGGCCGCGACGTCGGCATGGGCCCGGCGGTGCAGTCGTTCCTCAACGACGTGCTGGTGCACCGCCCCGACGAGCAGGCCGTGCTCGGCGTCGACGTCGCCGACGTCTGACCTCCGGCCACACCACCTGTGGAGCCGTCCGTGCGGACGGGGCAACCCCCCGCTGCCCGCGGGTGGTTGCAGGGGGCCCTTCCTCATCAGAATGCGGTAACAGGGGGCCCCTGCTACCCACCCGGCGGTCAGTCCAGCCACTCACCGCCGCGCATCACCCGGAGCACGGTGAGGTCCTCGTCGAGGACGACCAGGTCGGCGCGGAGACCGGCCTGCAACGCGCCGAGGCGGTCGCCCAGGCCGAGCGCACGGGCCGGGGTGGTGGCGACCATCCGGCAGACGTCGGACATGGCGATCCCGGCGGCCACCGCCTGCCGCAGCGCGGCGTCCATGGTGAGGGTGCTCCCGGCGATCGCGCCGTCCCGGGTGAGTCGGGCCACCCCGTCGGCCACGGTGACCGACTGTCCGCCCAACTCGTACTCGCCGTCGGCCATGCCGGCGGCGGCCATCGCGTCGGTGATCAGGGCGGTCCGCTCGGGGCCGGCGACGGAGGTGGCGAAGGCGAGCATCCCGTCGTGCAGGTGCACGCCGTCGGCGACCAGCTCACAGACCACGTTCGGGGCGGAGAGCAGGGCCACCGCCGGTCCGGGCTCGCGGTGGTGCACCGGGCGCATGCCGTTGAACAGGTGGGTGGCGACGCTGGCCCCGGCGGCGATCGCCGCCCGGGTCTGGTCGTAGCTGGCGTCGGTGTGCCCGATCGCCGCGACCACCCGCTCCCCGGTGAGCAGCTTGACGGCGTCCAGCGCCCCGTCACGTTCCGGAGCCAGGGTGACCATCCGGACCGCGCCCTCGCCGAGTCGGATCAACTCGGTCAGTTCCTCGGTGGACGGGTCGCGGAGGAACTCCGGGTTCTGTGCGCCGCACCGAACCGTCGACAGGTACGGACCCTCGAAGTGGATGCCGGCGAGCACGCCCTCCCGCACCAGCGGGGCGAACGCCGTGGTGGCCTCCCGCATCAGCGCGAACGGGGAACTGACCAGGCTGGCCAGCAGGGTGGTGGTGCCGTGCCGCAGGTGGAACGCGGCGGCCCCCCGGGCGGCCTCCGGGTCGCCGGTGGTGAAGGTGTGCCCCCCGCCGCCGTGGGTGTGCATGTCGACGAAGCCGGGGACGATCCACTGGCCGTCGCGCGCCGTCGGGTACTCCGCGACCGCCCGGATCCGACCGTCACCGATCTCCACGCACCCCTGACGGATCACGCCGGTCGGGGTCACCACCTTGCCGGTCACCCGTTGGGTCATCAGGGCTCCAGAGAGTCGAGGGCGAGCAGGGCCGCACCGAGACAGCCGGCCTCGTCGCCGAGTGTGGCGGCGACCAGACGAGGCTCCCGGTGGAAGGTCATCCGTTCCCGCAGTGCGGTACGGAGCGGGTCGAACAGGTGTCGTCCGGCCCGTACCAGGCCGCCGCCGAGCACCATGGTCTGCACGTCGAAGAGGGCCTGACCGGTGGCGAGCCCGTCGGCGAGCGCCTCGACGGCGCTGCTCCACACCTCCCGGGCCAGTTCCTCACCGGCCACGGCCCGCTCGACCACGTCGGCGGCGGTGCTCCCCGGCAGGCCCGACAACTCGGCGTAACGGCGGCCGATCGCGGCGGCCGACGCCACCGCCTCCAGGCAGCCGACGCGTCCGCAGCCGCAGCGTGGGCCGTGCGGGCGTACCAGGATGTGGCCGATCTCCCCGGCGGCGCCGTGCGCGCCGACGGCGGCCGACCCGTCGACCACGTGGGCGGCGGCGATGCCGGTGCCGACCGCGACGAAGAGCACGTGCCGGGTGTCGTGACCGGCCCCGAGCCGGGCCTCGGCCAGGCCCCCGGCGCGCACGTCGTGGCCGAGCGCCGTGGGCAGGCCGAGCCGTTCGGTCGCCAGCTTCCGCAGGGGTACGTCCCGGAAGCCCAGGTTCGCCGACCAGACCGCCACCCCGGTGGCCTCGTCGATGACGCCGGGGACGGCGACGCCGAGCGCCCGGGGGGTGAGCCCGTCGGCGCGGGCCCGGTCGGCGAGTCCCTCGGCGACGTCCAGGATGGTGTCCACGACCGCGTCGGGGCCCCGGTCGGCGCCGGTCGGGTGCCGTTCCGCATGGATCACCGTGCCGTCCGGGCGGACCAGGGCGCACTTCATGCCTGTTCCGCCGACGTCCAGTGCGACGACCACCGACTCGCCGACCCGGCCGGCGACGGGCGGGCCTGCGGTCACGCGAGCACCACGGAGCGGGACAGGTGCCGGGGCGCGTCGGGGTCGAGGCCCCGGCAGGTGGCGAGCGCGACCGCGAAGCGCTGCGCCAGGATCAGGTCGGCCATCGGGTCCACCGGGTTGCGCCCAGCGGCCCACCGTCCGAGCACGGTGCGACAGCCGTTGGTACGGCTGTGTACGAAGGCCGCGCCGGTGGCCGCGACGTCCTCGGCGAGCCCGTCCGGGATCTCACCGAAGGCCCAGACCAGCCGGCCGGGGGCGGCGATCGAGATCGGCCCGTGCCGGTAGTCCATCGCCGGGTACGCCTCGGCCCAGAAGGTGGCCGCCTCCCGGCACTTCAGCGCGGCCTCTTGGGCCAGGCCGACGGTCCAGCCCCGGCCGAGGAAGGTGGCCTGTTCCACCCGGGCCGGGTCGAGCGGCAACGGCGCGCGGACGGCCACCTCGGCGTCGGCGGCCAGCGCGGGGACGTTGTCGCCGAGGTGGGCGCGGAGCAGGGCCAGGGCGGTGGTGGCGAAGCGGGTCTGCACCACCGACCGCTCGTCGGCGAAGGGCAGGGTGACCACGGCGTCGGCCAGACGCGTCGCGGGGGAGTCCGGGTCGCCGACGATCACCGTGGTCGGCAGGTGACCGCGGAGCGCGGCGAGCAGGTCGGTGACCTCGGTGGTGGTGCCGGAGCGGGTGATCGCGATGAGCCGGTCGTAGCGGCGGCCGACCGGGAACTCGGAGGCCTGGAAGGCGTCGGTCTCGCCCAGCCCGACAGCCTCGCGGCGGGCCGCGTACGCGCTGCTCATGAACCAGGAGGTGCCGCAGCCGACGACGGCCACCCGCTCGCCGGGGCGAGGTAGCCGGTCGGTGACGGTCGGGGCGAGGTTCGCTGCCTCGCGCCAGCAGTCCGGCTGGCTGGCGATCTCCGCGTCCACGTACGCCATGAGAACTCCTCGTAGGGGAGGCTGTGCGCATTACGGCTCGTTAGGGGCATGTTTCGAGCGCCATTCTGCGTGAAGTCGGGGGGTCATGGCAACCGCTTGCGCGTTCGCGCAACGCATTGCTTTGCGCGCCCGCGTTTCGCGCACTACTGTGCACGCAATCGCTCACGTTCCGTGCAGTCAGGGGAGGCCCCCGCAGTGGACCGGTACGCCCGATGGAACGCCCTGCTGGAGATGCTGACCGACGACGGTCGAGTCAGCGTCGAGGAGGCCGCCGAGCGGCTGGACGTCTCCCAGGCCACCATCCGTCGGGACTTCGACCAGCTCGCCCAACAGCAGATGATCACGCGTACCCGGGGCGGTGCGGTCGCCAACGGGGTCTCGTACGACCTTCCACTGCGCTACAAGACCGCCAAGCACTCGGCCGAGAAGCAGCGGATCGGGGCCGCCGCCGCCGCGCTCGTCTCGCCCGGCACCGTGGTCGGCCTCAACGGCGGCACCACCAGCACCGAGGTCGCCCGGGCGCTCGCCGTCCGGCCCGACCTGAACACCAGCGCCGAGGGTGCCCAGCTCACCGTGGTCACCAACGCCCTGAACATCGCCAACGAGCTGCTGGTCCGGTCCCGCATGAAGATCGTGGTGGCCGGCGGGGTGGTGCGGCCGAAGTCGTTCGAGCTGGTCGGCCCGCTGGGCGGCGCGCTGCTGCGCGAGGTCACCCTGGACGTCGCGCTGCTCGGGGTGGACGCGATCGACCCGCACCTCGGGGCCGCCGCCCACCACGAGGGCGAGGCGGCGATGAACAACCTGATGGTGGCCCGAGCCCGGCGAGTGGTGATCATCGCGGACTCGTCCAAGCTCGGCGGTCACGCCTTCGCCCGGATCTGCCCGGTGGACCGGGTCGAGACCCTGGTCACCGACTCGGGGGCCGCGCCCTCCGTGGTCGAGGAGTTCCGGGCCGCCGGGGTCACCGTCATCTGCGCCTGAGCGGGCAGGCGCAGTCGGAAAGCCGACAGTCGCGAACGGCGGCCGGCCGCTGGCGGACTGGAAGGGTGTCGACGTGGCTTCCCGGCCACGGCCACCCTCCGGAGGTCATCACATGTCAGGACTGAGGATCGGGCTCACCGCGATCTTCCTCACCATCGGTGGCGTGCTCACCGCGCCCGCGGGGCTCGCCGCTCCGGCGTCCGACACGGCGCCTCCGGTGGTCGAGGGCATCACGGTGACGCCCGACGACGTCTCCGTCTCCGGTGTCGACCTGGTGCCGGTCACCGTCTCCGTCCACCTCACCGACGAGTCCGGGGTCGAGGTCGTCTCCGGAATGGACGGCGTCCACCTGCCCCACGTCACGATCACCCGGGTGTCCGGCGGGCCGGCGGTCACCGAGGGCGTGGAGTTGGCGCTCACGGCCGGCACCGCGCGGGACGGCGTGTGGAGCGCGACGGTCCAGGTGCCGTCCACCTGGAAAGGTGTCTGGGCGGTCAGCCGGGTGGTCGCGGTGGACTCCGGGGGGCGGAGTCTCGACATCGATCCCCGGAACTCCCCACTGGCGGCGACCCTCGACGTGTCGGGAACCCACCTGCCGGCCGTGACCATGGAGTTCGCGCCCGACCCGTTGGTCGGCGACGGCCGGTTGACGGTCCGGGGCAGGTTCTTCTACCAGGACACCGGGAAGGGCATCCCCGACCAGCCGATCTTCTTCGGCGTCGACAACTCCTGCGTCGAGCACCCGGGGGCGCCCAACGGCAGGACGGCCGCCGACGGCTCGTTCTCCAAGGTGTACCCGACGGCTGACCGTTCCCTGCGCTGCGTCGGCATCCTGCGCCCGTCCAACGTCTCGGTGTCACCCTCGTTCGTCGTCGCCGCGTCCCGGCATCCCCGGATCAGGCCCGCCGTCACCGCCACGGCCGACCGGACCAGCGTCCCGGCGGGCACGAAGGTCACCTTCACCGGCACGGTCAAGCCCGCCGGCGAGACCGGTGTCGAACTCCAGGAACAGGTGGACGGGGCCTGGCGCACCATGGTCGACGGCACGGTCCCGGACAAGGGTCGCTTCACGCTCGCCGTCACGCCGAAGGGGGCCGGCGGCCACCAGTACCGGGTGGTCGTCCCGGACCCCGACCGGGAACTGGTCGGCGCGTCGCGGACCATCGTCGTCCAGGTGGCGGGCTCGGGGACGGGTGGCGGGGACGATCCCGGCACCCTGCCGATCACCGGGCTGCCGCCGGTGCTGCCGATGGCGGGAGGCGCGTTGGTAATCGTCTTCGCCGGGATCGGACTGACGCTGGTCGGCCGGCGACGCCGGGTGCCGGCGGGGTCCGTCGGCCGCTGACCGGTTCGACCGGTCACCGGAGTCCGGTCCGGGTGCTGTCCGTCCAGGGTGCCGTCCGGGCTCGGTGCCTGGTCGGGAACGTCGTCGTCGGGAGGAGCGTGCGCGACGACGGCGTTTCCGCCCCCACTATTGCGGATAACACAGTATTGTCTCTCCCGTCATAAACCCGAGCGGGGGAGGTCAACGTGCCCGCCGTGCTGGAGATAGAAGGTCTACGCAAGACGTACAAGAGCCGGAGGCGCGGCGAACGGCACGCGCTCGACGGCTTCGACATGCGGGTCGACGCCGGGCAGGTGCACGGCTTCCTCGGCCCGAACGGATCCGGCAAGACCACCACCCTGCGTACCCTGCTCGGTCTGATCCGGGCGAACGCGGGCCGGATGGCGTTGTTCGGCCGTGAGGTCCCGGCCGCGTTGCCCGAGGTGGCCGGGCAGGTCGGCGCGATCGTGGAGAGCCCGCAGTTCTTCCCGCACTTCTCTGCGCGGGACACCCTCTCGCTGCTCGCCGGGGCCGGGAACGTCGCGCCTGGCCGGGTCGACGAGGTACTGGAACTGGTCGGGCTCCGCGACCGGGCCGGCGAGCGGGTCAAGACGTACTCGCTCGGCATGAAGCAGCGCCTCGCGGTCGCCTCGGCGCTGCTCAAGGACCCGAAGCTGCTGATCCTCGACGAGCCGGCCAACGGCCTCGACCCGGGCGGCATCCGGGAGATGCGCACGCTCATGCGCGACCTGGCCGCCTCCGGGATGACCGTGGTGCTCTCCAGCCACATCCTCGGCGAGATCCAGCTCATCTGCGACTCGGTCACCATCATCTCGCTGGGCCGTCGGGTCGCCTTCGGACCGGTCGACGAGGTGCTCGCCCGCTACTCCGGCGGCGCGGTACGGGTGCGGCTGGAGGCGGTCACCGACCTGCCGCTCGCCGCCGAGACGCTGCGCCGGTCCGGTCTGCAGGTCACCGGGTACGACGACCACCTGATGCTGGCCGGCGTGGACAAGCCGGCCACGGTGACCCGGCTCCTCGCCGAACACGGTCTCTACGTCAGCGAACTCGCCCCGGTCACCGCCGACCTGGAGAGCGTCTTCCTGGAACTGACCGCCACCGCGCCGGTTCCCGGCCAGCACCGTCAGGTCGACGAGTCCCGCAAGGTCGGCGGCCACAACCAGGGAGGGCGGAGCGCATGAGCCTGTACGT
Source organism: Micromonospora sp. NBRC 101691 (assembly GCF_030269285.1). Lineage (NCBI taxonomy): Bacteria > Bacillati > Actinomycetota > Actinomycetes > Micromonosporales > Micromonosporaceae > Micromonospora > Micromonospora sp. NBRC 101691. The sequence continues at coordinate 34,176 of NZ_BSTB01000009.1, forward strand.
CACCGAACTGCGTCGCCTCGGCAAGCGCCGCTTCACCCGGTACATGACCCTGATCGGCCTGCTGGTGCTCCTCGCCGTGGCGGTCGGCACGTTCCTCACCAACCAGAAGATCGGCCCGGAGCAGCGCGCCGCCGCCGAACGGACGGCCCAGGCGCAGTACGAGGAACAGGTCCGCTACAGCCAGCGCGAGCGGGACGCGTGCGAGCGGGCGGAGGCGGCCGGGGAACCGAACGACAACCGGTTCCCCGACGACTGCTCGGTCATCACCCCGCCGCCCCGTGACTCGTTCGAGGCACAGTGGTTCCTGCCGTCGACCTTCGACTTCCGGAGCAACTTCGGGGAGACCCTGGTCACGTACGCGGCCATCCTGGGGTTGATCGCCTTCGTGGTCGGCGCCTCCTTCGTCGGTGCCGAGTGGAGCACCGGCGGCATGATGAACCTGCTGCTGTGGCGGCCGAAGCGGCTCAACGTCCTGCTGACCAAGCTGGCGGCGCTGCTCACCGGCGTGGTCGCGGTGACCGTGCTCGGGCTGCTCGCGTGGACGGCCGCGTTCTGGGCGGTCGGCTCCTTCCGGGGCAGCACCGCCAGGATGACCTCGGGCGTCTGGCAGTCCTTCGCCCTCACCGGCCTGCGCGGGTTCGCGTTGGTGGTGGTCGCGGCGGTGGTCGGGTTCGCGCTGGCCTCGCTCGGCCGGCACACCGCGTTCGCCCTGGGCGGCGTGCTCGCGGTGGGCGTCGTCGGGCAGTTCGGCCTCGGCGTGGTGCTCGCCCTGGCCGACGTGAAGTTCCCCGAGGCATGGCTGATCCCCACCTACGGCCTGGCCTGGATGGGGAAGGAGATCAAGCTGGAGAACTACGACGCCTGCAACTTCTCGGTGTCCGGGGGCTGCGAGCCCGATGTCCTCACCATCACCTGGCAGCACTCGTCGGTGCTGCTCCTCACCGGGCTGGTGCTCGCCCTCGGCGCAGCCCTCTGGTCGATGCGCCGTCGCGACATCGCCTGAGCACGCCGCTGGGGTGCCTGCAGGGGTCCCCTGTTCATCATTTCCGGTGAGCAGGGGGCCCCTGCAAACACCTGGGCGGCGGCACGTCGGACGTGCGATGCGTGGCTGGCCCAACCTGGTTACCCTGGGGTTCCCCGGTTGGCGTCGCCCGGCCGGCCGCCTGCCCGAGGAGCGCCATGCAGCCGTCCGCCGACGCGTTCCCCGGCCGTGCCGACCGCACGGAACCAACGTCGTCGTCCGCGCGCGGGGTGCCCCCGCCCCGGTCCGCCCCGGAGGTGGAGTCCGCCCCGCCCGGCCCGGAGAGCGTCTCCGAGGTGCCGTCGGCGCAGGATGCCGGCGGTTCGGGACCCGCGGACGGTCTGACCGAGCGCGAACGGGGGATCCTCGCCTTCGAGCGGCACTGGTGGCGGCACGCCGGTGCCAAGGAGCAGGCCATCCGGGACACCTTCAGCCTCTCCGCCACCCGGTACTACCAACTTCTCAACGCGCTGCTGGACAATCCGGCCGCTCTCGCCGCCGACCCGTTGCTGGTCGGCCGGCTGCGTCGGCTGCGCTCGTCCCGGGCCCGCAACCGCCGTCGCTGACCCGACAGTGGCCGTGGCGGGCGGAATCGCCGCCGGAAGCCGGTGACGGTCGGAACGGCCGGGGTGCCGACGGACCGGGCGGGTCCGGAAGCGCCGCCGTCGCCCGGCGGGTGCCCTCGCACCCGGGCAGGTCCGAGAGCGCTGCCGTCGACAGTCGCGTGCTGTCGCATCCGGGCAGATCCGGAAGCGCTGCCGACCGTCGGGGTGCGGTGGAAACCGGGGCATGTCCGGGGGCGGGGCGGGTAGGCGGGTGCTGGTCCCGTCCGCAGCGGGGTCGGGGCGACGAGGGGAGCGCGCATGGCCGCAGGATGGTACGCCCAGCGTCCCGCGCCGCTGCTGACCGCCGCGCTGGCCGGAGCGGTCGCGGGCTGGCTGGCCCGGTCCCGGGCGGCGCGTCGGAACGGGGGTGCGCCGACCGTGGCTCAGTCGACCGCGCGGGAGGCGACCGTGGCTCAGCCGACGACGCCGGAGCCGACCGCGCCGGAGCCGACCGTGGCTCAGCCGACCGGGCCGGAGCCGACCGCGCCGGCCGGAGGGCGGTCGGCTCCGACCGGGCCGACGCGGGGGCCGTCCCCGCTGCCGGAACCCGTGCCGTTTCCGGAGGGGATGGCGGTCGACGCGCCGTACACCGCCGAGGAGCCCTACACGGGGCGACCCCGGTACGCGCCGGCGGCGCGTCCGTGGCGAACCGACGTGCCCGGCGGTACGCCACCCTGACGGACCCCGACGTCCCCGACGGCATGCCACCATGACGGACCAGTCCGGCCACCGACGGGAGGACGATCGATGATGCAGGTCAGCTCCGCTTCCACGGCGGCGCCCGGCCGGCTGGAGAACGAGGACGCGGTCTTCCGCCTCGGGCCGCTGGTGGGAGTGCTCGACGGCGCGACCGTGCCGGACGGCTTCGACACCGGTTGCGTCCACGGTCCGGCCTGGTACGTCCGGCACCTCGCCGCCCGGATCGGGCTCGCCGAGGCGACCCGTCCGGCCGCCACCCTGATGAGCAATCTGGCGGCGGCGATCCTGGCGGTCCGGGCGGACCACGGCGGCGCCTGCGACCTGGACCACCCCGGTACGCCGTCGGCCACGGTCTGCCTGCTGCGCGACGGCGGGGATCGGGCCGACTACCTGGTGCTCTGCGACAGCCCGCTGGTGCTGGACACCGGCGGCCGGGTGGCGGTGGTCTCCGACGACCGGCTGGACACCGCCCTGGCCGACCTGCGTGCGGTCGCCCACACCGTGCCGGCCCGCGCCGCCGACGACCCGGCCACCCGGTTCCGTCGGGCGGTCGCCGTGCAGCGGGAACGGATGAACCGTACGCACGGCTACTGGGTGGCGGCCAGCGACCCGGACGCGGCGTACCACGCGGTGACCGGGTCGGTGCCGCTGCGCGGGCCGAACGCGCTGCGCCGGGCGGTGCTGCTCAGCGACGGAGCGTCCTGCGCGGTCGAGCAGTTCGGCCTGTTCGGCTGGGACGGTCTGCTGGACCTGGTCACCACCGAGGGGCCGGGGGCGTTGCTCGAACGGGTCCGGGCTGCCGAGCGGGAACACCCGGACCGGTTGCGGCGGACCAAACGTTCCGACGACGCGTCGGTCGTCCTGTGCGAGTTCCCGGAGCCGGCCGACCCCGGAGCGTGACCAGGAACACTCACCCCCGCCGACCGGCTGGTACCGGCCGGCCGGACCGGTGGTGCCCGGCGGAAGGGTGGACGCCGGTCGGGTGGGGCCGGCAGACTGCGGCACGTGGCAGGTGCGGTCCGGCTGGAGCCGGTGGACGAGCGGAACCTGGAGCCGCTGCTCTCGGTGGCCGCCGCCGAGGCGGAGCCGAGTGACGTGATGCCGCCGGTGGAGGCGCCGGCCGGCTGGTCGGCGGCTCGTCGGGAGGCGTTCCGCGAGTTCCACCGGGCCCACTTCGGCGGCTTCGACGGCCCGACCGGCACCGTCATGTTCGCGATCCTGCTCGGCGGCGAGGTCGTCGGCATGATCAGGATGGCCCGCCGCGCGGAGCCCGGCACCGTGGAGACCGGGATGTGGCTGGGGCGTTCGGCCCGGGGCCAGGGAGTCGGCGCGGCGGCCCTGCGGGAGCTGCTCAACGTCGCCGCCGCACACGGCATGCGCACCGTGGCCGCCGAGACGACCGTCGACAACACCGGGGCGTTGGGCGTGCTCGCCCGGTGCGGCGCGAAATTGCGCTCAGACGGCGAGAACGTACGTGCGGAAATCTGTCTTGATTCCGCCCCGCCCATGCCGTAACTCGTTTTCTCCGCCTTTTTGAAAAGCGTCGTGAACTATCTGTTCCCGACTGCCCGTCTGTCCGGTTCACCCTGCTCGTCGGTTTGTCAGTGCTGTTCTGACCTGCTCCGGTAATCACTTCCCGAGGTTTTGTGGGCAGGGGTCAGGGTACTGCCGACCAGTCCGTAGAAATGGGACTGCCCGAGTGGACGCCGTTGTCGTGTTCAGCCCCCGGTAATTGTCATGACCGCGCGTATCGGGCTTTCGCACCGCACCGGGGAGGTAAGGAGTGCACCATGAAGAGCGGGACACGAATCGGGCTCGCCGTCGGTCTCGGCTACGTCCTCGGCCGGCGTCGCCGGCTGCGTACCGCGCTGACCCTGGCCGCCGCCGTGGCGGCCGGACGGATGAGCCGGGACCCGGCCGGACTACGCAAGCTCGGTGACCTGGTGCAGGCGTCGCCCCAGTTGAGCAACCTGAGCCGCCTCGGGGGGCCACTGGTCGGGGCTGGCCGGGCGGCGGCGACCGCCGCCGTCGGCAGCGGCATCGACGCGGTCAGCGGGAAGCTCCGGGGCCGGGCCGACGCGCTGCGCGGGAAGGCCACCGGCGGCGGTGACGGTGACGGTGAGGACCGCGGTGACGGCGGGGACCGGTCCGATCGCGGTGACGGCGGTGACGGTGGTGGGCAGCGCGACCGTCGTGGACGGCGTGACTCCGGCGACAGCGCCGGGCAGCGGGGGTGGTGACCGTGTCGGTCCCCTCGAACCCGGGCCTGAACCTGCGCGGCAGGCTGCGCGACCAGTTGCTGCGTGACGCGCGGGACCTGGTCGGGGCGATCGGCGAGCGCGCCGTGGCCGTGGTGACCGAGCGGGTGACCGGCGCGACCGGTCGGCTCAGCGAGTACGCGAAACAGGGAGGCGGGCCGGGCCTGGTCGCGGCGGCGACGGGCGCGCAGAAACTCGCCGAGGGCAAGTCGCCGGTACGGGCGATGGTCGGTGCCGGTCTGGCCGGCGGTAAGGAGAAGTTGATGGCGGCCATCGGTGCCCGGGGCGGCAAGGGCAAGGGCGGGAAGAAGCTGAAGGTCACCAACATCGTCGAGACGATCGAGGTGGGCGTCCCGCTGCGGGCGGCCTACAACCAGTGGACACAGTTCGCGGACTTCCCGAGCTTCATGAAGAAGGTCGAGAACGTCGACCAGGAGTCCGACGAGAAGCTGACCTGGAAGGCGCAGGTTCTCTGGTCGCACCGGACCTGGGAGTCAACCGTCGTCCAGCAGGTGCCGGACTCGCACATCCACTGGCGCTCCAAGGGCGAGAAGGGGTCGGTCGACGGGACGGTCAGCTTCCACGCGGTGGCCCCGGACCTCACCCGGATCCTGGTCGTGCTCGAGTACCACCCGCAGGGCCTCTTCGAGCGCACCGGCAACCTCTGGCGTGCCCAGGGCCGCCGGGTACGCCTCGAACTGAAGCACTTCGTCCGGCACGTGATGACCCAGACCGTCCTGGATCCGGATGAGGTCGAGGGCTGGCGTGGCGAGATCCGCGACTCGCGGGTGGTCAAGGACCACGAGACCGCGCTGCGTGAGGAGCGGGAGCGCGCCGAAGCCGAGTCGCAGGAGCAGGAGCAGGAGCGGGAGCGGGAGCCCGAGGAACCGGAGGAGGGTGAGGAGCCGGAGGAGGCTCCCCGGGAGCGTCGTCGTCCCGCCGGCCGGGCCCGCCGCCCGGCGCCGCGTCGTCGCCCCGCCGAGGAGGAGTACGAGGACGAGTACGACGAGTACGACGAGGAGCCGGAGGAGGAGGAACCGGAGGAGGAGGAACCGCCGCGTCGCCGGCGTCCGGAGCGGGCCGGCCGTCCGCAGCCCCGCGAGGAGGGACGCTCCCGCGAGGAGGGACGCCCTCGCGAAGAGGGACGCTCCCGCGAGGAGGGACGCCCTCGTCCGGCTGCCCGGCGTACCTCGGAGGGCCCCCGTCGGCCCGTGGTCCGGCGTCGGCGTGAGGACCGGGACGAATGAGCGCCGGACCGGGCGGGGGTGCCGCGCTGGACCGGGGCACCACGTCGAGCCTGGCGGACGTCGTCGAGATGGTCCTCGACAAGGGCGTGGTGATCGACGCCCAGGTGGTCGTCGGGGTGATCGGCATCCCGCTGTTGGAGATCAACGCGCGGGTGGTGGTGGCGAGCGTCGAGACGTACCTGCGCTTCGCCGAGGCGGTCGACCGGCTGGACATCACGCCACGCGGTAAGTCCGGCCTGGGCGGGGCGGTGGAGAACGTCACCGACGCGGCCAAGGGGATCACGTCCGGGGTCGGCGAGACCGTCCGGGGCCTCGGCGGGGCGGCCGGGGCACTCGGCGGTGGTGCCGGAGACGAGGACGAGGACGAGGACGACTACGACCGGGACGAGGCAGGTGCCGACCGGGACCGGGAACGCTCCTCCGGTCGTCGCCGGGCGGACCGGCGGAACGGGGGGCGCTGAGATGGCCGGGCAGAGCGGCATGTTCGTCTACGGCATCGTTCCGGCGGACGTGGAGCCGACCGAGGACGCGGTCGGGGTGGGCGACCCGCCGGGCGAGGTGACCGCCGTGGTCCACGGTGAGCTGGCCGCCCTGGTCAGCGAGGTGGACCTGGAGCAGCCGGTGGGTCGGCCGGTGGACCTCTCCGCGTACCAGGAACTGCTGGACGGGACGGCGGCGGTGGCCCCGGTCGTGCCGGTGCGGTTCGGCACGGTGGTCACCGGCAGCGACGCGGTGCACGATCTGCTGGACGCCCACCGGGACCGGTTCCGGGCCGCCCTCGACGAGCTGGAGGGACGGACGCAGTACACCATGCGCGGCCGGTTCCACGAGTCGGAGCTGATGGGCGTGCTGCTCGCCGAGAAACCGGGCGCGGCGGACCTCGCCGAGCAGGTGCGCGGACAGCCGGAGGCGGTCAGCCGGGAACAGCGCATCCGGCTCGGGGAGATCCTCAGCCAGGCGGTGGAACTGCGCCGGGAGGCGGAGACCCGGGAACTGGTCGACGTGCTCGGCCCGGTGGCGGTCACCAGCACGGTCCGTCCACCAGGGCACGAGATGGACGCGATGCACGTGTCGTTCCTGGTCGACGTCGACCGGGCGGACGAGTTCGCGGCGGTGGCGGAGGAGTTCGCCGACCAACGCCGGGAGCTGGTCCGGATGCGGCTGCTCGGCCCGCTCGCCCCGTACGACTTCGTCGACGCCCACCACCTGGCGGGGTGAGCGGTGGCGATCGAGATCCTGTGGTCGTTGCTGACCCTCCCGTACGCACCGGTGCGCGGGCTGACCGCGGTGCTCAAGGTGGTGGCCCGGGAGGCGGAGGCCCGGCAGCAGAACCCGGTCCACATCCGCCGTGAGCTGGAGGAGATCGACGCCGCCGCGGCGGCGGGCGAGCTGACCGAGGAGGAGCGGAACCGGTTGCAGCAGCAGGTGCTGAACCGGCTCGTCAGCCCGGCCGGGACGAGCGGCGGGATGAGCGGCGGGACGGGCCGACCGACGCGAGGGAGGTGAGCGAGGGTGCGGACGCAGCGGAGCCGAGCGGGGTCCCGGTCCGCCGGTGAGGACCGGCGCGAGCCGGCCGACGACCGGTACGCGGAGGATGACGACCGGTACACCGACGACGACTACTCCGACGACGAGTCGTACGAGGACGAGTCGTACGACGAGGAAGAGGAGGTCGAGCCGATCCCGGCCGGCCAGGCGGCCCGGCAGGCGCTGCGGCAGCTGAGCGGGCTCACCGGTCGGGACCCGTCCGGGGTGACCTCGGTGCAGCCCAACGGGAACGGCTGGCGGGTCGGGGTGGAACTGGTGGAGGACCATCGCATTCCGGCGTCGACCGACCTGCTCGGCCTCTACGAGGTCGACCTGGACGCCGACGGCGAGGTGCTCTCCTTCCGGCGGGTCCGTCGCTACCAGCGCGGCAAGGGCGAGGTGGGCTGAGATGACCATGGGACAGGTCCCCTCGGTGGTGCAGAACTCCGGGCAGGTGCTCCCGGCCGGGCACGACCCGGCGAACCTGGGCGACATCCTCGAACGGGTGCTCGACCGGGGCATCGTCATCGCCGGTGACATCCGGGTCAGCCTGCTCGACATCGAGCTGCTGACGTTGAAGCTGCGCCTGGTGATCGCCTCGGTCGACACCGCCCGGCAGATCGGCATCGACTGGTGGGAGCACGATCCGTGGCTCAGCTCCCGGGCCCGTCCGCCGGTCGAGCCGGGACCGCGCGATCCGGAGGAGGTCGAGGCCGAGCGGCGACCACGGATCGCCGCGCGTAGCGAACGTCTGGAGGAGCGGGATGGGGCCTGATCCGGTCGTCACGACCGCACCCGCCGGCACCGGCACCTGGCTGCACGGCATCGTCCCGGCGTCCGTCGCCGGAGCGCTGGCTCCGGTCACCGGACTCGCGGACACCCCGGTGCGGGTGGTCCGCGGGTCCGGCCTGGCCGCCGTGTTCAGCGCCGTCCCGCTCGACGAGTACGGCGAGCAGCCGCTGCGCCGCAACCTGGAGGACCTGGTGTGGCTGGAGCGCACCGCCCGGGCGCACCACCGGGTGGTGGACGTGCTGGCGCGCACCGGCCCGGTGGTGCCGGCCCGGCTGGCCACCGTGCACACCGACGAGCGCCGGCTGGCCGTGCTGCTGCACGACCGCCGGGCCGACCTGACCGCCACCCTGGCCCGGCTCGCCGGTCACCAGGAGTGGGGCGTCAAGGGGTACGCGCTGCCCGGTGCTCCGGCCCCCGCCGGGGGCGGCGCGACCGCACCGGGGACGGCTGCCGGTGGCGCGGGAGACCCGACGGTGGACCCCGGTGGTGCGGCGACGCCGACGGTGGACCGCAGTGGTGCGGGAACCGCGGCGGTCGACGTCGGTGCCGCAGGGACCCCGGCGGCCGGCGGCACCGGAGCGGGCGCCGCCTACCTGCGGCGGCGTCGGGCCCAGTTACGGGCCCGGGAGACCGGCCAGCAGGCCGCGGCGCAGAGCGCGGCGGCGGTGCACACGGAACTGGCCGGCCACGCGGCCGAGGCCCGTCGGCACACGCCGCAGGACAGCCGGCTCTCCGGCGCGTCCCACCCGATGGCGCTCAACGGCGCGTACCTGGTGCCGGTCGAGGGGCTCGCCGGGTTCCGGGCGGTCGTCGCGGCCCTCGCCACGCGTCACCCGGCGCTCCGGCTGGAGCTGACCGGCCCGTGGCCGCCGTACTCCTTCATCGTCGGGCAGCCGGGGGGCTGACATGGCGACCACCTCACTGGTGCCGAGCAGTGCCGACGATCCGCTGACCTACCAGACGATCGCCCTGGTGGACCTGCTCGACCGGGTCCTCGCGACCGGCGTGGTGGTCAGCGGCGACATCACCATCTCCATCGCCGACGTCGACCTGGTGTACGTCTCGCTGCGCGCCCTGATCTCCTCGGTCGGCGCGCTCACCCCGCCCGAGCCGCCCGGTGGCCTCGGATGACCGCCCCCGAGGACCCCGGGTCGGCCCCACCGGACGAGGCCGCCGCGCTGGCTGCCGCGCTCGGCGAGCCGCAGTGGCGGGCACCCCGGGTGACGCCGCTGGACCGGCGACTGGCGGTGGACCGGGACTCGGTGGAGAAGGGCCTGGCCAGCCTGGTGCTGACCGTCATCGAACTGCTGCGTCAGCTGATGGAACGGCAGGCGCTGCGCCGGGTCGAGCTGGGTGACCTGACCGACGAGCAGGTCGAGCGGATCGGGATGACCCTGATGGCGCTGGAGGAGCAGATGGCCGGACTGCGCGAGCACTTCGGCCTGGCGCCCGAGGACCTGAACCTGGACCTCGGCCCGCTCGGCCCGCTGCTGCCCACCGACGGGTCACGGTGACCACCGCCGGTCCGGTCGCGCACCGACCGGACCGGCGGAGGACGGTCAGCCCTGCCGCTCGGCGGCGTACGCGGCGAGCCAGGCGACCTGCGCCGGGTCCAGGGAGGGCCGGACCCGGGCCCGGGCCCGCTCGACGTGGGCGGCGGTGACCGTGGAGGCGGTCAGCGACTCCCGCATCGCGGCGAGTGCCGCCTCCCGGACCAGGGCGGCACAGTCCGCCGCCGAGAAGCCGTCGAGCGACTCGGCCAGCCCGGCGAGGTCCACGTCGTCGGCCAGGGGGACGTTCCGGGAAGAGGCCTTGAGGATCTCCACCCGGGCCTCGGCGTCCGGCGGCGGGACGTAGACCAGCCGCTCCAGCCGTCCGGGCCGGAGCAGGGCCGGGTCGACCAGGTCGGGGCGGTTCGTCGCGCCGACCACGACCACGTTGCGCAGCGCCTCCACCCCGTCCAGCTCGGTCAGCAGCGCGGCGACCACCCGGTCGGTGGTGCCCCCGTCGGTGGCCTGCCCCCGCACGGGCGCGAGCGCGTCCACCTCGTCCAGGAAGATCAGCGTGGGGGCGGCCTCGCGGGCCCGGCGGAACAGCTCCCGGACGGCCCGCTCGCTCTCGCCGACCCACTTGGAGAGCAGTTCCGCGCCCTTCACCGAGAGCACGTTCGCCCGGCCCGAGCCGGCCAGCGCGGTGACCAGGTACGTCTTGCCGCAGCCCGGTGGTCCGTAGAGCAGCACCCCGCGCGGCGGTTGCACGCCGAGTCGGGCGAAGGTGTCCGGGTAGGTCAGTGGCCAGAGCACCGACTCGGTCAGCGTCTCCTTCACCTCGACCAGGTCACCGACGTCCTCCAGCGTGACGTTGGCCAGCTCCAGCGTGGCGGAGGCCATCGAGGTCGGACGGACCACCTCCAGCGCGGCGGCGAAGTCGGCCATCGCCACGGTCGGGGTGTCCGTCGACTTCTGCCGCAGCGCCGCCCGTACCCCGGCCTCGCGGACCAGCGCGGCGAGGTCGGCGGCGACGAAGCCCGGGGCCCGGCCGGCGACCTCGTCCAGCCGCACGTCCCCGGCGAGGGGAACCCGCCGGGTCAGCACGGTCAGCTGTTCCCGGCGCAGCGCCGCGTCCGGCAGTGGCACGGTGATCGGCAGGGAGAGCAGGTCGGGGGTGCGCAGCGCCGGGTCGACCGCCTCCGGCCGGCTGGTCGTGCCCACCACCGCCGCCCCGGCCCGTACGGTCTCCGCGACGACCTGCCGGAAGACGGTGGCCAGCGGTCCGGGCTGGTCCGCCGGGGCGAGCGCCTCGACGTCGGTGACCAGGAGCACCGCCGGCCCGTCGGCGCGGGCGGCGGCGGCTGCGGCGCGCAGCCGCTCGGCGGCGGCCTGGTTGGTCAGCGCCGCCAGTTCCGGTGCCCAGACCGGGTGGACCCGGGCCCGTACGGCGGCGGCGACGGCGCGGACCAGCGCCGACTTCCCGGAGCCGGCCGGTCCGCTCAGCAGCACGCCGAGCGACACGGTGGTGTTCAGCTTGCCGAGCACCTCCCGGTGGTGGAACCCGAGGTCGAGCAGCTCGGTCAACTCCTCGGCCTGGGTCCGCAGGCCGGGCAGCTCGTCGACGTCCGGCGCCTGTGCCGGGTCCGCCTCCCCGGTGGTCGCGACCGTGTCGTCGTGGCGCTGCGCGTTCGACGGACGGGAGCCGGGGAACCCCGTCGTGAGGGAGCCGGGGGCCGCGGCGCGGGAACCGGCCGGCGCGGGGTTGCCGTGGGTGACCTGGCCGTGTTCCCAGCCGACGACGGTGTCCATGGTGACCAGAGATCCCGGCCCCGGCTCGACGGTGACCACGGTGAGCAGGGCGCTGGTCCAGGCGTATCCGACGGTGTTGGCGAGACTGCGCCGCGCCGCCTCGACCAGCGGGCGGACCGGGGCGTCGGGGCTGACGTCCTGGGGCAGCAGCGAGACGTCGTCCCCGGCGGTGACCACCTTGCCCAGCAGGGCGAGCCGGAGCATCTCCGGTGAGACGGCGGCGACGATCTCCAGCGGGCCGCGCAGCGTCACCCGGCCGGCTGCGGTGAGCGGCATGGGGCTGAGCGTGACCTGCCCGCCGTCCCGGACGCCCAGGTTGCCGAGGACGAGGTCGTCGGCGTGGAGCAGGCCGGTGCCGGCGCCCGGTTCGGCCTTCGCCGCGATTCCGGCGGTCTGCCGCCGACCGGTCATCCGGACCGGGTCGCCGGGACGCAGGGCCAGCGCGGTGAGCACCTCCGGGTGCAGCCGGACGACGCCCCGGCGGGCGTCGAGCGCCGCCGGTCGCAGGCTGGCGATCAGGGTGAGTTCGGGTTCGGCCACCCGCCCGAGGGTAGCCGCCGCCGCCCAGGTCGGCCCGGATCGGCCACATCCGGCGCGGCCTGCGGGTCGGCTGACGGGGCACGGGGCGCCGGCGTTCGGAGGCGACTGACGGGACACGGGGTCGCCGGGTCGGTGGCGGTGCGGACCACCGACCCGGCGACCGGTCCGAGGAGGCGCGGCGGGTGGGGTCGGGCACACGCCCGATCCGGTCCGGTGCACCGGAGCGGAAATCTACCCGCAAGGCTGGACGCGCTCCCGCCCCCGACCGGGCCGCGTCGCCCGGATCCGGGCGCGGTTGGCGCATGGTGACGACACGGTGACCTGTGGTGAGAAACGCGCGGTGACATGACGGTGTCTCACGGTATTCCGGGGGAAGGTTCCGAATTCACGTGATACGAATTCAGAACGCCGGATTTCGTCGATAGTTGCGCGGTCGACTATCCGGAATCGCCGATCGGCCGACCCGGACGGCCGTACGGAGGATCTCAGCCAACGCTCAGGATCAACGCCGTACCGTGATGCCCATGCCAACCCTGACGGTCGCGCGGCTCCGGCGTGCCCTCCCCACCGGTCGCCGGCTCGTCGCCGCCTCGGTGGCGACCGCACTGGTCGCCGCTGCCGTCGGCTGGGCGGTGTGGCCGGAGCGTCCCGCCTACACGACCGAGTCCGCGCTGCTGACCGTCCGCTCCGGGCCGTCCGGGGACGAACCGGTCGACCTGGACACCACCTTCTACCTGCCCGAAGGGGCGTCGGCCGGGAGCCGGGTGCCGGCGGTGCTGCTGGCACACGGGTTCGGCGGTACGAAGGAGACGGTCCGGGCCGACGCCGAGGAGATCGCCGCCCGGGGTTACGCGGTGCTGACCTGGACCGCGCGTGGCTTCGGCCGCAGCGGTGGCCAGATCCACCTGAACAGCCCCGACCACGAGGTACGCGACGCGCAGCGGCTGCTGGACTGGCTGGCCGCCCGGCCGCAGGTGCGCACCGACGCCGCCGGTGACCCGAGGGTCGGCGTGGTCGGCGGTTCGTACGGCGGCGGGCTGGCGCTGCTCCTCGCCGCCCAGGACCGGCGGGTCGACGCGATCGTGCCCATGATCACCTGGAACGACCTGCCCCGGGCGTTCCTGCCGGAGAGCACCGGTCGCCCGGCGACCGAGGGGGTCTTCAAGAAGGGCTGGGCCGGGATCTTCTTCGGCGGCGCGGGCGCCGCGCCCGCCGGCCTGACCGGCCCTCCCGGCGGCGACGGGGACGCCGAGGAGGAGAGCGGAAACGAGGGCGGCCAGCCCGGCGGGCCGACCGGGGAGAACCCGGGTGGACCGGCGGTGTCCGGCGCACCGCCGGCCGGCGCGGACCCCGCCTGCGGCCGGTTCGCCGCCGACGTCTGCGCCGCGTACCTGCGCATCGCCGCGACCGGCCGGGGCGACCAGGCCGCCGTCGACCTGCTCCGCCGGTCCAGCCCGGCGACCGTGCTGGACCGGATCGAGTCGCCGACCCTGCTGGTGCAGGGCACCGCGGACAGCCTCTTCCCGATCGCCGAGGCCGACGCCAACGCACGCGGCATCGCCGCCAACGGCACGCCGGTCCGGGTCGCCTGGTTCACCGGCGGGCACGACGGCGGCGACGGCCCGGAGACCGACTCGGACCGGGTGAAGTTCCTGACCGTGCAGTGGCTCGACCACTACGTCGCGGGCACCGGGGACGCGCCGGGCGACGACTTCACCTGGTCGCGGATCGCCGGCTTCGACGCGCTCGACCGGGGGCTGGTGGCGACCGGCTACCGCACCACCGACTACCCGGGCGTGGGCGGCGACGACCGCCGGGAGGTCGCGGTGACCGGCCCGGCGCAGCCGATCGCCAACCCGCCCGGCGGCAACCCGGCGGCGATCTCCTCGCTGCCGCTCGCCGGGTCGTTCTCGTCGCTGCTCGACGGGGTCGCCGGTGACCTGCCCGGCCAGCACGCCCGCTTCGAGTCCGCGCCGCTGGGCGGGGCGGTCGACGTGGTCGGCGCGCCCACGGTGAGCATCCGGGCCGCCTCGCCGACCGGGGAGGCCGTCCTCTTCGTCAAGCTCTACGACGTCGCCCCGGACGGCACCGCCACCCTGCCCAGCGGCCTGGTCGCCCCGGTCCGGCTGAGCGGGCTGCCGGCCACGATCGAGCAGGCCCGGCCGGTCACCGTCACCCTGCCGGCGATCGTCCGGCGGATCGAGGCCGGTCACCGGCTGCGGGTCGTCGTCGCCACCAGCGACCAGGCGTACGCCACGCCGGCCGAACCGACCGTCCACACCGTCGCGGTCGGGGACGGGCCGGTCGTGCTGCCCACGCTGAGCGGCGAGCCGATCCCCACCACGGCCACCGTCTGGCGCTGGGTGCTCGCCGGGCTGCTCACCACCATCGTGGTCGGGCTCGTCGTGCTCGTCGCCGTGCTACGCCGCCGGCACCGCCGCCAGGACAGCTCCGTCCACCCGGCGTACGCGGGCACGCCGCTGGCCGTCCGGCAGCTCCGCAAAGAGTACGCCGACGGCTTCGTCGCCGTGTCGAACGTCGACTTCGAGGTGCACCCCGGCCAGGTGGTCGGCCTGCTCGGGCCGAACGGCGCGGGCAAGACCACGACCCTGCGGGTGCTGATGGGGCTGACCCAGCCCACCGCCGGGGAGATCTACGTCTTCGGGCACCGGCTGGTGCCCGGCTCACCGGTGCTGTCCCGGATCGGCGCGCTGGTCGAGGGGCCGGGCTTCCTGCCGCACCTGAGCGGCCTGGAGAACCTGAAGGCGTACTGGCGGGCCACCGGACGGCCGGAGTCGGAGGCGCACTTCGCCGAGGCGCTGGAGATCGCCGGCCTCGGCGCGTCGGTGCACCGCCGGACCAACAACTACAGCCACGGCATGCGGCAGCGGCTCGCCATCGCCCAGGCCATGCTCGGCCTGCCCGAGCTGCTGGTGCTCGACGAGCCGACCGACGGGCTGGATCCGCCGCAGATCGCCGAGATGCGCCGGGTGCTCCAGCGGTACGCCACCGACGGCCGGGCGGTGCTGGTCTCCAGCCATCTCCTCGCCGAGGTGGAGCAGACCTGCACCCACGCGGTGGTGGTCAACAAGGGACGGATCGTCGCCTCCGGTCCGGTCGAGGAGATCGTCGGCGAGTCGCCGAGCGTGCTGTTCGAGGTCAGCGACCCGGACGCCGCGCGGGAGGTGCTCGACCGGCTCGACGGCGTCCGGGTGCTGCCGGACACCGAGGGGCAGCTCGTGGTGGACACCAACGGCACCGCCCGCAGCGAGGTGGTCGCCGAACTGGTCCGGGCCGGGGTCGGGGTGGACCGGGTGGTGCCCCGACGTCGCCTGGAGGACGCCTTCCTCGCCCTGGTGGGCGAGAACTCCCGGGGAAGCGGGGACCGGTGATGGAGTCCCAGGGAAACGGGGGACCGGCGGTGCAGGCGCGGGAGAACGGGGAACCGGTGACGACGAAGACGTCCGCCACGGTGGGCGCGGCCCCCGGCTACCGTCCGTCGGCGACCCTGCCGTTCGGGGCCGAGTTCCGCCGGCAGGCGTCGCGGCGGCGTACCCAGCTCGCGCTCGGCTTCATGGTGCTGCTGCCGCTGATCATCCTGATCGCGTTCCAGTTCGACTCCGGTGACGACGACAACGGCGGCGGCGAGTTCGCCAGCCTGGTCGAGTTCGCCACCACCGGCGGGCTGAACTTCACCCTCTTCACCATCTTCGTGTCGGCGTCGTTCCTGCTGGTCGTGGTGGTGGCGCTGTTCTGCGGGGACACCGTGGCCAGCGAGGCGAGCTGGGGGAGCCTGCGCTACCTGCTGGCCATCCCGGTGCCCCGGGCCCGGCTGTTGACGGTGAAACTGCTGGTCGCGCTCACCTACTCGGCGATCGCCCTGGTCCTGCTCGCCGGCACCGCCCTGCTGGCCGGCACCCTCCGCTACGGCTGGTCGCCACTACGCAGCCTGGTCGCCGCCGAACTGGCCCCGGGCGAGGGACTGCTGCGGCTGCTCGCCGTCCTCGGCTACCTGGCGGTGGTCATGCTGGTCGTGGCCGGTCTGGCGTTCCTGCTGTCGGTGGTCACCGACGCGGCGCTCGGCGCGGTCGGCGGCGCGGTGCTGCTCTGGATCCTCTCCAGCATCCTCGACCAGATCACCGCCCTCGGCGTGCTGCGTACCTTCCTGCCCACCCACTACAGCAACGCCTGGCTGGGCCTGCTCTCCACACCGGTGCAGACCGACGACGTGGTGCGCGGCTGCGTCTCGGCGATCAGCTACGCCACCCTCTTCTGGGGGCTCGCCTTCTGGCGGTTCACGCGCAAGGACGTCACGAGCTGACCGCCGACCGGGTTGTCACCGGCCCGTAGGATCCCCGGGGCACCCACGCGAGCAGACGGACGGACGGTGACGACGGTGACGACCGGACGGACAGCCACCCGGCGGCAGGCCGGGCTGACCGCGCTCTACCTGGGGGTCTTCGCGACCCTCTGGTTCAGCGTGCCGAAGGCCGATCCGCCGCTGGACACGGTGCTGGTGGTGGCGAGCGTGGCGGCGCTGCTGACGGCGGTCGCCGGTGGCGTCGTCGTCGCCCGCGCCCGGGGCGCCGACGCGCCGCCCCGCGACCGGGCCACCGACCGGCGTTACCTGCTCGTCGTTGTCGCCGAGTTCGCCGCCGCCGGGCTGGGCGCGGCGCTGCTCGGGCTGGTCGGCTGGTCGGCGTTCATCCCGGTCCTGGTCAGCGCCGTCGTGGGACTGCACTTCCTGCCGCTGGCCCCGCTGCTGGGCGATCCGTTGCTGCGCCCGCTCGGCCTGGCGGTCTGCCTCGTCGCGCTCGTCGGCCTGGTCGCCGGCCTGGTGTCGTCCGGACTGGTGCCCCTGCTGGTCGGCACCGGCACCGGCCTGCTGCTGCTCGGTCACGCCTTCGTCGCCCTGCTCCGCCGCCCGCCGGAGAACCCCGTCGATCATGGACTTGGGGCACCGGCCGAACTTCGCGATCGTCACTGATCGGGCGCCACAACTCCATGATCGACGAGGGCTGGGCGGTCAGTGGCAGGTGCCGGTGCCGACCTCGGTGAAGGACTGCCCGGCGATGGGCATGAACCGCCAGCGGTACTGGTCGGTGAGCAGGGTCAGCTTGAGCACCCCGTGCACGCTGCCGTTACGGACCTCGCTGTTCGGGGCGACGTCCGGGAAGTCCGGCTGGAGCGACCGGCCGCCGGTGCCGACCACGAACTGCCGGATCCCCCGCGCCGGGTCGGCCGCCCCGGTCGGGCTCTGCGGGGCGAACCGCTCGTACTGGTGGTTGTGTCCGGTCAGCACGACCTCCGCCCCGGCGTCGTAGAGCGCCTGGTACAACGGCCGCATCTCGTGCCGGGCCCGCCCTCCCGAGGCGAACAGCGGGTGGTGCCAGTACGCCACGGTGCAGCGGGCCTGACTGGCGGCGAGGTCGGCGCGGAGCCACTGCTCCTGTGCGGAGCCGGCGTGGCAGCCACCGATGTGGGAACAGTTCGAATTGAGCACGACCACGTGCCACTGACCGCCGGCCAGGTCGTAGGAGTACCAGCCCTGGCCCGGCGGTCCGGCCGCCGCCCCGAAGTACCCGTAGTAGCCGGTCGCGCCCGGCGTCAGGTACTCGTGGTTGCCCACCGCAGGCCGGGTCCGTTCCTTGTGCCGGCCCCAGGTCGGTTCGTAGCAGTTGGCGAACTCCTCGGGGGTGCCCTTCTCGTAGACCACGTCGCCCAGCGGGGTGACGACCCCCGCCTCGCCGTCGAGGACGCGGGCGGTCTGCTCGTCCCGTTCGGTGGTGCAGCTCGCGATGTCCCCGGCGGCGAGCAGCACCGTGTCGTCGGTGCCGGGAACGCCGGTGTAGACGATGAGCTGGGGTCCGGTCGCGCCGGTCTCCCGGCTGTCGTAGTAGACGCCGTCCGGGCTGATGGAGTAGATCCCCAGACTGAGTACGCCGTTCCCGGTCACCGCGGCGGTGACGTCGACCTCGTAGACGCTGTTCGGGCGGACCCGACCGAAGCGGCCGAGTTCCGTCCCCGTGGCCCCCGGCCGGTCGGCGTACGTCAGGGTGCTCTCGGACCAGCCGGACGCGACCCGGTACACCTGCCCGCCGTTGGGGCTGCCGGCGTGGGAGACATCGCTGGTCCGCAACCGGAGCCAGGCGCGCAGGACGGGCGCGGTCAGGCCGCTGACCGCGAAGGCGAGGTAGGCGATGCGGTCCGGATCGCCAGCCACCGCGAGCTGCCGTTGGTCGTTGTAGTTGGTGGCCGGCGAGCCCGAGTTGACGTACGTGTCGCGGGTGGCCTGGAAGACCGAGGTCGTCACCGCCAGGGCGGGAGTCGGCACGGCGAGGGTCGCCGCCAGGACCGTGAGGACGAATGCGCAGGCACGGAGAGATTTCATGCCTCTCAATGGAGCCCGACGGGTGTCACCCGGTTGTCAAGGCCGATCTACGAAGGCTGATGTATTCGTCACGGTGCGGCTGGTTTCCTGGGGTCATCCGTAATCGGCCCGGCACGGTCGCCGGCCGACGGTCCCCCAACCGGAGACGGAGTCATCGTGAAAGTCCCCGGAGTTCCTTTCGTCCAGGGTCGCAACGCCTACGACGACCGTGACGGTCAGAAGTTCGGCATCGCGATCCACGCCACCGACAACACCGCCTCGGCCGAGGCGGAATCCGTCTACGCCACCAGACGCACCGACGGGGTCAGCTCGCACTTCTACGTCGACGCCGACTCGGTCGTCCAGTCCCTGGACACCACCGCCCGGGCCGGCCACGCCGGTTCCAGCACCGGTAACGAGAACGCCATCGCGGTGGAGATCAGCGGCCGTTCGTCCAGCAGCCGCCAGTGGTGGCTGGAGAACGTGGCCTGGGACCGGCTGGCCGAGGTGCTGGCGGTGGTCTGCCGGTACTACGACATCGCGCCCCGTCGGGCCACCGTCGCCGAGATGAAGGCCACCCCCCAGGTCCGGGCCTTCTACGGACACAACGACATGCGACTGGCCTGGGGCGGCACCACCCACACCGATCCCGGCGCCAACTTTCCCTGGGACCACCTGCTGGCCAAGGTCGAGCAGGCCCTCAACCAGAGCGAGGACGACATGACCCCAGCACAGTTCGTTGCCATCCTGAAGGACCCGAACGTGGCGGCTCTGATGCGGGCCCTGCCGTGGCAGTACAGCGGCGGCGGCATCCCGGCCGACCTCTCCACGCTGAACGTCCTCAACAAGGTCTACGAGGGCGTCCAGAACTTCCAGAGCGGCACCATCAGCGCGGAGGTGGTGCGCGGGGTGCTGGCCACGCTCACCCCGGAGGCCATCGCCGCCGCGATCCCGCCCGACCTGGCGGAGAAGGTCGCCGACGAACTCGCCCGGCGGCTGGTCGCCTGATCCGGCGCTCCCGCCCCGGCTCGTTCAGGGGGTGTACGGCACCTCGGTGTGGCTGACCGCCGGGAACCGGGTGCCGGTCAGCCGGTGCACGGCGGTACGACGGAGGTCCAGTTCGGCCATGGCCGCCCCCGGTGAACGGGTGAGCTGGACCACCGTGGCCTTCTGGTCGGCGATGCGGATCGACTGGACCGGCGTCCGGTCACCCACGTCGGTGACGGTGACGTAGCGCGGTCGGCCGTCGACGTTGCGCCAGACCGCCAGGCTCCAGAACCGCCCCGAGCCGCCGGAGTCGAGCGTGACGGTGCCGACCGCGTCGACCGCGCCGTCACCGTCCAGGTCGCCGGTCGCGCAGGGCTTCTCCAGCATCACCGTGGTGCCGTTGCCCGTCCACCGCCCGCCGCGCAGCCGCAGCGGGTTCGGGAGATCCCGGTACCGTACGCCGCTGCTGCCCAGCTCCGCGTCGCGCAGGTCGGCGCAGGTGAGGGCCCGTACCTTGCGTCGTGGTGTCCCGGTGGAGCTGGGGCTGGGGGCGATCCGGGTCGGTCCGGCGTCCTCGTCCCGGTCGGCTGGCGCGACCTTCGCGGCGGTGGTGGCGGCGGCCGGTCGGGCGTCCCGGGACCGCTTCTTCTTGCCGCTGCCGCTGCCGCCGCACGCGGCCAGTACGCAGACCATCAGCAGAGCCACCACCGGAACCACGCTCCGACGCATCGTCCGTCACCTTTCTCTCGGCAGGTGACCGGGACGGTAGTAGACGGTCGCCAGTGGCCGGACGGGACGCCGGCTCCACTCCGGACGGAAGCGGTCGGCCCTCATCCGGCGGTGACGAGCACCGCCAGCAGCGCACCGGCCAGGAGAGCCGGCCCGAAGGGCAGCTTCGTCCGCCAGCGGACGCGTCGGACGGCGAGGAGCACCAGCAGCACGGGCGCGTTCACCACCCACGGCAGCGCCACGCCGAGGAGCGCCGCGTCCCAGCCCAGCCAGCCGAGGTACCAGCCGAGCAGTGCGCCCACCTTCGCGTCACCGAACCCGAAACCGCCGCCCGGCAGCAGCACCAGCCCGGTGAACGCCGCTCCGACCGCCAGGCAGGCGAGCAGTCCGCGTACCCAGTCGTCCCACTGGCCGGTGCCGAGCGCGACGAGCCCGAGCAGCGGCGGCGTGGCGGCCAGTGCCGGCAGCACCAGCGGGTCGGGGAGCCGATGGCAGGCGACGTCGACGACGCCGAGCAGCACGCCCAGCACCGCCAGGGCGAGCAGCAGCGGCAGGACGGCCACCGCGCCGAGCGCCGCCGCGAGCAGCGCCCCGGCCAGCCCGGCGAGCGCGGCGGTGACCCACCGGGGGACGCCCAGCCGGTGTCCCCGGACGCAGCGACCGGCGAACCACCCCACGACGCCGGGGCGCAGTGGCACACCGCATCCGGAGCAGGTCTGCCGGGGCGGCTCGCCGTACGGCACCGCGAGGCGGTAGCCCACCGTGGGCAGGAGGGCGCCCGCCACTCCGCACCCGATCGCGGCCCCCACCCACCACGGCACGCCCCGCACCCTACCCGCGCCCGGGTGGGTGGAATGGCTCACAAGGTGGGAAGGGGGAGCGGACGCGGGTTGGGCTGTGCGTATGCTCGCAGGCACAACTGAATACCTCATCCAGAGGGGCTGAGGGATACGGCCCGACGACGCCCCGGCAACCACCCCGTGCGCTCAGAGCTGAGCGTCCGACGGGGCAGGTGCCAAATCCGTCCCCGCCGCAGGGTGCGACGCGGGGAAAGATGAGAGGACCCCCTCGACATGACGTCGACGATCGTCGCCCCCGGTATCGACACCACCGCCAGCCCGGCCCGCGCCCTGGTCTGTCGCGCCTGCTCGGCGCGTTACCCGCTCGCCGCCCAGCACGCCTGCTACGAGTGCTTCGGGCCGCTGGAGGTCGACTACGACACCGCCGCGCTGGCCCGGGTGACCCGGGAGCAGATCGAGGCCGGGCCGCAGAACCTGTGGCGGTACGCCGCCCTCCTCCCCGCCGGCCAGGACCCGACCACCCGGGTCACCCTCGACCCGGGGCTCACCCCGCTGGTCGCCGCCGGCAACCTCGCCGCCGAGCTGGGCATCACCGCGCCGCTCTGGATCAAGGACGACAGCGCCAACCCGACCCACTCGTTCAAGGACCGGGTGGTCTCGGTGGCGCTGACCGCCGCCAAGGCGCTCGGCTTCACCCGGTTCGCCTGCGCCTCGACCGGCAACCTGGCCAACTCCGTCGCCGCGCACGCCGCCCGGGCCGGGGTGCCCTCGGTGGTCTTCATCCCCGGTGACCTGGAACAGGGCAAGGTGGTCACCACCGCCGTCTACGGCGGCGACCTGGTCGCCATCGACGGCTCGTACGACGACGTGAACCGCCTCTGCGGCGAACTGGTCGAGACCGACGAGTTCGAGGACACCGCGTTCGTCAACGTCAACGTCCGCCCCTACTACGCGGAGGGGTCGAAGACCCTCGGGTACGAGGTGGCCGAGCAGCTCGGCTGGCGGATCCCGGCGCAGGTGGTCATCCCGATGGCCAGTGGCGAACTGCTCACCAAGGTCGACAAGGCGTTCAGTGAGCTGGTCGAGATCGGGCTGGCCGAGGCCCCGGCCGGCGGCTGGAAGGTCTTCGGCGCCCAGTCGGCCGGCTGCAACCCGATCGCCACCGCGCTGCACGCCGACACCGACACCATCACCCCGGTCAAGCCGACCGGGATCGCGAAGTCGCTGAACATCGGCGACCCGGCGGCCGGCCTCTACGCCCTGGAGGCGGTGCGGCGTACCGGTGGGTGGATGGACTACGCCGACGACGAGGAGATCCGCGCGGCGATCCGGCTGCTGGCCCGTACCACCGGGGTCTTCGCCGAGACGGCCGGCGGGGTGACCGTCGCGGTGCTGCGCAAGTTGGTCGCCTCGGGCCGGCTGGACCCGACCGCCGAAACGGTGGTCTTCAACACCGGCGAGGGTCTGAAGACCATCGACGCGGTCGCCGGCCAGGTCGGCCCGACCCACCGGATCAAGCCGTCGCTGCGCGCCGCCCGCGACGCCGGTCTACTCGGCTGACCTGCCGATCGTCCCGGCGGATCGGTCGACTCGCCCGAATGGGGGATCGGGTCGATCCGTCGGGTAACCGACCGTTCGCCCAGGGTACGAAAAACTACCCGGCAGGGACTTGACGCCAGTAACCGGTCAGGCGCAGGATGCTTCCTGCGGGAGGGCGTTCGCCGAAGACTTTTCAAGCCTTACGACCCAACGCCGGAGGCGTTGTGCGATCGTCCCTCCCGACCAAAGCTTTCTTCGGGCCAGCGGTTAAATCGCTGGCCCGTTGCCGTTCCGGCGGCGCACCCTCGTCGGCATGAGCATCGTCATCGCGTCGTTCGACGAGTCCGACCAGGCCGCGATCGACGCGGCGTTCCAGGTGGCCGCCGCCGCGCAGGCCGTCGACCTGCCGGATTTCCCGCAGCTGTCCCGGCAGCAGTTCGAGGGCGCGATCCGGCACCCGATGCCCAGCAGGTCGATCCTGATGGCGCTGGCCACCCTCGACGACGTGCCGGTGGGCCACCTGATGCTCCACCTGCCGCAGGCGGAGAACGTCGACAACGCCAGCCTCGACCTGGCCGTCCACCCGGCGTACCGGCGGCGTGGCATCGGGCGGGCGCTGTACGGACACGCCGTCCGGGTGCTGCGCGGGCACGGCCGGAAGCGGATCATCTCGACGTCGGTCGGGCCGCTGCCGGAGGGGCCGGAGCGGCCGGCCGTCGGCGCGCGGTTCGCCGCCGCGCTGGGTGCGCAGCCGGCGCTGGGCGAGGTACGCCGCCGGCTGGTGGTCGACCAGGTGGACCACGCCGCCCACGACGCGCTGCTGGCCGACGCGCGCGAACGGGCCACCGGCTACCGCACGGTGACCTGGCAAACCGTCACCCCCGAGGAGTACGTCGCCGACGTCGCCTACCTCGACAGCCGGCTGGTGACCGACTCGCCCATCGGGGACCTCGTGCTCGAACCGGACCGCGTCGACGCGGAACGGGTCCGGGGCATCGAGCGGGTGCTGACGGCCCGGGGGCGGTCTCCCTACCACTGCGGAGTGGTGCACGAGGCGAGTGGCCGCCTGGTCGCCTGGTCGATGATCGTCGTGGTGCCGTCCGTCCCACGGCACGCCGACCAGCAGATCACCATCGTGGATCCGGCGCACCGGGGCCATCGGCTCGGCCTGCTCACCAAGATCGAGAATCTCCGGTACGTGCTGGCGCACGAGCCGGAACTGCGCGAGATCGACACCTGGAACGCCGCCGACAACACGCACATGATCGCGATCAACGAGCAACTCGGCTTCCGCGCCGTCGACGCCTGGACCATCTGGCAGCTCGACATCTGAGCGGACGTCTCCCGGCGGTGCCCGGCGGCGGGCGGAGCAGGGCCGCCGCCCACGGTCGCAGGGTCGGCTCGGGATATCCGCCGGCTGCCAGGCCGGCCCGCCGCTCGAAGACGTTGCCGCAGCCGTAGGTGCCGGTCAGCGCGTACGACCACCCGCAGGCGAGCCAGTACGCCGGCCACAAGAGCGGCCCGAGCAGCGCGTACTGGTCGGTGTGCCGCCGCTCGTGGGCGAGCAGGTCGGCGCGGTCCGGGTGGAGCAGCCACTCGGGTGGGCGACGGGTCAGCACCACCGAGCCGACCGTGAAGCACCGCTGCCTCGGCACCGGCAGCCGGTAGCCCCCGGCGACGACGATGCCGTCCGGGGTGCGCCGCCGGGTGGTGCGGGCCAGGACCGCCAACGCCAGCCCGGCCGGCGTGGTGCCGTTGAGCCAGGTGAGCGTGGTCCGCGTCCGCTGTCGCACGGCTCCAGGATGGGCCCCCGGGGCGAGCCCGGCCAGCCAACTCACGGCCCGTGCCGACTCGGCTCACGGCCCTTACCGACTCCTCCCGGGCTGCGGCATGATGGCGGCATGACGGAGACCCCGCATCCCCTGTACGCCACGCACGCCGACACCCTCACCCGGGCGCTGACCGCGATCTCCGAGCGCGGGTACTGGTCCGCCTACCCCGAGTCCCCCAGCCCCCGCGTGTACGGCGAGACCGCCGCGGCCGAGGGCCGGGCCGCCTTCGAGGCGTACCTGGACGGCGACTTCCCGCTCGACCAGCCGGGCACCGGCGACCGGATCGCCACCGAGGCGAGCCCGTTCGGGGTGACGCTGGGCGTGCGCTACCCGCACGCCCGGGTCGACGAGCTGGTGACCGCCGCCTCCGCCGCCCTGCCCGCCTGGCGGGACGCCGGCCCGCAGGCCCGCGCGGGGATCTGCCTGGAGATCCTCTCCCGCCTGCACAAGCGGATCTTCGAGCTGGCCAACGCGGTGCAGTACACCAGCGGGCAGGCCTTCGTGATGGCGTTCCAGGCCGGCGGGGCGCACGCGTTCGACCGGGCGCTGGAGGCGATCGCGTACGCGTACGCGGAGATGACCCGGCACCCGGCGACGGCCCGGTGGGAGAAGCCCGCCGGCAAGGGCGAACCGCTGCGGATGACCAAGACGTTCCACGTGGTGCCCCGGGGCCTGGCGCTGGTGATCGGCTGCAACACGTTCCCGACCTGGAACTCGTACCCCGGTCTCTTCGCCTCGCTGGTCACCGGCAACCCGGTGCTGGTGAAGCCGCACCCGCGCGCGGTGCTGCCCCTGGCGATCACCGTCCAGGTGGCCCGCGAGGTGCTCGCCGAGGCCGGGTTCGACCCGAACCTGGTGCTGCTCGCCGCCGAGGCCCCGGGCGAGAAGCTCGCCTCCGACCTGGCCCTGCACCCGGCCGTGAAGATCGTCGACTTCACCGGCTCGACCGAGTACGGCGACTGGCTGGAGCAGCACGCCCGTCAGGCCTCGGTCTACACCGAGAAGGCCGGGCTGAACACGGTGGTGATCGACTCCACCGACGACTTCGCCGGCATGTGCCGCAACCTCGGGTTCACGCTGGTGCTCTACAGCGGCCAGATGTGCACCACCTCGCAGAACATCCTCATCCCGGCCGACGGCATCGCCACCGACCAGGGGCACAAGAGCTTCGACGAGGTGGCCGCCGGGATCGCCGCGGCGGTGGCCAAGCTGACCGCCGACCCGGCCCGCGCCGTCGAGCTGACCGGCGCGATCGTCAACGACGGGGTGCTGGAGCGGCTGGACGAGGCGACCAAGCTCGGTGACGTCGTGCTGGAGTCGCGTCCGCTGGAGCACCCGGCGCACCCGGACGCGGTCGTTCGTACGCCGACCATCGTCAAGCTCGACGCGGACGCCACGGCGACGTACGGCCGCGAGTGGTTCGGCCCGGTCTCGTTCGTCATCGCCACCGGCTCGACCGCGCAGAGCCTGGAGATCCTCCGGACCACGGTGGGGCGGAAGGGCGCGCTGACCGCCGCCGTCTACTCCACCGACGAGGCGGTGCTCGACGCGGCCGAGGCAGCGGCGATCGAGGTCGGGGTGCACCTGTCCGGCAACCTGACCGGCGGGGTCTTCGTCAACCAGTCGGCGGCGTACTCCGACTTCCACGCCAGCGGCGCCAACCCGGCCGCCAACGCCGCCCTCACCGACGGCGCGTACGTGGCGAACCGGTTCCGCGTGGTGCAGAGCCGCCGCCACACCGCCTGACCGCGCCGGGCTGGTCGGTAGCCCACCCGGCGGCGGCCGGGCTGGTTGGTAGCAGGGGACCCTTCCTACCGTTTTCTGCGTAGGAAGGGTCCCCTGCAACCATCTCGCGGGGCGCGCGGGAGAGCGGCTGCCGCCCTCGGGCGGCGCGTGCGTGAACGGCGGCGTCCCCTCGGGCCGCACACCCTCAGGCGGCGCGGCGCATCTGGAGTTCCCGCATCGACGGGATCGTGGGGTGCGGCACGCGTACCCCGGTGTCGGTGAAGCCCAGCCGCAGGTACGACCGGTAGGCGCGGTCGTTGCCGATCACCACCTCCAGCATCAGCTCCGGTCGTCCGCACGCCCGTGACCAGCGACCGACCTCGTCGATCAGGTCGGCGAGCAGGCGGGTGCCGCGCCAGGCGGGGGTGATGTAGACCCCGAAGACCACGGTCAGCCCCGCCTCGTGTGGCGAGGCGACGCCTCCGGCGTGCCCGACCAGGCGGCCACCGGGGTCGGCGACGAACTGCGCGGTGTGCGAGCCGGTCGAGGTGTACGCGATCCGGGCGGCGTACTCGGCATGCGGGCGGGCGGCGGCGTCCGCGAGGGTCTCCAGGAAGGCCAGCGGGGCGTCCGCGAGCATCTCCAACCGCAGGGCCCGCATGCGGGCGGCGTCGGCCGGGCGGACCCTGCGGACGATGGGTACGCACGGCGTCGACCTGGCCGGATTCCGCGTCATGTCCGAATGCCTACCGCAACGATGGCCGCCGATGCGATCCCGGGTCGAGACCCGTCCGCTATGCCCTGGTTTGTGGTCGTGCGCTGTCGTCACGCTTCGTGTAGCGTGCGATTTCGGTCACCGAACATCGGCCGCTCCGGGCCGGTGAGGAAAGCGGTGGTCCCGATGTCGATCGGACCGGCGTCGGGGGTTGCGTGTCGCCCAGCGAAGTGAGGAAGTGCACCGTGGCGCAAGGCACCGTCAAGTGGTTCAACGCCGAAAAGGGCTACGGCTTCATCGCCGTCGACGGAGGGCAGGACGTCTTCGTCCACTTCTCCGCGATCGAGATGGACGGCTACAAGGCGCTGGACGACGGGCAGCGGGTCGAGTTCGAGATCGCTCAGGGGCAGAAGGGCCCGCAGGCCGAGCGGGTGCGCGTCATCGCCTGAGCTGACTCCGTGAGGCGGCGCCGAGGTGTCGCCACCACGCCCGGCATGGCCTGCGGTCGCCCCGGCTGGCAGGTGCCGGCATCGGCCCACGGCTGACCCGTTCCCTCCTTTTCTCCCGTCCCCTCCGTTCCCTCCGGGCCCGCCCGGACCCGGCCCTCCCGGAGCCGGGCGCGCCCCCGTTCACCAGCCCGTTCCGGCGGCTCACCCGAGCCGTCGGCCCGAGGCGAACCACGGCATGTCGGGGTGTCCCTCCGTGCGGGCACCCCGACATGCCGTGTGAGGCCCCACCTCCCGTCTCCGGGGTCGCTCGCTTCCGTGCCGTCGCCGCGCTCCGCCGGCTGACGTTCGTCCGGCACTCCCTTGCTCCCTTCCTCCCTCTCCGCGTCGACCGTGAAGTGGACGTGTCCGGAGAGGTCGAGTTGTCCGTCGAGTTCATGATCTTCGGGTGGGCGGTGCGATGTCGGCCGGCCGGTGGGCGCGTCCGACGGAGCCATCGTGCTTGCACTCGGCAGGGGAGAGTGCTAAACAAGTCATTGGCACTCGCATGGCGTGAGTGCCAATGGTCGGGACGGTAGGGCCACGGTCGCGCGGCATCGAGCCGCGTGGCACATGGCCGGTCGTCGCGGGCTATCCGGCCCGGCCGAGGAGACGTCGTCGTCGCCAGGTGGCGACGTCCCAAGGTGCGTACACCAGGCGGCCCATCCGGGACACACACTCGGGTGGCCCGTGAGTGTCCAGGAGGACAACGCCGTATGGCCAAGATGATCGCGTTCGACGAGGAGGCCCGTCGCGGCCTCGAGCGGGGCATGAACCAGCTCGCCGACGCCGTGAAGGTGACGCTCGGCCCCAAGGGTCGCAACGTCGTGCTCGAGAAGAAGTGGGGTGCCCCCACCATCACCAACGATGGTGTGAGCATCGCCAAGGAGATCGAGCTCGAGGACCCGTACGAGAAGATCGGCGCTGAGCTGGTCAAGGAGGTCGCCAAGAAGACCGACGACGTCGCCGGCGACGGCACGACGACGGCGACCGTCCTGGCCCAGGCCCTCGTCCGCGAGGGTCTGCGCAACGTGGCCGCCGGTGCCAACCCGATGGCCCTGAAGCGGGGCATCGAGGCCGCGGTCGCGAACGTCTCGGAGGAGCTGTCCAAGCTCGCCAAGGACGTGGAGACCAAGGAGCAGATCGCCTCCACCGCCTCCATCTCGGCCGGTGACGCCAGCGTCGGCGAGATCATCGCCGAGGCGATGGACAAGGTCGGCAAGGAAGGCGTCATCACCGTCGAGGAGAGCAACACCTTCGGCCTGGAGCTCGAGCTCACCGAGGGCATGCGCTTCGACAAGGGCTACATCTCCGCCTACTTCATGACCGACCCGGAGCGTATGGAGGCCGTCTTCGACGACCCGTACATCCTGATCGTCAACAGCAAGATCTCGTCGGTGAAGGACCTGCTCCCGATCCTGGAGAAGGTCATGCAGGGCGGCAAGCCGCTGCTGATCATCGCCGAGGACATCGAGGGCGAGGCCCTGGCGACCCTGGTCGTCAACAAGGTCCGGGGCACCTTCAAGTCGGTCGCCGTCAAGGCGCCGGGCTTCGGTGACCGCCGCAAGGCCATGCTGGGCGACATCGCCATCCTCACCGGTGGTCAGGTCATCAGCGAGGAGGTCGGCCTCAAGCTGGACGCCGTCGGCGTCGAGATGCTGGGCCGCGCCCGCAAGGTCGTGGTGACCAAGGACGAGACCACCATCGTCGACGGTGCCGGCGACGCCGAGCAGATCCAGGGCCGGGTGAACCAGATCCGGGCCGAGATCGACAAGAGCGACTCCGACTACGACCGCGAGAAGCTGCAGGAGCGGCTGGCCAAGCTGGCCGGTGGCGTTGCGGTGATCAAGGTCGGCGCGGCCACCGAGGTCGAGCTGAAGGAGCGCAAGCACCGCATCGAGGACGCCGTCCGCAACGCGAAGGCCGCCGTCGAGGAGGGCATCGTCCCGGGTGGTGGCGTCGCGCTGGTGCAGGCCGGCAAGACCGCCTTCGACAAGCTGGACCTCGTCGGCGACGAGGCGACCGGCGCGCAGATCGTCAAGATCGCGCTGGACGCCCCGCTGCGGCAGATCGCCGTCAACGCCGGCCTGGAGGGTGGCGTCGTCGTCGAGCGGGTCCGCAACCTCGACCCGGGTCACGGCCTCAACGCCGCGACCGGTGAGTACGTCGACCTGCTGGCCGCGGGCATCATCGACCCGGCCAAGGTGACCCGGTCGGCGCTGCAGAACGCCTCGTCGATCGCGGCGCTCTTCCTCACCACCGAGGCCGTCGTCGCGGACAAGCCGGAGAAGGCCCCGGCCGCCCCGGCTGGCCCGGGTGGCGGGGACATGGACTTCTGAGTCCGGTTCCGACACACGCCGAAGGGGCGGGCCGCGTCAGCGGTCCGCCCCTTCCGCTGTCCGCGCGCGGAGTCGGCGGTCGGGCGTCCGGTGGTCGCCGGGCCTCGCGGGACTGGCGGTCGGGCGTCCGGTGGCCGCCGGGTCCGGCGGTCGTCTCCGGCGCGGATCCGGTGACCGGCCGTCCCGTATCCGCCGTCCACGGCAGCAGGTCCGGGGTGCCCCGGGGCGCGGCCCGGAAGTGGGCGGTCGACCGCCCGGTGCCCGGTCCGGTCAGGTCGGCAGAGGGCGTCGTCGGCCCGGACGATGGTCCGGCGGATCGGTTCCGACGGGCGCGTCCACCATCTCCAACGGTTCGGTAGATGCCGGTTCGGTGCCGGCGGACATCTCCACCAGTTGTTCGGCGTCGCCGTAGTCCAGCCAGTCGATCGGCAGGTGACCGGGCAGGTCGCCGACGGGTGCCCAGGCGAGGGGCGCGGCGTCGTCGGCGGGTTCGTCGTCCATCCTCATGACTGCCTCCTCCTGCCGAAACGGTAGGAGATCCACGGCAGGCTCCGGGGTGGAACGGGACTATTCGGGTCCCTGCCCGGTTTGTGGGCGATCGGGGTCGATGTCCTTCCGGTAGAGCAGGAAGACCCGCTCGATCCGCGCTCCCGCGCTGCCGGAGTAGAACGGCACCGGGCCCACCCAGCCGATCTGGGCGTGCTCGATCCCCGCGTCCCGCTGGTCCCGCAGGCACCGCCGCAGCAACACGCCTCCGATGCCCGAACCGGCCGCCGCCGGATCGGTGCCCATCGGCCCGAACCAGCTCGGGCGGGACGACCCCCAGGCGGCGAAACCCACCACCACCCCGTCGCGCCACGCCGCGTGGCACCCCGCCCCGGCGCGGCCCACCGAACCGAGCAGCTCACCGTCCCAGGCACCGCCGAAGGTGTCACGGGCGAACGCGGTCAGCGCCGGCAGGTCGGCCGGTTCCGCCCGGCGTACCGTCACGCCCGCGGTGGCCAGCCGCCGCTCCGCCTCCACCGTGGAGCGCAGCGCGGGCGAGTCGTCGTACGACAGGTCGGCGGTCATGTTCCAGGCGGTCCGGTCCTGGCGGTAGCCCAGCGCCAGCGCGGCGCAGACCGCCGGCGTGTACCGCACGTCGATGCCCGGCCAGGCGTAGTACGGCGGGTTCCCGGCCAGCAGCACCTCCCGCGCGCCCCGCTCGGCGAGCCACCGTTCGGCGTGCGCCAGCAGCGCCCGCGCCACGCCGCGCCGACGCTCCTCCGGCACGACCACCACCAGGTCGACGCAGCCGTACGCCGCGTCCGGCCGCCCGGGGACGGAGCAGACCAGCACGCCGACGGGTTTCCTGCCCCGTACGGCCAGCAGCCCGACCACCGGCCGGTCGAGCCGGGCCCGCCCGTACACGGTGTCCACGATGGCCTCGGCCTCGGCGGCGTCCTCGGCCAGATCCAGGCCCCGCCGGCAGAGCGCGACCACCTCGGGCAGCCGCTCGGTGGTTAGCTCGGTCACGCTGATCCGCTCGTCGTCCATGGACGCCGACCCTAGTGCCACCCGAGGCACGAACGGCAGCCGCTGCACCGGCCGTACCGGCTGCGCGGGATGCGGCGACTGCGGCACGTGCCGGGCGGCTTCGGCGGTGCGGGCGTCGCCGGGGTGGTTGCAGGGGGCCCTTCCTCATCAAAAAGCGGTAACAGGGGTCCCCTGCTCACACCCCGGCGGAGCGGACGGCGGCGTAGGCGTCGACCAGGCCGGCCCCGGCGACGTTGGCGGCGCCGCCGCACGTCGAGGTCGCCTCCCCGCCCGGTGCGGGTGACGCGTCGACCGGGGTGGCGGTCTCCCGCAGGATGCGCCGGGTGCCGTCCAGATCACCGACGAGCGCCGGATTGGCCGACCACATCAGCGCGACCACCCCGGCCACCTGCGGGGTCGCCATCGAGGTGCCGTCCAGGACGGAGTATCCGCCCCCGGGCATCGCCGAGCGCACCCCGGCACCGGGTGCGACCAGGTCCGGCTTGGCCACCCCGGGCACCGGCCCCCGGCTGGAGAAGTCGGTGACCCGGCGGGACCGGTCGACCGCGCCGACGGTCAACACGTCCGCGTACGGAGCCGGCGGGTCGTCGATCGAGGCGCAGTACGGACCGGTGTTGCCCGCGGCGGCCACCACGAACACCCCGGCCGCGTCGAAGGCGGCGGTCGCCGGCCGCAGCACCTGCGGGTCGCAGCCCTCGATCGTCGGACAGCCCCACGAGTTGGTCAGCACGTGCGGGGCCCGTTCGGGCCGACCGTCGGTGAACGGGTCACCACCGGGCGGGAAGGGGGCCAGCATGAACTGGAGGCAGTCCAGGTAGTGCGCCGGGTTGCCGAGGTTGCGGTCGAGGTTCACGCAGCCGGTCCAGTTCGCGCCGGGCGCGACTCCGATGCCGTCCCGCCCCACCGCGCTGCCCATCGTGTGGGTGCCGTGTCCGCTCCGGTCGCGGGGGGACCGGCTGCCCTCCCACGGGTCGTACCAGGAGTCGTCGCCGCCCCGGAACCCGGCCGCCAGCGTCGGGTGGCCGGCGTCCACACCGGAGTCCGAGCTGCCCACGGTGATCCCGGAACCGTCCACGTCCAGCTCCGACCAGACCCGGTCCGCCCCGATCATGCGGATGTTCCACTCCGGACCGGTGGGTCCGGCGGCGTCGCCCCGGCTGGTGCCGGCCGGGGCGGGCAGCGGACGCAACCGCTGGCTCACCAGCACCCGGTCCACCTCGGGGCGGCCCGACAGCCAGGCCCGCACCGCCGGGCCGCCGTCCACCTCGATCGCGTTGACCAGGTAGTACGGGGTGTGCGCCAGCCGCAGCCGGTCCAGCTCCCGGCGCAGGTCGGCCTGGGTACGGTCGGCGGTGTCGACCAACCGGCGGTAGACCTCGCGGACGCGGGCGTCCCGTCCGGCCGCCCCCGGGGTGGCCGGGACGTCCCTCAGGTCGGCCTGCTGCCGCAGCACCACCAGCAGGCGCTCGCCGTGCAGTCCCGGCTGGCCGGGGCCGGCGTACACCAGAGTGCCCGCCACCAGCAGGACGACCACGGCCGCCGTGGCGAACCGTCGCCCCGGCACGCGGCGCGGCAGCAGCACGCCGTACCCGACGGAGAGCCCGAGCGCGACGACCAGACCGGCCCCGGCGGCGACCATCACCCAGAACGGCACGTCCCGGGTGGTGCTCAGCAGCAGGGTGACCTCCTCCGGATCGGTGAAGGCCAGCGGACCGAACACGCCCAGCCCGACCAGCCAGCGCACCGGGGCGCGTCCGGTCGGCCGTCCGTCCGGATCGGTGGGCGCCTGGAGCGCGCCGAGCACGAACCCGACCGGCGGCAGGGTCAGCAGCATGGCGAGCTGCGCACCGGAGTGACCGGTGCCGGCGGCGACCAGCAGCAACGTCACCCCGGCCACCGCGCCGCCGCCCAGCACCAGCAGCGCCGGACGGGTGGGTCGACCGGCCCCGAAGCGGGCCCAGAAACCGACGTCGAGCAGGACCCCGGCGAGGACACCGACCGCCGTGGCGGCCAGCGCGGCGAGCACCGTCTCCAGCAGCCCGCCGAGCGCACCCAGCCAGAGCCAGGGCAGCAGCAGGACCAGCCCGGCGGCGACCGCGAGCGGAGTGACCCCGGCGGTGCCGTCCCGTCCGCCCGGACCAGCGGTGCCGTCCCGTCCGCCCGGACCAGCGGTGGTGGTGCCGGCGCGCAGCAGCCGGGCGGCGACCACGGCGGTCAGCGCGGCGACCAGGGCGAGCGCGGCGAGGTACGCCTCGTGGTGCACCGCCGGGATCATCCGGAGCAGCCCGAGCACACCGAGCGCCACCGCTCCGGCCAGCCAGGCCCTACCGGTGGCGCGGACCGCTCCGGAGCGCGGCAGCAGGGCCAGCAGCAGCGCGGGAACCCCGACCGCGACGACGGTGACCAGGGAGACCACCGGCCAGATCCAGACCGGCTGGTGGAGCCCGCTGGCGAGCAGGATCTGCTCGGCGATCCAACTGACGAGCTGAGGCAGCAGGACCGCCGCGACCGTCCAGCAACCGACCAGGACGGCCGCGACCACCGGCAGCGGCCCGGGCGGCGGCACCGTCGACGGGGGGAGCGGAGGCGCGGGCGGATACACGGGCTGCATGCCCGTACGGTACGCAGACGGGTTCGGGGTGTGCCGCCGACCGCCGGTCCCGATACCGTGAACGGGTGCGTGACCCCAACATCTCCCGTACGGTCGCCGGTCAGCTCTCGCCCGTCCGGCGGGCCGCCGACCTGCGCCGGCTCCGGGCCGAGCGGTTCGACGTCCTGGTCATCGGAGGTGGGGTGACGGGTGCGGGCGCTGCCCTGGACGCCGCGTCCCGGGGCCTCAAGGTGGCCCTGGTCGAGGCGCGGGACTTCGCCGCCGGCACGTCCAGCCGCTCCAGCAAGCTGATCCACGGTGGCCTGCGCTACCTGGAGCAGCTGGAGTTCGGCCTGGTGCACGAGGCGCTCACCGAGCGGGGGCTGCTCGCCACCCGGCTCGCGCCGCACCTGGTCCGTCCGGTGCCGATCCTGGTGCCGCTGCCGGACAGCGGCGGGCTGCGCGACCTGCCGGCCCGCGTCTGGCGGCGGGCCTACTACGGCACCGGCGTGGCCGCGTACGACGCCTTCGCCGGTCTCTTCGGCGGCGGCCGGGGCATGCCGCTGCACCGGCACCTGACCCGCGAGGGCACCCGGCGGGTCTTCCCGAGCCTGCGGGCCGACCAGGTGGCCGGCGCGATCCGCTACTTCGACGGGCAGGTGGACGACGCCCGCCTGGTGGTCACCCTGGCCCGCACCGCGGCGAGCCTCGGCGCGACGATGGTGACCAGCGCCCGCGCCGTCGGCCTGATCCGGCAGGCCCGGGAGGTGACCGGGGTACGCGTCCGCGACCTGGAGGCGCCCCCCGGCTCGCCGGACGCCGAGTTCGAGGTGCATGCGCGCACGGTCATCGCCGCCACCGGCGTGTGGAGCGACGACATGTCCCGGATGCTCAACGACGTGGGGCTGCGCCCCGGTCTGCGGGTCCGCGCCTCCAAGGGGGTGCACCTCGTGGTGCCCCGCTCGGCGATCACCGGCGAGACCGGGCTGATCCTGCGGACGCCGACCTCGGTGCTCTTCGTCATCCCGTGGGGCGGGCACTGGATCATCGGCACCACCGACACGGACTGGCGGCTGGACCGTTCGCACCCGGCCGCCTCCGCGCGGGACATCGACTACCTGCTGCAACAGGTCAACACGGTGCTGGACAAGCCGCTCACCACCGACGACATCGAGGGCGTCTACGCCGGGCTGCGCCCGCTGCTCTCCGGTGAGGCGGACTCCACCTCGAAGCTCTCCCGGGAGCACGCGGTGGTCGAGCCGATGCTGGGGCTGCTGCTGGTGGCCGGCGGGAAGTACACGACGTACCGGGTGATGGCCGGTGACGTGGTCGACCGGGCCGCCCGCCGGCTCGGCAACGTCCGCCCGTCACGCACCGCCGACCTGCCGCTGCTCGGCGCGGACGGGTACGCGGCGATGTGGCGGGACCGGGCCGACCTGGCCCGCCGGCACGGGGTGCCGGTCGGCGTGGTGGAGCACCTGCTGGAACGGTACGGCAGCCTGACCCTGGACCTGCTCGCCCTGATCGCGGCGGATCCGCTGCTCGCCGCCCCGCTCGCCGGTGCCCCCGAGTACCTGGCCGCCGAGGTCACCTACGCGGCGCGGGCGGAGGGTGCCCTGCACCTGGAGGACGTGCTCACCCGGCGTACCCGGATCTCCTTCGAGACCACGCACCGGGGGCTGGAGTCGGCGGAGCACACGGCCGAGCTGATGGGCGCGGTGCTCGGCTGGGACGCGGACGTGCGGGCCCGCGAGGTCGCGCACTACCGGGCCCGGGTGGAGGCGGAACGGCAGTCGCAGCGGATGCCGGACGACGCGACCGCCGACGCGGCCCGGCTCGGCGCGCCCGACGTCCGGGGCTTCGCCGCCGACCGGGGCACGGACAGCGACCTGAGCGGACTGCCCACGCCGTACTGACCACGCCCCCGCGCCGACCACGGCCGTTCCGGCGGTCAGAACACCTTGCCGGGGTTGAACAGGCCGTCCGGGTCGAGCGCCGCCTTGATCGCGTGGTGCACCCGGACCCCGACCGGGCCGATCTCGCGGGCCAGCCAGTCCCGCTTGAGCAGGCCCACCCCGTGCTCGCCGGTGCAGGTGCCACCCAGCTCCAGGCCGAGCCGCATGATCTCGTCGAAGGCCCGGCGACCCTGCTCCAGGCTGGCCGGGTCGGCCCGGTCGACCACGATGATGGGGTGCATGTTGCCGTCCCCGGCGTGCCCCACCACACCGATCGGCACGTCGCACCCGGCGGCGATCCGGGCCACCCCGTCGAGCAGCGCGGCGAGCGCGCCACGTGGCACCGCCACGTCGTCGAGGATCAGCCCGCCGTTGCCCGCCGGGTACGACCGGGCGGCGAACGCCTCCATCGCCGGGTAGGCCAGCCGCCGGGCCTGGAGCAGCGCCGCCGCCTCCACGGCGTCCGTGGCGGCGTACACCTCGGAGGCGCCGGCCGCCTCGCAGACCTTCTCCAGCCGGGCCAGGTCCTCGGCGGCCCGGGGGCCGGTGTCGGCCGCCGCGAGCAGCAGCGCCTCGGCGTCGGTGCGCAGCCCCATCGGCTGGTACGCCTCGATCGCCTGAAGGTGGGTCCGGTCGAGCAGTTCCAGCAGGCTCGGGCTCAGGCCCTGCGCGGCGATCCCGGCGACCGCCGTGCCCGCGTCGGCGGTGGAGTCGAAGACCGCGACCAGGGTCAGCGACTCCTCCGGGGCGGGCCGCAGGGCCAGGGTCACCTCGGTGATGATCCCGAGCGTGCCCTCCGAACCGACGAAGAGGCGGGTCAGGTCGTAACCGGCGACGCCCTTGGCCGTCCGCCGCCCGGTGCGCAGCACCTCGCCGGAGGCGAGCACCACCTCCAGGCCGAGCACGTACTCCGTGGTCACGCCGTACTTGACGCAGCACATGCCGCCGGCGTTGGTGGCCACGTTGCCGCCGATGGTGGACGACTCCCAGGAGCCCGGGTCGGGCGGGTAGTAGAGGCCCTGCCGGCGGACCGCGCCGGCCAGGGTGGCGTTGACCACCCCGGGCTGCACCACGGCGATCCGGCTGACCGGATCGATCTCCAGGATCGCGTCCATCGCCGAGGTGGTCAGCACCACCGCGCCGTCGACCGCGTTCGCCGCGCCGGCCAGCCCGGTCCGCGCGCCCTGCGGCACCACCGGTACGCCGTGCCGCGCCGCCGCGCGCACCACCGCTACCACTCCGGCGGTGTCCCGTGGCCGGACCACGACCAGGGGCATGCCGGCGGCGCAGAGGTCGGCCTCGTCCCGCTGGTGCATCCGCAGCAGGTCCGGGTCGGTCAGCACGGCGGCCTCACCGAGCGCGGCGCGCAGTTCGTCGAGGAGGGGGGTGGCGGACATGCAGGAGAGGGTAGCGGCGCACCCGCCAGGTGACCACAGTGCGCCGGTTCGCGCCGCAGGTGGCAGCCGCTGTCCGGCCCGGCGGCGACCTCCCGGTCAGGTGGGTGCCGTCCGGCCCGGGGCGACCACCCGGTCAGGTGGGTGCCGTCCGGCCCGGAGCGCACCCGACGGACCTCGCGCGGCCGACTCCGGGGCTCGTCCCACCGGCCGGGGCGCGGCGACCTCCGGTGCACGCCGTGGTGACCATGGGGCAGGCGGCGCCGGGACTCACCCGACGGATCGCAGTGTGGCCAGCTCGCGGGCCAGGTTCGCCCGTGCCGGGGCCTCCCACCGGGTGGCGGGCGCGGGAAGTCGGAACAGCGCCGGCAGGGCGAGCAGCCCGGCCAGCACCCGGGCCCGACCGGCCCGGAACGCCGGCTCGGGCACGTGCGCGTACTCCCGGCGGACGCGGGCGGCGTAGTCGTCGTACCGCTGCGGGTCGGAACCGAGGACGGCCAGGTCGGCGTCGCAGAGCAGGGCCCCGTCGCGGTCGTCGGCGGCGACCGCGTGGCCGGCGGTGAGCAGTACCAGCCGGCGGACCTCGGTCACCGCCCCGGCGGGGATCCCCAACGTGGTGAGCAGGGTGCCGGCCAACGCCGCGCTGTCCCGCTCGTTGGCGTCCCCGGTGGCGCGCGGATCGTAGACCGCGTCGTGGCACCAGGCGGCGAGTCGCACCAGATCGGGCCGGTCGGCGTGCCCGGCGTACGCGTCGACCACGTCCAGCACGGCGGTCAGGTGCGCGACGGTGTGGTAGTGCCGTTGCGGTTCCTGCCAACGGGTGACCAGCGCCTCCCCGGCCCGGGCCAGCGCCTCCGTGTCCGGGGCACCCGCCGCGTGGGCTGCCGCCCGCCACCGTCGCACCAGCGTCTCCACGGACGCAGTCTGCCCCACGGGGGTGGATGCAGGGGTCCCCTGTTACGCAAAAAGCGTGAGCAGGGGACCCCTGCATCCACACGGGCGGAGCGTGCCGCCAGCGGGCGGTGCGGAAGGGAGGGCAGGATTCACCCGTCCCGGCGCGGGTAGTCCCGCCCATGGCTGTTGCCCGTAACCGTCGCCGTGCGCTGTGGCACCGTTCCGAGCGGCTGCGGGAGGGGCTGGTCGACGTCGACACCGCCCGGATCGCCGGGGCGATGGCCGAGCTGCGGCACCGGGGCCGGGCCACCCTGAGCGACCGGCTGCACCGGCTGCGCAGCGTGATGACGCTCGCGTTGCAGGCCGGGCTGGCGGCGGCGCTCTCCTGGCTGGCCGCGCACGAGCTGCTCGGCAACCCCGAACCGGTCTTCGCGCCGATCTCGGCGGTCGGCACCCTGGCCGCCTCGGTGGGGCAGCGGCTGCGCCGGACGTTGGAGCTGATCGTCGGGGTGGCCCTCGGGGTGCTCATCGGGGACCTGATCATCTACTTCCTCGGCACCGGACCGTGGCAGCTCGCCCTCGTGGTGTTCCTCGCCATCGTGGTGTCGACCTTCCTCGGTGGCAACGCCTCGGTGGTCATCCAGGCGGCGGCGACGGCCGTGCTGATCGCCACGCTCAGCCCGTCCACCGAGAATCTGGAGATCCCCCGGTTCGTGGACGCCTTCGTCGGCGGCGGTATCGCGCTGCTGGTGACGGCGGTGCTGCTCCCGCTCAACCCGCTCCGCGTGATCAACCGGGCCGCCCGCCCGGCCATGGACCTGCTCGCCGGCCAGCTCGACCGGGCGGCCGAGGGGATCCGGGACCGGAACCGGGACCTGTGCCAGCGGGCACTGGAACGGCTCCGGGCCAACCAGGAGGAGCTGACCGCGTTCACCGAGGCGATCGAGGGGGCGAAGGAGACCATCACCATCTCCCCGGCCCGCTGGCACCGACGCGACGAGCTGCACCACTACGCCGAGGCCGCCGCGCCGATCGACCGGGCGATGCGTAACAGCGGCACACTGATCCGCCGGGCGGTGACCATGATCGAGGACGGGGAACCGGTGCCCGACCCGCTGCCCGACGCGATCGGTCACCTCGCCGAGTCGGTGCGGCTGCTCCGGCACGAGTTCGCCGTCGGGGCGGAACCGCAGGACAGCCGGGAGCGCTCGCTGCGCGCGGTCAGCGAGGCCGGCCGGGCGTACGCACAGGGAGTCGGTTTCTCCGGCAGCGTGGTGGTGGCGCAGGTGCGTACCACCGCCAGCGACCTGATGGTCGCCTCCGGCCTGGAGCAGGAGGAGGCCAACCGGCTGGTCCGGGAGGCCTTCGGTGAACAGGAGACCCCCACCCCGCCCGCCGAGCAGCACGCCCCGCCCCGGCACACCTCACCCCCGCCGCTGCCCTGACCAGCCGTGCCCGGCCCTCCGGATGCCGCGCACCGGTGCCCGCGCCGGGCTCCGGGTCCCGCCTCCGGCCAGCCGTGTCGGGTGCCGTAAACCGGGCGCCGCCGCCGAGGCCGGGCATCACCCGTACCGAATGCGCCCGGCCGGTCCGGTGGCGGGTGGCTACGCTGACCGCATGGCCGACACCCCGTCCGGCGGAGCCACCCCGACTGCTCCGCCGCCGCCGAGCCCCGCCCTATCCCCGTTGGGCGGGCCGCCCGGCGCGCCGCTGCCGTACCGTCGTCGGAGCTGGTGGCGGTACGTGGTGCTGGCCGGCGCGATCCTGCTCATCGCCGCCTGCGCGGTCTTCATGCTCTTCACGCTCGGCGAGAGCCTGGGGGCGGAGGCCCTGCTGATCGGCCTGGTCGCCGCGATCCTG
The DNA here is from genome assembly GCF_030269285.1 of Micromonospora sp. NBRC 101691. NCBI lineage: Bacteria > Bacillati > Actinomycetota > Actinomycetes > Micromonosporales > Micromonosporaceae > Micromonospora > Micromonospora sp. NBRC 101691. Next base: position 73,914 of record NZ_BSTB01000009.1, read on the forward strand.
CCGGTCCCGGTGCTGGTGACCTGTTTTCTCTGGCTCGACCGGTACGAACCGGAACCCCTGAAGTACCTGATCTTCTGCTTCGCCTGGGGAGCGTTCGTCTCCACCGCGGCTTCGCTGACCGTCAACAGCTTCTTCGCCGACCGGTTCGCCGACTGGGGGCTGCCCGACTCGCTCACCGCCGTGTTCAGCGCCCCCTTCATCGAGGAGCTGACCAAGGCGCTCGGCCCGATCCTCCTGCTGCTGTTCCGGCGGCGGGAGTGGTCCGGCATCACCGACGGGCTGGTCTACTGCGGGCTCTCGGCGGTCGGCTTCGCGATGGTGGAGAACATCCTCTACCTGGGCGGGCACAGCTACCGCACCGGCGTCGAGCAGTACGGCCCGGCCACCGGCGCGCAGATGGTGCTGATGACCTTCATCGTCCGGATCCTGATCTTCGGGTTCGCCCACCCGCTGTTCACCTCGATGGTCGGGGTGGGGCTGGGCATCGCCGCGCGCACCGCCGACCGCCGGGTGCGGGTGCTCGCCCCGCTCGCCGGGCTGCTGCTGGCGATGATGCTGCACGGCGCCTGGAACTTCCTGCCGTCGCTGTCCCTGGCCATCGGGCAGCCGCTGGTCGCCCTCTACGGCTACATCGGCGTGATGGTGCCGATCTTCTTCGGCATGGTCGGTCTGGCGGTCTGGCTGCGGGCCTGGGAGGGACGACTGACCGAACGCGTCCTGCCCGACTACGTCCGCGCCGGCTGGCTGACCCCGCCGGAGGTGGCCGCGCTGGGCAGTCTCGGGCGACGGCACGCGGCCCGGAGCTGGGCCCGCCGGGTCGGGGGCGACCGCGCGGTGAAGGCGATGCGGGGCTACCAGTTCTCCGCCACCCGGCTGGCGCTGCTCCGCGACGGCATGCGCCGGGGCCTGGACACCCGTCCGGCCGACTGGCAGCGGACCCTCGCCGAGGAGCGGCACCTGCTGGACTCGATCAGCGCGTACCGGTCGTTCTTCGTGGGGCGTGATCCGTACGCCCCGGTCGGTATCTGGGACGGGCAGCGCTACCACCTGCGCTTCCCGGACGGCCAGCAGCGCCCGGTGGACCCGCCGGACGAGCCGGTGGTGCCGATCCCGGTGGTGCTCGCGCCGCCGCCCCCGCCCCCGGCGTACGTCCCCGGTTCCCCCGCCTGGTACGGCCCGCCGCCCGCCGGTTGGCCGCCCCACCGCTGATTCCCCGACCCCGCGACCGCCCTGCCCCGGATACCGGGGCAGGGCCGCGGTCAGGTCATCAGGCTGCTCAGGAAGTCACCCAGACCGGCGGCGATGGCCATCAGCGCGGCTCCGATGGCCTTGAACATCTCTGCCGCCCCCTGGGGCCGGAACGCCATGAAGTAGATCAGGAAGGCGACGCTTCCCCAGATCAGCAGCTTCTTCAGGAAAACCGGCATCGTCCCTCCCCAGGGCGTGGACGTGCCTGGCTTCCCGCCGTTCCCAGGTGCAAACGGCACCGACCGGGCAGCGGGCCCGGTCGGTGGGGGAGGGCGTCGAGCCGGCGGCCGTTACCGGCCGGGGAGGACGCCGGGTCAGAGGTAGAGGCCGGTGGAGTCGTTCTCGACGCGTTCGGCGGCGACCGCGTGCACGTCCCGCTCGCGGAGCAGGACGTAGCCCCGGCCGTGCAGCTCGACCTCGGACCGGTCGTCGGGGTCGAAGAGCACCCGGTCGCCGGAGACGATGGACCGGACGTTCGGGCCCACTCCCACCGCAGTCGCCCAGGCCAGGCGCTTGCCCACGGCCGCGGTCGCCGGGATCACGATGCCGGCGGTGGAGCGGCGCTCCCCCTCGCTCCCCTCCAGCCGCACCAGCACGCGGTCGTGCAGGAGACGGATCGGCAGCCCGGAGTCGAGATTCTGGTCAGCGGTCACGGGAGGAACGCTACCGTGTCCGGACCTGCCCTCCCGCTGGTGGTTACCGGGTGCGGCGCGGGGGCAAGGTGTGGCGGAACGCGCCTACCGTGGCGTCGGCGAGGTTCATGTCCGGTCGTTACCGTAGGACAGCAGATGGTCACCTGGAGGTGTGCGTGAGCCGCTTGGAACGGGTACGCGAACGGCTCCGCCGCGCGTACGAGTCGGGACGGAACGCGGTCCGGGCGGGACGGGAACGCCACCGCGCCCGTGTCGGCGCCGTCTCCGCTCGGCCGGGTGGACCGGATTCGGGAGTCGCCTCGCCCACCAGCCCGGGACCGGTAGCCCCGCCGTCGGCGGTGGTGGTCGGCGCGGAGTCCCCGGTCGCCCCACACCCCTCCACCGCCAGCCAGGACGACGCGGACGTCCCCCACGCGCTGCGGATCGCCGCCGCCTGGTCGTGGCGGCTGCTCGTGGTCGGACTGGTCGGCTGGGCGCTGCTGCGGATCGTCGGCCAGATCCGCATCGTGATCATTCCGTTGGCCGTCGCGCTGCTGCTCTCGGCGCTGCTTGCCCCGGCCGTGGGCTGGCTGCTGCGGGCCCGCTTCCCCCGGTCGCTGGCCACGGCGGTGGTGCTGGTGGGCGGGGTGGCCGCCGTGGTCGGCACGCTGACCCTGGTGGTCAACGAGTTCATCAAGGGCGTCCCGGAGCTGAGCAAGAAGTCCTCCCAGGGGGTCCGGCAGATCCAGGACTGGCTGAAGACCGGCCCGCTGCACATGAGCGACAGCCAGCTCGACCGCTACATCAACGAGGGTCAGCAGTGGGTCAACGACAACACCAACCGGCTGACCAGCGGCGCGCTCTCCACCGCCGCGACCGTCGCCGAGCTGCTGACCGGGACGCTGCTGGTGGTGTTCGCGACGTTCTTCTTCCTCCGGGACGGCCGGATCATCTGGCGCTTCCTGGTCCGGCTGCTGCCGGTCGGAGCCCGCTGGAAGGTCGACGACGCGGGTCAGGCCTCCTGGGCGACCCTGGTCGCCTACGTCCGCGCCACCGTGCTGGTGGCCTTCATCGACGCGGTCGGCATCGGCATCTTCCTGGTCGTCTTCGACATCCCGTTCGCCTTCCCGCTGGCGGCGCTGGTCTTCCTCGGCGCGTTCATCCCGATCGTCGGCGCGACCCTCTCCGGAACGGTCGCGGTGCTGGTCGCCCTGGTCGACAGTGGACTGGTCACCGCCCTGATCATCCTCGGGGTGGTGATCGGCGTGCAGCAGGTCGAGGGGCACGTCCTCCAGCCGCTGATCATGGGCCGGGCGGTGGCCATCCATCCGCTCGCCGTGATCATCGGTATCGCCGCCGGGGTGGTGCTGGCCGGGATCACCGGTGCTCTGGTCTCGGTTCCGCTGATCGCGGTGCTGAACACCGCCGTGCGCCGGCTCGCCGCCCGTACGGTGCCGGACACCCCACCGGACGCCGTGGTGGTCGCCGCCAAGGCCCCCTGACCACGGGGTCAGGAGCGGCCGAGCCGCTCCAGGGCACCCCGGGCGACCTCCGGGCGGGTGGTGTACCAGAACGGCGGCAGCGACCGGCGCAGGAACGGCCCGTACCCACGGGCCGTCTCCAACCGGGAGTCCAGCACGGCGACCACGCCCCGGTCGCCGGTGGAGCGGATCAGCCGCCCGACCCCCTGGGCCAGCCGGATGGCGGCGATCGGCACGCTGACCGACGCGAAGCCGGAGCCACCGCCGGCGTCCACCGCCGCCGCCCGGGCCGCCGCGAGCGGCTCGTCGGGACGCGGGAACGGCAGCCGGTCGATCACCACGAGCTGGCAGGAGTCGCCCGGCACGTCCACTCCCTGCCATAGCGACATCACCCCGAACAGGCAGCTGGATTTCTCCTCCTTGAACCGGCGCACGAGCAGCGGCAGGGACTCCTCGCCCTGGAGCAGGACCGGCAGGTCGGTCCGCGCCCGGAGCAGCTCCGCGGCCTGCTGCGCGGCCCGCCGCGACGAGAAGAGCCCGAGGGTACGCCCACCGAGCGCGCCGACCAGCGCGAGCAGTTCCTCGCCGGCCGCCTCGGGCAGCCCGGAGACGCTGGGCCGGGGCAGGTGCGCGGCGACGTAGAGGATGCCCTGCCGGGCGTAGTCGAACGGGGAGCCCACGTCGAGCGACCGCCAGCCCGGCCCCTCGGTCGCCGGCTCGGCCGACCCCTGGCGGTCGCTCGACGGTGTCACCGGGGTGTCCGCCCGCGTCGACGCCGACCGGTCGGGTCGCCCGGTGGTGGCGGCGAGGGCACTGGCGGCTGGCGACGGCGGGTTGGCCGGCGGGGCCTCCAGTCCGAGTGCCCGGGCCACCGTGTCGAACCGACCGCCCAGGGTCAGGGTGGCGGAGGTGGCGACGACGGTGCGTTCCTCGTACAGGTGGGTGGCGAGGGTGCCGGCGACGGAGAGCGGCGCGACCACCAGGGCCCGCCGGTTGCCGTTGTCCGGCTTCTCCACCCAGGCCACGTCGTGGTCGGCCTCCTCCAGCAGCCGCTGCGCGGTGGTGGAGAGTTCGTCCAGCACCGCCTTGGCCTGCTGCTTGCGGACCGGGTCCGGGTCGTCGGCCTTGACCTCGCCGATCGCGTCGAGCGCGGCCCGGGTCGCCGCGTCCAGCAGGGTGCACGCCTCCCGCAGCGGCCCCGGCAGCCCGCTGGTGATCCGCCCGGCGGGCGCCTCGGTCAGCGCGACGGCCAGCGCGTCGCCGGCCTCGGCGAGCGCCTCGGCGGCCTCCGGCTTGAGCAGGGGCCGGGCCCGCTTGGCGGACCGGTCGATCAGCTCGGGCACCAGCTCGGCCTGGGCCGCCGAGGAGACCCGGTCGGCCAGTTCGTGGGCCTCGTCGACGATCAGCAGCTTGTGCGGCGGCACGATGTGCCGGCCGGCGAGCATGTCCACCGCGAGCAGGCTGTGGTTGGTGACGACGATGTCCGCCTCCCGGGCCCGCGCCCGCGAGGCCTCGGCGAAGCACTCCGCCCCGAACCCGCAGCGGGACGCCCCGACGCACTCCCGGGCCGGCATCGACACCAGTCGCCACGCCTGGTCGTCCACGCCCGGGTCGAGTTCGTCCCGGTCCCCGGTGTCGGTCTCCATCGCCCAGTCGCGCAGCCGCTGGACCTGCTTGCCGAGCCGGCCCGCCTCGCCGAGCCACCGGGTGCCCCCGCCCGAGCCGGTCGGGGCGTCGAAGAGGGTGTCCACCGGTTCGTCCTCGGTGGAGCTGTCCAGCCGCGCCAGGCAGAGGTAGTGGTGCCGTCCCTTGAGGACGGCGAAGGTCGGCTGGCGGCCGAGCACCGGCTCGACCGCCTCGGCGAGCCGGGGCAGGTCGCGCTCGACGAGCTGGGACTGGAGGGCGAGGGTGGCGGTGGAGACCACCACCGGCCCGTCCACGGTCAGCGCCGGGGCGAGGTACCCCAGGGACTTGCCGGTGCCGGTGCCGGCCTGCACCAGCAGGTGTTCCCGGCTGGCGACGCACTCCTCGATCGCGGTGACCATCTGCTGCTGGCCGGGCCGGGCCGACCCGCCGGGCACCGCGGTCACGGCCGCTTCGAGCAGCTCCGCGCCGCTCGGCCGGGACCCCCGGCGCCGGGTGCGGGAACTGGCGGAACTGGTGGCGGCGCGCGGCGGAGTCACCGTGCGACCGTACCCGTACCCGACGACACCCTTCGCGTCGATGACGTCGTGGCGGAGGTCACCGTCCGGAATCGGTCAGTGTCTACCGGTTCTTTCCGCAGCGCGCCTGTTGGGGGATCCGGGATAGGCTGCGGGGCATGCCGAGCGACGTGGTGCGTGTGATCTACCAGAAGTACGACGGCAGCGCCCACCGCGACTACCCGGCCCGGCGGCTCGCCGAGGACGACCTGGGCGTCTGGCTCGGCGTCACCGCCGGCACCGAATCGATCTACCATGGCCGTCCCTCGGTGGAGCAGATCCCCTTCGTCCTGCTGGTGCCCCACCACGGCTGGTGGACGGGGATGTTCAACCCGCCGCCGCGCACCAGCGAGGTCTACTGCGACATCGCCAGCCCGGCGCGCTGGGAGGGCACCGACACCGTGCACCTGGTCGACCTCGACCTGGACGTGGTCCGGCGGCGGGCCACCGGACTGGTCGAACTGCGCGACGAGGACGAGTTCGCCGAGCACCGGGTCCGGTTCGGCTACCCGGAGGACCTGGTGGTGGAGGCGGAGGCCGCCGCGCGCTGGCTGATGGGTGCGCTGGGCGACGGCACCGAGCCGTTCGCCACGTCGTACCGCAAGTGGCTCGCCCTGGTGGTCTGAGCCCTCACAGCGGGGGCAGCGCGGCCAGCTTCTCCGGGTTGAGCTGGTTGAACACCCCGGTGATCCGGCCGTCGTGCATGGCGAACGAGAGCACCACCCGGATCGTCCGGCCGTCCCGGTAAGGTGCCTCGCCGTACAGGCCGACGGTGCCGTCGACCAGCACCCGGCGGAACCGGACCTGGCCCGCGTACCGGCCGTCGGGGCCGAACACGCCGAGCACGAAGCGGGCCACCGCGTCCGCGCCGAGGATCGGCCGCCGGGCCGACGGGAAGTGTCCGCCGCCGTCGCCGACCATCACCACGCCGGGGGCGAGCACCCGCAGCAGTTCGGCCAGGTCGCCGGACTCGCTGGCGGCGAGGAACGCCTCGACCAGCCGGCGCTGCTCGGCCCGGTCGGCCCGGTGCCGGGGTACGCCGTCGTCGTCGACCGCCCGACGGGCCCGGGAGGCGAGCTGCCGGGCGGCGGCCGGGGTGGTCCCGAGCACCTCGGCGACCGTGTCGAATCCGACGGCGAAGACGTCGTGCAGCACCAGCGCCACCCGCTGCTCCGGGGTGAGGCGTTCCAGGACCACGAGCAGCGCGGTGCCGACCTGGTCGGCACGGGTGACCCGCTCGGCCGGGTCGGGGGCGAACCCGTCCGGCAGCGGGGTCACCACCGGCTCGGGCAGCCACTGCCCCGGGTAGCTCTCCCGCCGGTGCCGGGCGGAGCGGAGCACGTCCAGGCAGATCCGGCCGCAGACCGTGGTCAGCCAGGCGGGCAGCTCCTGGACCTGCGCGCGGGCCGCCGGGTCGGTCAGCGCGGCGGCGCACCGCAGCCAGGTCTCCTGGACGGCGTCCTCGGCCTCGGCACGGCTGCCGAGCATCCGGTGCGCCAGCGCCGTCAGGTGGGCCCGCTCCGCCTCGAACTCGGTCGCCAGGTCCACGCCGCCTCCTCGTCCCCGTCTGCCTCAACCCTGCCGTACCGATGAGGTCGGGTCCATGCCGGGCCGGCGCTCGACGCGCGGGCGGCGGCGGCCTGGGTGATGATCGCAGCATGAGCGCACCCGAAGTGTCCGACATCGTCCCTCCGGTCGACGGCGGGATCCGGCAGCGGCTCCGGGTGGCACCCGGCGGCGCCACCCCGGTCGACCTCGCCGCGATCGACCCGCGCGCCACACCCGGCCTGCCCGGTGTCGCGGTGACCGGCCCCGACCGCAAGTCGTGGTGCCGGACGCAGGTGCGGCTGGTCGGCGCGGAGCTGGCCCGGCAGCAGGAGATGCTCTTCGCCTCGGTCAAGGTCGACCCGGCCGACGGTCGTCGGGTGCTGCTGGTCCTCCAGGCGATGGACTGCGGCGGCAAGGACGGCACGGTGAAGCGGGTGGCCGGCGCGATGAACCCGCTCGGGCTGCGGATCACCTCCTTCGGGCCGCCGACCGACGAGGAGCTGAAGCACCACTTCCTGTGGCGGATCCGTCGGGCCCTGCCGTCCGCCGGCCGCGTCGGGATCTTCAACCGGTCCCACTACGAGGACGTGCTGATCGGCCGGGTCGAGGCGCTGGCCCCGGAGGAGATCCTGCGGGAGCGCTACGACGAGATCAACGCCTTCGAGCAGGACCTGGCCGCCGAGGGGGTCAGCCTGGTCAAGGTGATGCTGCACATCTCCAAGGACGAGCAGCGCGAGCGGCTGCTGGAACGGCTGACCGACCCGCGCAAGCACTGGAAGTACGACCCCGCCGACGTGGACGCCCGGGCCCGCTGGGACGACTACCAGGCCGCGTACGCCGAGGCGCTGTCCCGCTGCGCGACCGACGTCGCCCCCTGGTACGTCGTGCCGGCGGACCGGAAGTGGTACCGCGACTGGGCGGTGGCGCACCTGCTGCGTGAGACGTTCGCCACGCTTGACCTGGGGTATCCGCCGCCGACCGTCGATCTCGCGCGGGAACGGGGGCGACTGCTGTCCGGATGGGTGGGTCAAGGTGAACGGCGGGTGAACGATGCATGAATGACATCCGACCGGGGGTGGGCCGGCATTTTCCGGCTCCTGAACCTTCCCTAGCATGCGCTGGGCACTGCCTCTCCCCGGGCGGCCGTCACCCTTCCATCGACACGACGAGGTCCGTGCTGTGAAGTTTTCCTTCCGCCCCTCCGAGGGCGCTTTCTACGAGCTCTTCACCAGGGCCGCGCAGAATCTGGTGAAGGGTACGGAGCTGCTCAACGAGCTGGCCCTGCCGGGCGTCGACGTCCAGTCGGTCAGCGAGCGGCTGACCGAGGTGGAACACGACAGCGACCAGATCACCCACGAGCTGTACAAGAAGATCAACTCCACCTTCATCACCCCGTTCGACCGGGAGGACATCTACCGCCTCGGGTCGCTCCTGGACGACGTGATGGACCACCTGGAGGCGGTCGGCAACCTGCTCTACCTGTACGGCCTCACCAAGCTGCCGTCGCTGCCCCGGGAGATGCACGAACTGGTCAACGTCCTCGACCAGCAGGCCCGGCTGACCGCCGACGCGATGCCGCGGCTGAAGTCGATGAAGGACCTCGAGGACTACTGGATCGAGTGCAACCGGCTGGAGAACGAGGGCGACCAGGCGTACCGCATGCTGCTGGTCCGACTCTTCTCCGGCGAGTACGACGCCTTGACCGTGCTGAAGATGAAGGAGGTCGCCGACGAGCTGGAGGCCGCCTGCGACGCCTTCGAGCACGTGGCGAACACCGTCGAGACCATCGCGGTCAAGGAGTCCTGATCCTGTGAGCCCCGAACTCGTCGCCGTGCTGGCGGTGATCACGGTGGCCCTGGTGTTCGACTACACCAACGGCTTCCACGACGCCGCCAACGCGATCGCGACCAGCATCTCCACCCGGGCGCTGACACCCCGGGTCGCCCTGGCCATGGCCGCGGTCGGCAACTTCATCGGCGCGCACTTCGGCGCCGAGGTGGCCAAGACCGTCGGCAGCGGCCTGGTCAAGCTCCCCACCGGTACGGCCAGTCTCGGCATCGTCTTCGCCGGGGTGATCGGCGCGATCACCTGGAACCTGATCACCTGGTACTTCGGCCTGCCCTCGTCCTCCTCGCACGCGCTCATCGGTGGCCTGGTCGGCTCGACCGTGGCCGCCTCGGGCACGGTGCTCTGGGACGGTATCGCCGGGGACGTCGTCATCCCGATGGTGCTCTCGCCGATGGTCGGTTTCGTCCTCGGCTACGTCGTGATGATCGCCGTGCAGTGGATCTTCCGGAAGGGGCACCCGGGCAAGCTCAACCGGGGCTTCCGCTGGGCGCAGACCGCCTCCGCCGCCGCCATGTCGGTCGGTCACGGCATGCAGGACGCCGCCAAGACCATCGGCATCGTGGTGCTCGCCCTCTACGTCGGCGGCTACCAGGACGACCCCGGGTTCATCCCCGAGTGGGCGTTCTGGACGTCGGCGGCCGTGCTCGCCGCCGGCACGTACGCCGGTGGCTGGCGGATCATCCGCACCCTGGGTCGGCGGATCATCGACCTGAAGCCGCCGGAGGGCTTCGCCGCCGAGACCGTCGCCAGCGGCGTGCTCTACTTCAACGCCCTGGTGCTCGGCGCCCCGATCTCGACCACCCACACGATCACCTCGGCGATCATGGGCGTCGGCGCGACCAAGCGGCTCTCCGCCGTCCGCTGGGGTGTGGCCGGCAACATCGTCGGCGCGTGGATCCTCACCTTCCCGGCCGCCGGCAGCATCGGCGCGATCATGTACTTCGTCGTCCGCCCGCTGTTCAGCTGATCACGGCACCGCCGGCTGCCGGCGGAGCCCGCTTCCGGGGTGCCGCCGGCGCACGGCTTGAGTGGTTGCAGGGGACCCTTCCTACCGCTTTTTGACGAGGAGGGGACCCCTGCCACCACCCGACCGTCCCGGTGCGCGGCGTGATCGCTCGCGAACGGGCTAACGCCGAGCCGGGTACTCCACGCCGATCAGGGCGCGGACGTCGTCCAACAGGCCCATCACCTCCAGCGTGGTCGCGTGCGGCACCAGTGGGCTCTCCGACAGCCCCTCGGCCAGGCAGCGCTGCACCTCGATCGCCTCGTACTGGTAGCCGTTGCCGACCAGCTCGGAGTGGATCGTCTCCGGCTCGTGACCGGCCCGGTGCAGGGTCAACGAGTCGGGTCGGAAGAACAGCGACGGCAGGTCGATCCGGCCGGTGGTGCCGACGACCGAGGCGGTCACCGGGCTCGCCCCGACCAGACCGCAGCTCAGCGTGGCGACCGCCCCGGAGTCGTAGCCGAGGACGATCCCGGTGTTCTCGTCCACGCCCTCGGGGCTGATCTTGGCCCAGGCGTGCACGTGGTCGGGCATCCCGAGCAGCAGGTGCGCCAGGCTGACCGGGTAGATGCCCACGTCCAGCAGGGCACCGCCGCCCAGCGCCAGGGCCCGTAGCCGGCTCTCCGGTGGGAACGGCCCCGCCATGCTGAAGTCGGCCCGCACACCGGTGACCGTGCCGATCGCCCCCTCGGCGACCAGCTCGACCATCCGCAGGATCAGCGGGTTGCACCGCATCCACATGGCCTCCATCAGGAAGACGCCACGGGAGCGCGCGGTCTCCACCAGCTCGGTGCTGTCCGCCAGGTCGAGCGTGAACGGCTTCTCCACCAGCACCGCCCGCCCCGCGTCGAGGCAGGTCATGGTCGCCTCGTGGTGCGCGGAGTGCGGCGTGGCGACGTACACCACGTCCAGGTCGGAATCGGCGGCCAGCTCCGCCCAGGAGCCGTACGCCCGCGCGGCGCCGTGCTTGGCGGCGAACAGCTCGGCGGCCTCGGCGGTACGCGAGCCGACGGCGACCAGCTCGGCGTCCGGCACCAGCGTCAGGTCCTCGGCGAAGCGGGCGGCGATGTTTCCGGTGGCCAGGATGCCCCAACGTGTCATGCGACCGGACGCTAGCGCAGTTCCCGCCCCAGCCCCACCGTTGATCCACCCGCCGGGACGACCGCGCTCCCGCAGCAGCCCCGGCACAGGCTGGGCTGAGCAGGGCCGGGCCGGGGTGGTAGCAGGGGTCCCCTGCTACCGCTTTTTGATGAGGAGGGGTCCCCTGCTACCACCTCAGCGGCAGCGTCCCGACCGCTGGGCGGGACGGCGGCGGTCGTCGGGGAAGGCGCGGGGAACTAGGCTCGCGCCATGACGATCGACAGCGGCAGCTTTCCCGTCCCGGCCGCCCTGGTCGAGCACGCCCGCCGGTTCCGCGCCGAGGGGAGCACCCCGGCGGTGCCCCGGGTCGCGGCCACCGTGCTGCTGCTGCGCCCGGCCGCCGTCGGGTTCGAGGTCTACATGATCCGCCGGGTCGCGGCGATGGCCTTCGGCGGGATGTACGCCTTCCCCGGCGGCGGCGTCGACCCGTCGGACGCCCAGGCGCACCCGGGCTGGGCCGGTCCCGACCCCCAGGAGTGGGGCGGGCGGCTGGGTGTCGCGTCGGAGGCGGCCCGGTCGGTGGTGTGCGCCGCCGCCCGCGAGGTCTTCGAGGAGGCGGGCGTGCTGCTCGCCGGCCCGGACCCGGCGACCGTGGTCGGTGACGTCAGCGGCGACGACTGGGAGGCCGCCCGGGTCGACCTGGAGAAGCGGCGTACGCACTTCGCCGAGTTCCTGACCGGCCGGGGGCTGACCCTGCGGTCGGACCTGCTGCTGCCGTGGAGCCGGTGGATCACCCCGGAGTTCGAGGCGCGCCGCTTCGACACGTACTTCTTCGTGGCCCTGCTGCCCGAGGGGCAGCGGACCCGTGACGTCTCCGGCGAGGCCGACCACACCCTGTGGATCAGCCCGGCGGACGCGTTGCGCCGGTCGGCGGCCGGTGAGCTGACCATGCTGCCGCCGACCCTGCTCACGCTTGCACAGGTGGCGGCGGCCGGCGACCTGGCCGACGTGGCCCGGCTCGCGGCCGATCGGGACGCGGCCACCCCGATCACGCCCCGCCTGGCCGACCTCGACGGCGACACGCCCTACTTCACCCTGGACTGATGCCCGCGCTGCCGCTGGTGCCGAGGTGCCGTGCCAGCTACGCGAAGGGCTTTGTCGTCACGATCAGTGTTGTCGAGGTTTTCCGGTCATGATCTGCATCCGTTCACCACGGGAGTCAGGGGTGATCGGTGAGCAGAACCAGTGACCACAGCTTCGACGATGCGAAGGCGTACGCGGTGACCATGACGGTCCGCCAGTGGCAGTGGATCGACGCCACCATCGACAACGAGGTGGACCGCGGATCGTCACCCCGGCACTTGGGTGTCCGAGGCTTCGTGGCTGCCTGAGGTGTGATCCGCTCGGCGTGTCGTACAGCTGAGCTGCCACATCTGCGTGCGGTAACGAATGTGCGTGCACCAACCGATGACCCGGTCGACGTTCAAAGACGAGGCACTGGCCCAGATTCATCCCGGGCCTCAGCCGAGCCATCCAAACGCCCGGCCCGCAAGCAGGCTCGGAGAGCAGGGCCGTTGCCGCCTGCCGGGACTCCTCGGGCGGGCCTACCACGGCCGGCGTCGCGCGCCTGGCCACCGCGCTCGGCCTGGCCTGAGGAGCCCGCCGCGCCGCAGCCGGCCGTCGTAGGAAACCTGCTCCGTGCCGGCCAGGACGGAAGTGTGTCCGCTGGCTGCTTACGAGGGGGTGAGTTCCTTCTCGGCCGGCGCGGACCACGAGTCCAGCATGCCGAGCACTCCTCTGGTGAACAGCCAGATGGCGATGCTCGGCATGACGACGCTCGGTACGGCGAACAGCCAGCCGAGCCAGGAATCCGCCTTGTTCCAGTCGCCGTTGACGATGGCGAGCAGCGCACCGAGTATGGCTGTCCCGGCGGCCGAGAAGAGGATGGTCAGGAGCGATGCGGTGTTCAGCCGACGAAGGTTCGGGTCCGAAGGCTGGCGCTCCCGGTGCGGTGACCCGAAGGCGTACCCCGTGATCCAGGCAAAGCAGATCACGATCCCGGTGACGACCAGTACGGGTCCGACGGTTTTCCAGTCTCTGGGCAATCCCAGCCACACCCAGAGGGCTTCGCCGACTCGTCCCAGCAGAAGGATCTCCGAAATCAGCGCAATGCTGAGAAAGGTGACCCGGAGAAGGCGCTCCGGTGCGCCCGCCGGATCGGAATGGACGTCCACGCCCGGCGCGCTCGTCGCTCGGTCGAAGTAGGCGTGCACGAGGAGGACGATCCCGCCCACGGCGGCGACCGTGCCCACGGCCAGCATCCCGCTCGACACGGCGGTTGCCGCCCAGATCCGGCGGCAGGCCTGATCGCTCTCGCCGGAGATCAACACGAACTGGTAGGAACACAGTCCGAGCGCGATGAACCCCGCGAGAAACGGGGTGAGCGCCGGGATACGCGCCGACGGAATTCGGGGTTGGCGTTCGACCAGCAGCACGATCAGACCCGCGAACATGAAGCCGCTGATGAGCCCACTCAGGGCGGACATCGCGGGAGCTGCGCCTGCAACATTCCAGGCGGCCTCGTTGCAGGTCTGGTCCATAGACGCACGTCCTTTGCCTTAATGCGTGGACGGGGGGCAGACGTTAGCCGTGGCAGCTCAGCAAGGCAAGCTTCCCTCGAAGTGTGGCGGGATCTCCATAAAGAGCGGGGCCGTCCGGCAGGGGGCGGCAGATCAGGCGTAGTCGACGTCGAGACGGGCGAAGCCGCGCTCCCGGAACAGGGCACGCGTGGCCGCGCCGAACGCGTCGCGACAGTTGACGACCGTGAGGTGGGCGAGCTTCGGGCAGTCCAGCAACGCCTCCACGTTCCGGAGCCGCCGGCAGTTCAGTACGGTCAGGTCGGTCAGTTCGGGCAGGTCCCGGAAGACCGCGCAGTCGATCTCCGCGCCGATCGAGTTGAGACGCAGCGCCGCGACGGTGGGCAGGCCCCGTAGGCCGTCGATCGGGAACGCCCGGCCGGTGCCGGCGAGTTCCAGCGCCCGGAGCGGAACGGTCAGCCGGGGAAAGACGTCCAGGTCGCCCAGGTGGGACAGCTCCAGGTGGCGCAGCGTGTCCAGCTCGGCCACCCGGTCGAGCATCCGGCGTTGCCGGTGCAGCGGGGTGGCGAGGAACTCCAGGGCCGGGAGCGGACCGATCAGATCAGCCGGACCGGGACGGGGCGCGGCGGAGGCGACGAGCAGCCCGCGCAGCCCCGGCAGGGCGTACGCCAGGTCGACCGGGGTGGTCGGCGCCGGAAACCTGGCGTCGCGTCCGACGATCAACGTGGCGAGGCCGGGCGGCACCCGGTCGCGGTCCAGCAGCGGAAGCAGCGGTGTCGGCAGGGCCAGGCTGCGCAGCGCCGGCAGGGTCGCCAGCCAGGGCGGCAGGGCCGGTCGGCGGAGCTGGGCCGGACTCGGGCACAGGTGCAGGCTGCGCATCCGGGTGACGTCGTCCGGGGTGGGACGGCGGTTCCAGGCGATCCGGCCCGCCCCGTCCACGGTGAGATGGTCGCACTCGTCGACGGTGCCGACGCCGTAGATGCCCTCGCCGTCCGGTGGGTACAGGTGACGGTAGCGGCTGTCGGAGAAGGTCAACGCGGCGACGTCCTTCGGCATGGCCGGCATTGTCGCCCCCTTCCGCCACCCGCGATCCCGGCCACTCTGCCCCGGGCTGGCATTTCCGCCGGTCGCAGGGAATGGTGGTGGGGGCCGACGATTCACGGCCGGTGACGGTACGGCCGGTCGTCAGGCCGGGACGACCGGCGAGCCTGGCGGGGGAGCGATGGACCACGGCAACCACTCCGAGCAGCTCGACCGGCTCGCCGGACTCCTCGCGACGGTGAGCCGGGACGTGGCGGGCACGATCCGCCGGGCCAGCGTGTGTCTGCTCGACATCGAACCGGACGGCGCGCGGGCGGTACTGGCCGAGGTCGCCGAGCGGGCGGTCACCCACCGCCGGATCGACGAGCTGGTCCCGCTCGCCCTGGTCCGGCAGCAGCCGGTCGCCTCCGACCTGCGGCTGGTGCTCGCCGCGCTGCGGATGAACACCGAACTGCACCGGATGGACGTGCTCGCCGCGCACATCGCCAAGCTCGTCCTCGCCCGGCACCCGGCACCCGTGGTGCCGCCGCCGGTGCGTCCGCTGATCGGCGCGATGGCCGAGACGACCGCGCGGATCGCCGACAAGGCCGCCCTGGTCCTGGTCACCCGGGACCGGCTGGACGCCATCCAGCTCGGCCTGGACGACGACGAACTCGACGTGCAGTACGAACGCCTCTTCACGGTGCTCACCGACGCCTGGCCGTACGGGGTGCAGGCGGCGATCGACGTGGCGATGCTGGGCCGGTACTACGAGCGCTTCGCCGACCACGCGGTCGCCGTCGCCCGTCGGGTGGCCTACCTGGTCAGCGGCGACATGGCGCGCGGCGTCCTCTGACCTCCCGACCTCCGCCGGGCAGACGCCTCGATCCGTTCACACCTCGGACAGCCGCGCCTCAGTCGACGGCAACATTTTCCTGGCGACCTGTTCACCTTCGGTTAACCAAGCTCCGGGGAGCCGGCTACCTGGCCCGCTTAGCTTCGACATCGGTCAGGCCCGAGAGGTCCGGCCCAACCCCAAGAGAGAGGCAATTCTGAGGTGAACCGCAACGTGCTCTCCCGGCGCGTCCTTGCCGGCGTCGCGCTCGCCGCGCTGGCTCTCACCGGCTGTGGCTCCAGCGACAACGACAACGACACCCCCGCCGCTGCCGGCAGCAGCGGTGGCGAGTACGCGAGCCTTTCCGGTGAGCTGAAGGCCTCGGGTGCCAGTTTCCCGGACGCCTACTACCAGGAGGTCATCACCTCCTTCAAGGACGTCGCCCCGGACGTGACGGTCAACTACAACGCGACCGGCTCCGGCACCGGCAAGAAGCAGTTCGGCGAGAACCTGGTCGACTTCGCCGGCAGCGACAGCCTGGTGAAGGACAGTGACGGCGTCGCTGCTGGCTCCTTCCTCTACGTGCCGACCGTGGCCGCCCCGATCACCGTCAGCTACAACCTCCAGGGCGTGGACAAGCTCCAGCTCAGCCCGGAGACGCTGGCCAAGATCTTCCAGACGGACATCAAGACCTGGAACGACCCGGCGATCGCCGCCGACAACCCTGGCGTGACCCTGCCGAACACCCCGATCACCGTGGCGCACCGCTCGGACGGCTCGGGCACCACCAACAACTTCACCAAGTACCTCGAGGCCGCCGCGCCGGGCGTCTGGAAGCTCGGCACCGGTGACACCGTGGCCTGGCCGTCGAACACCCAGGGCGGCGAGAAGAACACCGGTGTGGCCCAGATCGTCAAGCAGGCCAACGGCGGCATCGGCTACGTCGACCTGAGCGACGCCAAGGCCAGCCAGCTCACCTTCGCCGCGATCAAGAACAAGGACGGCCAGTACGTCGTTCCCTCGTTGGAGGGCACGACCGCCGGCCTGGAGGGCGCGGAGATCAAGGAGGACCTGAGCTACAACCCGCTCAACGCCGCCGGCGCAGCGTCGTACCCGATCACCGCCCCGACCTACATCCTGGTCAAGACCAAGTACGACGACGCCAAGAAGGCCGAGCTGGTCAAGGGCTTCGTGAAGTACATCCTCACCGACGGCCAGGAGCTGGCCGAGGAGGTCGACTTCGCGCCGCTGCCCACCTCGCTCAAGGACAAGGCGCTCGCCCAGCTCGACAAGATCCAGGGCTGATCCGAGCCAGATCGCACAGGCACCGCCCACGGGGGACGGGACCGCAAAGCCGGTCCCGTCCCCGCCGGGGTAGCCGCGCCGCCACTGGAGTGAAGGTGACCATCACAGAGAACAAACCCGACACCAGGCCGACCCTGACGCCACAGCGGGGCGGCCTTCTCGCCGATCGCGCCTTCTCCTGGTGGACGCTCGGCACCGGCCTGCTCGTCCTGGCCATCCTCGCGCTCATCCTGGTGACCACCGTCCGGGAGGCCTGGCCCGCCTTCGCCGAGATGGGCCTGCGCTACGTCACCGAGGACACCTGGGATCCGAACCCGGGCGCCGGCGAGGCCGTCTTCGGCGCGCTGGCCTTCATGTACGGCACCGCGATCTCCTCGCTGATCGCCCTGCTCATCGCCGTGCCGGTGTCGGTCGGCATCGCGCTGTTCATCACCGAACTGGCGCACCGCCGGCTGCGCGGCACCGCGATCACCGTGATCGACCTGCTGGCGGCCGTACCGTCGGTGGTGTTCGGTCTCTGGGGCGTCCTGGTGCTGGCGCCCAAGCTGGTGCCGTTCTACCAGTGGCTGCACGACGTCTTCGGCGGCGTGCCGGTGCTCGGCAGCGTCTTCGGCGAGGCGGCCAGCGGCCGGAACTTCATGACCGCCGGCCTGATCCTGGCGATCATGGTCACCCCGATCATCACCTCGATCTGCCGCGAGGTCTTCGGCACCGTCCCGCAGGCCGACAAGGACGCCGCCCTGGCGCTCGGCGCGACCCGCTGGGAGATGATCCGGGGCGCGGTCTTCCCGCACAGCTTCGGCGGCATCGTCGGCGCGGTCATGCTCGGCCTGGGCCGGGCGATGGGCGAGACGATCGCCGTCGCCCTGGTCATCGGTG
Source organism: Micromonospora sp. NBRC 101691 (assembly GCF_030269285.1). Lineage (NCBI taxonomy): Bacteria > Bacillati > Actinomycetota > Actinomycetes > Micromonosporales > Micromonosporaceae > Micromonospora > Micromonospora sp. NBRC 101691. The sequence goes on from NZ_BSTB01000009.1 coordinate 91,591, forward strand.
GGGCCACCAACATCTCCGCGAACGTCTTCGAGCCGGGCAACACCATGGCCGCCGTGATCGTGCAGCAGTTCGGCGAGTCCACCGGCACCTTCACCGCCGCCCTGATCGGGCTCGGCGTCGTCCTCTTCGCGATGACCGTCGCGATCAATCTGACCGCCCAGGCCATCGTGCGCCGGGCGGAGGCCCGCATGAGGGGAGGCGTGGCGTGACCGCCACCGTCGAGCCCGGCACCCGTACCCCGGTCGTGCCCGACCTGTCCGGGCGTGCCCTGTCCGTCCGCCGGCGGATCGTCAACCACCTGGCCACCGGCGGCATCTACCTGACGGTGCTGCTCGCCGTGGTGCCGCTGGGCCTGGTCACCTGGACGGTGGTCAGCCGGGGCGGCGGGGTGATGAGCCTCGACTTCCTCAACGCCGACATCCCCAACTCGTACCGGCGGGAGGGCCCCGGCATGGGGCCGGCGATCGTCGGCACCCTGATCATCACCGGCATGGCCTCGCTGATGGCGATCCCGCTCGGCGTCTTCGGCGCGATCTACCTCAACGAGTACGGCAAGCAGAAGCCGCTGGCCCGGGTCATCCGGATCATGGCGGACGTGATGACCGGCGTGCCGTCGATCGTCATGGGCCTGTTCGTCTACATCGGCTGGGTGCTGGTGGTGGGCGAGTTCTCCGGCTTCGCCGGGTCGCTCGCGCTGGCCTGCCTGATGCTTCCCGTGGTGATCCGCAGCAGCGAGGAGATGCTCCGCCTCGTCCCCGACGAGCTGCGTCAGGCGAGCCTCGCCCTCGGCGCGCGGAAGTGGCGGACCATCCTCACCGTCGTGCTGCCCGCCGCGATCTCCGGCATCACCAGCGGCTCGCTGCTCGCGGTGGCCCGCGCCGCCGGGGAGACCGCGCCGATCATCATCGTCACCGGCATCACCTTCGCCGCCAACCCGAACCTCTTCGAGGGCACCAACACCGCCCTGCCCGCGCAGATCTTCCGCAACGCCAGCCAGCCCTTCATCGGTGCCCAGGACCGGGCCTGGGGGGCGGCCCTCACCCTGATCGTGATCGTCGTCCTGTTCACGGTCGTCGCCCGTCTCATCGCCAACCGCTTCGCCCTGAAGGAGCGCTGAACCATGGCCCAGCACCGCACCGCGACCGACCACCGTCCGTCCGTCGCCATCAACGCGCCCGGCGAGGGCTGGGGTGCCGCCGGCCCGCACTCCGCCGGGGACACCACCGTGATGGAGCTGCGGGACGTCAGCGTCCACTACGGCAGCTACGAGGCCGTCCGGGGCACCACCATCCCGATCCGGCAGAACCAGATCACCGCGATGATCGGGCCGTCCGGCTGCGGCAAGTCGACCATCCTGCGCTCGCTGAACCGGATGAACGACCTGATCCCCGGGGCCCGGGTGACCGGCTCGGTGACCTACCACGGCCAGGACATCTACGCCAAGGGCGTCGACCCGATCCAGGTGCGCCGTCGGATCGGCATGGTCTTCCAGAAGCCCAACCCGTTCCCGAAGTCGATCTACGACAACGTGGCGTACGGGCTGCGCATCAACGGGATCAAGGGCAGCCTCGACGACCAGGTCGAGGAGGCGCTGACCGGCGCGGCGCTCTGGGACGAGGTGAAGGACAAGCTCCGCAAGAGCGGCCTGGCCCTCTCCGGCGGCCAGCAGCAGCGGCTCTGCATCGCCCGGACGATCGCGGTGAAGCCGGACGTGATCCTGATGGACGAGCCCTGCTCGGCCCTCGACCCGATCGCGACCAGCAAGATCGAAGACCTGATGCACGAGCTGTCGAAGTCGTACACCATCGTGATCGTCACCCACAACATGCAGCAGGCCGCCCGGGTCAGCCACTACACCGCCTTCTTCACCGCCGAGGTGGACGAGCAGCAGGTGCGGCACGGCCGGCTGGTGGAGTTCGACCAGACCTCGAAGATCTTCACAAATCCGGGCGACAAGCGGACCGAGGACTACATCACCGGACGTTTCGGCTGACCGGCACCGTGCCGACCCGGGCTCCCCGAGCCGGGTCGGCCGGAACCGTTCCATCCGAAGGAAGGTGATGTGGTCACTCACGACGTCGGTGCGGACCTCGTGCACATCGCCGTCCCGGTCGCGTACGTGCGGCACGTCGCCGCGCTCCTGGCGGAGCTGGACCGGCAGGGCGGCGACGTACGCCCACCGGCCCGACCGCCCGCCCGCCCCGCCCCGCCGGACCTCGCCGGCCGGTGGTCGGTGGCGGAGCTGCGGCGGTTCGCGACCGGACGGTCGAAGAGTCACGACACCGTGCTCAAGGTCCTGGACCTGCTCGCCGCCCGCCCCGACGAGTGGTTGTCGGCGGAGACGATCTGCGCGGAGGTGGACGTCTCCCGGCACCGGTTCGGCGGCGCGCTGGCCGGGATGACCCGGATGCTGCGAGCCCACCCGACCTTCCGGGAACTGGGGATGCCGTTGAACCGGTACGTCACCGGCAGCCTCGACGACCGTGCCGGGACCTTCTACTGGATGACGGCCGAGCAGGCCCGCCAGTGGCAGCAGGCCCGCGCCGGGGCGGCCGACTGCTCCGGCCGACCGCCGCCGGCTGATCCGTCAGCCAGCTGATCCGGCGGCCCGCTGGTCCGTGTGCCGGCTGACTGTCGGCCCGTTGGTCCGTCCGCCGGTTGACCCGGCGGCCCGTTGGTCCGCGTGCCGGCCGATCCGGCGGACCGTCGGCCGGCAACGGGACCGCCGGCCGACGGTCCGTCCACGCAGGGGAGGCAGTCAGCCCCGGTGGTAGTTGACGTGCGCACACCAGTGGGCGAAACCGAGCCGCAGGTAGAGCGCCACCGCGGCGGTGTTCGACTCGTCCACGTAGAGCATCACCCGGTCCAGGCCCCGCCGCTCGCGCAGGTACGCCAGCCCGGCAGCGGTCAGCACCCGGCCCAGCCCACCCCGGTGCGCCGTCGGGTCCACCCCGAGCACGTAGACCTCGCCGATCGGGGTCGAGCCGGCCCGCTGGTGAACCTTGGTCCAGTGGAAGCCGAGCAGCCGGCCGGTCGACTCCTCGACGGCGAGCAGGAAACCGTCCGGGTCGAACCACGGCTCGGCGAACCGTACCCGCAGGTCGTCGGCGCTCCAACGGCCCTGCTCGGGGTGCTCGGCGAAGGCCCGCGCATTGAGCGCCAGCCAGGCGTCGTCGTCCGTGCCGGGGCGGAAGGCGCGCAGCGTCACCCCGTCGGGCAGTTGCGGTCCGGTCAGCGGCCCGGTCAGCGACCGGCGCATCTGCCAGAGCACCCGGGCGCGGCCGAATCCGAGGTCCACGGCGAGGGCGGCGGCGGCCGGATGGTCCCCGTGCGCCCAGGCGCGGACCGCGTCGGGCCGCAGCTGCCCGCCCGTGCCGACCTGCGGCTGCCCGCCCGCGTCGACCGGTGCCGCCCCGCTCACCTCGACCGGTAGCGCCCCACTCACCTCGGCCAGCGCCGCCGTCGCGATCGCGCGGCCCAGTCCGCGCCGCCGGTACGCCGGGTGCACCACCAGATCGAGGCCGGTGCCCTGGGCCGGCGCGGTGACGTCGAGGTGCGCGTATCCGACGAGCCGGCCCTCGGGCGTCCGCGTGGTCAGGTGCACCGCGGCGGCCCGTGGGTCCCGCAGCCGGAGCAGCACCGCCTCGTCCAGCGGGTCCGCGCCGTCGGCGTCCCCGGCCGCCCGCGCCAGCGCCAGGACGTCGGCGATCCCCGCCTCGTCCAGCCGATCGGCCCGGTCCACCCGAACGCCCGTCACGCTGTCATCCCGTACGCCGCCGTCTGCCACCCCGCCACGGTAACGGTTCCGACCGGTTCCGCCCCGCCCCGCCTGCTCCGCCCGCCTGCTCCGCCCGGCCTGCGTGGTAGCAGGGGACCCCTGTTACCGCTTTTTGATGAGGAGGGGTCCCCTGCTACCAGCCAAGCCCAACCAACCAAGCCAAGCCCAACCGAGCCGCGCGGGGAGCAACGGGGAGCACCAGGAAGCACCGGGGGAGCAGGGGAGCGCCGGGTTACAGGTCGGGGGGCAGGGCGGCGACGCGGAATCGGCTGGTGAGGTTGGGCAGGATCCAGTACAGCGCGTCGACGGTGCCCTGACGGTCGCCGCCCGCGTCGTGCAGCAGCACGACGGAACCGGGCATGGTGGCCGCGTTGACCATGCCGGCGATGCTGGCCGCGCCCGGGGCCTGCCAGTCGTTCGGGTCGACGGTCCAGTGCAGCGGCACCATGCCGAGGTTCCGGGCCACCGACACCAGCGGGTACGTCCATGCGCCGCCGGGCTGCCGGTAGTACGCGATGCGGGCGTCCGGCACGGCTGCCCGGATCGCCTCGTTGGTGCGCAGCAGGTCGGCCTGGATCGTCTGCTCGGTGCGGCTACCGAGGAGCACGTCGTGGTTCCAGGAGTGGTTGCAGAGGCTGTGTCCGTCGGCCACGATCGCCCGTACCAGGTCGGGGTGTGCCTGGGCGTTCTCGCCGACCAGGCAGAACGTCGCCGTGACGCGGTACGCGCGCAGCGCCGCCAGCGTCTGCGGGGTGTAGTACGGGTCGGGACCGTCGTCGAAGGTGAGGGTCACCTGCCCGGTGCCGGTGGTCATCTGGGTGCCGTGGGGGCCGCCCTCGTTGACGCCTTCGGGGGCGGGCTCGTCCGCCGTGGTGTCGGGCGATGGTGTGCCGGTCGCCGGGGGCTGTGCGGCGACGTGCGGGGCGCTGCTCGGGGCGGCCGGGACCGGGTCGCCCTCGTTCCCCATGAGGCTGTAGCCGATGGCGTACGCCGAGCCCAGCAGCGCGGCGGCCACCAGGGCCACGATTCCCAGAGCGCGGTGGGACGAGGCGGTGGACATCAGGCACCCCGCCGGCTGGTGAGCGTGCCGGAGAGGCCCGCCGGACGAGGGCGGGCGGGTGCCCCGGAGTGGGGTGGCCGGCACGGGCCACCCGTCGCTGGTTCGGTTGTCCTGTGCACCGTCGCCCCCTTCTCCGGCTGGTTCGCCAGTCAGAGTAGGAGCGGCCAATGGAATGAGAAGGACATTCCGGAACTAGCCCCCGGAAAGGGGTAAACGGTTCACACCGGCAGCGGTGCGTGCTCCGTCTCGGGCAGCGAGCGCGACGGCGGGACGACGAACTTGTAGCCCACCTGCCGCACGGTGCCGATCATCGACTCGTACTCCGAGCCGAGCTTGGCGCGCAGCCGCCGGACGTGCACGTCGACCGTACGGGTGCCGCCGAAGTAGTCGTACCCCCAGACCTCGCGCAGCAGCTGGTCGCGGGTGAACACCCGGCCCGGGTGCTGGGCGAGGAACTTCAGCAGCTCGAACTCCTTGTAGGTGAGGTCGAGCGGGCGTCCCTTGAGCTTGGCCGCGTAGGTGTCCGGGTCGATGGTCAGCTCACCGGCCCGGATGGAACCCCCCGTACCGGCGGTGGCGCTGCTCAACCGGCCGACCACCAGCCGCAGTCGGGCCTCCACCTCGGCCGGGCCGGCGCTGGCGAGGATGACGTCGTCGACGCCCCAGTCCGCGTTGAGCGCGATCAGTCCGGCCTCGGTGACGACCGCGACCAGCGGCACCCCCAGGCCGGTGGCGTGCAGCATGCGGCAGGTCGCCCGGGCCTCGCTCAGCTCCGACCGGGCGTCCACCAGGACCGCGTCCGGGCTGGGGCCGGCGACCAGGGTCCGCACGTCACGTGGCGCGGTCCGGACCGAGTGGGGCAGTAGGTCGAGCGCCGGCAGTACGGCGGATGGTTCGCCTGCGCGTGCGGTCACCAGCAGCAGGATCTCCACACGATCACCTCCGTCCGGCGGCGGTGAGCCGCGCGCGACCAGCGACTGCACCCAGGACGGGGTGCGGCGCTGAGAACTCGTGGTCCCGGCGTCGCTGGCGGGCAGGTCAGGGCTTGAGCCTAACCGATTGTCCGTGGTCAACCTCGGGGGCTTTTCCCGTTTGCCGGGGTTGTCCACACTTGCGGCACAGGTTTTAACGTCCGTGAAACGGCGTGCGCCCCGCACGTGGTCGGGTCTGGCACGATCGTGTCGTGTTTGCCTCCGCGTCTCCCGCCGCCGGCCCCGACCCCTGGTCCGACGACGGCCCACCGGCCGGCTTCCCCCCGCCGCGTACCGGACCGGGCCTCGACGACCTGGTCGGCCCGCGCAAGCGGCGCGGCCCCCGCCGATTCCGGCCCGGCGGTCCGTCGGCACGTCGCCCGGAGGACGAGGCCGACGACGACGAGCTCGACGAGGAGGAGATCGAGCCGGTCGAGATCAACAAGCCGCTCTCGCTGACCATCGCCGGCTTCGCCGTGCTGCTCGGCCTCGGGCTGGTCCTCGCCGCGCAGACCTCCGGCCCCAGTCACCGGCTGCCCTTCGCCACTGTCGTCTTCGGTGTGCAGCTCCTCTTCGTCCTGGCCTGGACGATGGCCACCCGTCCGCCGGCCCTGCTGGCCGTCGCCGGAGTCGGCGCGGCCACCGCCGGGGTCGTCGACACCGTCGCCGTACGGTCGGCCGAGGCCCGGCTGCTCCCGCTGCTCTACGTCGCCGTGGGCGGTCTCGTGGTCGCCGTGCTCGGCCAGCTCGTCCGGCGGGTCGACCGGCAGCGGGTCACCGACTCGTTCGGCACCACCCTGCTGATCATGGCCGGGGTGGCCGGATTCGCCACCCTGCTGCCGCTGAGCCGGATCCCGGCCGGCACCCAGACCATCACGGTCAGCCTGACCGCCACCGCGCTGGCGCTCACCGTGGCGCGGATCACCGACGCCGTGCTCCCCTGGCCCCGGCTCGCGCCGCAGGTGCCCCGGGGAGCGGCCGGGGTGGTGTTGGGCGCGATGCTCGGCACCCTGGCCGGCAGCGTGCTCGGCAGCTTCCTGGTCGGCTTCACGCCGACCAGCGGCGCCCTGGTCGGCCTGGTCACCGCGGCCACCGCCGTCCTGGCCGACCTCGCCGTCGGGTACGCCGAGGCGGGCCGGCTGATGGCCGGCGAGACGCCCACGTTCTGGATCGCCCGGCACATGCAGGGGCCGCTCGGCGGCATCGCCCTCGCCGCGCCGGCCGCCTACTTCGTGTGCGTACTGTTCCTCTGACCCCGCGCCCCGGCCGCACGGTTGGGGCGCGGGCCCATCGGGTACCACCGGTGTGCCCCAGGCGACACCGGACGTGAGAGTGGAGGCGGCGTGACCGAGGCCTACCCGGCGTACGACGAACGGCCCCGGCGGCGGGGGCGCAAGATCCTCGTCGGCCTGCTCGTCCTGCTCCTTATCCTGGTCGGACTGGTCGTGGTGGCCGACCGGGTCGCCGCCGGGGTCGCCGAGGACGCCATCGCCGACCAGGTACGCCAGGAGCTGACCCAGCAGGACGCCAGCGCGCAACCGCCGGACGTCGAGGTCGGCGGCTTCCCCTTCCTCACCCAGGTGCTCAACGGGAAGTACGAACGGATCACCATCCGGCTGCGCGATGTCCAGGGCACGGTCGAGGGCAACTCGGTCAACCTGCCGGAACTCGACGTGGACGCCCGGGGCGTCACCGCGTCGCTGGACACCATCCGCTCCGGCCAGGGGGACGTGGTGGCCGACCGGGTCGACGGCACCGGGACGGTCAGCTACGACAGCCTCGCGGCGTTCCTCGACCGGCCCGGTCTCAAGCTCGCCGAGGAGGACGGCAAGCTGGCGGTCACCGCGCCGGTGGACATCCTCGGGCAGAAGTTGACGGTCACCGGCAACGCCGAGGTCAGCGTCAGCGAGCAGGGCCAGGTGGCGCTGCGCTTCAGCGACCTGGACGCCGAGGGCCTGCCGAACGTGCCGATGGCCCGGGTGCTGCTCAACAACTACGCGCGCAGCATCTCCATCGACGTCCCCCTGCCCGACCTGCCGTTCCAGCTCACCGTGCGGGAGGTCCGGCCGTTGCCGGAGGGGCTCGCGGTCACCGCCGACGCCCGGGACGTACCGATCAACCGGCTCGGCTGAGCCGCCCCGCGCCGGTGGGCGGCGTGACCCGTGGGGCCACCGGGTGTGGTGCGAACCACGCCCGGAAGCCCTGCTCAGGTGTCTCGGATGCTGGTCGGGGCGGTGGCAGGGCGTGGGAACGCTGGTAGGCTCCGTGCTCATGGGGACGCTCCTCACCAAACGGCGCGCGGTCGACCTGTGCCGCGTGGCCACCTGCCTGTGTCGCTCCGTCATCTGACGGCGGAGCTGCAAACGGCTGTGTAGCGGCCACCGGCGGGGTCTCCCTCATCCCCCGGTTCTCCTCTTTCGCCCGGCAGTGGCGCCGTCGCATCCAACCGAGATCCGTCCATCCTGGGTCCCGCGCGCGGTGCGGCAGACACCGACCTTCCCCGCGCGTCGACTCAACCGCCATCCTCACCAGGGAGTGATCCGATGAGTCGCGACACCGCACTCGTCTCGGCCGAGTGGGCCGAGAAGAACCTCGACGCCCCGGGCGTCGTCTTCGTCGAGGTAGACGAGGACACCTCGGCGTACGACACCGGCCACATCGCCGGGGCGATCAAGCTCGACTGGAAGACCGACCTCCAGGACCCGATCCGCCGGGACTTCGTCAACAAGAGCCAGTTCGAGGCGCTGCTCTCCGAGCGGGGCATCGCCAACGACGACACCGTCATCCTGTACGGCGGCAACAACAACTGGTTCGCCGCGTACGCGTACTGGTACTTCAAGCTCTACGGCCACGGCGACGTCAAGCTGCTCGACGGCGGTCGCAAGAAGTGGGAGCTGGACGCCCGCCCGCTGGTCACCGACAAGGTGGAGCGCCCGAAGACCCAGTACGTCGCGCAGGAGCCGGACAACTCGATCCGTGCCTTCCGGGACGAGATCGAGCCCGCGATCGGCGTCAAGAACCTGGTCGACGTGCGCAGCCCCGACGAGTACGCCGGCCGGCTGCTCGCCCCCGCCCACCTGCCGCAGGAGCAGGCGCAGCGGGCCGGGCACGTGCCCACCGCGATCAGCGTCCCGTGGTCCAAGGCGGCCAACGAGGACGGCACCTTCAAGTCCGACGACGAGCTGCGCAAGATCTACGGCGCGGCAGGGTTGGACGACAGCAAGGAGACCATCGCCTACTGCCGGATCGGCGAGCGTTCCTCGCACACCTGGTTCGTGCTCCAGGAGCTGCTCGGCCACCGCAACGTGAAGAACTACGACGGATCCTGGACCGAGTACGGCTCGCTGGTCGGCGTGCCGGTCGCGCTCGGCGACGAGCCCGGAGAGGCGTGATCACCATGACAGCACCCACCGCTGCCGGTTGCGCCGCGCCGGACCAGTCCGCTCCGTTGCCCGCGAGCCTCGACCTGGAGAAGGAAACCGTCATCACCGGTGTCGTCCGGTCCGAGGCGGGCGAGCTGGTTCCGGGCGCGTACGTCCGGCTGCTCGACTCGACCGGTGAGTTCACCGCCGAGGTGGTCACCTCGCCCGCCGGCCAGTTCCGGTTCTTCGCCGCGCCGGGCAGTTGGACGCTGCGTGCCCTCTCCCGGCACGGCAACGGCGACATTCCCGTCGCCGCCGCCCGGGGCATCAACGAGGTCGCCGTCACGGTCGCCTGACCCGGCTCCACCACGACAGGAAGGCCCCCGGCTCACCCGGGGGCCTTCGGTCGTCCGGCCGCCCGCTCAGTGTCGGCGACATCGCGGTGTCCAGCCCGCGACATCGGCAACCTGAACTGGACCGCCGTGCCCGGAGGAGCGGCGGTCACAGCCGTGTCCGGAGGCGCGGGGTGCACTCCTCGGCGTGGCCGGGGCGGAGGACGCAGCGCCGTCGGTGCGGCAGCCGCCGGTCGCAGAAGACGGCCTGCTGGACGCCGGGGTCGCCCTCCTCGGAGACCGTCGTCTCGCCGAGCACGAGCTGCGGCAGGAACGCCAGGGACCGGGTGAGCGCGCGGGCCAGCACGTGCGCGCCGGCCAGGTCGTCCGCCACCACCGTCAGGTGTACGACGAAGCGCCGGTCGTCGTTCACCGGTGCACCCGGGGCGCGAAGCGTGCCTGCCAGTCCCGCAGGTGCTGCTTGATGCGGGTGTTCTCGTTCCGGATCCGGTCCAGTTCGGTGTGCAGCGCGGTGAGGTCGTCGGCCACCCGGTGCAGAAAGGCGGTCACCTCGCCAGGGTCCAGGCCCCGCCGGACCAGGGTGAACTGTCGATCGCGAATCCGCCCCGCGCACAGCGGCCGGTACGTCGCCGACCGGTAGTGCCGGCCGGGGTTGGTCGCGCCGACCGGGCGCACCGGAACGGGTGGCCGGTGCCGACCGGTCGTGGCCGTCGGACGGGAGTTGCGGCGGAAACGTCGGAACAGGTTGCGCACGGTCGGACCACCCTTTCCCGAGGGGCCCCTGCTCAGGGGATGGGTTGCTGGGGGTCGGGGCGGGCCGTCCTGCCGTTGCGCGGCCCGCCCCGACGGGGGGATGAGCGCCGTTCGTTGCCACGCGAGGAGCGCTCTCCGACCCAACTTATTTGAAGAAGACAAGACAGTCAACGACCGGTTGCGACTGAGTGTCGGGGCGTGATCGAATCGGGGTGCCACGCGAGGAGTGCCATGCCTGCGACCCCGGATTACCTCCGGATCTCCGATGAGTTGATCGCCGACGTCAGGTCGGGAAAGTACAAGCCGGGTGACAAGCTGCCCTCGATCAACGAACTGTGCCGCCTGTTCGGCGTCAGTCCCTCGACCATGACTCTCGTCAACGTGCGTCTGGAGGCGCTTGGTGTGATCCACCGCCATCAGGGCAAGGGCATCTTCGTTACCGATCCGGCCACGTGGATGCGGAAGCCGTGACGGTGGGGAGTGTCGACCGGGCACTCGTGGCCGGCTGGAGTGGAACGCGGTCGGCGTGTCGTGTAGCTGAGCTGCCAGGAACCCGGGGGGATTTTCGGGGCGCGCGGCCCGGAGTCTGGAACCTGGGGGCGGCTACTCGCCGTTCGCGTTCGGTGTGCCTACCAGGATGAGGTCCAGGCCGCGTTCGAAGATGTCGTCCTCGCTCCAGCGGGCGGTGTCGAGGTGGCCCGAGGAGTTGAGCGTCGGGTAGGCGTCGGGGTCCGCGGTGATGTGTCGCCGGGCTTCCGTCTGTTCCTGCGGGTCCGCGCTGCGGTGCCAGGTCGCCTCGGTGAGCGCCGCGCCGATCACGTAGTTGGCCAGCGTGCGGGTGACCACGGTCAGTTCGACGTCGGAGAGGCCACCCCGGGCCAGCGTCGACTGCAGGTGCTCGGTGCGGGCGAGGACGTTGGGGCCGAGCATCGGTCGACCGATCAGGCTCGGGGCCCAGGGGTGACGGAGCATGACCGCGCGCCAGTTGCGGATCAGGGTGCGGGCGTCGCCGCGCCAGTCGTCGGTGGCCTCCGGTAGTGGCACGTTGCCGAACACGTGGTCGAGGGCCAGGTCGAGCACGTCGTCCTTGGTCTTGACGTGCCAGTAGAGCGCGGTGGGGGTGACGTCGAGCATCTGGGCGAGCCGTCGCATGGTCAGGCCGTCGATGCCGTGCTCGTCGAGCAGCGCCACCGCCGCGTCGACGATGCGTTGGCGGGTCAGGGGGATCGGGCGGGACCGGGTGGGCTCCTCGCGCAGCCACACCGAGCCGGGATGCGCGCGACGTTCTCCCGGGGTGTCGTCGCGCTGCTGGTCGAACTCGGTGTCGGTCACGCCAGGGCTCCAGATCACGTGTGTGGGGTGGAGGTCGTCCGACCGGAGTCGGAGTGGCGGTGGCATCCCAACGGGCCACCGCCACCCCGACTACCGGCTGTCGTGACGGCTCAGTAGCGGGTCTTCACCAGGAAGGCGTAGCCGACCACCTTGGTGCCGTTCCAGTTGTACATAGCGTGACAGGCCTGGGGCGATGTCCACGAGGAGACGTAACTCGGCCGGGCGGCGTTGCAGGCCTTCAACGTCGGGTAGAGCGGGCTGTTGTAGTCCGCCTGCGCGGGTGACGCCAGGCCGAGGACCAGGCCACCTGCCACGGCGCCAGCGGCCACGAGGCTGCGGACGCGGGGACGACGCAGAAGTTTCGCCACGGGATTTCCCTTCTTCGTGAATCAGCCCGTTTGGGCTGTGGATCACCAGCAGTGTATGGGTGTCCCGCACGTCCCCAAAGATCATCTCTGGGTGCGGCTTCCGTACCGTGCGTAATCAACTTAACGATGGTAAGTTACTATAACGCAGTGCAGGAAGCTGGTGAGCGCGGCCGAGGGGAGGTGTCGGAGTCGTGCCTCTGATGCGGATCCAGCTGGACAGTGACCGGGCCACCGCCCGACGGATCATGGAGCTGCACCTGGCCGACAAGGTCCACCGGGAGTCCCGCGACGCCGCGCGGGAGGAGGTCTGGCGACGCGGCCGGACCCCGGCCGGCGAGCCGGTCTTCGTCGGCGTCACGAACGGCGAGCCCGTGCGACTGATCTACGACGTGGAGGTCCACCTGGACACGACCCGCTGAGGCGTCGAGGGGGTGGTGGGGCGCGGTGGTGCCGGCCGCGCCCCACACCCGTTCAACCCTCGGACACCCCTTCGGGTCACGCCCACGTGGCCCGGTCGGGGCGACGTGGCACCATGGCCGCGTGACCGGTCCTGTCCAGACGGGGTACGCCCCGCCCAGTGGTCCGCCCAGCCCGCCGGCCCCGGGGTGGCCCCGCTGGCTGATCGTGGCCACCCTGCTCTGGGCGCTGCTGCTGGCGGCGTTGACCTGGCTCTCCGTACGCGATGACGGGCCGACGGTCCGCGAGCAGCGCAGCCTGGCCCAGGCCGGTCCGGTGGTGGACCGGGCGATCGGCGACCTGGTCGCCGCCGCCGGGCCGGACGCGCTCGTCGAGTTGACGCCGCCCGTGGTCGAGCGGGGTTGCCGGGTCACGCCGTTCGAGGACGGCGGCACGCTGGAACGCGTGGCCGAACTCCGGCCCACCGGCGAGGAGCCCCGGGCCCTGCTGGACCGGGTCGCGGAGGCGCTGCCGGACCGTTACCGCGCCACCGTGATGCTGACCCGGGAGGGGACCCGGTTGCGGGCCGACGCCGGGGAGTTCGTCACCGTGCGCGGCCAGGAGACCGAGGAGGGGACCGTGCGGTTCACCGCCGACACCGGCTGCCGTCCGCTCGGGTCCGGATACGAGGCGACGCCGCTCACCGGCGCGGACGCCGAGTCCGACGCGGTCACCGGGGCGCTGCGGGCGCTGGGTCGCCCGGCCACCGAAGAGGCGGAGCTGGTCGCCGCGCCGTGTCCCGGCGGCGGCAGTGCCCGTACCGTGCGGGCCGTCGCCGGCCCGGGTTCGGCCGCGACCCCGACCTCGGCGGCGGCCGTGCTCGCCCCGCTGGCCACCGGCCCCGCGCTGGTCGACACCCCCGAGCTGTACGCCTACCGCGCCGGCCCGGTCACCGTGCAGGTGCACCTGGTCGCCGACCCGCCGTCGGTCTCCGCGTCGACGCCCTGCCGCTGAGCTGCCCGCGCGAAGCCTCGCCCGGCGGTGGGCGTCAGAGGCTACGGCTGCGGCCCAGCGCGTCGACGTGCCCCCAGCGGCCGGGGATGTCGAGCAACTCGATCCGGCCCATCCCGTGCGGCACGGCCGGGTCGATGATCAGGTGCTCGCCCTGCGGTTCCAGGCCGAGCAGCACCCGGAGCATCAGCAGCGGCGTCCCCGCCGACCAGGCCTGCGGGCTGCACGCGGTCGGATACTCGACCGGGTAGTCGGTCAGGCCGCGGTCGTAGCCGGCGAACGCCTCGGGCAACCGGCCGCCGAAGTAGCGGGACGCCTCGGCCATCGCCAGGCAGATCCGGCCGGCCTCCTCGCGGAAGCCGTACCGCCACAGGCCCCAGGCGACGATCGAGTTGTCGAACGGCCAGACCGTGCCGGCGTGGTACCCGATCGGGTTGTACCGTCCCTGGTCGGTGGCGAGGGTCCGCACCCCCCACCCGGAGAAGAGGCGCGGGCCGAGCAGGTGTTCGGCCACCTTCCCCGCCCGTGACTCGTCCACGATGCCGCTCCAGAGCAGGTGACCCATGTTCGAGGAGAGCGCGTCGACGGGTTTGCCCTCGGCGTCCAGGGCGAGCGCGTAGTACTCCCCGTCGGCGACCCAGAAGTCCCGGTTGAAGCGTTCCTTCAACGCGGCGGCCCCGCGTTCCAGCCGGTCGGCCCAGGCCGGGTCGTCGTAGACGGTCCGGGCCAGTCGGGCGCCGCGCATCTTCGCGTCGTACGCGTAACCCTGGAGTTCGCAGGTGGCCCGGGGGAAGCCGGGCAGCCGGCCGTCGGCGTAGGAGATGGAGTCCCAGGAGTCCTTCCAGCACTGGTTCTCCAGGCCGGTCTGCGGGTTCCGGGTCTCGTACCAGACGTAACCGTTGCCGAGCAGGTCGCCGTAGCTGTCGATCCAGTCGAGCGCGAGCCGGACCGGGAACTCCAACGCCCGGACGAGTGTGGCGTCGCCGCTCCAGCGTTCGTACTCGTCGAGGAGGATCACGAAGAGCGCGGTCGAGTCGGCGGCGCCGTAGTAGGGGGAGTGCGGCTGTTCCTCGAAGCCGGCGGTCTCGCCGTACCGCAGCTCGTGCAGGATCTTCCCCGGCTCCTCGTCGCGGAAGTCGTCGAGCCGCGCGCCCTGGAGTCCGGCCAGGACGATCAGGGTCGGCGGCACCAGGTCCGGCATGAACGGCAGCACCTGGAGTCCGGTCAGCATGCTGTCCCGCCCGAAGAGGGTCATGAACCAGGGCAGCCCGGCGGCGAGCAGGCGCACGCCCAGGGCGATCGACTCGTACCGCAGCGCGGTCAGGTCCTTGAGGCTGCGCTGGTACGCCCGCTCCAGCGGGGTGAAGTCGCAGCCCAGCTTCGGTGCGCGCTCGACCAGGCGGCGGTGCTCGGACTCGATGTCCGCCGGGGTGCGGGACCCGCCGAGCGGCAGCGTCGCCCGGATGTCCTCGCCGCGCGCGCCGTAGATGACGGTCGCCACGTGCAGTTGGGTGCTCCACTCCCCGTGCGCCGGCACCCGGACCGTGAAGGTCATGCCCCGCTCGTCGATGTGGCCGGGCTCGCTGGTCGAGACCACCGTCTCCCGGAGGAAACGGTCCCGGCGGTACGCCAGCCGCAGTTCCCGTGCCCCGACCGTCGCTGTCGAGTCGCCCTTCTGCCGGCGGGCCGACTTGATCTCGAACAGGTCGGCGAAGTCCGCGCCCATGTCGATGCGGAGGGTGAACTCCACGTCCTGCCCAGCGTGGTTGAGTACGGCCACCTCCTCGTCCAGCCCACCCCCGATGGTCCGGCTCCGGAGCACCGACACCGTGGCCTCCTGGGCGTGCGCGGGCCGGTCGGGGACGAGGAAGAAGCGCGTCCGGTACGACTGCTCCTCGTCAACGGAGAGCGTGCTCAGCCGTTCGCCGTCGAGGGTCAGCAGCCAGGTGGAGAGGAACCGGGTGTCGAAGGAGAACATTCCGGTCGGGAAGTCGAGCGAGGGCTCCAGGTCACCCTGCTCGTCGCAGACCATGAAGGTGTTGCCGTCGAGGATGCTGACCAGTCGTTTCATCCGGGTCGCCCGCTCTGCGGCCGGATCGGCGGGGGTGTGTGCCGTTCCCGGACGACGGCGCGGGGGTCGCGGGTGCCCGGCGGCGAGGGGAAGAAGGCCCGGAAGACCAGGAACAGCAGCACGTTCCCGCTGAGCGTGGTGTCGTTGCGCAGCATCGCGGCGACCCCCTGCGCGCTGCCGGTGACCAGCTGCTCGAACAGCTCGGCGCTGCTCTCCCAGACCGCGTCGGCTGGCCGCTCCTCCCGACTGACCCGGAACTCCCGGTCGCGCAGCACGACGTACCAGTGCTCGACGTGCGTGCCGGTGGACAGGTTGATCTGGATCGTCCCGTCGATCGGTCCGCGGAGCTTGTCCGGGGCGCGGGCCGGCAGGGACGCGAAGAACTGCTCGGTTGCCTCACCCACATCCGCATGGTAGGTGCGAATCGGGCGGATCGGGACGGGATCGGCAGTGCTTCGGCCCGGTCCGGGGCGGTGTGCCCCGTCCGGGGTGAAGGCGTCAGTAGACCAGGGCCTGGGCCCCGTCGGCCATCGTCTCCTCGACGAAGACCGCCGCCCCGGCGATCCGTATCCCCGGCAGCACGTCGCCGGGACCGATGTCGCGGCGGGCGGCGCACTGGGTGCAGGCGGTGACCTGCCCCGAGGTGAGGATCACGTGCAGCAGCTCGGCCAGCGGAGCCGAGTGGGGCAGCTCGAACTCCTGCGCGCGGCCGGGAAGCGCGAACCAGGTCGACTCACCGGTCAACCAGAGCGAGACGTCCACCCCGGCCGCCGCCGCGGTGGCGGCGACGGTGAACGCCTGAGCGCACCGCTCGGGTGCGTCCGCGCCCGCGGTCACCTTGACGACGAGAGTACGTGCCATGGGGGCCAGCATAGGATGACCGCCATGGTCACCGAGATCGGGTTCGTCAGCCTGCTGGTCGCGGGACTCGGCGCGCTCGCCGGTGGCCTGGTCTACGTAGCCGTCCGCATTTCGAGAGGTCATTGGTGAGCGCGAGGAGTGAGCCGGTCTTGCGAGCCCCGCAGTCGCGAACGAAGGTGGTCCGGTGAGCGCGAGGAGTGAGCCGGTCTTGCGAGCCCCGCAGTCGCGAACGAAGGTGGTCCGGTGAGCGCGAGGAGTGAGCCGGTCTTGCGAGCCCCGCAGTCGCGAACGAAGGTGGTCCGGTGAGCGACAGCGACAACCCCCTGGCCCCGCCGCCGTGGCTGAACGCGCCACAGGTCGACCCGTACCCGTACGAGGAGAGCCACGACCTGCGGGTCGGGCCGAAGCTGCACCCGACGCTGGACGCCCTGCTGCCGTACATCGGCGTCTGGCGGGGGCGAGGTCGGGGCGGTTTCCCCAGCATCGAGGATTTCGACTTCGCCCAGGAGATCCGGATCAGCCACGACGGGCGGCCGTTCCTCTTCTACGAGTCCCGCGCGTGGATCCTCGACGAGCAGAGCCGCCCGGTGCGTCCGGCCGGTCGTGAGGTGGGCTGGTGGCGTCCGGTGCTCGACGGTGACCGGGCGACCGACGAGCTGGAAGCCCTGATGACCGTTCCGACCGGCGTCATGGAGCTGCACATCGGCAAGCGCAGGGGCACCCAGTTGGAGTTCGTCACCGACGCCGTGGTGCGTACCGCCACCGCCAAGGAGGTGACCGCCGGTCACCGCCTCTTCGGCATCGTCGAGGGCGCCCTGCTGTACGCCCAGGAGATGGCCGCCGTCGGCCACCCCCTCTCCCCACACCTGTCGGCCCGCCTGACCCGCGTCGCCGGCTGAGCCGCGAACCCCACCCCCGACCCTCGGGGCGTCCCGCCGCGTCGCGGTCGCGACCGAGGGTCAGGGGTGGGGGAGGAGCCGCTGGAGGCGGGCGGTGTGCGGGGACGGGAAGGCCCGGTGCGGGCCGATGCCGTCGAGGGTGCGGATCTCGGCGACCCCCCGCACCGACGACGTGAACCAGGCGGCGTCCGCCTCCCGCAGGTCACCGGGGCCGATCATCCGCTCCGCCGCGGTGAACCCCAGCTCGTGCGCGTGGGCCAGCAGCCAGGCGGCGGTGACGCCGGGCAGGATGCCGGTCCGCGCGGGCGGCACCGTGCAGAGGGTGTCGCCCTCCAGCCAGACCAGGTTCGCCGTCGGCCCTTCCAGGGCGTACCCGTCGGTGGAGACCCAGAGCACGTCGTCCACCCCGTGCCGGACCGCCCAGCGTCGGGCGGCGCTGCTCAGCGCGTACGACGTGGACTTGAACCCGACGGGCAGCCAGTCCAGGCTGGCACGGCAGTCCGCGGCGACGCCCAGCGGCAGCGTGGCCACCGCGATCCCGAGCCGACGGGCGCGTCGGGTCGGCTGCGGCACCTCGCCCAGCGTGGCGTAGACCGTCGGCGGGCCACCGCCCTCCGGTCCCCGGGTACAGACCAGCCGGAGCGCTCCCTCCGTTCCGGTCGGCCAGCCCACCGCGACGGACTCCAGCAGGTCGAGCAGCGCGGCGGTCGGGGGGAGCCGCAGGTCGAGCCGGTCCGCCGCCCGGGCCAGCCGGGCCAGGTGCTCGCCGACCAGCCACGGTCGACCGTCGCGCAGGTGCATGGTCTCGAACACCCCGTCGCCGTGCAGCACCCCGAGGTCGTCGCCGCGCAGCACCGGCTGCCCGGCCGGCACCAGCCCCCGGCCCAGCACGGCCACCCGGGGCGGTTCCGCCTGCTGCGTCAGCTCCGTCGTTCCGCTGAGTTCGGTCACGAATGCCGAGCGTAGCGGCGTACCGAAGTGGGCGGCCGGACACACGCGGAGACCGCACTATGATCGGACGGTGTCTGAAGCCACCCTCGCCGAGCTGCTGCGCTCCCGTGGGCTGCGGCTGACCCCGCAGCGGCAGTTGATCCTCCAGGCGGTGCTGGACCTGGGGCACGCCACACCGGAGCAGGTGCACCACGCCGTCCGGGAGGTGGCCGCCGGAGTCAACATCACCACGATCTACCGCACCCTGGAGCTGCTGGAGAAGCTGGGGCTGGTCAAGCACACCCATCTGTCGCACGGCTCGCCGACCTACCACGCCGCCAACGAGCACCAGCACGCCCACCTGGTCTGCCGGGAGTGCGGCAGGATCGACGAGGTGGAGCCGGAGTTGCTGCGTCCGGTCGCCGACCGGTTGGCCGCCGAGCGCGGCTTCCAGGCCGACATCGGGCACGTGGCGCTCTTCGGCATCTGCGGGGACTGCGGCAACGGCGAGCACGGAAACGGGGAGCAGGCATGATCGAGATTGCGGGAGCCGTACCGGTCGAGGCCATCGACGCCGAGACCCGGGACCAGCCCGAGCCGGCCCACCGGGCGGCCGGGGTGGGCAGTGTCGCCGCCCACTACGGCGACCCGCTGCGCGAGCAGCGCACCCTCGCCACCGGCGTCGGACTGGTCGACCGTTCGCACCGGGGCGTGGTGGCGGTCCCGGGCGAGGAACGCGCCGGCTGGCTGCACACCCTGACCACCCAGCACCTGGCCGACCTGACCGCCGGCGAGGGCACCGAACTGCTCGTGCTCTCCCCGCACGGCCACGTCGAGCAGCACGCCGTCGTCGCCGAGGACGGTGACACCACCTGGCTGGACACCGAGCCGGGGGCCACCGCCGGTCTGTTGACGTACCTGGAGCGGATGCGCTTCTTCAGCAAGGTCGAGCCCCGGGACGCGACCGCCGAGCGGGCACTGCTCTCCCTGGTCGGCCCGGACGCCGCCGGTGCGCTCGACGCGCTCGGCGTGACCGGGCTCGCCGAGCCGGACACCCTCGCCGTGCCGGGCCCGAAGTTCCACACCGGCGCCGTGCCACCCCGCCCCACCGCCCGGTACGCCGTCCGTCCGTTGCCCGCCGGGGGCTGGGCGCGCCGCGGGCCGCTCGGCGTGGACCTGCTCGTGCCCCGGGACACCATGGACGACGTGGTCGCCACGCTGCGCGCCGCCGGGGTGCCGGTCGCCGGCCTGTGGGCGTACGAGGCGTTGCGGGTGGCCGCCCGGCGGGCCCGGGTCGGGGTGGACACCGACCACCGGACCATCCCCGCCGAGGTGGACCTGATCGCCCCGGCCGTGCACCTGGCGAAGGGCTGCTACCGGGGCCAGGAGACGGTGGCCCGGGTGCACAACCTGGGGCGTCCGCCGCGTCGCCTCGTC
Source organism: Micromonospora sp. NBRC 101691 (assembly GCF_030269285.1). Taxonomy (NCBI): domain Bacteria; kingdom Bacillati; phylum Actinomycetota; class Actinomycetes; order Micromonosporales; family Micromonosporaceae; genus Micromonospora; species Micromonospora sp. NBRC 101691. The sequence goes on from NZ_BSTB01000009.1 coordinate 111,173, forward strand.
CTGCTGCACCTGGACGGGGTGACCAGCGACCGGCTGCCCGCCGCCGGCACCCCGGTGACCCAGTCCGACGGTCGGGCCGTCGGCTTCCTGGGCACCGCCGTGCAGCACTTCGAGCTGGGGCAGATCGCCCTCGCCGTGGTCAAGCGGAACGTCGCCGACGACGCCCAGCTCCTCGTCGGCGAGGCCGCAGCCGCCATCGACCCCACCCCCTCGCCGTAGCAGCCCGCGCCACGCCGCACCGCCACGCTCACGCCGTGCACGCTGGGCTGGGGTGGTAGCAGGGGCCCCCTGTTACCGCTTTTTGCGTAGCAAGGGTCCCCTGCAACCACGCCAGCCCGGCAACCACGCCAACCCGGCGACTGGATCGACGATCGTGCGAGCTGTTTCCGAGCGGCGCACGATCGACCTGGCCTGACCAGCGGTCTAGGATCGCCGACATGACAACAGGGACGTTGATCACGGTTGCCCCGACCGGTGCCGAGTCGGCCAAGGCGGAGGTGCCGGTACTGCCGGTGACCCTCGACGAACTGCTGCTGACCGCCAAGGAGTGCGAGGCGCTGGGCGCCGCCGTGATCCACGTCCACATCCGCGACGACGAGGCGAAGCCCACCCTCGACCCGGGACGGCTGCGCGACACGGTCGCCGCGCTGCGGGAGAACACCGGGCTGATCGTGCAGCTCTCCACCGGTGGCGCGGTGACGGACCCGGAGGCCGCCCGGCTGGCCGTGCTCGACGCCCGACCGGACATGGCCTCCTGCACCATGGGCACGGTCAACTTCGGCGACGACGTCTTCCTCAACCGCTGGGAGTTCGTCGTCGACCTGCACACCCGGATGCAGGAACGTGGCGTCGTCCCCGAGTATGAGATCTTCGACCTGGGTCACCTCACCGCCCTCCAGCGCCTGCTCGGCAAGTACGGGCTGCCGGCCGGCGGGCACGTGCACGTCGACTTCGTGATGGGGGTGCCGGGCGGCATGCCGGGCACCACCGAGGCGCTGGTGGCGTGCCGCCAGGCGGTGCGGGACCTGCCGGAGGGCACCACCTTCTCGGCCACCGGCATCGGTCGCAGCACCATTCCGGTGATGCTGTCCTCGCTGGCCACCGGCGGGCACCTGCGGGTCGGCCTGGAGGACACGGTGACCTACGCCAAGGGGCAGCCGGTCGAGTCCAACATGCAACTCGTCGCCCGGGCGGTCGCCGCCGCCCAGCTCGCCCAGCGTCCGCCGCTCACCCCGACCGAGGCCCGGCAGCTGCTCGGGATGTAGCCGCAGGTGAGGGCTGGGCGGTGAAGATCGCGACCGGGTACCGTTCCACCCCGTGGGAACGACGTACGCAGGTGGCGCGCTGCTCGCCGAGGTGGTCCGGTCCGGATTCGTGGAGGGCCTCCACCACGGCTCGGTGGTGGTGCTGGACGCGTCCGGCGAGGTGGTCGCCGCCGCAGGTGACGTCGACGGCCCGATCTTCCCGCGGTCGGCGAGCAAGCCGATGCAGACCATCGGCATGCTCCGGGCCGGGCTGCGGCTGACCGATCCGGCCGACCTCGCCCTGGTGTCGGCCAGTCACGCCGGGGAGGACTTCCACCTGGCCCGGGTCACCGCGCTGCTCGCCGCCGCCGGGCTGGACGGGTCGGCGTTGGCCTGTCCGCCCGACCTGCCCCTGGACGAGGCGGCCCGGAACGCGGTGCTGGCCGCCGGCGGCGGGCCGGACCGGATCGGGATGAACTGCTCCGGCAAGCACACCGGGATGGTGCTCACCTGCCGCGCGGCCGGCTGGCCCACCGAGGGGTACCCGCACCCGGAGCACCCGCTGCAACAGCGGATCCGGGCCACCGTCGAGGAGATCACCGGTGAGCCGGTCGCGGCGGCCGGGGTGGATGGCTGCGGGGCTCCGGTGCTCGCGGTCTCGCTGACCGGGCTGGCCCGGGCCTTCCTGCGGTTGGTGCAGGCGGAACCCGGGACGCCGGAGCGAACCGTCGCCGACGCGATGCGGGCTCACCCCGAGATCGTCGGGGGCACCCGGGCGGAGGACAGTCGGCTGATGCGTGGCCTGCCGGGCACCCTCGCCAAGATCGGCGCGGAGGGGATCATCGCCGCCGGCCTGCCCGGCGTCGGCTCGGTCGCCGTCAAGATCGATGACGGGGCGACCCGCGCCCGGATGCCCGTGCTGGTCTCCGCGCTGCGCCGGCTCGGCCAGGACGCCCCGATCCTGCACGAGTACGCCGAACTCCCGCTGCTCGGTGGCGGCGTGCCGGTCGGCGCGATCCGCCCGACCTGGTAGCGACCCGGACACCCGGACCCGGACACCCGGACCCGGGACGCTGCCCTGGCCGGGACCGCTCCTGCCCTGGCCAGGGACATTCGGCCAGGGCAGGACGTCGCGGATCAGGACCGGAGGTGTCGCGGCTTCAGCCCAGGAAGTCGAGCAGGGCGGCGTTGACCGGGGCGGGTCGTTCCAGCGGGAGCAGGTGGGCGGCGTCCGGTACGTCGGGGAGGCGTACCGCGTCCGGTGCGGTCGTGGCGATCAGGTCGGCGAGCCGGCTGATGTCCGGCAGGTCCGCCGCGCCGGCTGCCGCCAGCACCGGCATGCGCAGCTCGTGCAGGCGTTCGATCGCCGGGGGCTCGGGGACGGTCACGTCGATCGCGCTGAGCACGTGTTCGGTGGCGAGCGCCCGCTCGTCCATCTCCTCGGCGAAGCGCAGCAGCGCGGGGTCGACGTCCTCCGGCCGCCGGTCCGGGCCGACCACCCAGAACCGCACCTCGGCGGCGGCGCTGGCCGCGTAGTCGTCCGGGTCGACCTCGCCGACCAGGGAGTCCCACAGGTCGTTCGTCTCGTCCGACCACTCGTGCCCGGTGACGGCGGTGCCGAGGAGCGCCAGCGCGGACACCCGGTCCGGGTGGGTCAGCGCGGTGTCGATCGCCACCGCGCCGCCGAACGAACAGCCGACCAGGGCGGCCCGTCCGACGTCCAGCGCGTCGAGGACGCCGACCACGTCCGTGTGGTGGGCGAAGGGGGTGGGGGGCAGCTCCGACTCGCCGTATCCGCGCAGGTCGAGGGCGATCACCCGGTGTCGGGTGGCGAGGGCGGACAACTGCTCCCGCCACATCCGTCGGTCCGCGATCCCCGCGTGCAACAGGAGGACGGGGGAGCCGCTGCCGGTGTCGCCGTACCCGAGACGGGTGCCGTTCACTTCGATCATGGCCACCGGGGGACGTTACCGGACCGGTCCATCCGGCCCCGGCATCGGGCGAGCGGCCCGGATTCCGGACACCCCTGCCGAAACGATCTGAGACGTCGCTAACTCTGGTTAGCGTTCTGCTTGCAGGAGCTAGCGCGAGGGGGTTAGCGTCGGGGCATGCCCACCCCGAAGGACCTTCCCCGCGACGTCGGCGGTTTCATCCGTGACCTGCGACGCAACGCGAAGATCTCGCTCCGGCAGCTCGCCGAGCAGGCCGGGGTGAGCAACCCGTACCTCAGCCAGATCGAGCGCGGCCTGCGCAAGCCCAGCGCCGAGGTGCTCCAGCAGCTAGCCAGCGCGTTGCGGGTCTCCACCCCGGCGATGTACCTGCGGGCCGGGCTGCTCGACGACCGCGAGGGACAGGGCGTGCTCGCCGCCATCGCCGTCGACCCGGACCTGACGATGGCGCAGAAGCAGTCGCTCACCCAGATCTACGAGACGTTCCGTCGGGAGAACGTCCGGCTCGCCGAGGCGACCGCCGCCGCCGAGCAGAACGTTCCCGGCTCCACCACCGGGCAGAACACTCCCGGCTCCACCACCGCCACCGATCGGAACGCCGCCGAAGCGGACCCCACCGCCACCGAACGGAACGCCGCCGAAGCGGACCCCACCGCCACCGAACGGAACGCCGCCGAAGCGGACCCCACCGCCACCGAACGGAACGCCGCCGAAGCGTCCCTCGCCACCGCCGCCGATCCCGCCCTCGCCGACGCGGCGGCCACGGTCAACCCGGCGGCCACCGGCCCGACCACCGAGGCCGGCACCCCGACCGAGGCGGTGCTGGAGTCGGTGGCCGTCACCGAGGCCGGGCCCGCTCCCGCCCCCGGCACCCGCCCGACCGGACGGACGCGCGTGCGCACCACCCCCCGGAAGACCACGAAGAAGGCGACCGCCCCGGCGGTCGAGGAGGAGAACCCGTCATGAGCCAGCCGAAGACCAGCCGCATCCCCGCTCCGATCTACGCCGCCGCCGGTGCCGGTGACCTGGCGCTGGAGCAGCTCCGCAAGCTCCCGTCCGTGGTCAGCGACCTGAGCGGTCGGGTGGTCAACGACCTGGGGGGCAAGGCGGTGGTGACCGGATTCGAGTTGCGGCAGAAGGCCACCGAGACGCTGAAGACCGCCAACCTGACCGCCACCGGCCTCCGCGAGAAGGCGGTCGTGGGTGACCTCGACCTGGACCGGCTGCGTGGACTCGCCGGCCGGAACGCCGCCGTCGTGCTGGCCGGCGCCCAGGCCGCCCAGGAGCGGGCACTGGCCGCGTACGGCGCCCTGGTCGCCCGGGGTGAGCGGGTGGTCGGTGCCGGCGTGCTGGAGGCCGCCGAGACCGTGAACGCCGACATCGAGACCACCGAGGCGACCACCGTGGCCCCGGCGGCCACCGCCCCGGCCACCCCGGCGGCCACCGGGGCCGCCCCCGCTCCGGCTGCCGCCGCGACGTCCGAGGTGACCGCCACCCCGGCCGACGTGGCCGAGGTGGCCCAGGCCAAGCCGGCGGCCGTCAAGCGGACCCGGGCCACCCGGACCGGCACCACCGACACCCCGTCGGCGAAGCTGCCCAAGGCGACCAAGCGGAGCCGTCCGGCCGTCGACTGAGCGCGGAGCCGTCCGCCCGTCGACCCGGCAGACCGGTCCGCCACCGCGTGCGGGCCTCGGTGACCGCCACCGGGCACGACCTCTCGGCGGTGACCGGACAGTCCCACCACCGGCGACCCCGGAAGAGTCCTGTCGGACGATTCCGGGGTCGCCGGCATAAGCTTGCCCACATGGCCAACGCCGCGCCGATCTTCTTCCTCGATGTCCGCTACGTGATCGAGCTGATCCTGCTCGTCTTCGCGCTGATCGTGCAGGGCGTCGCGCTGGTGCACGCGATCACCCAGCGCGCCGACGCGTTCCCCGCGATCGGCACGCTCCCCAAGGGCGGGTGGATCGCCATCCTGGCGGTCTGCCTGGCGCTCACCCTGCTCGGGTTCGGCCCGATCAGCCTCTTCGGTCTGATCGGCATCGCCGCCGGGCTCATCTACCTGCTGGACGTCCGGGCGGGGTTGCGTGACCTCTCCGACGGCAAGGGCTTCTGGTGAGGGATTTCCGCTGGCCTCCGCCGCCCGACGGCGGGCCACGCACGTGGGGGCCCGGCCCGGGTGCCCCACGTACCGGCCGACCGGCCCTGCCGGAGCCGGAGACCGAGATGGTCACCACCCCGCACGGCATCCGGCTGGAGCGGCTGGTCACCGGGTCGGGGGAGCCGACCACCGTCTTCGCGCACGGCCTCGCCAACGGCATCGCCACCACCCGGCCGTTCGGCAGCGCGGTCGCCGGCCGCCGGGTCTTCTTCCAGTTCCGGGGCCACGGCCGCTCCGACACGCCGCCCGGGCCGTGGAGCTACCTCGACCTCGCCCGTGACCTGCGGGCCGTCGCCGACCTGAGCGGGGCGACCCGGGCGTTCGGGGTGAGCCTCGGGGCGGGGGCGCTCTGCCGGCTGCTGGTGGAGAGCCCGGAACGCTTCGAGCGGCTGGTCTTCTTCCTGCCGGCGGTGCTGGACCGCCCCCGGGACACGCGGGCCCGTTCGTGGCTGGCCGACCTGTTGACGGCCGTCGAGAGCGGGGAGGCCTCGGCCGTGGCGGACGTCGTCTCGGTCGAACTGCCCCCGGCCGTCCGCAACACCCCGGCCGGGTGGGCGTACCTGCGGCAACGGCTGGACCACCTGCTCCGCGACGGTCTCGCGGCCGAGCTGACCGGGCTGCTGGAACAGGCTCCACTGCGGGACGCGCGGGCCCTCGAAGCGGTCAGCGCGCCGGCCCTGGTGATCGGCTGCGCCGGCGACGACCGACACCCGGTCGAGGTCGCCGAGACGCTGGCCGCCGCGTTGCCCCAGGCCACCCTGCACGTGTACGACCGGCCGGGCGTGCTCTGGACCGACCGCGCCGACCTCCGGGACCGGATCTCGACCTTCCTCAACGACTGACCACTTCTCCCCAGCGATCGGCTTCCCACGAGCGATCTGCTTCCCGTCGGCGATCGGTGCGGAAAAGCTGACCTGACGTGTCAGGTAATCCTGGCAGGGTCGGGGCATGACGACGAAACCACTGACCGGAAAGACTGCGTTGGTCGCCGGGGCGACACGGGGCGCCGGCCGGCAGATCGCGGTGCAGTTGGGCGCGGCCGGTGCGACGGTCTACGCGACCGGCCGGAGCAGCCGGGCTGGCCGTTCGGAACTGGACCGGCCGGAGACCATCGAGGAGACCGCCGAGCTGGTCACCGCCGCCGGGGGCACCGGCATCGCCGTCCGCGTCGACCACCTCGTACCCGAGCAGGTACGTGACCTGGTCGCCCGGATCGACGCCGAGCAGGGGCGTCTCGACGTGCTGGTCAACGACGTCTGGGGCGCCGATCCGTTGATCACCTGGGACACGCCGGTGTGGGAGCAGCCGCTCGACGCCGGTCTCCGTACGCTCCGGCTGGCGATCGACACCCACATCACCACCAGCCACTTCGCCCTGCCCCTGTTGATCCGTCGGCCGGGTGGGCTGGTGGTGGAGGTCGGCGACGGCACCACCGCGTACAACGACGACAACTACCGCCTCTCGCTCTTCTACGACCTCGCCAAGGTGGCGGTCAACCGGCTGGCGTTCGCGCAGTCCCACGAGCTGAAGCCGCACGGCGCCACCGCGGTCGCGCTCACCCCCGGCTGGCTGCGCTCGGAGATGATGCTGGCGCACTACGGGGTCACCGAGGAGAACTGGCGGGACGCACTGGAGAAGGAGCCGCACTTCGCCATCTCCGAGACGCCGGCCCTCGTCGGCCGGGCGGTCGCGGCGCTGGCCGCCGACCCGGACCGGGCCCGCTGGAACGGCAGCTCCGTCTCCAGCGGCGAACTGGCCCGGGTGTACGGCTTCACCGACGTCGACGGCAGCCGGCCGGACGCCTGGCGGTACGTGGTGGAGGTACAGGACGCGGGCAAGCCGGCCGACGTGACCGGCTACCGCTGACCGTCGTCCGGCCCGCCGGCACGGTCCCCGGCGGCGGGGGCCGTGCCGTCTCCGCATCTCGACGGCGAGGGCCGATTGGTCCCGTCCGACCGGCGGTCGTCGCGGTAGAGCGCGGCCAGCCGGTCGGCGGCGGCGGCCATCCGGGCCCGCAGGTCGGGCGGGTCGAGCACTTCCACCTCGGGCCCGAGCGCGAGCAGCATGTCGTACGCCACCTCGACGGACTCGACGGGCAACCGGGTCACCACCCGGCCCTGCCCGTCCGGTTCGCCGGCCCCGGCGACCGCCTCGTCGTACGCGAACGGGGCGTGTGCCACGTGTCGCAGCGCGCGCAGTCCCGCCGGGGTGAGCCGGACGGTGACCCGCTCGGCGAGCATCTGCCGGAGGAACGTCTCGGCCTGCTCCCGCCAGTACCCGCCCAGGTCGAACCCGTCGTCCCGGTCGAAGGTGTCGTCACCCACCCGCACGTCGACCACCCGGTCGACCCGGTACGTCCGGTAGGCGGCGCCGATCCGGCCGACGAGGTACCAGGTGCCGCTCTTGAGCACCAGACCGTACGGCTGCACCGTGCGGACGACGTCCCGCTCCCCGCGCCGGTACCGCAGCTCCACCACCCGGTCCCGCCACACCGCGCCGGCCAGCTCGGCCAGCCACGACGGCGGCGCGGCGTGCCGGAACCAGCCCGGCACGTCCAGGTGGAAACGCTGCCCGGTCCGGGCCGGCGCGTCCCGCAGCGACGGCGGGAGCGCCGCCAGCACCTTCAGCTCGGCGGCGGCGACGGCGTCGGCCAGCCCCATGTCCCCGGCCGGCCCGCGCAGCCCGGCGAGGAAGAGCGCCTCCGCCTCCTGCCGGGTCAACCCGGTCAGCCGGGTCCGGTACCCGCCGAGCAGCCGGTACCCGCCGGTCCGTCCCCGGTCGGCGTAGATCGGCACCCCGGCGGCGGAGAGCGCCAGCACGTCCCGGTACACCGTCCGTTCGGAGACCTCCAGTTCCCGGGCCAGCTCGGCGGCGGTCATCGCCTCCCTCGACTGGAGCAGCAGGAGCAGTGAGATCAACCGGGACGCGCGCACCCGGCCATCCTGCCCGGTGCGGCCGGTCGGCCACCGTGGACACCAGCGGGTCGGCCGACCGGTGGACCCCGACGGCGGCGGCTAGGCTCCGGTGCGTGGACACACCCAGGGTCGCCGCGCCGACCGCGAGCGCCGTCGGCCGGTTCTTCTCCGGGGCCGGGCTGCTCCTGCGCGGTCTCGGCCTGTACGCCCGTAACCCCCGGTTGATGCTGCTCGGCATCCTGCCCGCGCTGATCACCGGCGCGCTCTTCCTGGCCGCCTTCGCCGCGCTGGCGTACTTCGTCGACGACCTGGCCGCGCTGGTCACCCCGTTCGCCGACGACTGGTCGGCGACCGCGCGCAACCTGGTGCGGGTGATGGCCGGGCTGGCGTTGCTGGGCATCGGCGGGCTGGTCGGGGTGCTCACCTTCACCGCGGTCACCCTGGTCGTCGGCGACCCGTTCTACGAGAAGATCTCCGAGCGGGTCGAGCAGCGGTACGGCGGCACCCCCGGCGAGGTCGAGGTGCCCTTCTGGAGTTCCCTGCGTCGCAGCGTCGCCGACTCGCTGCGGCTGGTCGCGATCTCGGTGCTGATCGGTCTCCCGCTCTTCGCGGCCGGATTCGTCCCGGTGGTCGGGCAGACGGTCGTCCCGGTGGTCGGGGCGGTCGTCGGCGGCTGGTTCCTCGCCCTGGAGCTGGTCGGTGCCCCCTTCTACCGGCGCGGCATGCGGCTGCCGGACCGCCGCCAGGTGCTCCGGGCCGACCTGCCGACCTCGCTCGGCTTCGGGGTGGCGGTCTTCGTCTGCTTCCTGATCCCGCTCGGCGCGGTGCTGATCATGCCGGCGGCGGTGGCCGGCGCGGCGCTGCTGACCCGACGCCTCCTCGGCCAGCCCGTCCAGGAGGTGCACCCGTGAGGATCACCCTGGTCGAGGGGGACATCACCGGGCAGCGGGTCGACGCGATCGTCAACGCCGCGAACTCCTCCCTGCTCGGCGGTGGGGGCGTCGACGGCGCGATCCACCGCCGGGGCGGCCCGGCCATCCTCGCCGAGTGCCGGGCGCTGCGCGCCTCGCGGTACGGTCGCGGCCTGCCGACCGGGCAGGCGGTCGCCACCACCGCCGGCGACCTGCCCGCCCGCTGGGTGATCCACACCGCCGGCCCGGTCTGGTCGGCCGCCGAGGACCGTTCGGCGCTGCTGCGCGACTGCTACGCCAACAGCCTCCGGGTCGCCGACGAGCTGGGCGCGTCCGTGGTCGCCTTCCCGCTGGTCTCCGCCGGCATCTACGGCTGGCCCGTCGACGACGCCGTCGGGCAGGCGCTGTCGGTGCTGCGCGCCGCGACCCCGGCCACCGTCACCGAGGCCCGGCTGGTGCTCTTCGGTGCCGCCACCTTCCACGCCGCCGAGCGGGTGGCCGGCTAGACAACGGGCCGTTGAACGGTCCGGTCAGCCGGCCGGCGGCAGGACGCGCAGGCAGGACCAGAGCGTCGCCACCGGCCGGTAGCCCAGTCGCGCGTTGATCGCCAGCATCGGCGCGTTGGCCTCGTCGTTCGAGGTGTACGCGCGGGTCGCACCGGCGGCGGCCGCCCGGCGCAGCGCGGCGAGCTTCGCCAGCCGGGCCAGCCCTCGTCCCCGGTACGCCGGCAGCGTGGCGGTCATGTCCGACCAGATCCGGTCGCCGTCCCGCTTCACCAGGCTGAAGGCGACCAGTTCGCCGTCGACCTCCACCGCCGAGCTGGCGTGACGGTCCAGCCCGACGTTGTCCCAGACCTCGTAGCACCAGGTCTCGTAACCGAGCGCGTCGACGGCCACGTCGCCCGGCTCGTCCGCGCTCGCGGCCACGTAAGCCCCGTACAGGCGACGCGGCTCCAACCCGGTCAGCGCGGGTGTCCGTACCCCGGTGGGCGGGGCCGGTGCCGGCGGTGGCGTCCGCAGGTCGAACCGGGCGTAGCGGACCGCCCGACTCGGCACGAAACCCCGCTTCTCGGCGAACGGCAGCGAATCGGCCGAGACCCAGGTGCGCAGCCGGTGGAGACCGAGTGGCGCGAGGTGCCCGAGCGCCGCCTCCGACAGGGCGGTGCCGAGCCCGCGCCCCCGGTGCCCGGGATGGACGTGCAGCATGGCGATCTCACCGGAGCCCGCCGTCGACGTGTGGCCGTGCCGGTACGCCGACACCCAGCCGACGACCGTCGAGTCGACCTCGGCCACGAAGGCGGCCCAGTCCTCCCCGGGCGGGGGTTCACTGATCATCCGCCGGGTCGACTCGACGCCCCGGACCAGGTACGGGTGCACCAGGGCGCGGAGCGCGACGACACCCGCCGCGTCCCCGGGGCGGGCGGCGCGGACCAGGGCCGGAGCTGGTGGGGCAGTCACCCCGGTACCGTACGTCCGCCTCGCCGCCCAGGCCACGGAGTTGTCCCTCCCCGGCCCGCATGATCGACACGGATTGCGGCATGTCGGGGTGTCGCCCGGCACGGACACCCCGACCTGCCGTATGTCGAGGCGCGTGGCCGGGGCGCGGCGGATGCGGGAAAGGGAGAGGGTCAGGCGGAGGCGCGCAGCACCAGTTCGGTGGGGAGGACCAGGGCGGGCTCGACGGTCTCGCCGGCGGCGAGGCGCAGCACCTGGCGGGTGCCGGCCCGGCCCAACTCCAGGATCGGCTGCCGGACGGTGGTCAACGGCGGCTCGGTGTAGGCGGCCGTCTCGATGTCGTCGAAGCCGATCACGGCCACGTCCTGCGGCACCCGCCGACCGGCCTCGCGCAGCGTCCGCATGGCGGCGTGCGCCATCAGGTCACTGGCGGCGAAGACGGCGTCCAGGTCGGGGTCGGCGGCGAGGAGTTCGCGCATCGCCGCCGACCCGGACTCCCGGGTGAAGTCGCCGTACGCCACCAGCTCGGGCAGGCCGGCGGCGGCGACGGTGTCCCGGTAGCCGGTGAGGCGCTCGATGCCGGCGACCATGTCCTGCGGGCCGGCGATGGTGGCGATCCGCCGCCGGCCGTTCTCGACCAGGTACCGCACCGCGCGGGTCACTCCGCCGACGTGGTCGACGTCGACGTACGGGACCGGGGAGTCGCCGAGCCCGCGCCCGCTGCACACCACCGGGATGCCCAGCCGGGCGAGGCGGGCGGGGAGCGGGTCGGCGCCGTGCAGCGAGGCGAAGAGCACCCCGTCGACGTGGCGGCCGGTGGTGTACCTCTCCACCCGCTCCCGCCCGGCCGGCGAGCCGGCGAGCATCAGCACGAGCTGCTTGTCGGCGGCCTCCAACTCCTGGCTGACGCCCCGGATGATGCCGGGGAAGACCTGGTCGTCGGAGAAGACCCGGGTGGCCGCCTCGGGCATGATCAGCGCGATCGAGTCGGTCCGCTGGGTGACCAGGCTGCGGGCGGCCAGGTTCGGCACGTACCCCAGCTCGGCCACGGCCCGGTGCACGGCGGCCCGGATCGGTTCGGCGACCGTGGTGGAGCCGTTGACCACCCGCGACACGGTCGCCCGCGACACCCCGGCCCGGCGGGCCACCGCCTCCAGCGTGGGTCGCTGCGCCGTCGTCATCCCCGTCACCACCGCCTCGTCACAGCCCGTTCCGGGAGATCACCTCCTGGTACCACCGGGCGCTGGCCTTCGGTGTGCGCCGTTGGGTCAGGTAGTCGACGTGGACGATCCCGAACCGCTTCCGGTAGCCCTCGGCCCACTCGAAGTTGTCCAGCAACGACCATACGAGATAGCCGCGCAGGTCCACGCCCCGGCTGATCGCCTCGTGCGCCGCCCGCAGGTGCCCGTCGAGGTAGGCGATCCGGTCGTCGTCGGCGACCAGGCCGTCGGCGGGGCGGACCGGGTCGGGGAAGGCCCCGCCGTTCTCGGTGATCATCATCGGCAGGCCGGGGTAGTCGGTGTGGATCCGCTCCAGCAGGCGGGCCAGCCCGGCCGGCTCGATCGACCAGCCCATCTCGGTGAGCGGACCGGCCGCCGGCAGGAACTCGACCGCCCCCTCGGTGCCCGGCCAGGTCCCGCCACCGCCGGCCGCGTCGGGCCGCCCGGCCACGTAGGTGGGCTGGTAGAAGTTGATGCCCAGCAGGTCGATCGGCGCGGCGATGGTCTTCTCGTCGCCGTCCCGGATGAAGGTCGGCTCGACGTGCCGGGCGATGTGGGTCAGCATGTCCTCCGGGTAGCCCGCGCCGGTCAGCGGGTCCAGGAAGATCCGGTTCTGCATCCCGTCGACCAGGCGGACCGCGGCGGCGTCGGCCGCGCTGTTCGGGTCGGCCGGCTGGACGTCCGCCGGGTTGAGGGTGATCGAGACGGTCTGCGCGCCGGCCGCGCGGAGCGCGCGGGCCGCCAGGCCGTGCCCGAGCAGCAGGTGGTGCACGGCGGTGAAGGCCGCACCGGCGTCCTGCACCCCGGGCGCGTGGATCCCGCTGCCGTAGCCGAGGTACGCCGAGCACCACGGCTCGTTCAGCGTGGTCCAGGTGCGCACCCGGTCGCCGAGACGGGCGTGGACGGCGGTGGCGTACTCGGCGAAGTGCTCGGCGGTCTCCCGGTTGGTCCAGCCGCCCCGATCCTCCAGGATCTGGGGCAGGTCCCAGTGGTAGAGCGTGACGATCGGGTCGATGCCCCGCTCGGCCAGGGCGTCCACCAGCCGGTCGTAGAAGTCCAGGCCACGCGGGTTGACCGGGCCGGTGCCGTCGGGCCGGATCCGGGGCCAGGAGACCGAGAAGCGGTACGCCCGCAGCCCCAGGTCCGCCATCAGCGCCACGTCGTCGCGGTAGCGGTGGTAGTGGTCGCAGGCCACGTCACCGGTGTGCCCCTGGAAGACCTTCCCCGGCGTACGGCTGAAGGTGTCCCAGATCGACGGGGTGCGACCGTCGTCGTGGGCCGCGCCCTCGATCTGGTACGCGGCGGTGGCCGCTCCCCAGACGAACCCCTCGGGAAATCGCAGCGTGTTCAAGCCTTGACCGCACCTTCCATGATTCCGCCGATGATCTGGCGGCCGAACAGGACGAAGACGAGCAGCAGGGGCAGGGTGGCGATCGCCGTGCCGGTGAACACCTGCGACATGTCCTGGTAGTAACCGTCCGACAGTGCCCGCAACGATAGTTGCACGGTCGGGTTCTCCGGGTCGTTGAGTACCGCGTACGGCCACAGGAAGTCGTTCCAGGTGGTCATGAAGGTGAGCAGCCCCAGCACCGCGGCGGCCGGCCGGAGCGCGGGCAGCACCACGTTCCAGTAGACCCGGGCGGTGCTGCAGCCGTCCATCCGGGCCGCCTCGATCAGCTCGGTGCTGACCGCCTGGCCGGCGTACTGCCGCATCATGAACACGCCGAAGCCGGTGACCAGGGCCGGGACGATCACCGCCGGCAGCCGGTCGTTCCAGTTCAGCTTGGTCATCAACAGGTAGAGCGGGATGACGCCGAGCTGGGTGGGGACCATCATGGTCGCCACGATCACCAGCAGCAGCGCGTTGCGTCCCTTGAAGCGCAGCTTGGCGAAGGCGAACCCGGCCAGGGTGGAGAAGAAGACCACCGAGACGGTGACCGTGGTGGCCACGATCGCCGAGTTGATCAGACCGGCCAGGAAGTACGCGTCGGTGTTGTCGAAGAGCCGGGCGATGTTCGCCCCGAGGTTGCCGCCCGGGGTGACCGGCGGCGGAACCTGCCCCATCGCGTCGCTGGAGCGGCTGGCCACCACGAACATCCAGTAGATCGGGAAGATCGACAGGAATCCGGCGAGGATCAGCGCCGCGTAGGTGAGCCGGCTGGCCGACCAGAGCTTGTTCACCGGCCACCCTCCTTCTTCCGTCCGCCCCCGGCGAGCCGGCGCAGCATGAGCACGTTGATCGCCGCCACGACCGCGATCAGCGCGAAGAGCAGCCAGGCCACCGCCGAGCCGTAGCCGAAGTTGTAGTGCGGGGCGAAGGCGTTCTCGAACATGTACATGGTCACCGTCTGCGACTCCCGCATCGGTCCGCCACGGATCGGGTTGGTGCCGGAGTGGAACAGGCGGGGCTCGGTGAAGAGTTGCAGCCCGCCGATGGTGGAGATGATGACGGTGAAGATGATGGTCGGCTTGAGCAGCGGTACGGTGATCGACCAGAACTGCCGGACCCGGTTCGCCCCGTCGATCGCCGCCGACTCGTACAGGTCGCGGGGGATGGCCTGCATCGCGGCCAGGAAGATCAGGGCGTTGTAGCCGGTCCACCGCCAGTCGACCATGGCCGAGATGGCGACCCAGGAGGCGAACCGGTCGGACTTCCAGCCGACCGGGTCCACCCCGACCAGGTCGAGCAGCCAGTTGACCATGCCGAACTCGCGGCCGAAGAGCACGCCGAAGACGATCGCCACGGCGGCGGTGGAGGTCACGTTCGGTACCAGCACGGTCATCCGGAACAGGGTCCGGGCCCGTAGTTGCCGGTTGAGCAGGTTCGCCAGCCAGAGCGCGGCGAGCAGCTGCGGGACGGTGGAGATGACGAAGATCCCCAGGGTGTTGACCACCGCGTGCCAGAAGTCCGCGTCGGCCATCAGCTTGGTGTAGTTCTCCATGCCCACGAAGGGGTGGTCGCTGCCGAGCAGGTCCCAGTCGTGCAGCGAGACCCAGAACGTGTAGCCCAGCGGATAGAGCCCGAAGACCCCGAAGAGCAGGAAGAACGGTGCGATGTAGAGGTACGGGGACCAGCGCTGGTCGAGCCGGCTGAGGCGTACCCCCTTCGGGGGCCGGGCCGGTGGGGGCGCCGGGGCCCCCACCGGTGGCCGTTGGAGTCCGACGGTCACTTGTCGGCGGCCTTCTTGGCGTTGTTCACCGCGTCCTTCCAGCCCTCCTCGGGGCTGCGCTGACCGAGCTCGACGGTGCGGACGGCGTTCTCCACCTCGGTCCGGACCGCCTGGTTCTTCGGGCCCATGTAGACCGGCTTGAGGGTCTTGGCGCCCTCGGCGAAGATCTGCCCGACCGGGGCGTCGGAGAAGTACGGGTTCTTCGCGTCGAGGATCGCCGGGTCGGTCAGCGCCTGGGTGGACGACGGCAGCCGGCCCTTGGTCTTGAACGCGCCGATCTGGCCCTTGGCGTCGGTCAGGAACTTGACCAGCTTGATCGCCTCGGCCTGGTTCTTGCTCTGCTTCGGCACGGCCAGGTGCGAGCCACCCCAGTTGCCACCCTCGCCGGGCACCCGGGCGATGTCCCACTTGCCCTTGGCGGCCGGGCCGGCGTTGCCCTCGATGACCCCGGTCATCCAGGCCGGGCAGGCGATGGTGGCGAACTTGGCCTGCTTGAAGGCGGAGACCCACTCCTCCGACCAGGAGCCGTACTTGCCGGAGAGCCCGGAGTCGACGATGTCCATCGTGGTGTCCCAGGCCTGGCGGACCGCCGGGTTGCTGTCGACCACCAGCTTGCCGCTGGTGTCGTAGTAGTGGTAGCCCGGCCCGTTGCCGGCGGCCTGGAGCACGATGGTGTTGAAGATGTTGGTGGCCGCGTCGAGGAAGGACGCCCCGGTGTTCTTGGCCTTGTACTGCTCACCGACCTTGATGTAGTCCGCCCAGGTCGGCCAGAGCTTGGAGACCTCGTCCCGTTCGGTGGGCAGTCCGGCCTTGGCGAAGAGGTCCTTGCGGTAGCAGATCGCCATGCCGCCGACGTCGGTGCCGAGACCGATGAGGTGCTTGCCGTCGGCGGTGAGGCCCTGGTTCCAGTTCCACTCCAGGAAGTTGCCCTTCAGCTCGCCGGCGCCGTGGTCGAGCAGGTTGACGAAGTTGTCGGGGTTGGCCTTGTACTCGACCATCAGCCCCTCTTCGATGGCGACCACGTCTCCGGCGCCCTTGCCCGCGGCCAGCCACTGGGTCAGCTTCGGCGAGTACTCGTCGAGGTTGCCGCCGGTGCCCCGCTCGACGATCTTGACGTTGGGGTTGGCGGCCTCGTACTCCCGGTACAGCTCCTCGTAGCCGAACTGGCCGAAGACGTCGACGGTCAGCGTGATCTTGCCGCCCTCGGCGGGCTCGTCGCTCCCGCCGCAGGCGGTGGGGGCGAGCAACGCGGTGGCCGCGACCAGGGCGATCGCCGCGAGGCGGCGCGGATTGGCACCCATCTGTATCGGACCCCTCTCAGGTCGGTATGTGCTGCGGCGGTGAGCCGGTTCTGGTGGTGGTGAGAGAGCGCTCTCTCGCAAGGGTGGTGGTCCCGCGACCCGCTGTCAAGAGAGCGCTCTCCCTCGCCGTACCGAAAAAGGCGGGGGCGAATCGCCCCCGCCTTCCACCGCCGACCCGGCGGTCAGACCACCCGCAGCCCCGCCAGCAGCGAGCGGTCCCCGGTCACCTTCAGGGTGTCGAAGTCCACCCGGCCCCGCAGCGCCAGCAGCAGGTCGCTGGCGGTGCCCACCGCGTGCGCCCGCGCGTGGTGGTCGTCGTGGTCGAGGATGGTGCCGGTGTCCAGCAGCGCCACCCCCTCGCCACGCAGCCGCAGGAACCACTCCTGCCCCGCGTCGGTCGCCACCAGCTGCACCACCCCGCGCCACTGCCCCGGCGCCGGACGCCGGCCGGCCGGCAGGAAGGTGTCCAGCACCTCGCTCACCCCGTCGGCGGCGAGCTTCGCCTCGATCGGCTCACCTGCCGCGATGGCGAGCTGCGCCTCCCAGCGGTGGATCGCGGTCTCGTGCGCCGTGCGGCGCAGCCAGAACCCGGCCCGCTTCGGCTGCGGCGCCCAGTTCCACGCCGGCACCTCCGGGTCCAGGCCGTCGAAGATCGCCAGCAGCCGGTCGTACGACTCCTGCCAGACCTGTACCGGGGTGGCGCCGGCGGGCACCTCGGGCCGCTCCGGGCGCGGCACCGCCGGGGCGACGGCCTGCCCCGCGGCGACCCGCTCGTGCGCGAACCGGTAGACCCCGGCGAGATCCAGGACGAGATCGGTGACCGTCCAGCCGGGGCGGGAGAGGACGGGCGTCTCCGGCGGCGCCTCGGCCACGGCGGCGGCGAACGCCGGGCCCTCTGTCCGGAGCGCGCCGATCCAGAAATCCTTGCTGACGTGCGGTCTGCTCATCGCGATCCTCCCGGGGTGACCGTGCCACCTGTGCCATGTCACGGTTGTTGCCCAGCCTAGGGTGAAAGGCGTGTCAGACGCCTACGCCCAGCCGACAGCAGACACCGATTCCGCCGACGCCCGTTCCCTGGCGAGATACACCACCCTGCGGCTCGGTGGTGCGGCGAACCGGCTCGTGACCGCTGTCAGCGCCGAGGAAATCGTACAGAGGGTGCGCGAGGCGCACCGGCGCGACGAAGCGGTCCTCCTGGTCGCCGGAGGCAGCAACCTGGTGATCGGGGACGTCGGGTTCGACGGCACCGTCGTCCTGGTCCGCTCCCGGGGCTTCCGGGTCGTCGCCGAGGACGCCGACACGGTGACCCTCCGGGTCTCCGCCGGAGAACCCTGGGACGACCTGGTGGCCACCACCGTCGCCAACGGATGGGCGGGGGTGGAGTGCCTCTCCGGCATCCCCGGCTCGGCCGGCGCCACCCCGATCCAGAACGTCGGCGCGTACGGCCAGGAGGTCGCCGAGACGATCACCGGCGTCGAGGTGTACGACTGCCACGAGGGCAGCGTCAGCCGGATCGACGCGGCCGACTGCGGGTTCGCGTACCGGTCCAGCGTCTTCCGGTACAGCGACCGCTGGGTGGTGCTCTCCGTCGACTTCCGACTGCACCGCTCACCCCTGTCCACCCCGGTCCGCTACGCCGAACTGGCCCGGGCACTCGGGGTCGAGGTCGGCGACCGGGTGCCGCTGGCCGACGCCCGGGACACCGTACGCCGACTGCGCGCCGGCAAGGGCATGGTGCTCGACCCGACCGACCCGGACACCCGCTCGGTGGGTTCCTTCTTCACCAACCCGGTGCTCGACCGCCCCGCGTACGAACTGCTCCGGGAGCGCGCCGCCGACCTGGGCGAGCCGCCGTCCTGGCCGGGCGCGGGAGACGTGGTCAAGGTCAGCGCCGCCTGGCTGATCGACAAGGCCGGCTTCGTCAAGGGGCACCCGGGACCGGAGGGAGTGGCCATCTCCGGCAAGCACACCCTGGCGCTCACCAACCGCTCCGGCACCGCCAGCACGGCCGCCCTGATCACCCTGGCCCGGGAGATCCGCGACGGGGTGCACGACCGCTTCGGGGTCACCCTGCGCCCGGAGCCCGTCCTGGTCAACTGCGTCGTGTGAGGCTGCCCAGGGCCGGCTGGGGTGGTAGCAGGGGTCCCCTGTTACTCAAAAAGCGGTAACAGGGGACCCCTGCTACCACCCGGCGGGGGCCACGGCGGACCACGGGACGGTCAGCTCGCCGAGCCGCCAACGGCGGGGACGGTCCAGCACCGGCCAGCCCGCCTCGCGTAGGCCCGCCACCGTCCGCAGCCAGCGTTGCCGGGGGCCGAAGGGCGCGTACGCCGCCGTCGCCCGCCAACCCTCGTCGAGCGCCCGGACCAGGTCGTGCACCCGTTCACCGGGGACGTTGCGGTGGATCAGCGCCTTGGGCAGCCGCTCCGCCAGCGTGGCCGGGGTGTCCAGGGCGGAGAGCCGGGCGGCCAGGGTGAGCGAGCGTGGGCCGTCGGCGTCGAGCAGCACCCAGCCGCCGAGCCGGCCCAGCTCGTCGCAGGTCCCCTCGACCAGCAACCCGCCCGGCGCGAGCGCGGCGGTCATCGTCCGCCAGGCGGCGGCCACGTCGCGTTCGTCGTACTGGCGGAGCACGTTGAACGCGCGGGCCAGGGCGGGCCGGAGTCCGGCCAGCTCGAAACCACCCCGGGCGAAGGTGAGCCGGGGCGGGTCGGCGGCGGGGGCGGCCGCGACCACCCGCGCCGGGTCGATCTCCAGTCCGACCAGCCGTACGTCGGCGCGGACCCCGGCGGCCAGCCGGGCCCGCAGTTCCACGGCGGTGACCGGTGTCGCACCGTAGCCCAGGTCGACGACCAGCGGATCGGCCGCCGCGCGGAGCCGGTCGCCGCAGGTCGCGACGATCCAGTTGTCCACCCGGCGGAGCCGGTTCGGGTTGGTCGTCCCCCGGGTGACCACGCCCTGGGGCCGCTGTGCCACTCAGCCCACCCGGTGCACCTTGTGCTGGGCGGCCTGCGCCAGCGGCCGGACCACCAGGCGGTCGACGTTGACGTGCTGCGGGCGGGTCGCGCACCAGGCGATGCAGTCCGCCACGTCGTCGGCGACCAGCGGCTCGGCCACCCCGGCGTAGACCGCCGCCGCGCGTTCGGCGTCGCCGTCGAACCGGACCAGGGAGAACTCGTCGGTCCGCACCATGCCGGGGTCGATCTCCACCACCCGGACCGGACGGCCGCAGAGTTCCAGCCGGAGCGTGCCGGCGACCGCGGTCTGGGCGTGTTTCGCCGCGGTGTACCCGCCGCCGCCCTCGTACACGCCGAGGCCGGCGGTGGAGCTGACGATCACGATCGTGCCCGCCCCGGAGCGCTCCAGCGCCGGCAGCACCGCCTGGGTCACCCGGAGAGTGCCGAGCACGTTCACGTCGTACATCCACTGCCAGTCGCCGACCGAGCCGGACTCCACCGGGTCGAGCCCACGGGCGCCCCCGGCGTTGTTGACCAGCAGGGTGACCGGTCCGGGGGCCCGCTCGGCGGCGGCGGCCAGCCCGGCGACGGACTCGTCGGAGGTGACGTCGCAGGTGACGGCGGTGGCCGAGCCGCCCGCGGCGGCTATCCCGGCGACCAGGTCGGCCAGCCGGTCGGCGCGGCGGGCGGCGGCGAGCACGTGGAAGCCCTCGGTGGCGAGCCGGCGGGCGGTGGCCGCGCCGATCCCGCTGGACGCTCCGGTGACGATGGCGACAGGGGTCATCCGGCCATTGTCGTCCCCGGCACGTGCGACGTGCCCGTCGCGGCCCGGAACTGTCCGTCCGACGGCGGATGACCTCCGTCACCGATGAGGTCCGTCACGCTCACCGGACGCTCCGAGACATTTCCCGACGCTGATCGGGAAGATGGGATCCGGCGTGCGGGTTGACCGAGAAGCGCCGGTCGTGCGGACGGCATTCACCGTGGGTTGAGGGAGCGGACGTGGCGGAGATGCACACCGGTGTCGGTCGTCAGCGTGGTGCCCGTCCGTGGCCCCGGCGTATCGCCACGATCTCCGTGCACACCTCGCCGCTGCACCAACCGGGCACCGGCGACGCGGGCGGCATGAACGTCTACATCGTCGAGGTCGCCCGCCGGCTCGCCGCCGCCGGTGTGGAGGTCGACATCTTCACCCGGGCC
The DNA here is from genome assembly GCF_030269285.1 of Micromonospora sp. NBRC 101691. Taxonomy (NCBI): domain Bacteria; kingdom Bacillati; phylum Actinomycetota; class Actinomycetes; order Micromonosporales; family Micromonosporaceae; genus Micromonospora; species Micromonospora sp. NBRC 101691. Next base: position 131,652 of record NZ_BSTB01000009.1, read on the forward strand.
ACCTCCGGTGACCTGCCGCCGGTGGTCGAGATGGCCCCCGGCGTGCACGTCCGGCACGTCACGTCCGGTCCGCTGGAGGGGCTCACCAAGGAGGAGCTTCCCGGCCAGCTCTGCGCCTTCACCGCCGGGGTGCTGCGGGCCGAGGCGGCCCGCCCGCCCGGCTGGTACGACCTCATCCACTCCCACTACTGGCTCTCCGGCCAGGTCGGCTGGCTGGCCAAGGAGCGCTGGGGGGTGCCGCTGGTGCACACCGCGCACACCCTGGCCAAGGTGAAGAACGCCCAGCTCGCGGCCGGGGACCGGCCCGAACCGAAGGCCCGGGTGATCGGCGAGGAACAGGTCGTCGCCGAGGCGGACCGGCTGGTCGCCAACACCCGCGTCGAGGCCCGCGACCTGATCGACCGGTACGACGCCGTACCCGCCTGGGTCACCGTGGTCGAACCCGGCGTCGACCTGGACCGCTTCCGCCCGGCGGCGGGTGACCCGGTCCTCGCCCGGCGTGCCGCCCGCCGCCGGCTCGGCCTGCCCACCGAGGGGTACGTGGTCGCCTTCGTCGGCCGGATCCAACCACTGAAGGCGCCGGACGTGCTGGTGCGCGCGGTCGCCGCGTTGCGGGCCCGCGATCCGTTCCTCGCCGACCAGGTGACCGTGGCCATCGTGGGTGGTCCCAGCGGGAGCGGCCTGGACCGGCCGACCTCGCTGATCGAGCTGGCCGACACCCTCGGGGTCGCCGACCGGGTCCGCTTCCTGCCGCCGCGCACCGGGGACGACCTCCCGGCCCTGTACCGGGCCGCCGACCTGGTCGCGGTGCCGTCGTACAACGAGTCGTTCGGCCTGGTGGCCCTGGAGGCGCAGGCCTGCGGTACGCCGGTGGTGGCGGCGGCCGTCGGCGGTCTGGTGACCGCGGTGCGCGACCAGGTCAGCGGGGTGCTGGTCGACGGGCACGACCCGACCGCCTGGGCGGGCACGATCGGGCAGCTCCTGCCGGACCGGCCCCGGCTGGCGGCCCTGGCCCGGGGGGCGGTGCGCCACGCCGCGCACTTCTCCTGGGACCGGACGGTGCACGGGTTGCTCGCCGTCTACCGGGAGACGATCGCCGACTACCGGGACCGGCTCACCTCCGAGCTGGCCGCCGACGGCGCGGTGCTCTCCTGCGGCTGACCCGCTGACCCGCTGACCCGCTGACCGGCTGGGCCGGCCGACTGGCTGGACGGCCGACCGGCTGGATCGGCCGACCGGCTCGGACCCGCGCACCCGTCCGGAGCCCGGGACGGTGGACCGGGGCGGGCCGCCACAGGCGGTCGTAGAGTGGGGTCGATGAGCGCGAAGAGCGAGGTTGCCGCCCTGATCGAGGCGTACTGCGCGGAGCGGGAGCTGGAGCACGAGGCGACCGGGCCGGCGTCGTACGCGGTCACCCTGCCGGGCACCCACAAGCTGAAGACGATCTGCAACCTGGTGGTCGGCGACCACGCGCTGCGCGTCGAGGCGTTCGTCATGCGCCAACCGGACGAGCGGCGCGAGGAACTCTGGGCCTGGCTGCTGCAACGCAACGCCCGCATGTACGGCGTGGCCTTCTCCGTCGACACGGTCGGCGACGTCTATCTGACCGGTCGGGTCAACCTCGCCGGGCTGGACGCCGACGAGCTGGACCGTCTCCTCGGCGCGGTGCTGACCTACGCGGACGAGTCGTTCGACACGATGTTGGGGATCGGCTTCGGCACGGCGATCCGCCGCGAGTGGGAGTGGCGGGTCAAGCGGGGCGAGTCGACCGCGAACCTCGCCGCGTTCGCCCACCTCTTCGTCCCGTCGTCCGGCGTCGGTGGACCGCCGTCGTCGGGCGGTGCCGGTCGTCCGCTGGCATCGGGTGATGGCGACCGTCCGCCGTCCGGTGACGGTGACGACCCGGCGACGACGGGCGACCGACCGGCGGTCCGCGCCGACGACGACCGGGCGGAGTGACCGGGACCTGACGGTTCCGGGGCGTCCGGCGGTTCGGAACCCGCCTGGCGGGTATGCCGCACCGCGCGGTGCGGCACGGGGACCCGCCGCGACGACGGACTGTCGAGGAGCGTGAGCGTCCCATGGCCCAGCGGAACAGCTCTGGTCGCGGCGGGACCGCGACGACGAGGCGGCGGACGGGGGGTCGGCAGACCTCCGCGTCCGATCTCGCGGAACTGCGGGTGGACGAGATCCGTGCGCGGCTGCGGGCGCACGGGGTCTCGGGTGTCTCCCGCCTGCGCAAGCCGGAACTGGTGCAGGCGCTGGTGAAGGCGGAGCGTCGGGGCGGAGCCGGTAAGCGGAGCACCGGTCCGTCCGGACGGGCGGCTGCGGGCGGCCGGCGGAGCGCGCCGGCGCGGGCGGCGTCCACCACGTCCACCCGTGCCGGGCAGGGCAGGGCGGAGCGGAAGGCCCGGGCGACCGCGAAGCCGACCCGGGCGGCCACCCGTACGGGGCGGGCCTCGTCCCGGTCGGTGAGTTCGTCCCAGCGGATCGAGTCGATCGCGGACCGGCCGGAGCGCCCCGGGCGCAGTCTGGTCACCGCCAACCACGACGTGATCCAACGTTGGGCGCGGGCGCGCGGGGCGAAGCCGGCCACCATCACCGGCACCGAGCGCGACGGTCGGGTCGGGGTGCTGACGTTCGACCTGCCCGGTTACCGGGAGAGCCGCCGGCTGCGCCAGATCACCTGGAACGACTGGTTCCGCACCTTCGACGAGCGCCGGCTGAACCTGATCTACCAGGAGCAGTTGCGGGACGGCCGGCCCAGCAACTTCTTCCGGACCGAATCACCCGATCGGGAAGACGCGTGATCCGTTTACCGGAATGCGGGGCGGGTATGCCGACGTTGTCAACGGTGGAGTCAGGTAACCGGCTGTGACCGGCGAGACAGCCCGAAACGGTTGTCTTCGGATACTGACCGAACTAGCTTTATTGCCCTACGCCGCGCTTGGAAACGTTCGGGGGAGCGGCGGATCGAGCAGATCCGCGCACCAGGCGTGACGTAGGGGGACGGGTGGACCATCGCCGTTGGGGGACGGCGCCCACCTGTTGAACCGGCGGCGCGAGCGGGCGACGCTTACGGGGGTGAGTGTCGCCCGCCGCCGCCGGGTGAGCGATGCGGGCGTCCAATCCGACCAGGTCGGGCAGGACGCCCGCTTTCGCGTCCGCGTCAGCGGGTCGTGGAGGGTTCGGCGGGTGCGGTCGCCGCAGCCTCCGCCGCCTGCGGGGCGGGTGGCACGAGGGCGGTGGCCGGCTCGACCGGCGGGACGGTCAGCGGGCGCAGCGCGACGGCCCGGCGTTCCCGGGCCGGCCCGGAGAGCAGGTGGACGGCGGCGATGACCGCACCGATCACGGCGCAGCCCAGCCAGAGCGTGACGTTTCCCGCCTCCTGCCGGACCAGGCCGCCGAGGACCGGCGCGACGGCTCCGGCGACCTGCCAGGAGAGCGAGAACACGCCCTGGTAGCGCCCGCGCAGCTCGGCCGGGGAGAGCTCGGCGATGAGCGTGGAGTTCGACGGGGAGTTGAGCATCTCGCCGAGGGTCCAGATCAGCACGGTGAGCCCGTAGAACCAGGCCGCCTCGGCGAAGGCGGTCAGCCCGAAGCCGACGCCCATCACGACGGAGGCGAGGGCGAGCACGTGGGACCGGCTGCGTCCGCGGATCAACCGGGGGACGAAGAGCTGGCCCACCACGATCAGGACGCCGTTGAGCGCGATCACCGAACCGTACGTCGAGGTGGAGAGGCCGTCCTCGCCCATGGCGATCGGCAGCATCGAGATGTGCTGGAGGAAGACCAGCGCGCTGAGCAGGTTGAGCGCCACGAAGCCGAGGTAGATCCGGTCGCTGAGGATGGTGCGCAGGGCGCTCCTGGGAACGGTCGCGCCGCCGACGCCGGCGGGGACGCTGACCTTCGGCTGCCGCGTCTCCCGTACCTTGACGAAGATGACCAGGGCGGTGGTCAGCGTGGTGACGGCGTCGATGACGAAGAGCAGCAGGTAGTCGACCTCGGCGGCGAAGCCGGCGAGCACGGCGGCGCTGGCGAACCCGAGGTTGATGGCCCAGTAGTTGAGGGAGAAGGCCCGGAGCCGGTCCCGCTCCGGCACCACGTCGATCATCATCGCCCCGAAGGCCGGCCGGGCCGCCTCGGCGAAGAGGCCGAGCAGCAGCGCCCCGGCGGCCACCGCCCAGAGCGGCCGGGCGAAGCCCAACGCGAGCATCATGCTGGCCGCGCCGACGTGCGCGGTGAGCAGGGTCGGCTTGCGCCCCCAGCGGTCGGTGAGCATGCCGCCCACGGTCGTGCCGACCGCGCCACCGACGCCCCAGAGCCCCAGCACCAGACCGGCCTGGAGTTCGGAGAAGCCGCGCTCCTGGGTCAGGTAGATGGCGAGGAAGATCAGGACGAACGAGCCGAGCCGGTTGATCAGGGTCCCGGCCCAGAGATACCAGAAGGTGGCCGGTAGGCCGCCGGTCGTCTCCCGGAACCAGCCCCGTACCGTCCGCACGCCCGCGCCCCCGTTGCCCGTAATGACCGATCGTTGTCCAAGTGCCTTACGCAACCTAGTCCGGGGCCCCGGCGCAGGTCACCCGCTTTTCCACGTGGTGGTCGTCACCACCTCCTGCCGCGTGTCCCGTCCCCGGTTCGGGCAGGATGATCCCCATGACTGCGAGCGAAGGGCCCACCGTCGGGACGCTGGTCCTGCTGCGGCACGGCGAGAGCGACTGGAACGCCAAGAACCTCTTCACCGGCTGGGTCGACGTCGACCTGACCGCCAAGGGCGAGGCCGAGGCGCGGCGCGGCGGCGAACTGATGCGCGAGCACGACCTGCTCCCCGACGTCGTGCACACCAGCCTGCTGCGTCGGGCGATCCGTACGTCCGAGCTGGCGTTGCACGCCGCCGACCGGCACTGGATCGCGGCGCGTCGGTCGTGGCGGCTCAACGAGCGCCACTACGGCGCCCTCCAGGGCAAGAACAAGAAGCAGACCCTCGACGAGTACGGCGAGGAGCAGTTCACGCTCTGGCGTCGCTCGTACGACACCCCGCCGCCGCCGATCGACGACGCCGACGAGTGGTCCCAGGCCGGCGACCCCCGGTACGCGCTGCTGCCGACCGAGCTGATGCCCCGGACCGAGTGCCTCAAGGACGTCGTCGAGCGGATGCTGCCGTACTGGTACGACTCGATCGTGCCGGACATCCTCGCCGGCCGGACGGTCCTGGTCGCCGCGCACGGCAACTCGCTGCGGGCACTGGTCAAGCACCTGGACCAGATCTCGGACGCGGAGATCGCCAAGCTGAACATCCCCACCGGCATCCCGCTGCGCTACGACCTCGACCCGCAGCTGCGACCGCTGACCCTGGGCGGCACCTACCTCGACCCGACCGCCGCCAAGGACGCCGCCGCGGCCGTGGCCAACCAGGGTCGCTGACCACCCTCGTCCGCCCGACCGGCAGCCGCCCCACAGCCGACGCGCGACCGGACGCGCGTCGCGTGCGGGTGTCGCGCGTCGGCAGTTGTGGTGTTAGCAGAGGCCCCTTGTTACCGCTTTTTGGGTAGCAGGGGACCCCTGCAACCACCTCACCCCACCCCACCCCACCCCACCCCACCCCGCCCCCCACCGCCCGGGAAGGCGGGGAGGGCGGGAGAGGCGGACGGCGGCGCGCTCAGACCGGTTCGCCGGTCACCAGGTAGACCACGTGCTCGCCGGCGTTCACCGCGTGGTCGGCGAAGCGCTCGTAGAACCGGCCGAGCAGCGTCGCGTCGATTGCCGTCTCCACGCCGTACGGCCAGGCGTCGTCGAGCAGCACCCCGAAGAGGCTGCGGTGCAGGTCGTCCATGGCGTCGTCGTCACGGTCCAGTTCGGCGGCGAGGTCCGCGTCCGGGTCCGCCAGCACCGAGGCGATCTTCGCTGCCATCCGGTCCGCGATCTCGGCCATGTCGGTGAAGATGGGCCGCAGTTCGGCGGGGACGGCGGGGGAGGGGTGCCGCCGTAGCGCGGTCTTGGCGACGTGGTCGGCGAGGTCGCCCATCCGCTCCAGGTCTGCGGCGACGTGCAGCGCGGTGATCACCGCCCGCAGGTCCGAGGCGACCGGGGCCTGTCGGGCGAGCAGTTCGCAGACCCGCTCCTCGACGTCGCGGTAGAGGCCGTCGATCTCGGCGTCCCGCGCGATCACGACCTCGGCCGACTTCCGGTCGGCCGTGAGCAGCGCCCGGGTGGCCTGCCGCATGGCGGCCCGGATCCCCCCGGCCATGTCCACCAGCAGTTGGCTGACGGTCTGCAGTTCGGCCCGGAACTCGTCGCGCATGGTCACGTCCTGTGGTCGGTGGCCGCCCTGGATCCTCGGCGGCGCGGGTGGGTGGTTGTCCCGTCGGCGGGGTGGCCGGTGGGTGCGCGCCCAACCGTAGGGGCGGGCGGCGGAGTCGGGGTTAACCTCGGTGAACGCCCACCGTCAGGATGGTGAACACTCCCGGAAGTGAGAGTGATTCGCCCCATTCTGCGCGGTTGCCAGGTGAACAATGACCCTACGATCGCCGGGTGGACTGGGCAACGACGGTCGGCGTGGCGCTGGCCCTGGTGATCGGGCTGGCCGCCGGGCTCCTGCTGGCCCGGTACGCCCTCCGGTCGCGCGCCCCGCGCACGAGCACCGCAGGATCCGGGTGGAACACGGCAGGAAGGCCCGCGATGCCCGACGACCAGCAGGCAGGTCTCTCCGGCCTCGGCCGCAGAACCATCGACTCACTCCGGGCCGGCGTGGTCGTGCTCGACTCCGACGACCAGCCGGTGCTGGTCAACCCGGCGGCCCGGGCGATGGGGCTGCTCCGGACCGGCACCACCCCCGGGTCGATGGCCGCCCACCCGTTGATCCGTACCCTGGCCGGGCAGGTGCGGCGCACCGGCGTGCGCCGCGAGATCGAGCTCGACCTGCCCCGGGGCCGCGACAACGTCGGCCCGGACCCGCTCGGGGTGCACCTGCGGGCGATGGGCATCGGCGGGGGGCACGTCGCCGTCGAGGCCGTCGACGTGACCGAGTCGCACCGCCTCGCCCGGGTCCGCCGCGACTTCGTGGCCAACGTCAGCCACGAGCTGAAGACCCCGATCGGCGCGCTCCAACTGCTCGCCGAGGCGCTCCTCGACGCCACCGAACCGGCAACGGCCACCGTCGCGCTGCCCGGCGGTGCGGCGGGCGGCCCGGCCGTCGCGGACCCCTCCGAGGACGTGGCGGCCGCCCGGCGGTTCGCCGAACGCATCCAGCACGAGTCGACCCGGCTGGGCCGGCTGGTGCACGAACTGCTGGAGCTGACCCGGTTGCAGGGTGCCGAGCCGCAGCCCGCCCCCGAGCCGGTGGCGGTGGACTGGGTGGTCGCCGAGGTGCTCGACCGGACCCGCACCACGGCCGCCGCCCGGCGGGTGGCCATCGCCGTCGAGGGCGAGCGGAGCCTGACCGTGTACGGCAACGACAACCAGATCGCGACGGCCGTGGCGAACCTGGTCGAGAATGCGATCATCTACTCCGGCGCGGACACCACCGTCACCGTCACCGTCAGTAGTGACGACGAGTACGTCAAGGTGGCCGTGGCGGACCAGGGGATCGGTATCGCCCCCACCGACGTGGACCGGATCTTCGAGCGGTTCTACCGTGCTGACCAGGCTCGTTCCCGCTCGACCGGCGGCACCGGCCTGGGTCTGGCCATCGTCAAGCACATCGCGAGCAACCATGGCGGACGGGTCGACGTGTCGAGCACTCTTGGTGGTGGCTCGACGTTCACCCTCCGGTTGCCCGCCCGTCCGCCGGACGACCTGGCGGCGACACTCCAGTCCGCTGGGATCGAGGCCGGCCCGGCCGAGCTCCGGCAGGTCTGACCGTACCGAAAGGAAACCCCTGGTGAGCCGCGTTCTGGTGGTCGAGGACGAGGAGTCCTTCTCCGACGCCCTGTCGTACATGCTCCGCAAGGAGGGCTTCGAGGTGTCGGTCGCCGCGACCGGGACCTCCGCCCTCACCGAGTTCGACCGGACGGGTGCGGACATCGTCCTGCTCGACCTGATGCTCCCGGAGATGTCCGGCACCGAGGTGTGCCGCCAGCTCCGCCAGCGTTCCCACGTGCCGATCATCATGGTCACCGCCCGGGACAGCGAGATCGACAAGGTGGTCGGCCTGGAGATCGGGGCGGACGACTACGTCACCAAGCCGTACTCGCCGCGTGAGCTGGTCGCCCGGATCCGGGCGGTGCTGCGTCGGCAGAGCGTCGAGGCGACCGAGGCGGGTGGGCCGACGCTGGCCGCCGGCCCGGTCCGGATGGACATCGAACGGCACGTGGTGACCGTCGACGGTGCGGCGGTGCAGCTCCCGCTCAAGGAGTTCGAGCTGCTGGAACTGCTGCTGCGCAACGCCGGCCGGGTACTCACCCGGGGGCAGCTGATCGACCGGGTCTGGGGCGCGGACTACGTCGGCGACACCAAGACCCTCGACGTGCACGTCAAGCGGCTGCGCTCGAAGGTCGAGCCGGAACCGTCCGCGCCGCGCTACATCATCACCGTGCGTGGCCTCGGCTACAAGTTCGAGCCGTAGGCCCGCCCGGCTCAGGTGGTAGCAGGGGTCCCCTGCTCATCACCAGGCGGTAACAGGGGGCCCCTGCTACCACCCGGGTGGGGGGCGACGAGGCCCTGCCGGTGGCGTGCCGCGCACAGCTCGGCGAGCTTGACGTACGCGGGCTCGCCGATCAGCGCGGTCAGCTCCGGCCCGTACGACAGGTACATCGGCTCACCGCCGACGTGCGCCTCCGGCGACGAGGTGCACCACCAGTCCAGGTCGTGCCCGCCGGAGCCCCAGCCCCGCCGGTCGAACTCGGCCAGCGAGGTGACCAGCACCTTGGTGTTGTCCGGCCGCTTGCTCCACTCCTGGTCCCGCCGGATCGGCAACTGCCAGCAGACGTCCGGCTTGTACTCCAGCGGGTGCGCACCGTCCCGCAACGCCTGGGCGTGCAACGCGCAGCCGCCCCCGGCCGGGAAGTCGGCGTCGTTCAGGAAGACGCACGGGCCGTCGATGCTCTGGGTGGCGGTCCGCCGGGCCGGGTTCTTGCCGTCGACGGTGTCCATCTCGGTCCAGTTCTTGAACCCGCGCCGGTGGTGCTGCCAGGTCTGCGGGGTCAGCCGCTTCGCGGCGGCCCGGACCCGCTTCTCGTCGTCGGAGTCGGTGAAGAACGCGCCGTGCGAGCAGCACCCGTCCGCGGCCCGGCCGGCGACGATGCCGTGGCAGCCCCGGCCGAAGACGCACGTCCAGCGGGAGAGCAGCCAGGTCAGGTCGGCGCGGACGACATGCCGGTCGTCAGCCGGGTCGACGAACTCGACCCACTCGCGGGGGAAATCCAGCGGCACCTCCCGGCTGCGCGGGTCAGCCGGTTCGTCCACCAGCACTCGGATCTCCATCCGGCCAGCCTACGCCCGGTGCGGCCGACCGGCAGGCGAGCCGGGTACGCGGGCGGGCTCTAGGGTCTTCATCATGCGACTGGGTGTTCTCGACGTCGGTTCCAACACGGTGCACCTGCTGGTGGTGGACGCGCACCACGGTGCCCACCCCTGGCCGGCGCACTCCGAGAAGGTGGTGCTCCGCCTCGCCGAGCAGATCGGCCCGGACGGCGCGTTGACCCGGGCGGGTGCGGACGCGCTGGTCGAGGCGGTGGGCATGGCCCGGCAGGCGGCCGTCGGTCTGGCCACCGACGACCTGATCGCCTTCGCCACCTCCGCCGTCCGGGACGCCACCAACGGCGCCGAGGTGCTCACCCGGGTCCGGGAGGAGACCGGCGTACGACTGGAGGTGCTCGCCGGGGCGGACGAGGCGCGGCTGACCTTCCTCGCGGTGCGGCGCTGGTTCGGCTGGTCCGCCGGCCGGCTGCTGGTGCTGGACATCGGCGGCGGTTCGTTGGAGGTGGCCGCCGGGATCGACGAGGACCCGGCCGTGGCGGTCTCGCTGCCGCTCGGCGCGGGCCGGCTGACCCGGGAACGTCTGGGGGTGGATCCGACCACCGCCACCCCGCCCCCCGCCGAGGTAGTCGAGGACCTGCGCGAGTACGTCGACAAGACGCTCGACCCGGTGGTCGAGCAGATGGCCGGGGTGGGCTGGGACCGGCCGGTGGTCACCTCGAAGACGTTCCGCACGCTGGCCCGGCTGGCCGGCGCGGCCCCGTCCAGCGCCGGTCTCTGGGCGCCCCGCCGGCTCACCCGGACCGGGCTGCGGCAGGTGCTCACCTTCATCCGGCACATCCCGCCCGTCCAGCTCGCCGAACTGGAGGGCGTCAGCGCCGGCCGCTCGCACCAGCTCCTGGCCGGGGCGGTGGTGGCCGAGGCGGTGCTCCGCCGGCTGGACGTCGAGGCGCTGGACGTCTGCCCCTGGGCGCTGCGGGAGGGGGTCATCCTCCGCCGGCTGGACCAGCTCGGACCGGTGTGACCGGCCGGCCAGCGGGTGATCAGATCCGGAGGATACGGGCGGTTTGCGACTGCTCGTCACGATGCCGTCATCGATGCGGGCTACCCTGGTTCGTGTGACTTCCCGAGTCCCGGTGCTCCTCTCCAGCTCCTCGGTCTTCCCCGAGCCGACCGCAGCGGCGTTCCAACTGGCTGCGGCGCTCGGCTACGACGGCGTCGAGGTGATGGTCTGGACGGATGCCGTCAGCCAGGACGTCGGCGCGCTGCGCGGTCTCGCCGCGCACTACGGCGTGCCGGTCCTGTCGGTGCACGCGCCCTGCCTCCTGGTCACCCAGCGGGTGTGGAGCCCCGACCCGTGGGAGCGGCTCCGGAAGGCGGCGGAGCTGGCCGAGAGCCTGGAGGCACCGACGGTGGTCGTCCACCCGCCCTTCACCTGGCAGCGCGACTACGCCCGGGGCTTCGCCGACGGCATGGCCGAGATCGGCCGGCGGCACGGTGGACTGCGCTTCGCGGTGGAGAACATGTACCCGGTGCGGATGGCGGGCCGGCAGTTCGTGCCGTACCTGCCCGGCTGGGATCCGACCGACACCGGGTACGACGCGTACACCCTCGACCTGTCGCACTGCGCCGCCTCGCACACCGACGCACTGGCGATGGCCGACCGGATGGCTGACCGGCTGGCCCACGTCCACCTCGGCGACGGCACCGGCGAGGGGCGTGACGAGCACCTGGTGCCGGGACGGGGCAACCAGCCCTGCGCCGAGCTGCTCTCCTCGCTGGCCGGTCGCGGTTTCACCGGTTCGGTGGCGGTGGAGGTGGCCACCCGGGGCGCGAAGAGTCGCGCGGTCCGCGAGGCCGACCTGCGCGCCGCCCTCGAATTCGCCCGCCAGCACCTCGCCGCCCCGTCTCCGGTCGACGCCTGAGCCGACCGGAGCGGGCGATCGTCCCGTGCCGGAGCCGACCGCGGAACGGGCGGTCGCCCTCGTGCCGGAGCCGACCGGAGCGGGCGGTCCCGTCCGCGCTGGGGCGCAGCCTGCCACCCGGACCCCCACCGCCGTGGGGCGTGGGCTCAGCTGACCGGCGCGAGCGGCTGGTCGGCGGTGGCGGCGCGCTTGCGGGCCCGGTGGGCGGCCACGTGCGACCGGGTGGCGCACCGCTCCGAGCAGAACCGCCGGCAGCAGTTCGACGACGTGTCGAGATAGACGTTGCCGCACCGCTCGTCGGCGCAGACCCCGAACCGGGCGCTGCCGTACTCGCAGAGCCAGACCGCCAACCCCCAGACCGCGCCGGCCAGGTAGTCGACGGCCATCGAGGCGCCCCGGCTCGCCGGGTGCATGTGCCAGTCGCTGGAGTCGTGCCCGGAGATGTGCGGGTGCACCGGGTACGACTCCAGCAGGGCGTTCAGCTCCGCGACCGCCTCGGCGTCCTGGCCGGAGGCACCGTACTCGAAGACGCCGCGCAGCCGTTTCCGGGCCCGGCGGAAGGTCGCCAGATCCCGTTCCGTGATCTCTTCGCGCAGCCCCGCATCTGCACCGGGGAGCAGGGACCGCAGGTCGTCGAGGTCGTCCAGGCGGGCGTTGACGAGGTCAACGCCGTTTCGGGCGTACGCGTCGAAGTTCACACCCCAACGGTAGACGACTCAGGAAGCGCGTGGCGCATCGATGTAGTGAGGCAGGAACCGGGCGTATCCATCGGTGATCAGGCTCGCGCTCTCCCGGATGCCCGCCCCGGCCGACTCGCCGTCGACGATCCAGCTGCCCAGCACCACCCGGTTGCCGGCGAACTCCGGCAGGGCGCGGAACTCCTGGTAGCACCAGCCCTCGTCGCCGTAGATGCCCGGGTTGCTGATCTCGGCGCCGTCGGCCGTGACGATCCGGACCGACCCGCCCTCCCGGCCGAGCAGGGGCTTGACGACGTACTCGGACATCCCCCGGGGCGAGTCGAGGTACGCCGGGAGCAGCAGCTCGTGCCCGGGGTACAGCTCCCAGAGGACGGCCAGCAGCGCCTTGTTGGACAGCAGCAGCTTCCACGCCGGCTCGATCCAGGTGGTCGGGGTGCCCGGTTCCAGGGCGAGCCGGCCGTACGGCTCGGCGACCATCCACTCCCACGGGTAGAGCTTGAAGCAGGTGGTGACCGGCCGGTCGAACCGGTCGACGAAGCGGCGGCCGTCCCAGCCGATCTCCTGGATCGGCATCAGCTCGGCCTTGAGTCCGGCCTGCCGGGCGCACTCGGCGAGGTAGCCGGCGGTCATCTGGTCCTCGCCGGAGTCCTCCTCCCGGGACCAGAACACGTGCACGGTCGGGTCGTGCAGCTCCCGGCCGATCCGGTGCCAGGCCGCGACCAGCCGCTCGTGCAGGCTGTTCCACTGGTCCAGGTCGGGTCGGGTCTGCTCCAGCCAGTACCACTGGATGATGCCCGCCTCGACCAGCGAGGTGGGGGTGTCGGCGTTGTACTCCAGCAGCTTCGGCGGCCAGGATCCGTCGTACCAGAGGTCGAACCGGCCGTAGAGGCTGGGCGGGCGCTCGCGCAGCGACCGCGCCACCGCCTCGGCCGCCCACGCCGGGATGCCGAAGTCGGCGTACCGGTTGCGGGCCACCACGTGCTCGGCGGCGGCCACCGACATCCGGTGCAGCTCCTCGGTGGCCTCCTCCAGCCGGAGCACCTCGGCCAGGTCGAAGGCGTACGCGGCGCTCTCGTCCCAGTACGACATGAGTTCGCCGTCGGGCAGTTCGGTCTCGGCGTAGACCAGCCCCTGCTCGCGGATCGTCGCCTGCCAGTCGGGGCGGGGCGTGCGGGTCTCCCGGCGCACGTCAGCCGCCGCAGTCGGCCAGGTGGGTGCCGAAGCCGCCGCGCTCCGGGACGGCCGCCGGGGCCGGCTCCGGGGCGGCCACTCCGGTCGCCGGAGCGGGCTTCTGGAGGGCCAGTGCCACGGTGCCGCCTCCGCCGCCCGGGCCGAGGGCACAGTCGTCATCGTCGTCGTCCGAGGTCATGTTGCACCCGGAGAGGGCCAGCGCGAGCACGGTGAGCGTGCCGAGTTGCACGGTGGCCGACCGGAGCCGGCGAGGGGAGCGGTTTTCCACCCGTTCGTTGTAGCGGATGACCGCCAGCCCGTCGTCCCCCGGTCGTGCACGGAAACGGCCCTGGTCATCGCTTTTCGGGGGGCCTTGTCGGGGCAAAACGGACCGTCGGTGGAGGTGGCCGCTGCCGGGCGCGGTTCCCGGGCCGGGCGTTACCCTCGGCTCATGCTCCGTTCGGTCATCCTCGCCGCGGCCCGGTCATCCCAGGTCGAGCGGCTCGTCGAGACGGCCCCCTACACCCGGGACGTCGTCCGCCGGTTCGTCGCCGGCGCCGGCACCGACGACGCGTTGCGCGTGACCCGCGGACTCGTCGGTGACGGCCTCACGGTCACCCTCGACTACCTCGGCGAGGACACCGTCAAGCCCGAGCAGGCCACCGCCACCCGGGACGGGTACCTCACCCTCCTGCGGGCACTGCGTGGGGCCGGCCTCACCCCGGCCGCCGAGGTGAGCGTGAAGCTCTCCGCGCTCGGCCAGAAGTTCGACGAGCAGCTCGCCTACGACCACGCGCGGGCCATCTGCGTCGCCGCCGAGGAGGCGGGCACCACGGTCACCCTGGACATGGAGGACCACACCACCACCGACTCGACGCTGGACGTCCTGTCCAAGCTCCGCAAGGACCACCCCGGCACCGGGGCGGTGCTCCAGGCGTACCTCCGGCGGACCGAGGCGGACTGCCGGGACCTGGCCACCGCCGGTTCCCGGGTCCGGCTCTGCAAGGGCGCGTACCGGGAGCCGGAGTCGGTCGCGTACCAGTCCGCCCGGGACGTGGACCGCTCCTACGTCCGCTGCATGAACGTGTTGATGTCCGGAGCCGGCTATCCGATGCTCGCCACCCACGACCCCCGCCTGATCGCGATCGGGGAGGACCGGGCGCGCTGGTTCGACCGGGGGCCGGGCAGCTTCGAGTTCCAGATGCTCTACGGCATCCGCCCCGAGGAGCAGGCCCGGCTGGTGGCCGCCGGGTACACGGTCCGGACGTACGTGCCCTACGGCGACCAGTGGTACGGCTACCTCATGCGGCGGCTCGCCGAGCGCCCGGCCAACCTCGCCTTCTTCGGGCGCGCCCTGCTCTCCCGGAAGTGACCACGGGCGGGCGGTGACCGCCGGGACCCGCTGCGACCCGCCCGGGGCCGCCGTGACCGTCGCGCCCTCGCTGTGACCGTCGCGGACCGCCGGGACCGTCGCGCCCCGCCGGGACCGTCGCGGACCGCGGCGGACCGCCGGGAACCGCTGACGGGCGCGGAGCGGGCCGGCGGAGACCCCTTGTCCGCCGGCCCGCGCCACACCGGGCGTCCGGTGGGGCCCGGGTGGGCGCGCTCGCCCGACCCACCGCCCCCGTTCTCCGGCGGGTCGGCGTGCCGGGGGAGTCGGCAGGGCCCGGTGGCCGACCGGCCGGGACCCGGCCGACGTGTCCGGTCGGCGAGCGCTCCCTGAAAACTACCTAGCTAGACATTGACCGGCCTGGTTGTGAGTTTTTCTTTCGCGGGTTGCCAATGTGGCCCGGTGGCTCTTGACCGAAGGCGGTGCCCCGGTCCGCGCGGTCAGAAGCCGGGGTTCGGGCGCAGGGCGGGCGGTGCGGCGCCAGCCCGCGGGTCGGCGACGGCCGCGCCGGCCACCCGTGCCCCGTCGGTGGTGAGCCGGTAGTACCGGCGGCGTGGCCGGCCCTGGGCCTCGTGCGCGGCCGGGTCCTCCCAGAAGCTCTCCACCCAGCCGGCCAGCTCCAGCCGGGCCAGGATCGGATGCAGGGTGCCGGTCTTCAGCTTCGTCTGGCGGGCGATGTCCCGGCCGTACCGGGGGCAGTCCGGCGCGGCGAGGAGCAGCCGCAGAACCTCGACCGTCTGCGGGGTGAGCCGGGGGCCGGTACGCGCCATGTCCGGAGTCTAGGTAAGCCGGAAGCCCCGACCAGCCGGCGCAAACGGCAGTCTGGCCAGCCGAATGGCGTACTCTCCCCGCCGTGGAGGACGAGCGGCACCGGTCGCGGCGCAGGCGGCGCGGGCTTCTCTGGGCCGCCGTCGCCGTGGTGGCCGTGGCAGTGGGCTGCCTCCTGCCGGCGGCGTTGGTGGCGGCGGTGGTGCGGGAGACGGCGAGCCGCCCGACCGGTGACCCGGCGTCCCGTCCCGGCGGGCCGGCCGCCCGGCTGGCCGCCGCGATCGACACCGCACTCGGGCGACAGGCCGGGGCACTGCTGCGCGGTGACCGGGACGCCTTCCTCGCGGTCGCCGAGCCGACTGCCCGCGTCGACCTCACCCGGCGGTTCACCTCCCTGCGCGCGTTGCGGATCGCGGTCTGGCGGGCCGAGCCCAGCGGGCAGCCCACCCCGGAGCCCGGCCAGCCGGGCCGGTGGCGGCAGGCGGTCACCTACCGGTACTGCCTCGTCGAGCCTGACTGCACCCCCAGTCCGGTGCTGGCCGCCACCCGGTGGCGGGAGACGCCCGAGGGGCCCCGCCTGGTCGCCGTCGAGCCCTCCGCCTCCGCCGAGACCGGCACCCGGCCGTGGGAGGTCAGCGAACTGGTGGCCGCCGTCGGTCCGCGCACCGTGGTGGCCACCACGCCCGACCTGCGGTCCCGCCTCCCCGGCCTGCTCGCCGAGGCGGAGGCCGCGGCGGCGGTCGCCGACCGGTACGCCGTGGACGGTGTCCGGCCGGACCGGTACCGGATCTTCTACGCCGGCCGGGACGGGTGGCGGCGCTGGTACGGCGGCGGCCGCCCGGCCTGGACCGGCGGATACGTGGTGACCGTCGGCGGCGGACACCACGAGGTGGTCCTGAACGCGGACGCGCTGCGCACGGGCGGCGTCGCCGACCTGCTCCGGCACGAGCTGACCCACGCCGCGTCGCTGCCCGCCGGCGGCTGGTCCGACCGGCACGCCTGGTGGCTGGTGGAGGGGACGGCCGAGCTGGCCGGAGCGGCGGGCCGACCGGTGGGCCGGTACGCCGGGCTGGACGACGTCCGGCGACTGGTGACCGGCGGCGGCTGGGACGGCCGACTCGACACCCTCGCTCCCGCCGCCGACGCTCCCGCCGACCGGGTCGCGGCCAGCTACGGCGTCGGCTACCTGGCGGTACGTCACCTGGTGGACCGGTACGGCACCCAGCGCCTGCTCGACTTCTTCGCGGCGGTGGTGCACGACCGCCGGCCGGTGGCCGAGGCTGCCCAGGAGATCTACGGCGAGCCGTGGTCGAAGCTGCACGACGACTGCGTCGCCCAGGTGCGCGGCGTGGCCGGTTGACCGGTCCGCCCCGTGGTGGGCGTGCGGGGCGCCCGACCCGGGCAGCTCCGTCCCCTCGTGGCGTAGGCGCGGTCCGCCCGCCGTGGGGTGTCCGACGACAGCTCACGCCGAGGTGGGCCGCCATGATCGACCGCCGTCCGGGCGGCCGGTGGGGTCTGAGACACTGACTGCGCTCCCAGTGCGGAGCCCCGGACCGTGTCCGCAATCGGCCCGGGGCGCC
Source organism: Micromonospora sp. NBRC 101691 (assembly GCF_030269285.1). Lineage (NCBI taxonomy): Bacteria > Bacillati > Actinomycetota > Actinomycetes > Micromonosporales > Micromonosporaceae > Micromonospora > Micromonospora sp. NBRC 101691. The sequence goes on from NZ_BSTB01000009.1 coordinate 148,597, forward strand.
CGCCCGGTGGCCCCGGTGGTGCCACCGGAGCCACCGGGCGCCTTCCGCCGCAGCTCAACGGTGTGGAAGCGGACTCCCGACGAGATCAAATGCGCGAAGGGATCGCGCCGTTCACAGCCGTCCCGTTACCGTACTGGTAACACGCGCGTTGCCCTCGTGGCGGGACGAACCCGTCGCAGGCCGCGCTGGGCATGGGATGGGTCGGTGAGCCATGGCCGGGTCGCAGTCCGACGGACGGCTGTCGGAGGTCAAGTTCCTCACCGTCGCCGAGGTGGCGGCGGTCATGCGGGTGTCGAAGATGACGGTCTACCGGCTCGTGCACAGCGGTGAACTCACCGCCGTCCGGGTCGGACGGTCGTTCCGGGTGCCCGAACACGCGGTGCACGAGTACCTGCGCGGGGCGTTCTCCGAGACCGCCTGACGGGCGTCCGCCGGGTCCACCGGCCGGGGTGCGCCGGGTACCTCCCGGGGTACGCCGTGACGGGCATCGACGGGGGCGCGTTGGTCCTGCTGATGCTCTCCGGCTACCCTGGATCCCGACCGTGACCACCCAGCGGTGCGCCGCGATGCCACCCACCAGGTCCGGTCCGTTGTCCGCAAGCGGTACCAGCACCATGTCGTGGTGCCTCCGGTCCGCCCCGCACGTTGCATCGAAAGGCTGTCGTATGGGCTCGGTGGTCAAGAAGCGCCGCAAGCGCATGGCTAAGAAGAAGCACCGCAAGCTGCTGCGCAAGACCCGCGTCCAGCGTCGCCGTCTCGGCAAGTGACCGGTGCCGGGCGCGACCCGGCACCGCGTACCACTTGCCATCTGTCGACTCCCGGAGGCTCAGGTGAGAAGGCCGTGGACGTCCCGGCTCGATGATCCGGCCTGCCGGTCAGGGTGCGCGACATGACCCCCGGTGGCACCTCGGGTGCTCCGGGGGTCGTCGTCGTGACCGGGGTCAGTCGCTACCTCGGCGCGCACGTCGCCGCCCGGCTCGCCGCCGACCCGAGGATCGACCGCGTCATCGGCGTCGACCCGCCCGGCACGGCGGAGCCGGCCGGTCTGCTCGACCGGGTCGAGCGGGTGCGCGTCGACGTCGGTTCGCTCGGTGACCTTCTCGCCGACCTGGAGGTCGACGCGGTCGCCCACCTCGCCCTGGTCACCGCCCCGGACCGGCAGCAGGGCGGCCGGGCGGCGATGAAGGAACAGAACGTCATCGGCACCATGCAGCTCCTCGCCGCCTGCCAGCGGGCGCCCCGGCTGCGCAAGGTCGTCGTCCGGTCGTCGACCGCCGCCTACGGCGTCTCCTTCCGCGACCCGGCGGTCTTCACCGAGGAGACCGAGCCGCGCGAGGTGCCACGCGGCGGGTTCGGCCGCGACATCCTCGACATCGAGGGGTACGTCCGCGGCTTCCGTCGTCGCCGCCCCGACGTCACCGCCACCGTGCTGCGCTTCGCGCCGTTCATCGGCTCCACCGCCGACACCACGCTGACCCGGTACTTCCGCCAGCCGGTGGTGCCCACCGTCCTCGGCCGCGACCCCCGCCTCCAGTTCCTCCACTTCGACGACGCCCTGGAGGTGCTGCACCGCTCGGTCGTCGAGGACCATCCCGGCACCTACAACGTCGCCGGTCCGGGCGTGCTGTCGCTCTCCCAGGCCATCCGCCGGGCCGGACGGCTGGAGGTGCCGGTGCTGGAACCGGGGCTCTCCGGAGCGGTCGCGCTCGCCCGGACGCTCGGATACGGCCGACTCGGTCTCGACCAGGTCGACCTCTTCGTGCACGGCCGGGTGGTCGACACCAGTCGGCTGGTCACCGAGTACGGCTTCACCCCGCGCTCCACCGCCGCCGCCTTCGACGACTTCCTCCGTGCCCACCACGGTGGCGTGGTGGTGACCCGCGACCAGCTCGCCGCCGCCGAGCAGGCCGTTCTCGCCGGCATCCGACAGGTCCGGGCGGCCGTGCGGGAGCAGTCGTGAGCCGGCCCGACGGGACCGACCGGGACGTGCCGGTGGGTCGGCCGTTCGAGCCACCGGACGCCGCCGACCTGACCCGACCGGCCCGCCGCAACGGCCACCACCCGGATCCCCCCGCCGTGCCGGACCGCCCGGTCGACCAGTGGGACCGCCGGGTCGCCCAGGGCCTGGCGTTCCTGCGTCGCCGGTTGGCCGGCGACTACGAGATCGACGAGTTCGGCTTCGACCCGGAGCTGACCGGGGCGGTCCTCCACCCGTTGCTGCGCCTGCTCTACCGGGACTGGTTCCGCACCGAGGTCGGCGGTCTGGAGCACGTACCCGTCGACGGGGCGGGCCTGGTGGTCGGCAACCACTCCGGCACCGTCGCGCTGGACGCGTTGATCCTCTCCGCGGCCCTGCACGACCAGCACCCGGCCCAGCGTTACCTGCGGCTGCTCGGCGCCGACCTGGTCTTCCGGATGCCGGTCGTCTCCGAGCTGGCCCGCAAGTCCGGCGGTACGGTCGCCTGCAACCCGGACGCGGAGCGGCTGCTGCGCAACGGCGAACTGGTCGGCGTCTTCCCGGAGGGGTTCAAGGGCATCGGCAAGCTCTACTCCGACCGGTACAAACTGCAACGGTTCGGTCGGGGCGGGTTCGTCTCGGCGGCGCTGCGTACCGGCACCCCGATCGTCCCGGTGGCCATCGTCGGTGCCGAGGAGACCTATCCGATGCTCGCCGACATCAAGCCGCTCGCACGTCTGCTCAAGCTTCCCTACTTCCCGATCACCCCGACGTTCCCGTGGCTCGGGCCGCTGGGCCTGGTGCCGCTGCCGAGCAAGTGGCTGATCGAGTTCTGCCCGCCGATCCCCACCGCGCACCTGACCGACTCGGCCGACGACCCGCTGGTCGTGTTCAACCTCGCCGACCAGGTCCGGGAGACCATCCAGCAGACCCTGCACCAGCTCCTGGAACGCCGGCCCGACCCGTTCGGCCCCTGACCCCCGACGTGGCGTCCCGCGCCCGATGATATTGATCAGTTACGATATGTCGGCTGATCGGTCATAGGGGGAGTGACGTATGGGTGGTCGACGGAGGTTCGCCTGGCGGCATCTCGCCGCCGCGTTGCTGGCGCTGACCATGGGCGCGGTCCTCGCGCCGGCGCCCGCGCAGGCGGTGGACTATCCCGGCGGACGACGTATCTACAGCGTCGCGCTCGGGGCCGTCCCCGCCGCCGGCACGCCCGCCACCGGTCCGGTCTGGGTGCGGCTGGCGACCTACTACTTCTTCGGCAACGGCACGGTCACCGAGAGCTTCTGGTACTGGGACCGGGCCACCGCCGTCGGGGCCGCCGGCACGGGCGTCCGGACGACCGGCTGCACCGGCCACGACTGCGAGGTGCGTACCGCCACCGGGTTCCAGCCCGGTGGCACCGTGAAGTCCCTGAGCGGCACGTACACCAACTCCGGCGACAGCATCACCATCTCCTGGAGCGGGGGCGTCCAGGAGACCTGGCGGGTCAGCGAGCCCGCCAGCGACCTGGCCCGACTCGACTTCGTCAGCTCCAACTACGGGGTCACGGTCGGTTGGGGCTTCGGCAGTTCCGCCTCGAACGACGCGTACACGCCGGTCAGCGACATCCCGCTGGCCCAGTACACCGGCCGGTACGCCGGCTACAGCGGAAGCACCGGCGCCGCTGGCCCCAGCGGGATGGACCTCCGGTCGTTCGCCCGGTGCAACGGCAACTGCCTGAGCTGGCTCAGCCCGCCGACCGCCACCTGCTCGTCCTGCCCGAACGGCGCGACCTCCTCGCCGATCCGCTACTACCTGGCGGGCGCGGGCCGGCGGAACTTCTACGAGCACTGGTGCACCTGCCTGACGTCGAGCACCTGCTACACCGGCGGATCGCACCGTAAGCCGCAGCTCCAGGTGATCGGCGACACCGGGACGTTCCACGGGTGGGTCGGCGTGGAGGCGTCCAACGTCACGGCGAACACGGGCTACTTCGCGGTGCACTTCCACGTGAACGTCTGACCAGCGCAGGGCACCGTGCGGCTCAGGTCAGGGAACGCAGGTCCAAGGCGTGCCAGCCGGTCACCTCACGCCCGCCGGTGGACCACCAGAGCACGTCGCCCCGGCAGAGCACCAGCCCCACCCCGTCCGCCGCCACCAGCGTCCGCCGCCGGTCGACGTCGTAGAGCCGCAGCTGGGCCCCGTCGCCGACCGTGCCCGCCGGACCGGTGCCCAGGAGCACCTCGAACCGGTCCCGCACCGCCACGTCGACCAGCGCGGCGCTGGCGTCCCCGCCGGCCGCCCGGTGCCGGTCCCGGCCGTCCGGGCGGAACAGGTCCAGCCGGCCCGGTCCCGCCCCGGCCGGCACCAGCGCCCGGCACCACACCGGACCGCAGCTGAGCAACTCGTCCCGGCCGGCGGGCACCGTACGTTCCGTACCGTCGACGAGGTGGCGCAGTCGCACCGGGCCGGTGCCTCCGGTCGCCGCGCTGACCAGCCACGGCCACGCCGACAGCGTCCAGGCCCCCGGCTCGGTCCGGACCGTGACCCGACCCCCGCCCAGCGGCACCGAGCGCACCTCGGTCGCCACGGCCCTTCCGGGAGCCGCCGCGACCCAGTGCAGCCGACCTGAGCCGATCACCAGGTCGTGTCGGGAGTTGACGAGGAGGACGTCACCGCCGTCCGTGGCCACCCGTCGGGCCGGCCGGTCCGCGCCCGGTTCCACCGTCCACAGCTCGGTACGCCCCCGACCGTCCGGGCCGGTGGTGGTCTCCGCCCACGCCAGCACCGGGCCGGAGCCGGTGAACCCGGCGTACTGCGGGCTGCCGGCGGCGGGCAGCCGACGTAACTGGTGGACGGTGCCGTCGGCGGTGCGCCGCACCAGCCGCAGGTGACGTCCGTCGGGGCTGGGCGCGGTGCCGATCGAGACGTCCGGGTCGAGGAACCAGACCGGGGTGTACGCCGTACCGTCGGCGAGCCGGGCCGGCAGCTCCCGCCGTACGGCTTCGGGCCACTCCTGCTCGATCCGGGCCGGTGGCGGCGCCGGTTCGACGGGCCGGGGGCCGGCCTGCGGCAACGTGACCAGCGCGGTGCCGGCGGCGACCGCCACGACGAGCCCGGCCAGCCCGGGACGGTACCGCCGGGCCGGGCCCGGAAGCCGTGCCGTCGCCGGCCACCGGCGCTGGGTCACCGGAGTCGCCGTCGACGGTGCAGGGCCACCCCGGCGCTGACCGCCCCGGCCAGCAGCCCGGCGGCGGCCGTCGACGGCACCGCGATCCGGGCCGCCCGGCGGCCGGTACGGAAGTCCCGGACCTCCCAGCCACGCTCCCGCGCGGTGCGCAGCAGCACACCGTCCGGGTTGACCGCGACCGCCCGTCCGACCGTCGAGAGCATCGGCAGGTCGTTGGCGGAGTCGCTGTAGGCGACACACCGCGACAGGGTCAGCCCCTCCACCGCCGCGAGTTGGGCGACCGCCTCGGCCTTGGCCGGACCGTGCATCAGGTCGCCGACCAGCCGTCCGGTGTACGCGCCGTCGACGATCTCGGCGACCGTGCCGATCGCCCCGGTCAGGCCGAGCCGGGCGGCGATCACCCGGCCGATCTCCACGGGCGCGGCGCTGACCAGCCAGACCTTCATCCCGTCCGCGAGGTGACGTAGGGCGATCTCGCGCGTGCCGGCCCAGATCCGTGGGGCCATCAGCTCGTCGAAGATCTCCTCGGTGAGCCGTTCGACGTCGTCCACCCGCCAGCCCTCGACGAACGCGAGGGCGGCCTCCTTGGCGTGCGTCATGTCCCCGGCGTGCTCGGTCGCGAGCAGCCGGAACCGGAGCTGCTGCCAGGCGAACCGGGCCAGGTCGCCGGTGGTGAAGTACTTCCGGGCGGCGAGACCCCGGGCGAACCAGTAGATCGAGGCGCCCTGCATCATCGTGTTGTCGATGTCGAAGAAGGCCGCGGCGGTCGGATCGGGAGCGGGGCTGCCGGGTGGCTCCAGTTCGGTGGGGGCCCAACCTGCGGTGTGCCCGTGGGCGTCCGTACTGACGGTCACCTTCCGGGTCCGGGCCACGCAGAACTCCCTCCGCTCGACGTGCCGGCCGCAGGGGGTGCGGCGGGCCGGTCCGGCACGACGCCCACCACCAGCGGTGCGACGTCTGCCCTCCGCGAGACTAGCCAAGGAGGATCGTGGTCGACCGGTGCTGCGGCGTTTGCCGTCGGTGGCGGTCAGCGGACGGTGGGGCACGGGCCGGCGGTCGGGCCGAGGAGGTCGGCCGCACCCGCCTGCGGGGCACCGCAGGTCAGGGACGCCCGTAGCGCGTCCGAACGCTGCCGCGCCGCGTCGAGCAGCGCCAGGGAGCCACGGGCCCGGTCCCGCTCGGCACGGGACGCCCCGTCGAGCAGGGCGGCCACCGCCCGGCGCTGCCCGGTGACGAAGGTGTCGACGGCGTCCAGGCCGGCGGCGTCGGCGCGCTCCACCGCCGTGGAGGTCAGCAGGCGTACCCCCTGCCGGGTGTCCTCGTCCATGTCGTCGAGGATCGCCTCGAAGGCCGCCCGGTCGCCCCGCACCTCGCTCGCCTCGCCGAGTCGGGTCCGGGCGAAGTCCAGGAAGAGCTGGCCCCGGCTCAGGTTCGAGTTGGCCAGGGCGAGCTGGGCGCGTTCGGTGGAGCGTTTCATGCCGTACAGGGCGTCGCCGGGGACGGCGTTCTCGCTCGCCGCCGAGATGCCGGAGACGGCCACCGCGCCGGCGGCGACCCCGACCAGGATGGCCCCCCGGGCGCGGGCCCGACGGGCGGTGACCGAGGGCACGAGCGGACCGCGCGGGGACGCCCCGGCGGACGACCGCCGACCGGCCGGCTCGGCCCCGGCCGCCGGGGTGGCCGTCGCGCCGACGCCCTCCCGTTCGGCGGCGGCCACCAGCATCGCCCGCAGGCCGGTGCGGAAGTCCGCGTCGACCTCGACCGGCGGGGCGGCGGCACCGAGTTGCCGGCCGAGGCCGACCAGGCCGCCGAGCCGGTCGTCGACCCGGGAGCGTACGTGGTGCCGACGGCCGCCGTTGGCCTCGTCGAGCAGTTGCGCGAAACGCTCGGCACGCCGACGGGAGAAGAGGTTGCTGTCCACCGCAGGCATCTCCTCTCACTGGTCACGGTCGTCCGGCCGTTCTGGTCACCCGTCGGCCGACCGGTTCTCGGCGGTGCCAAGGACCGGCGCGGCCGGCTCGTCGACGACGGCTGTGCGGTTCCCGCCGCCGGTGACGGCGGCGGGAACCGGTGGGATGCCGGTCGGCGTGAGTCGTGGCGGGGCATGGTCGCCCGTGCCGCGGGTCTGGGAGCTTTCCGGGCGAACACCGGTTGCACCCGGAGAAACGGTCGGTGCCGGGCCGTGGTTACGGGCCGGGAGTGCCGAGAATGAGCGGAAGTGACGGCCATCACTGCCTGCCGGAGGGGTGACCCGTCGGTGTCGACGCGTCGACCTGATCAGGGCTGGAAGCCGTCCGGCAACAGGCGGGCCAGGGCGCGTACCGCGCGGTACTGGAGGGCCTTGATCGCTCCCTCGTTCTTGCCCATCGCCTTCGCCGTCTCGGCGACCGAGAACCCCTGGAGGAAGCGGAGCACGATGCACTCCTGCTGCTCCGGGTTGAGCTGCTTGACGGCGGTCAGCAGGGCCACGTTGGTGATGTGTTCGACCACGGCCGCCTCCGGACTCCCCTCGGGGCCCCGGTCCTCGCGGTCGGCGTCCATGACGTCGCCGGTGGTCACCTCCAGCCGGTACCGGCCGGACTTGAAGTGGTCGGCGACCAGGTTGCGGGCGATCGTCACCAGCCAGGCGCCGAGGTCCCGCCCCTGCCAGGTGAAGCTGCCGATCCGCTTGAGCGCCCGCAGGAAGGTGTCGGAGGTGAGGTCCTCGGCGAGCTGGCGGTTGCCGACCCGGAAGTAGACGAACCGGAAGACGGTGTCGACGTACCGGTCGTAGAGCAGGCCGAACGCCTCCGACTCGCCGGCCTTGGCGCGCTCCACCAGCGACCACACCTCGGTCGCCGGGTCGGACGGGTCCGGACGGCTCGGCGGGACGGTCGGCGGTTCGGGCTCCACGGCGGCGGCCGGGACCGCCGGCAGGAGCGCGGTCTCGGCCGCCGCCGGGTCGACCGGCTCTGCCTCGTCACCGGGCCGGCGGCCCTGCGCCGGCATGCTCGGCCGGGCCGGCTGCACGGTGACCCGGCCCCCGGCCGGCTTCGCGTTGCCGCCGGGCGGTACCGGGCGGGGGGGTGGTTCGTTCGGGTGCGGCCGGTTGCGCGTTCGTCTGGCCGTCCCGTCGTCGCCCTCCCCGAGACCCCACGTGTCGTCGAGTTGGCGCAGCGGGGCCAGTCCCGTCGGTTGCTCTGCGTAACCGAAAGTGGTCACCGGGCCTCCCTCCAGCCGGGGGACGCCGTCCGGTCGGCCCGCTGCCGGGCGATCGAGGCGGTTTCGCCTCCGATCCGGACGGTCGGTGCTGCTCCGGGGGCCGCCGGCTGACGGCAGACCCCGGTGGGGTGCTGGTCCAATACGGTCACAGGCACGGCGGCCTCCTCGGGCTGAGGGGTGTCGACTCACGGCAAATGGGGTGAGTCGACCCGAGTGATGATAGGGCCAACGTCACCCATGCGTGGCAAGTCCGTTACACAGAGCCGAAGTATTTACCGCCGTGTCGCACCGTCGCCGGACGGTTTGTCCGTCGGCGCCGGTTGACTTTCGCCGGAGGAGGTGGTTAGGGGCGAAACCGCAGGTAGCGGGCCTGTCGGGCGGGTCCGTGCGCCCCGTCCGCCGCGCAACCTATCGACGGGCATGGTCTGTCGACCGCCCACTGTGCCAGACTCAGCGACCGTGCAGCAGCAGACAGCGGGAAGTTCAGCGCCGAACCTCGCCGACCGGGTACGCCGGGCGGCCGAACGTCGTCCCGACCGGGTCGCACTGCACTGGCGCGACCGGACGACGACCTGGTCCGAACTGGACGCGGCGGTGGACGGGGTGGCCCGCGCCCTCACCCGGGCCGTCCCGGCGGCCGACCCGACCGCCGGCGGGTCGCCGGCCCGGGTCGCCGTAGCGCTGCCCAACTGCCCGGACTTCGTGCTCGGCTACCTCGGCGCGCTCCGTGCCGGGCTGGTCGCCGTGCCGCTCAACCCCGGACTCACCGCCACCGAACTGCGGCACGTGCTGGCCGACTCCGGCGCCGCCGTGCTGATCGCCACGCCGACCGTCGCCGACCTGGTCGCCGGGATCGCCACGGACCTGCCGGCCCTCACCGCCGTGCACACGACCGTGCCGGACGAGCCGGGCGCACCGGTGTCGTCGACGCGGGGCGGGGAGGACCTCGCCGTGCTGCTCTACACCTCCGGCACCGAGGGGCAGCCCAAGGGGGCCATGCTGTCGCACCGCGCGCTGGCCGCCAACCACGAGCAGGTCGACCGGATCACCCCGCCGGTGGTCGGGCCGGACGACACGGTGCTGCTGGCCCTGCCGCTGTTCCACGCGTACGGGCTGAACACCGGGCTCGGGTCGGTGGTGCACCACGGGGCGACCGGCGTGCTCGTCGACGAGTTCACCACCGTCGGGGCGCTCGACGAGATCGCCCGGCACCGGGTCAGCGTGCTGGTCGGCGTACCGTCGATGTTCCAGGCCTGGGCGGCGGCCGGCGAGGCGGTCGCGGCGGCGACGGCGTCGGTCCGGGCCGCGGTCTGCGGCGCGGCGCCGCTGGAGCCGACGGTCGCGGCGCGCTTCGCGGCGGTGGCCGGCCGCCCGGTGCACGTCGGGTACGGCCTCACCGAGACCGCCCCGGTGCTCACCTCCACGCTGGTCGGCGGGGAACCGAAGCCCGGCTCGATCGGGCGGGCGCTGCCCGGGGTGGAGCTCCGCCTGGTCGCGCCGGACGGCACCGACCTGTGGCGGGACGGCCTGGCCACGCCCGAGGACGACGCCGACGAGATGGACCTCGACGTCTCCTCGCCCGGCACCGACCCCGGGCAGATCGTGGTCCGGGGCGCGAACCTCTTCGCCGGCTACTGGCCGGACGGACGCGGCGGGCCGGGTCCGGACGGCTGGTGGGCCACCGGGGACGTCGCCTACGCCGACGCCGACGGCGACCTGTTCCTGGTGGACCGGCTGCGCGAGGTGATCCTGGTCAACGGGTTCAACGTCTACCCGCACGAGGTGGAGCTGGTGCTCCAGGCGCATCCGGCGGTGGCGGAGTCGGCGGTGCTGGGCGTGCCGCACCCGCGCACCGGCGAAACCGTCCGGGCGTACGTGGTGCCGGCGGAGGCCGGTACGGTGGGTGCCGAGGAGCTGCTCTCCCACTGCGCCCGGCACCTGGCCCGGTTCAAGTGCCCGACGTCGGTCGAGTTCGTCGACGCGTTGCCGCACTCGGCGATCGGCAAGGTGCGCAAGACCCTGCTCCGGCCGCCCGCCGCCGGAGACGCCCACGGAGGTTCCGATGTCCACTGACGCCCGGCTCATGTTGATCACCCGGCCCGGCTGCCACCTCTGCGACGACGCCCGGGAGGCGCTCGCCCGGGTGGTCGCGGTCACCGGCGACCGGTGGACCGAACGCGACGTCACCGGGGACCTGGAGTTGGAGCGCGAGTACGGCGACCGGCTGCCGGTGGTGCTCCTCGACGGTCGGGAGCACGGCTACTGGCGGGTCGAGGAGGAGCGGCTGCTGCGCGACCTCACCACCCCGCAGCTCTGACCGCCGCCGGGCCGCCCACCGTCGGCGCGACGCTGGCTATCGTGACCGGATGACTCCTGCGCGCACCCACCTGGTGTGGGACTGGAACGGCACCCTGCTCAACGACTTCAGCCTCGTGCTGGCCTGCACCAACGCGGCCTTCGCCAGCGTCGGCGGCCCGGCGGTCAGCGCCGACGAGCACCGGGTGCGGTTCCGCCGCCCGATCGCCGACTACTACGCCGAGGTGCTCGGCCGGGCCGTCGACGACGAGGCGTTCGGCCGGCTGGACAAGATCTTCCACGACGCGTACCGGGTCGGCCTGACCACCTGCGAGCTGGCCGGGGACGCCCGCTCGGCCATCGCGGCCTGGTCCGGCAGCCAGTCGCTGCTGTCCATGTGGTTCCACGACGAGCTGGTGCCGACCGTGCACACGTACGGGCTGACCGGGCACTTCAGCCGGGTCGACGGGCTGCGGGCCGAGGTGGGCGGCGACCGCAAGGCGGAGTCCCTCCGGCAGCACCTCGCCGAGCTGGGCGTCGACGGCGGTTCGGTGGTGCTGATCGGGGACTCGCTGGACGACGCCGACGCGGCCGAGGCGGTCGGCGGCCGGGCGGTCCTCTACACCGGCGGCTTCACCGACGCCGCCCGCCTGCGGTCCTCCCGCCACCCGGTGGCCGAGACCCTCACCGAGGCCGTCGGGCTGGCCGCCACCCTGCGCTGAGCGGGTCAGGTGCGGAGGTAGGTGAGGACGGCCTGGACCCGCCGGTGCAGGTGGTGGCTGTCCGGGGGAAGGTCGAGCTTGGTGAAGATGTTGCGGACGTGCTTCTCCACCGCGCCGTCGCTGACCACCAGCGTCCGGGCGATCGCGGTGTTCGAGCGCCCCTCGGCCATCAGGGCCAGCACCTCGCGTTCCCGGGGGGTCAGCTCCCGCAGCGGGTCGTCGCGCCGCCGCCGGACGAGCAACTGCGCCACCACCTCCGGGTCCAGCACCGTGCCACCGGCGGCCACCCGGGCGAGCGCGTCCAGGAACTCGTCGATCGCGGCGACCCGGTCCTTGAGCAGGTAGCCGATCCCGCCGCCGGCGCCGCCGGTGGTGGCGAGCAGATCGTCGGCGTACGACACCTCGACGTACTGGGAGAGCACCAGGATCGGCGTACGCGGCACCAGCCGGCGGGCGGTCACCGCTGCCCGTAGCCCCTCGTCGGTGTGGGACGGCGGCATCCGGACGTCCACGATCGAGACGTCGGGCCGGTGCGTCGTCACCGCCTCCACCAGCGCGTCGCCGTCCCCGACGGCGGCCACCACCTGGTGGCCGTTCTCGGTCACCAACCGGATGAGCCCCTCCCGGAGCAGTACGGCGTCGTCGGCGATCACCACCCGCATGGCTGTTGTCTACCACGTCGGGGTCGCCGGAGCGCCCGGCGGCGTCAGCCGGGCAGGAGAGCGCGGATCTCGGTGGGGCCCCCGGTGGGGCTGGTCACCTCCAGGACGCCCCCGCCGGCCCGGACCCGGTCGGCGATGCCGGCCAGGCCGTGTCCCTTGGCCAGGTGCGCGCCGCCCTGCCCGTCGTCGACCACGCTGATCTCCAGGTGCCCGTCCCGCCGGTCGACGGTCACCCGGCACTCGCTGGCGCGGGCGTGCTTGGCCACGTTGGTCAGCGCCTCGGCGACCACGAAGTAGGCGGCGTGCTCCACCGCCGCCTCGGGCCGGCCGTCGGGGGAGCCGAGGTCCGGGTCGACCCGCAGCTCGATCGGGATCAGCCCGCGCGCCGCCAGGGCGGCCAGGGCGCCGGGCAGGCCCCGGTCCACCAGGATCGGCGGGGCGATGCCCCGGGAGAGGCCACGCAGTTCGGCCAGGGTCTCCCGGGTCTGGTCGAGCGCCTCGTCCAGGGTGCGGCCGGCCGCCTCCGGGTCGTTGGCGAGCTGCTGCCGGGCCCGGCCGAGGTCCATGGCCAGCCGGACCAGGCGCTGCTGGGGGCCGTCGTGGATGTCCCGTTCCAGCCGGCGCAGGGCCGACGCCTCGGCGGAGACCGCGGCCCGCTTCTGCTCCTCCAGCACGGTGATCCGGTCGCGCATCTCGGCCACCCCGGTCAGCATCGCCCGACCGAAGCCGGCCTGGACCAGCGCGCAGCCCCGGACCACGATCGGCAGGGTGAGCAGGAAGAACAGCCCGATGGCGGTGTGCACGCCGACCCGGGCCCGGGTGGTGTCGCCGAGCCCGAGCAGCTCGTTGAGGTCGACGTTCTCCGGAGGGTGCGGGATCGCCCAGTCGTACGTGGGGTAGAGGGTGCCGGTGAGGGCCACCGCCCACCAGGTGATGGTCAGCACGAAGGTGACGATCGCCACGGGCAGCCGGAAGATGCCGTGGGCGAGGTCGAGCCAGGACTGGATGTCGCGCATCGGCAGGAAGATCCGCCGCCAGGCGGTCGCGCCGGGTTCCGGGAGTCGGTAGCGCGGTCGGATCCGGGGTTGCCGGCGGACGGCGGCCAGGCGCAGCCGTTCGATGTCGGCCAGTCCCCGGGCGGCGTAGAGGGTCCCGGTGAGGACCGGCAGGCCGACCACCAGCACCACCAGTCCCAGCCCCAACGCCAGCCCCACCAGCAGGACCACGAGGCTGGCCAGCGCCAGCGGCAGACCGAGCAGGACGTATCCGGAATCGGTGAGGAGGCGTCGGGGAAGGCCCGGTGCGCGGGCCGCCGCTCCGGCGGCGGGATTGGCCGAGGTCATGGGTTAGAGGCTAGGCAGGGCGGGTGGTGCCGACCCATCCCGTACACCGGCCAACCGGGGGTGGGGCTGGCCCTACCTCGCAGGACACGTCGACCGGGTCCTGAGCGCAATTGGTCAGAGAAGTCGGAATTAAGCAATAATCGCGACGCGGTGCCGCAGTGCCCGCTCAATGGCGGGTGCGAAACGGAGGGGCCTGGTGTTGTCGCGTCGTGCATTTGCAAGATCGCGATTTGTGCACGTCTTCACAAGCGCCTACTGTGTAGTTCCGACGCGCCCTGCTAGCACAGCCGGCAAGATCGGTCGCCAGCGGGAGTCCCGAAACGGCCGGCGACCGGAGCTGGTCCAGGATCGCACCGCACGGAGTCTCATGAGTCAGCACCGTCACCCAGGCGCGCCCAGCCGCGCCGGTGCCGTACCGGCGCTTCCGGACCTGCCGGAAGCGACCGTCGCGCGGCTCCCCGAGTACCTCCGCGCCCTCCACCACCTCGCCGAGACCGGGCACGAGACGGTGTCCAGCGAGGGGCTCGCCGCCGCCGCCGGGGTCAACTCCGCCAAGCTCCGCAAGGACCTGTCCCACCTCGGCTCGTACGGCACCCGGGGGGTCGGCTACGACGTCGGGCTGCTGATCGAGCAGATCGAGTCGGTGCTCGGGCTCACCCAGCGACGGGCGGTCGCCCTGGTCGGCGTCGGTAATCTCGGTCACGCCCTGGCCGGCTACGCCGGCTTCGCCAGCCGCAGCTTCCGGATCGCCGCACTCTTCGACGCCGACCCCTCCCGGGTGGGCGAGGAGATCAACGGGCTGGTCGTGCGGCACATCGACGAGCTCCCCCGGATCGCGGTCGAGGAACAGCTCGCGATCGGGGTCATCGCCACCCCGGCCGGGGCCGCCCAGGCGGTGGCCGACCAGCTCGTCGCGGTCGGTGTGACGAGCATCCTGAACTTCGCGCCGTGCGTCCTGGCGGTGCCCGACGGGGTCGACGTGCGCAAGGTCGATCTCGCCATCGAGTTGCAGATCCTGTCCTTCCACGAGCATCGTAAGGCGTCGCTCACCGCCCTGCCGGGCACCGGCCCGTCCACCCTCACCACCCTCGCCGGCGGCGCCCCCACCACCGACCCCCAGGAGGCGATCGGCACGTGAAACTGCTCGCCGTCGGCGCGTCCTACCGCACCGCTCCGGTCGCTGTCCTGGAGCAGTTGGCGGTGGCCCCGGCCGAACTCACCCGAACCCTGGACCGTCTGGTCGCCCAGCCGTACGTCAGCGAGGCGGTGCTCGTCTCCACCTGCAACCGGGTGGAGGTGTACGCCGCCGTCTCCGGCTTCCACGGTGGCCTCGGCGACATCTGCGCCGTCCTCGCCGAGCAGGCCGGCGCGTCGCCCGCCACCCTCGCCAACCACCTCTACGTGCACTACGACGCCGCCGCGGTCGACCACGTCTTCCGGGTCGCCGCCGGGCTGGACTCCATGGTCGTCGGCGAGGCGCAGATCCTCGGCCAGCTCCGGGACGCCTACCACTGGGCGGCCGGCGCCGACTCGGCCGGACGCCTGCTGCACGAGCTGATGCAGCAGGCGTTGCGGGTGGGCAAGCGTGCTCACGCCGAGACCGGGATCGACCGGGCCGGCCAGAGCGTGGTCAGTGCCGCGTTGAACCTGGCGGCGGAACAGCTCGACGGCACCCTGGCGGGTCGCCCGGCGCTGATCGTGGGGGCCGGCGCGATGGGGGCGCTCGGCGTGGCCACCCTCTCCCGGCTCGGCGCCGGGCCGCTGACCGTCACCAACCGGGGCACCGACCGCGCCGAGCGGCTGGCCGAGTCGTACGGGGCCAGCGCCGTCCCGATGACCGAGCTGGCCGACGCGCTCTCCACAGTGGATATCGTAGTGGCCGCCACGGCGGCCACCGAACCGGTCCTCACCGAACCGGTGGTGCGGCAGGCGCTCGCCCGCCGGGGTGCCGGTCGGGGGCCGCTGGTCCTGCTCGACCTGGCCGTCCCGCGGGACGTCGGGCCGGGGGTCGCGGAGCTGCCCGGGGTCGAGGTGATCGACATCGACCGGATGGCCACGGTGCTGGCCGGCGGCCCGGCCGCCACCGACGCGGCGGCGGTCGACCGGATCGTCACCGGCGAGGTCGAGTCCTTCCTGACCTGGCTGCGCGGGGCGGACGTCGCGCCGACCGTGGCCGCCCTGCGTGGCCGCGCCGACGACGTGGTCGCCGCCGAACTGGCCCGGCTGGCCCAACGCCGTCCGGACCTCACCGACGACCAGCGGGCCGAGGTGGCCCGGACGGTCCACCGGGTGGTGCAGCGTCTGCTGCACCAGCCCACCGTGCGGGTCCGGCAGCTCGCCGCCGAACCCGGCGGCGACCAGTACGCCGCCCTGCTGCGGGAACTCTTCGACCTCCAGGTGCCGCAGACCTCCCCGGTCGACACGGTGCCCGACATCACTTCCGACCAAGGAGAGCGATGACCGCCCCCCTGCGCCTCGGCACCCGGGGCAGCGCGTTGGCGATGGCCCAGTCCGGCCACGTCGCCGACGCGCTCACGGCCGCGACCGGCCGGCCGGTCGAACTGGTCGAGATCGTCACCGCCGGTGACCGCTCCTCCGCGCCGGTGCACCGGCTCGGGGTCGGCGTCTTCGTCTCCGCGCTGCGCGACGCGCTCACCGCCGGCGAGATCGACCTCGCCGTGCACTCGTACAAGGACCTGCCCACCGCCGAACCCGGTGGGCTACACATCGCGGCGGTGCCGCCCCGGCAGGACCCGCGGGACGCGCTCGTCGCCCGCGACGGCCGTACGCTGGCCGAACTGCCGTCCGGGGCCACCGTCGGGACCGGCGCGCTGCGTCGTGTCGCCCAGCTGCACGCACTCGGGATGCAGCTGACCGTCGTGCCGATCCGCGGCAACGTGGACACCCGCCTGGGCCGGGTGCTCGGGCCCGACGCCGATCTCGACGCGGTCGTCCTCGCCCGCGCCGGGCTGGCCCGGCTGGGGCGGACCGACGAGATCACCGAGACGCTCGACCCGATGCTCATGCTGCCCGCGCCCGCCCAGGGCGCGCTGGCCGTGGAGTGCCGGACCGACGACTCGGACCTGGTCGAGCTGCTCGCCGTGCTCGACCATGCGCCGTCCCGGGCCGCGGTGACCGCGGAACGGGCGCTGCTGGCCACCCTGGAGGCCGGATGTTCCGCTCCGGTCGCCGCCTACGCCGAGGTCGCCGAGGGCGACACCGGTGATGAGATCTACCTGCGCGGGGCGGTGATCAGCCCGGACGGCACCCGAGACATCCGGCTGTCCCGCACCGGTACGCCCGCCGACGCGGCGGAGATCGGCAAGGCGCTCGCCGCCGAACTCCTCGCCCGTGGCGCCGACTCGATCCTCGGCCAACCAGACCACGCCGGCCCGGGGACCCAGCAATTTGGGAGCACAGAATGACCCGCACCCGTAAGCCCGTAGGCCACATCGCGTTCGTCGGGGCCGGACCCGGCGACCCGGGCCTGCTGACCCGTCGGGCGCACGACGCCCTGGTCGACGCGGACCAGGTGGTGTACGACCGGGGCGTACCCGAGTCGCTGCTCGACGCCGTCCGCGCCCAGGCCCGCCCCGACGCCCAGTTAACTCCGGCCGAGGGGGCGCCGGGTGACGTGGCGAAGGTGCTCATCTCGGCGGCCCGATCCGGGCTGAACGCGGTGCACCTGGTCGCCGGTGACCCGTTCGGGCACGACTCCGTGGTCAAGGAGGTGCAGGCGGTGGCACGTACCGCCGCGCACTTCGAGGTGGTGCCCGGCGTCGGCCAGGCCGAGGGCGTCGCCACCTACGCCGGGGTGCCGCTGCCGGGCGTCCGGACCGCCGCCGACGTCGAGGACGTCGCGACGCTGGACTTCGAGGCGCTCGCCGCGGCCATCGGCCGGGGTTCGCTGGCGCTGGCGGTGGACGCCGGTGACCTCGCCGCGATCCGCGACGGACTGCTCGCCGCCGGGGTGGACGGCACCACCGGCGTCGGGGTGACCGGGGACGGCACCGGGGAGACCCAGTACACCACCACGTCGACCGTCGACTCGTTCGTCGCCGCCGCGCTCGGCTTCACCGGCCGCGTCGTGCTCACCGTCGGGGAGGGCGTCGGCCAGCGGGACAAGCTGAGCTGGTGGGAGAACCGCCCGCTGTACGGCTGGAAGGTGCTGGTCCCCCGGACCAAGGAGCAGGCCGGCGTGATGAGCGCTCGGCTGCGGGCGTACGGGGCGATCCCGTGCGAGGTGCCGACCATCGCGGTCGAGCCGCCCCGTACCCCCGCCCAGATGGAGCGGGCGGTCAAGGGCCTGGTCGACGGCCGGTACGCCTGGGTGATCTTCACCTCGGTCAACGCGGTGCGGGCGGTCTGGGAGAAGTTCGCCGAGCACGGCCTGGACGCCCGGCACTTCGGCGGCGTCAAGATCGCCTGTATCGGCGAGGCGACCGCCGACGCGGTCCGCGCGTTCGGCATCCAGCCGGAGCTGGTCCCGTCGGGGGAGCAGTCCTCCGAGGGGCTGCTGGCCGAGTTCTCGCCGCACGACGAGATCCTCGACCCGGTGGGCCGGGTGCTGCTGCCGCGCGCCGACATCGCCACCGAGACCCTCGCCGCCGGGTTGACCGAGCGGGGCTGGGAGGTCGACGACGTCACCGCCTACCGGACGGTCCGGGCCGCCCCGCCGCCCGCCGAGATCCGGGACGCGATCAAGTCGGGCGGCTTCGACGCGGTGCTCTTCACCTCCAGCTCCACGGTGCGCAATCTCGTCGGTATCGCCGGCAAGCCGCACGCGCGTACCGTGGTTGCTGTCATCGGGCCCAAGACGGCGGAGACCGCGACCGAGTTCGGCCTCCGGGTCGACGTGCAGCCGCCGCACGCCTCGGTGCCCGACCTGGTGGAGGCGCTCGCCGCCTACGCCGTGGAGTTGCGGGAGAAGCTGGCCGCGATGCCGGCCAAGCAGCGCCGGGGCTCCAAGGTGCAGGGACCGACCGCCCTGAGGTTCCGCTAGCCACAGGAGGCAGCCGTCATGCCGTTCCCCGAGATCCGCCCCCGCCGGCTGCGCCGTAACGCGGCCGTGCGGCGGCTGGTCGCCGAGACCCGGGTCGCACCGTCGGACCTGGTCCTGCCGATGTTCGTCCGGGAGGGCCTGACCGAGCCCCGGCCGGTCGCCTCCATGCCCGGGGTGCTCCAGCACTCCCGGGAGTCGCTGCGCAAGGCGGCGGTGGAGGCGGTCCAGGCCGGGGTCGGCGGGATCATGCTCTTCGGGGTGCCGGCGGAGCGCGACGCCACCGGCTCCGGGGGCGTCGACCCGAACGGCATCCTGAACGTCGCCATCCGCGACGTGGTCGCCGAGGTCGGCGACGCCACGGTGGTGATGAGCGACCTCTGCCTGGACGAGTTCACCTCGCACGGGCACTGCGGGCTGCTCACCCCCGACGGCGGGGTGGACAACGACGCCACGCTGGCCGCGTACGCCGAGATGGCGGTGGCCCAGGCCGCCGCCGGGGTCGGCGTGGTCGGGCCGTCCGGGATGATGGACGGCCAGGTCGGCGTGGTCCGCCGGGCGCTCGACGCCGCCGGGCACCAGGACGTCGCGATCCTGGCGTACGCCGCGAAGTACGCCTCGGCCTTCTTCGGCCCGTTCCGGGACGCGGTGGAGTCGTGCCTCGACGGGGACCGGCGCACCTACCAGCAGGACCCGGCGAATTTGCGCGAGTCGCTGCGTGAGGTCGCGCTGGACGTGGCCGAGGGCGCCGACATGGTGATGGTCAAGCCGGCGCTGCCGTACCTGGACGTGGTCGCCGCGGTCCGGGCCGAGGTGGACGTCCCGGTCGCCGCCTACCAGGTCTCCGGTGAGTACGCGATGGTCGAGGCCGCGGCCGCGAACGGCTGGATCGACCGGGAGCGGGTGATGCTAGAGACGCTCACCTCGATCCGGCGGGCCGGTGCGCAGATCATCCTCACCTACTGGGCGGTCGAGGCCGCCGGCCTGCTGCGCGACGGCCGCTGACCACCCGCCCGGCCCGTCCGGGTTCCGGGATGCGGCAAGTCGGGCCTTACCGGCTTGCCGACACCCCGGCTTGCCGCATCCTGTGTCGACGACCGGTCAGATGAGGGTGCTCCAGGTGACCGGTCCGACCAGCCCGTCCACCACGAGGCCACGGGAACTCTGGAAGTTGCGGACGGCGGTGGTGGTCTGGGCGCCGAAGGCACCGTCCACGACGACGCTCGCGCCCCGGGCGTTGAGCGCCGTCTGGAGGCCCCGGACCAGGTCCCCGGAGTTGCCCTGCTGCAACGGCAGGATCAGCGCGGTCCAGGTGATCGGACCGACCAGACCGTCGACGTAGAGCCCCTTGCTGCTCTGGAACGTCCGGACCGAGGAGGCGGTCCCCGGGCCGAAGTAGCCGTCGACCACGGTGGAGACACCTCGTCCGCGCAGCAGGTACTGGATCACCCGGGCCGTCCAGGAGGTGGTGCCCTGCGACACGCTCGGCCAGCCGGTGGTGCCCACCGGCGCGGTCGAGCCCAGGCTGATGCCCCGGTTCGCGAGGAACGTCCGGGGGTCCGTCGAGGTCAGTCGGGGCCGGTGGATCTCGAAGTGCAGGTGCGGCCCGGTGGAGTTGCCGGTGGTGCCCATCAGTCCGATGAGTTGGCCGCAGCTGACCCGCTGGCCGTCGCTGACCAGCACCCGGTGCAGGTGGCCGTAGTAGGAGAAGTAGCTGTCGGCGTGGTCGATGTGGACGCTGTTGCCGGTGCGGCCCGGCAGCGGCCCGCTGGTCGGGTCGCCGGGGTACGAGCCGGTCCGGATGTCGCGCACGGTGCCGGCCGCGACGGCGTAGACCGGGGTGCCCTGGCTGTTGGCGACGTCCCACCCCAGGTGGCCCGGCCGGGACGGGGTCTTGTAGCCGGAGGTGAGGGTGCCGAGCGTGGGGTTGCTCCATCCGGAGACCGCCGCGCTCGCCGCCGTCGGCAGGCCGACGGCCCCGATGCCGATCCCGACGCCCAGCGCCGCGAAGACGGTGCGACGGCTGACGGTCAGCCCGGACATCCCGACGGGATGATCGTTCTCACACATGGCCCATCCTTGGTTCGTGCGGTCCGGCCGGGCCGGAGCGGCAACCGGTGGGACAGATCGTAGATCATGAATGTCAATCTTGGCGATGGCCAGCGCGGAAACCGCTCACGACCTGCCGCCCGGCACGGCGACGGCCCGCCGCCCGGGCGTTTCCACCCGGGCGACGGGCCGTGGTCGGGCCGTTAGGCGGTCAGTCGTCGTCGACGACCGTGGCGAACGCGATCGGGTCGGCCAGCAGCAGGCCCGGAACCCCGGTCACCACCAGAGCGAACTTCTCGTCCGCTTCCCGCTTGCGGTCACCCCGCACGTCCACCGGGAACGCGACCGAGGTCTGCCCGGCGGCGAGCGTCCGGCAGCCGGCGTACGACCGGAAGTCCTGCCCGGACCGGGCGGTCACGCCGAGCGTGCCGGCGCAGACCAGCACCGGGTGGGACAGCGGCCGGGACACCGTGACGGTGAAGGTGGCCGGGGTGTCCCCCCGGTCGCCCTCGACCACCCGGACGTCCGACACGCTCAACGACGCGCGGGAGGAGAACCGGGCCACCTGCGGGTCGTGGTCGCTGGAACCGCGCGACCCGTCCCCGGCGTACTCGGCCGGCCAGTCGGCGTTGATGTGCGCCGCCCGCACCTGGACCAGGTCGGCGTGCAGCGCCTCGTTGACGAAGAGGTGGTCGAGCGTCTGCGCGTGCCCCTCGAAGCTGTACGAGTACGCCGACGACGGCACCTCGGCGGCCAGGTCGTCCCAGAGGTTGCGCAGACCCGCCTGGTACAGCGGACCGAGCTGGTCCGACGGGGTCGGGTTCGCGCCGGTCGCGATCGGGTCGTCCGGGCGGGGGAAGACGTTCAGGTCGCCGCCGAAGACCACGCGGGCGTGCGGGTCGGACGCCTCGATCGCGGTGACGATCGCCGCGCCGTACCGGGCCTGCTCGGTGCGCTGCCCGACGCGGCTGTCCGGGCCGGACGAGTAGTGGTTGCTCAGCGCCCACAGGGTGTACGAATCGGCCCCGCCCGGAGTGGCCCGGACGGTGAACTTCGCGAGCTGCGGAGCCCGGGTGAACACGTTGTCGCCGTCCTTGCCGGTGGAGGTGTCCACGTCCGGCGGGAGCAGCGCGTTCAGCGTCTTCGGGTTCTGCACGTCCGCGTTGGACGGCAGCCCCGCCGCCCGGTACACGACCGTGGGGGAGGAGCCGAGCAGCGGGTCGGCGGCGGTCGCCCCGGCCAGCGAGAGCCGGTCGGTGCGGAAGAGGAACCCGGAGGTGATGCCCCGGGCGTCCGCGCCGGTGCGGTCGTACGCGGCGGCGTAGGCCGGGCCACCGGCGGCGGCGACGGCCAGCGCCAGCTCCTGGAGGGTGTCCGGCGCGCCGTCGGCGTCGTCGGTGTCGCCGCAGACCAGCGCACCCCCGGAGACCGTGCAGATGTCCTGGTCCTCGGCCTCCTGCACCAGGATCAGGTCCGGCGCGTGCAGGTCGGTGACGATCTGGTCGGCGAGGTTGCCGAGCTGCTCCCGGTAGTCGGCCTCGCTCGCCGGGACGTAGTCGAACGGCGGCCGGACGCCGGGGCAACCGGCGTTGCCGGTGAAGTCACAGCCGTCGAAGGGGTCGTCCCGGTGGTCGTAGAGGTTCTCCACGTTGTACGTGGCGACCGCGATCTCCTTCGACCGGTCGGCCGGGCGCGGCGGGGCGTTGCGCGACGGGTCGGCACCGGGGGCGAAGGCGGCCTGCTCGACCTGCACGCCGTACTTCTCGAAGGAGTAGTAGAGCGCGCCGTACGCGTCCTGCGTCAGGGTGTCGAAGGTCTTCGCCGGCGGCAGCAGAGCGGTGCTGTCCCCGGCGGTGGCCTTGACGCCCATGCTGCCCAGCATGATCCGCTGGCCGTTGCCGTCGTCGAAGACGCGGGTCGGGTCGTTGTCCAGCGGGTGCGCGTCCCGGAACACCCGGCGGGCGTACGGGTCGGCCCGGTCCAGCAGCGGGTCGTCCCGGTCGACCAGCCAGGTCTCCGCGTCGGCGGTGGACGCGAAGACCGCCCGCCCGCTCACCGCGCCGCTGCCGGCGCGGACCCGCAGCCGGGCCCCCTCGTGCCGCTCCCAGAACCGCTGCGCGGCGGCCAGGTCGGCCGGCGGCACCGCGTCGGTGACCGTGACGACGGTGTTCACGTCCAGCCCGGAGGCGATCTTCCGGACCAGCGACGCCGAGGAGAGCTGGGTCATGTTGAAGTACTCGGACACCCGGGCCCGGAGCACCACCTCGTCGCCGACGGTCGGCACGTAGCCGCCGATCAGCGAGGTGAAGTTGCCCATGAAGACGAAGATGCCGTCCGAGCTGGTCGGGTCACCGTCGGTGGCGTCGGCCCGGCTCTGGAGGAAGAAGCCGTGCTGGTCGGCCCCGGCCGAGGTCCGCGCCAGGGTGCGCTGGGTGACCACGCCCCGGACGTCGTACAGGGCGCTGCTGGTGCCGTTGCCGGACGGCGGGGCGAGCGGGGACCGGTCGGCCGGGCCGGACTCGGTGTCGGTGGTCGGCCCCTGCACCTCGCCGACGGTCAGCTCGCGGGTCACCGTCACGGCCAGCGCGCAGGTCGCGGTGCCGCCGTCCGCGTCGGTCGCGGTCAGGGTGACCGTGTACGCACCGGCGGCCAGGTCGGCGCTGGCGCTCACGGTGGCGCGGGCGGTACCGCCCACCGTGTCGGCGGCGGTGAACGCGGTCCGGCCGATCGTGCCGGCGGTCGGGGTCGGGGCGACCGCGCTGACCGCCAGGTCGACGATCCGGTCGTCGGCGTCGGTCGCGGTGACCTCCCGGGTCGCCGCCGTGCCGGCCGGGGTGACCAGGGACGGGCCACAGGTCAGCACGGCCGGCTGGTCGACCGGGCCGCCACCGTCGACGGTGTGCGTGCCGAGCCCGTCGAACGTGTCGGTGGCGAAGCCGGCCCAACCGGCGGCCGGGTCGAAGGCGTCCGACGGATCGGTGTCCCCGGCGGTCACCGTGGGCAGCCGGCGCAGGGTGTTGTTCTCGGTGCTGGTGAGGCCGCTGCCCCACTCGGTGCCCGGGTCGACGCCGACCTGACCGATCGAGTCGAGCACGGTCGTGCCCCGGCGGAGCACGATCGCGTCGTCGCCGTTGTAGAGGCTCGCGCCGGTGGTCTGGTCGGCCTGGGCGAGGATCGCCGCGCCGGCCGAGGAACTGGCGAGGACGAAGACGTCCCCGGCGGCGACCGTGCCGGTCAACGCCAGGTTGGTCGGCGTGGTCGAGCCGTTGAAGTACAGCTGGAGCTGGTAGCCGCCGGCGGCCAGGTCGACGGCGGCACCGGTGCCGTTGAACAGCTCGATCGCCTTGTTGTTCGACGAGCCCTCGACGTACTCCGAGATGAACAGGTCGGTGGGCGCGGCGCTGGCCGCGAGGGGTGCGACGCCGACGGCCGTGGCGGTCACGGCGGTGACGGTCGCGAGCGCGGCGAGGATGCGGCGCGGGCGCATAGGGCCTCCACGAAGGATGTACGGGAACCACCGCACGGTAGGCGTCGATGCGGTACGACGTCCATCCCCCACGGGACGGGCCGGTGAACAACCGGTCAGCGGGTCCGTGCGTCCAACCGGTGCACCAGTTCCGCCACGTCGGCACCGTACTCGCACCACTGGCGGTCGGGCCGGTAGCCCAGCTCGGCGTTGACCGCCAGCATGGCCTCGTTGGCCAGGGCGTTCCAGGTCTGCACCTCGGTCAGCTCCGGCTCGGCGGCACGCAGTTCCAGCAGCATCCGGGCCTTGATCGCCCGGTCGATGCCGTAGCCCCGGTGCTCCGGCACGACGATGGTGTCGTACTGGTCGGCCCGGGTGGGATGCTGCGCCGGCACGACCACCTCGGTCAGCCCGGCGACCTCGCCGGTGCGCTCGTGGATGGCGAAGACGATGTACGGCTTCATGCCCCGCCGGTGCAGGCAGTCCAGGCTGTCCCGGAGCCGCTGCGGGTCGTAGGAGCTGGGTCGCAGCTCGCCGTCGCCGATGTCGCGCGAGTCGGCCTTGGCCCGGGCGTACGACTCGATCAGGTCGTCCGGCGGCCCGCCCGGGCAGAACTCGATCCGGTAACCGGTGCCGATGCCGGTGGCCATCGCGCCCACCGCCGTCCAGTCCACCGTGGCGAGCCGGAGCACGCTGCGGGTCTCCACGTAGTCCCGACCGAAGCCGAGCGCCTCGAAGAACGCCATGGCCGGTGTCCCGCCGACCACCTCGACCCCGACCGACTGGAAGCCCTCCTGGTACGTGCGGCGGGCGGCCAGCCGGACCAGGGTGCGACCGAGGCCGGTACGCCGTGCGTCCGGGTGCACCAGCACCTCCAGCACGCCGATGTCGCCGAGCAGGAGCACCTGCACGTGGCCGAGGATCGCCCCGGGCGGGCCGTCGACGGCCGCCTCCGCCTGCGCCACCCAGGAGATCCGCCGCTCACCGGGCATCACCTCGGAGAGGTACTCCCGCAGCGAGGTCTCCCGCCAGGGCGGATCGTCGGGCAGGTCGGCCGCCAGGACCGCGTTCAGCGTCGCCAGCAGGGACGCCATCTCGGCGGACGACGCGGTCCGGGGATCCCACTCGCGCACCATCACGCGTACAGCTTGCCGGCAACGGCAGCCCGGGGGAAGTATCCAGAACGTCCGGGATGGATGCGTCGGCTCAGCCGCGACTCTTCTGACCGTACTCGTTGGCCTTGTCGAACACGTCCTGGGCGTACTGCCGGACGTCGTTGTAGGACAGGATCGCCCCCCACCAGTCACCGGGAACGGTCATCTTCCGGCCGCCCTTGCAGAGGTAGTTTCCGGCGGCGAGCGCGGCGTCGTCCAGGTCGTGGGGATTCTTCACGCCGTCGTTGTCCGCGTCCGCGCCGATCTCCTCCCAGGTGGTCGGGATGAACTGCATCGGGCCGACCGCCCGGTCGTAGACGAGGTCCCGGTCGAGGCGGCCCCGGTCGGTGTCGAGGATCCGCATGCGGTTGCCGTTGCCGTCGAGCGGCAGACCGATGATCTCCGGCAGCGCCTGCCCGTCCGGCAGCAGCTTCGCGCCGTTGGCCGAGCCGTGCCCCGACTCCACGTGCCCGATCGCGGCGAGCGTGGTCCAGCTCAGCGCGCAGTTGGGCGTGGTCTGGGCGAGTACCAGCTCGGCGTAGCCGTACGCCTGCATGGCCACCTGCGGGACACCGACCTTCTCGCCGGTGACCCGGGCCCAGTCAGCGAGCACGTCGGCCGGGCGGCCGGTCGGCAGCGGGGCGACGCCGCCGGGGGTGACCCCGCCCGGCAGCGGTGTCCCGGGCGGCACGACCCCGCCGGGGAAGGTGGGCACGGTGGACGGTCCGCCGGACGCGTCGGGGCCGTCGCTCCCGGCCACCGGGCGCGGCGCGGGGGCGGTCGCCGGCACCAGCAGCGCACCGGCCGCCGCCGTGGCGGAGACCAGGGCGAGCAGGAAGATCCCGGAGAGGGCGAACCGGCCGGCGGGACGTTTCGACCAGGCCCGGGTCGCCCGGACCGCGCCGGCCGCGGCCCGCCGGGGTGGCAGGCGTACGGCGTGCGCGAACGGCACCCGGTAGCGGCGTCGCGCGGCCCGGCCCGACCCGTCCTTCGGGTCGGCCTCAGCCTTCGAAGTGGAGTCAGCCTCCGGGTCGGCCTCAGCCTTCTTGTCGTCCCCAGTTCCCGGCTCCGAGCCGGCCTTCGTGTCCGAGCCGGCCTTCGTGTCCGAGCCGGCCTTCGTGTCCGAGCCGGCCTTCGTGTCCGAGCCGGTTCCGGCGTCGGGTCCGGGGCTGGCCGCCGGGGCCGACGCCGTCCCGGGGGCGTGCGCCGGGTCCGGGCTGCTTCCCGGGCCGGGTTCGCTGGCGGCCGGTCCGGTGGTCGTCGGCTCGGCGGTCGCCGCCGGGGCGGCTGCGGTGCCGCCGGACGTGCCCTCCGACGGGGCACCGGGTCCGGCCGGCGGGTCTTCGGCGCGGGTGGCGTCGTCCGCCGGGGCGGCGGTGGTCGCGGCGGGAGCGGTTTCGGCCGGTGCGACGGCGGCTGGCGGGGAGTCGGCCGGTGCCGGGCCACTCGACCGGAGCGTCTCCGGCGGCACGGGCGTCCGGGGCTTCGGCACCGCATCGGCGGTGCGCGGCGCCGACTCCGGGGCGGCGCCCGATGTGGCGAGCGGCCCGTCGGGCGGCGCGGCCGGACGCAGGGGCCGACTCCGAACGCTGTCCTCTCCGTCCACCACCCGTCGAGTATTACCCATGTCAGCGCCGACGTCAGGACCGGTCGTACCCTTGTTGCCATGCCCCGGTACGAGTTCCGCTGCCGCGCCTGTGGCGCCACCTTCGAGGTCAGCCGGCCGATGGCGCAGGCCGGTGCGCCGGCCTCCTGCCCGCAGGGCCACGCCGACACCGTCAAGCTCCTCTCCACGGTCGCGGTGACCGGCCGGGGTGGTGCCGGGCCGGTCGGCGGAGGCTCCGCCCCGTCCGGCGGTGGCTGCTGCGGCGGCGGTTGCGGCTGCTGATTCCCGCGCCCCCGTCAGCCGGTTGCGGTACCTTGCGGTCGAATCCGTCCGGCCGTTCTCACGATGCGTGACGGTCTCGACATAAGGCAGCATGGCCGGCGACGTCAGGGGCGGAGGTTCCACGCATGTCGCCACGGATCCGCCTCCCGAGCGGGTGGGTGACCTTCCTGTTCACCGACATCGAGGGCTCGACCCGCCTGGCCCGGATGCTCGGTGCCGGTTACCGGCCGGTGCTGCACGAACACCGTCGCCTGCTGCGGCACACCCTGGTCGCGGCCGACGGCGCGGAGCTGCTCACCGAGGGTGACTCGTTCTTCATCGCCTTCGCCGACGCCGCCGCCGCGGTAGCCGCGTGCCTGGCCGCGCAGCGGGCGCTGGCCGGTCACGACTGGCCCACCCCGGAGGCGGCCCCCCGGGTCCGGATGGGGTTGCACACCGGTTACGCGGAACCGCGCGACGGCGAGTACGCCAGCCCGGAGGTGCACCGGGCGGCCCGGATCGCCGCCGCCGCCCACGGTGGACAGGTGCTCTGTTCGGCGTCGACGGTGCGGCACGCCGAGCCGCTGCCGGCCGGTGCTTCCCTGCTCGACCTCGGGCTGTACCGGCTGCGTGGCTTCGACGACCGGGAACGGCTCTTCCAGGTCCTCGCCCCCGGACTGGAGCGGGAGTTCCCGCGCCCGCGTACCGCCGACGCGCCGCCGCACAACCTGCCCACCCGGGTCACCTCGTTCGTCGGGCGGGAGGCGGAGCGCGCCGAGCTGCGGCGGCTGGTGGCAGGCCACCGGCTGGTCACCGTCGTCGGCGCGGGTGGCGCGGGCAAGACCCGGCTCGCCGTGGAGGTGTGCGCCGGGCTGGTCGAGGCGTACCCGGACGGGGTGTGGTTCGTCGACGTCGCCACGGTCACCGACCCGGGGCTCGTGCCGTTCGCGGTCGCCGCCGCCTTCGGTCTGCGGCCGGAGCCGGGCCGCCCGGTCATGGACACCCTCGTCGAGTACGCGGCCACCCGCCGCACGCTGGTCGTGCTGGACACCTGCGACGCCCAGCCGGCCGCCATCGCCGAGGTGATCTCGCGGCTGCTGACCGGCGCGCGGGACGTGCGGGTGCTCGCCACCAGTCGGGAGTCGTTCAACCTCCCCGGCGAGGTGGTGTGGCGGATCCCGCCGCTGTCGATCGACCCGGCGCCGGGCGGTGGGGAGAGTGACGCCGTCGCCCTGTTGCTGGACCGGACCACCGCCGCCCGGGGTGGTCGGCGGCCCGGCTCGGCCGAGGCCGCCGACCTGCGTCGGGTGGTGCACCGGCTGGACGGTCTCCCGCTCGCCATCGAGCTGGCCGCGGCCCGGCTGCGGGTGCTCTCGGCGGGGCAGCTCGCCGAACGCCTGGCCGACGTGCTCGGTGCGCTGGACGCCGGACGGGACGAGCCGGACGCTCCCCGGCCCTGGTCGGGTGCGCAGGAGGACACCGTGGAGCTGCGGACCGCCGGTGAGCTGCCCGGGGACGGCACCCGGTCGACGGTCGAACGGCACGCCACCATGCAGGCCACCGTCACCTGGTCGTACCGGACGCTCGGCCCCCGGTCGGCCCGGTTGCTGCGCTGGCTGGCGGTCTTCGCCGGGCCGGTCGATCTGGCGGCGGTGGAGTGGCTGCTCGACGGGGACCCGCTCGGTTCCCTCTCGGTGCTGGTGGACAAGTCGATGATCCTGGCCGAGCCGAGCGCGTCGGGCTGCACGTACCGGATGCTCGACCCGATCCGGGCGTACGCGGCCCGCCGGCTGGCGGCGGCCGGCGAGGAGCAGGTCGCCCGGGACCGGCACGTGGCCTGGTCGCAGCACGTGCTGCGGCGGGCGTACCTCGGCCCGGACGGGCAGCCGGTGACCCTGTCGCTGTACTCGCTCGACCCGCTCGCCGGTGAGCTGCGGGCCGCGCTGCGCTGGTCCACCACGGGGGGACGGGCCCGGGACGGGCTGCTCCTCGCCGGTGGCCTGGACCTGTGGTGGCGGGAGCGGGGGCTGGCCCGGGAGGGACGGCTCTGGCTGTTCCGGCTCTACGGGCGGATCGCCGAGACCGGTGAGCGGATCCCCGAGGCGGAGCTGGCGGCGGCGTACCACATGCACTCGCTGCACGCCGGGGCGGACGGCGAGTTCGCCGAGGAGCTGCGCTTCGCCCAGCGGGCCGAGGCGGCGGCGCGGCAGGCCGGGGACGCCGGCCTGCTGGCCCGGGTGCTCGCCGGTCGGGCCGCGCCCCTGGTCGACATGGGGCAGTTCGTCGAGGCGGAGCAGGTCTGCCGTGAGGTCATCGCCTGGGCGCGGGAACGGGGGGTGGCCGCCGACGGGCTGCTCGCGGTCTACAGCCTGGCCGAGCTGCTGTGGCGGCGCGGGGCGCTGGACGAGGCGGCGGAGCTGCTCGGCGCGGCCCGGTCGGTGGAGGCGACCCGGCCGGTGGAGCGGGGGCAGCGCTCGGTGGACATGCTGCTCGGCATGGTGGCGCTGGCCCGGCGGGACCTGGTCGCCGCGCACGAGCACCTCCAGGTGGCGCTCCGGTCCCGGATGAGCCACGGCTACCACGGTCGGGCCTGCGACACGGTCAACGCGCTCGCGGTGCGCTGTGCCGACGGGGGTGACCCGCTCACCGCCGCCCGGCTCTTCGGCGCGACCCAGGCGACCCGGGCCCGGATGCGGTTCACGCCGGGGCTGTTCGGGGCGTACTGGCTGCGGTGGCAGACCGAGGCCCGCCGGCGGCTGGGCGACGCCGCGTTCGACGCCGCCTACGCGGCCGGCGCGGAGTTGGGACTGGAGGAGGCGGCGGCGCTGGCCCTGGCCGTGGAGCACCCGGACCTGTCCCCCGCCTCCCCCCGGTTCACGTCGAGCTGGTGAGCCGGGCGCGGGTCAGCGCCGGGCGGCGGCCCGCTCGGCGTCGGCCTTCATCATGGCCGCCCGGTCCAGGTCGGCCTGGCTGACCACGACCGAGCCGAAGGCCCGGACCGCCTGGTAGTACGTCCAGGCCAGGCTGTAGCAGGCCGGCTGGACGACGCTGCTGTACTTGGTGCAGACGCGCTTGAGGTCCTCGTAGAAGGCGCTGTCGACGCGGGCCTTGTTGGCGCTGGTGAAGACGCCCATCGCCTTGTGGTTGCGGTACCCGAAGTCGTGCCGGTAGCAGGACAGGTTGAACGTGAACCCGAGCGGGTTGTCCGGGCTGGACGAGCAGTAGTCGGTCGACCAGTTGAACGCGTACGCCGACCAGGCGCCCTGGTTCAGGCGGGCCGAGTTCCAGGAGTTGTAGCTGCTGGCGCTGGTCTGGGTCCAGCTGTACATCACCGACAGCTTCTGGTCCCGGGTGACCGCGGCGGCCGGCGAGGCGACCCCGAGGAGGGTGAGCAGCGCGAACGCGCTGGCGGCGAGCAGGGTGGTGAGGCGACGGTGCATCGGATTTCTCCTCCGGGTGGGGGTGAGCGCCGGAATGGTGTCACCGGCGGGTTACCGGTTGGAGAACAGTTTTTATCGATCTTGGTGGATATTCGGTGTCGTCTTGCTGGAAATTGCCGCCATGCGTCGAAACCGACGAATGCCCCGGGGTGGACGGACCACCCCGGGGCATCCGGTGCCCGTCAGGTCAGCGCACGAAGCGCACCGGGCTGGCCGGGCTCTCGTTGTAGAGCCGGTCCAACGCGGTCACCAGGTAGGTGTAGGACTTACCCGCCTCGGCGGTGGGGTCCACCCAGGACTGCACCGCGCCCGGGGTCGCCCGCACGGTGTCGACCAGGTTCGTCGCGTCGGCTAGGTCGCAGCGACCGGGCAGCTGCCGGCCGTCCAGCCGGTAGATCGCGTACGAGGTCGCCTTCCCGAGCGGCCCGACGCCGTCCGCCGGCTGCCGCCAGGTCAGCGTCACCCCGTCGGCGGTCCGCTTCGCGCCGGTCACCACCGGGAAGAGCAGCGGCTTCGCCGCCAGGTGCGGCATGGTCGGCACCAGCGCCGGCTTCGAGTAGTGCTCCTGCGCGTAGATGTCGGTCGCGCCGAGCCGGTTGGCCCGCACCTGCACGGCCGAGAAGTGCACGTTGCCGAGCACCTCCGGGTACGACCGGTTGAGCGTCAGGTGGTCGGACAGCTCACGCGGGTTCATCCAGAACGAGCCGTACGCCGGGTCGCCGCTCTTGTAGTCGGCCTGGCCGATGTAGAGCTGCACCTTCGTGCCCTTCACCACGTCGGCCCACCACGGCACCAGCCGGGCGTAGTCGGCCGCCGGGTACTGCCCGATGTACCAGTAGAGCTGCGGCACGACGTAGTCGACCCACTCCTCCTTGATCCACTTGCGGGTGTCGGCGGAGATGATGTCGTACGACTGGCTGCCGGTGGTGTCCGAGCCGAGCGGGTCGACCGACTTGTTCCGCCAGATGCCGAACGGGCTGACCCCGAACTTCACCCACGGCTTCGCCGCCTTGACCTTCTCGCCCATCTCCTTGACCAGCAGGTTGATGTTGTCCCGCCGCCAGTCGGCCTTGTCGGCGATGCCCCGGTTGTGCTCGGCGAACGTCGCGTCGTCCGGCACCTGGTGGGTGCCGCTCGGGTACGGGTAGAAGTAGTCGTCGAAGTGCACGCCGTCGACGTCGTACCGCTCGACCGCGTCCATCATCGCGGTCTGCACGAACTCGCGGACCTCGGGGATGCCGGGGTTGTAGTAGAGCCGGCTGCCGGCGACCCCGGCCGGCGGGTACGCGAAGGTCCACTCCGGGTGCTGCCGGGCCGGGTGGTTCGGGGCGAGCTGGTTGATGTCCGCGCCCGCGCCGCCCGGGGCCGGCATCGAGACCCGGTACGGGTTGAACCAGGCGTGGAACTCCAGGTTCCGCTTGTGCGACTCGTCCACCAGGAAGGCCAGCGGGTCCCAGCCCGGGTCCTGCCCGCGCACCCCGGTCAGGTACTCCGACCAGGGCTCGTGCGGCGACGGCCAGAACGCGTCGGCGGTCGGCCGGATCTGGACCACCACCGCGTTGTGGTTGAGCCGCTCGGCGAGGTCGAGCCAGGCCAGGTACTCCGCCTTCTGGGTGGCGATCCGGTCCGGCGCGGTCCAGGAGGTCTTGGTGGGCCAGTCGATGTTGGTCACCGACGCGATCCACATCGCCCGGAACTGGCGCTTGGGGGTGGCCGGGTCGGTGGTGCAGTCGGCGGTGGCGATGGTGGTGGCGTCGGCGGCCGGAGCGGCCTGCGCGGGCGTCGCGGCGACGAGCGCGCCGAGCAGCGCGACGGCCAGCCCGGCGGCTCTGAGCCGAGGTGCCTTCATCAGGTGCGTCCCTTCGTTGGGGCTCGGCTGGCAGGGGGAGCGGACGGCAGCTTGTCGGCAAGATTCGTCGCCAGCAATACACCGTCAGAAGGAAATTTTCACAACCGGCCGCCCGGCGCAAGACCCCACCGGAGATCGGCCGCCGCCCGGGTCGCCGACTCGACCCGCCGTTACCGGGTTGGTACGCGACGTGGCGGTTCGCCCGCCGGGAGCCGGGGTAGCAGCAGCGGTCACCGGCCGCCACGGAGGTGGTCGCACGGTGGGAGGGGTGACTGCGGTGTCCGTGCTGCGTACCAAACCGATCAAGGACGTGATCGCCCAGAGCGAGGCGGACGGGGAGGACGGCGGACCCGGGCTCAAGCGCCGGCTCGGTGCCCGCGACCTCACCGGATTCGGCATCGGCATCGTCATCGGGACCGGCATCTTCACGCTCACCGGGCTGGAGGCCCGGGAACACGCCGGCCCCGGCGTGGTGGTCTCGTTCGCCATCGCCGGGCTGGTCGCCCTGCTCGCCGCGCTCTGCTACGCCGAACTGGCCTCCAGCATCCCGGCCGCCGGCAGCGCCTACACCTACGCGTACGCCACCATGGGCGAGATCGTCGCCTGGATCATCGGCTGGGACCTGCTGCTGGAGTTCGCCCTCGGCTCGGCGGTGGTCGCCCGGGGCTGGTCCGGCTACCTCGCCGAACTGTTCAACCTCCCGGCCACCTGGTTCGGCGAGGAGGGGAGCGTGGTCAACGTCGGGGCCATCGGCATCGTGCTGCTCCTCGGCGTGGTGGCCATCGTCGGCATCCGCGAGTCGGCCCGGGTCACCAACCTGCTCGTCCTCGTCAAGGTCGCCATCTGCGTCTTCGTGATCGTCGCCGGGGCGTTCTTCGTCAAGGCCGCCAACCTCACCCCGTTCATCCCGCCGGCCGAGGAGGCCGGAGCCGGCGAGACCGGCCTCCGGCAGCCGGTCACCCAGGCGATCTTCGGGATGGAACCCTCGGTCTTCGGCTTCGCCGGGGTGCTCACCGCCGCCGCGGTGGTCTTCTTCGCGTACACCGGCTTCGAGGCGGTGGCCAACCTGGGCGAGGAGACCAGGAACCCGCGGCGGGACCTGCCGCTCGGCCTGCTCGGCACGCTGCTGGTCGCCACCGTGCTCTACATCGGCGTCTCGCTGGTGGTGGTCGGCATGGTCCCGTACGACGAGATCGACCGGGGTGCCCCGATCGCGGCGGCCTTCGAGTCGGTCGGGGCCGGCTGGGCGGCGATCCTCGTCTCCATCGCCGCCGTCGCCGGTCTGACCAGCGTGATCCTGGTCCAGCTGGTGGCCATGGGACGGATCGGGTTCGCCGTCGCCCGGGACGGGCTGATCCCGCCCGCCGTGGCGAAGGTGCACCCCCGCTGGGGCACCCCGTACCGGATCACGGCGATGATGACCGTGCTGGTCGCGCTGCTCGCCGGCTTCCTGCCGCTGACCGCCCTGGCGGACCTGGTCAGCATCGGCGCGCTCTGTGCCTTCGTGCTCGTCTCGCTGGCGGTGCCGATCCTGCGCCGCACCCGGCCGGAGCTGGAGCGGCCGTTCACCGTGCCGTTCTCGCCGGTGCTGCCGGTCGTCTCGGCGCTGGCCTGCCTCTACCTCATGCTCAACCTGTCGGTGGAGACCTGGCTG
The DNA here is from genome assembly GCF_030269285.1 of Micromonospora sp. NBRC 101691. Lineage (NCBI taxonomy): Bacteria > Bacillati > Actinomycetota > Actinomycetes > Micromonosporales > Micromonosporaceae > Micromonospora > Micromonospora sp. NBRC 101691. Next base: position 182,433 of record NZ_BSTB01000009.1, read on the forward strand.
CGCTTCCTGGCCTGGATGCTGCTCGGCTTCCTCATCTACCTCTTCTACGGCCGCCGCCGTAACCGCCTCGCCCAGCCCAAGCCGTAACCGCTGCTCCGGGTGCGGGGTGGTGCGGGGACCCCTCCTACCACGTCAGCCGGGCGGTGCGGCTACGCCCGGTGCGGCTACGGGCGGGGCTGGGCGGTGGCGGTGGGGCCCTTGACGACGGGGCGGCCGTCGCGCCAGACGACCTCGTCCAGCCAGGTCTGCCGGCCGGGGGCGACGGAACCCTCCTGTCCGGGCGGCCAGGCGTGGTAGAGCAGCCAGGTCCGGCCGTCGGACTCGACCATCGAGGCGTGGCCGGGGCCGGAGGCCGCCGCGTTGCTCCGCAGGATCGGGTTCTCCGGCGCCTTGACGCAGGGACCGGTCGGGCTCTCGCAGACCGCGTACCCCTCGGCGTACTCGGCCCGGTCGTAGGCGTTGGCGGCGAAGAAGAGGTGGAGCCTCCCGTCCCGCCGCCAGAAGAACGGCCCCTCGATCAGGTGCCCCTCCCATGGCTCGGTCTGCTTGAGCAGCTTCGTCGGCTCGCCGACCAGCTCCAGCCCGTCCTCGGAGAGGCGCTGCGACCAGAGCCAGGTGTCCTGGCCGACGGCGTTGCCGTCGTTCTTCCAGAGCAGCCAGAGGCTGCCGTCGGTGTCCCGGAACGGGCTGGCGTCGATCGCGCCGCCCAGTTCCGCCTGGCAGATCAGCGGCCCGGAGGACCCGTCCCGGTACGGGCCCTGCGGCGCGGCGGCGACCGCCCGCCCGACGCACTGCCGGCCGGAGGAGCGCCCGGCGACGGTGTAGTAGAGGACGAACCGGTCCGGGGCCAGTTCGATCGCCTCGGGAGCCCAGGTCTTCCCCGGGTCGGCCCAGCCCGGCAGCTCCGGCAGGGCGTCCCCGGCCGGCGTCCACTCCACCAGGTCGGGCGAGGTGTGCACGGGGACGTTGCGGCCGTCGCCGTTGGTGTGGAAGAGGTACCAGGTGTCGCCGACCCGGATCGCGTGCGGATCGGGGGAGTCGGTGGCGATGACCGGATTGGTGAACATGTCGGGTCCCGTGGTCGTGGCGGTCGATTCGTCGGTCGCGGGGCAGCCCGCGACGAGCAGCACGGCGGCGGTCAGCAGGGCCGCCGTCGCGTCGCGTCGCCGGCCGGGTCGCACGGTCATCCCTTCAGTCCGCTGCGGGACACGCCCTGGATGATGTGCCGCTGGGCCAGTACGAAGAGGATCAGCACCGGCACGCTGGCCAGCACCGCACCGGCCATGATCACCGGGTAGTCGGTGACGTACGCGCCCTGGAGCAGGCCCAGGCCCGCCGGCACGGTCAGCTTCTCCGGGCTGAACAGCACGTAGACCGGCCAGAGGAAGTCGTTCCAGTTGGTGAGGAACGACAACACCGCCAGGGTGGCCAGGGCCGGCTTCGACAGCGGCAGCAGCACCTTCGTGAAGACCTGCCAGTGGTTCGCGCCGTCCAGCACGGCCGCCTCCTCCAGTTCCGCCGGGATGGAGAGGAAGAACTGCCGCAGGAAGAACACCCCGAACGCGCTGGCCGCACCCGGCACCACCAGCACGGTGAGGGTGTCCAGCCAGTCGAGCCGCTCGACGATCACGAAGTTCGGGATGACCAGCGAGGTGGGCGGGATGAAGAGCGTCCCCACGATCAGCGCGAAGCTCACCGTACGACCCCGGAACCGCAGCCGGGCCAGGGCGTACGCGGCCATCGAGGCGGTCACCAGCACGAGCAGCGCGTGCAGCGTGGCGGCCAGCATGCTGTTGACGAACCAGCGCAGCACCGGGTTGGCCGTGTCGGTGAGGATCCGCTCGTAGCCGTACCCGGAGAGCGGGCTCGGCAGCCAGTCCGGCGGGATCTTCTGTGCGTCCCCGTAGGTCTTCAGCGAGGTGACGACCATCCAGAGCAACGGGGTGAGGAACACCAGGGCCAGGAGCACCAGGACGGTGTAGCGCCCGGTGCGGCGGAGTGTCGACACGTCTCGCCTCCTCAGTCTTCCCGGTACCGGAAGAACCGGAAGTTGACCATGCTGATCACGGCGAGGGCGAGCGCGAAGAGGATGCTCATCGCGGCGGCCCGACCCGCGTCGTTGTCCCGGAGCCCCTCGTCGACGATCCGCCAGACCACCGTCCGGGTCTGCTCGCCCGGCGCGCCCTGCGTGATCAGGAAGGACTGGCCGAAGACGTTGGCCGAGGCGAGGATCGTCGTGGTCAGCACGAAGAGCATGACCGGCCGCAGCCCGGGGAGCGTGACGTTGCGGAACCGGTCCCAGGCGCCGGCGCCGTCCATCTTCGCCGCCTCGTACAGCTCCGGCGGGATGTCCTGGAGACCGGCCAGGTAGATCACCGCGTTGAACCCGGAGGTCCACCAGACGGTCACCCCGACCAGGGAGACCCAGGCCCACGGCACGTCGGTCACCCAGGGCGTGTCCGACGGCAGCCCGACCGCGCCGAGCAGCCGGTTGACCAGGCCCAGGTTCGCGTCGAGCAGGAAACGCCAGAGCAGGCCGATCACCGCCACACCGAGCACGTACGGGGCGAAGTAGACCGCCCGGAAGAACGTCCGCCCGGGGAACTTCTCGTTGAGCAGCAGCGCCAACCCGAGCGGGACGACCACCAGCAGCGGCACCGAGAAGAGGGTGAAGATGCCGGTGGCCCGGACGCTGGACCACCAGTCCCCGTAGATCGCCGAGTCGCTGGAGAAGAGGTCCCGGTAGTTGTCCAGCCCGACGAAGGGCCGGTGGGGCAGCTGGAGGTCCCACTGGTGCAGGCTCAGCCAGAGCCCGAACACGATCGGGGCCAGCCCGAAGACCAGGAAGAGAACGAGGTACGGCGCGAGGAAGAGGTACGGGGTGCTGGCCCGCCCGCGTGGGTCCGTCACCTGGCGTCTCCGCCGTGCCGCCGGGGGCGGCGCGTCCCCACGCGCCGCCCCGACCGTGCCGATGCCGGCCACGACCGCCTCAGTTCCCGTACTTCTTGCGGTTGTCCGCCAGCTGCTTGTCGGCCTTGGCGACGCCGTCGTCCAGCGCCTGCTTCGGCGACTTCTTGCCGAGCACCGCCTCGTTGAACGAGGTGTAGAAGGTGGTCAGCACCTCGCCGACACCCGGCGCGGCCGGCGGGAAGGCCGCGTAGTCGATCTGCGGGGCGAGCGCGTTCACCTCGGTGAGCGCCGTGAAGCCGGAATCCTCGCGGACCGCCTTACGGGCCGGCACCTGGCCGCCGGCGGCCCAGTCCAGCGAGTGCTGGCTCAGCCAGTTGATGAAGACCTTCGCCCCGGCCACCTTGTTGGCGTTGGTGCTGCGTTGCTTGACGATGGTGAAGTTGTGGGAGTTGGCCCAGGCCGCCGGCTTGCTGCCGATCTGCGGCAGGGGCGCGACCCCCCACTGCACGTCGGGGCTCTTCTTCAGGTCGTTGACCTGCCAGATGCCGTTCCAGTTGAAGGCGTTCTTGCCGCCCTTGAACGCCAGGTAGTCGGCGTCCTGGCCGACGTTGGCCGGGGAGTGCCCCTGCTTGATCATGTCGACCAGCCAGGTGCACGCCTCGACCGCCGGGTCGGAGTTGAAGGTGGCCTTCGCGACGTCGGCGTCGAAGAGCGAGCCGCCCCACTGGTGCAGCAGCGAGTAGAAGGTCATGCCGCCGGTGAACTGGAACGGGCTGACCCAGAAGCCCTGCACGCCGGACTTCTTCAGCTCGGTGAGCGCCGCGGTGTAGTCGTCCCGCGTGGCCGGCGGCTTCTCCGGGTCGAGGCCCGCCTTCTGCATGAGGGCCTTGTTGTAGTAGAGGCCGAGCGGGTGCATGTCCAGCGGGATGCCGTACCGCTTGTCGTTGTAGAGGCCGCCCGCCCACACCGTCGGGGAGAAGTCGGCCTCGGTCAGCTCCAGCGCCTTGGCCACGTCGTCCAGCTCGGTGATGACGCCCCGGGCGGCGAAGGTGGCGAGCTGGTCCATGTGCATGACCGCGATGTCCGGCGCGGCACCTCCGGAGACCGCGCCGGGAAGCTTGCTGTAGTAGTCCTCCCACTGGTAGGTGGTGACCGCCACCGCGATGTTGCTGTGCTCGGCGTTGAACGTCTCCACGAGTTTCTTGAAGATCTCGCCGTCGCCGCCGGTGAAGCCGTTCCACAGCTTCAGGTCGACCTTCGGGCCGGTGTAGTCCTTGCCGCCGTTGCCCGTCGTGGTGGTGGGCTCCTCGTCGTCGCCACCGCAGCCGGTGAGGGCGAGCGTGGCCGCGGTGCCGAGCCCGACACCGAGGCTGAGCAGACGCCGTCGGCTCATCTCGTTGCGCATCATGCTGTTGTCTCCTTCGGGACGGGATCGCCGGGTCCGGCCGGGAGCCCGGCCCGGGTTCCGGTTCTGGTCCGGGTGCGGGTGCGGGTGGCGGAACGTGTCGAGGCCGGTGGCGGGGCTGGTCAGAGGGTAGGTGGTGGATCCGGTCAGGACCGGGTGACGAAGCGCAGCATGTTCCAGGAGACGGCGGGCAGACGTACGGTGCACCGGCCGCCGTCGACCCTGGGGGTGGTGCTCTCCCGGGGCGTGACCCGGTCGGGCTCGGCCTCGGTGTTGCTCGCCGTCGGGTCCGCCCCGGCGGCGAGGGTCAGGTGGGTCTGCCCGGTCGCCCCGGGCAGGCCGCGCAGGTCGAGGTCCACCGCGAGGTCCTCCTCGCCCCGGTTGACCGCGAAGACGGTCAGCTCGCCCCGCTCCTCGTCGTGCACCGCCACGGTGTCCAGCACCGGCACGTCGCCGTAGCGGGCGGTCGGGTAGGTGGGGGAGACCGGTTCGGTGCGCAGCACCGTGCCGCGGGCGTACCGGGCGGTCAGCGCGAACGGGTGGAAGATGCTCTGCCGCCAGGCCGGGCCACCGGTGCGGGTCCGGATCGGGGCGATCACGTTGGCGAGCTGCGCCTGGCAGGCCACACCGACCCGGTCGGCGTGCCGGAGCAGGGTGACCAGCAGGTCGCCGACGACCACCGCGTCGACCGCGGTGAAGGTGTCCTCGATCAGCGCCGGGGCCTCCACCCAACCGCGTCGGTCCAGGTCGGCCTGGAGACGGGACTGGTACCAGACGTTCCACTCGTCGAAGGAGACCTTGAGCTTGCGCGGGTGGCGCAGCTTGGCCGCCACGTGGTCGGCGGTGGCCACCACCTCGCGGATGAAGTTGTCCATGTCGACCGCCGAGGCCAGGATGCTGGCCCGGTCACCGTCGGACGGGTCGTAGTAGGTGTGCGCGGAGATGTAGTCGACGTGCTCGTAGGTGTGCTCCAGCACGGTCGCCTCCCAGGAGGCGAAGGTGGGCATCCCCCGGTTGGAGCTGCCGCAGGCGACCAGGCTGATCGAGGGGTCGACCAGCTTCATCGCGCGGGCGGTCTCGGCGGCCAGCCGGCCGTACTCGTCGGCGGTCTTGTGGCCGACCTGCCAGGGGCCGTCCAGCTCGTTGCCCAGGCACCAGAGCCGGATGCCGTACGGCTGCTCCGCGCCGTGCTTGCGGCGCAGGTCGGACCACGCGGTCCCGCCCGGGTGGTTGGTGTACTCCAGCAGGTCGCAGGCCTCCTGGACGCCACGGGTGCCGAGGTTGACCGCCATCATCGGCTCCACCCGGGCCCGTGCCGCCCACGTCATGAACTCGTCCAGGCCGAAGGCGTTGGTCTCGATGCTCTTCCAGGCCAGGTCGAGCCGGCGCGGCCGGTCGCCGGTCGGGCCGATGCCGTCCTCCCAGCGGTAGCCGGAGACGAAGTTGCCGCCGGGGTAGCGGACCACCGAGACGCCCAGCTCGCGGGTGAGCTCCAGGACGTCGGCGCGGAACCCGTCGGCGTCGGCCCCGGGGTGACCCGGCTCGAAGACGCCGCCGTAGACGCAGCGCCCCATGTGCTCGACGAACGATCCGAAGAGTCGGCGGTCGGCCGCGCCGATCGCGAAGGCGGGATCGATCGTCACCTGAGCGGTCCGCACGGCGGCCACCTTTCCTCGTCGCCTGACTTCCTGATCACCTGACTGCGGGCAGTGATCGTGGTCACTCGCCTGCCCGACTTTCTACAACGTTGTAGGCAACGTTGTAAAGGGCTGGTGGCACGGTAAAGTGCCCCGCATAACGGGGTCGGGAGGGTGGCGAGGTGCGGCACAGGCTCAAGGACGTGGCCGAGAAGGCCGGGGTGTCCGTGAAGACCGTATCGAACGTCGTCAACGGATACCAGCATGTCCGACCCGCCACCCGGGCGCGGGTCGAACAGGCGATCGCGGAGTTGAACTACCGGCCGAACCTCTCCGCCCGCAACCTGCGCAAGGGGCGTACCGGCGTGATCGCCCTCGCCGTGCCCGAGCTGGACATCCCGTACTTCGCCGAGCTGGCCCGGCACGTCGTGGTCGCCGCCGCCGAGCAGGGCTGGACGGTGCTGATCGACCAGACCGGCGGCAGCCGGGAACAGGAACGGGTGGCCGCCAGCGGCATCGGCGACCACCTCATCGACGGGCTGATCTTCAGCCCGCTGGCGCTCACCGCCGAGGACCTGACCGGCCTGGACGGCACCCCGATGGTGCTGCTCGGGGAACGGGTCGACCACGGGCCGGCGGACCACGTGATGATCGACAACGTGGCCGCCGCCCGGCAGATCACCGCCCATCTGGCCGGCCTCGGCCGCCGCCGGATCGCCGCCATCGGCGCGCAGCGCACCGCCGAGGGGGCCAGCGCCCGGCTGCGGCTCGCCGGCTACCGGGCCGCCCTCACCGACGCCGGCATCGGGTACGACGAACGCCTGGTCGCCCCCGCGCCGGTGTGGCACCGCGCGGACGGGGCCGCCGCCATGCGTGACCTGCTCGCCTCCGGGGTGCGCCCCGACGCGGTCTTCTGTTTCAACGACACGCTCGCCCTGGGCGCGCTGCGCGTCCTGCACGAGTACGGTCTACGGGCCCCCGAGGACGTCGCGGTCGCCGGCTTCGACGACATCGAGGACGGGCGGTTCTCCATCCCCACCCTGAGCACCATCGCGCCGGACAAGGAACGCATCGGCCGGCTCGCGGTGGAACTGCTGGTCGGTCGGATCTCCGGCGACCGGGACGCCCCGCCCCGGACCCTCACCGCGCCGTACCGTCTCGAACTCCGCGAGAGCACCCTCGGCCGCTGACCGCCTCCGCGAGAGCACCCTCGGCAGGTGCCTGCTCCGCGAGAGTGCCGTCGTCGGGTGATTGCAGGGGCCCCCTGTTACCGCTTTCTGCCGAGCAGGGGACCCCTGCACACACCCGACGCGGGTGCCGGCGCTCCGGCTGTGGTGTCCACATGCGACAGTCCTTAGTGGCACGACGGCGACACCGATCGGGGGATGGGCGCGGTGTCGTCCCGTCGCCATGATGTACGCGCGCGCCGCGCGCTGTCATGAGACCTGGGGGCGAGATGAGCACCGATCCGAGCTGGGGCGACTACCTGTCCACCGACACGTCCGTCGCGGACGCCGGCATCGACACGTTCGGCCCGACGACCGTCGAGCCGATCACGCCGGTGGTCGAGGCGGTGCTGCCCGAGCCGGTGCTGGACGTGGTCGACAGCGAGATCGCCGGGGCCGTGGCCGACCAGGGCTGGTCCGACTGGCACGCGGCCAGCGGCGACCAGTGGGCCGGGTCGGCGCAGGACTGGGTCGACTACGCCAACGAGAACCTGGCCGCCGGCAACCTCGCAGCCGCCGAGAGCGGGATGGCGTACGCCGCCGACCACGCCCACCTCGCCGACAACAACTACGACGTCTCCCTCGACTACTCCGCCCAGGCGGTCACCCACCTGGACACGGCGGTGGCGGAGGTCGCCCCCTACAACACGTACGACGCCGGCACGAGCTTCGACATCGCGGAATGAGCTGGGCGGCAGACGGCGGTCCCGGGTCGCGGCCCGACCCGGCCGTGACCGCCACCGAGGCGGGTCGGCTGCTGGCCGGCGCGGAACGCCGGATCGCCGCGCCGCCGAGCGTGGCCCGGCAGCACCTGCTCCGCGTTCTCCGGGACCTCTCCTTCGAGTTGCGCACCGAGCAGCTCAGCCTGCTGGAAGCGGTACGCGGCTCGAAGCTGGGTGGGGTCACCCTCTCTGCCGCCCGGGTGCCGGTCGCGCTGCGGATCGGCCTCGAAGCCGACGGCGACGGCTGTCGGGTCACCGTCCTGCTGGCCGACCGCTGGGCCGGCCGGGTGGGCCGGAACTGGGGCCTCACCTCGGCCTACGTGCAGCTGTTCGAGTCCGTTCTCGGTGCGGTCGACGGCGTGCTCGGCCGCCTCGACCCGGCCGCTGCCACCGCGTTCCCCGGTTGGTGGCGGCAGACCGGACCCGGTGACGTGGCGATCATGCAGAACGCGGCGAGCCTCGCCAACCGGGCTGGTGCGGTGCTCTCCCGGCACGCGTCCCGCCTGCTCGACGGGGACTCCCCGGCCCAGCGCCGGGCAGCGGTCAGCCGGTCCGGCACCGACACCTTCGCCTTCGAGACTCCGCAGACCGTCGCGGAGGTGCCGGCGGAGCTGGCCGACGGCATGCTGATGGTGGGCGCACTGATCGCCGACAGACCCGGGGACATGCCGCCGAACCTGGTGGCCCAGGTCCAGTCGTTGGTGTTCCGGGTCGAGGAACACCTCGCCTCGGTCGCACCGGGCTCGGCTCCGGCCGCCCGGTTCACCGTCGAGCCGGCGGACGTACCGGTGGTGACCTTCCTGCACCAGCAGGCCCGGCTCCGGGGCCTGCTGCCGGTGCGGAACCTGCGGACCTGCACCACCTGCCGGCTGGAGAAGGTGACCAATCCCGATCTGGAACGGTTGCAGGAGCGCACCCGGCGGACCCGGGACCTGGCCACCAGCCTCAGCGCGGTGGTCACCCCGTACGTGCTGGCCGGCCGGTTGGCGCAGCTCAACAACAAGGGGCCGGAATTCTCCTGCCCGCGCTGCCAGGGCATGGACGCCGACGAGACGGTGGTGACGTTCTGCCAGCGGTGCGGCGACCGGCGGGCCGAGACGGCACTTCGTACCTGCTCGAAGTGCCGGTTCGACTTCCGCAGCCTGGTCGCCGGGGACCGGGTCTGGCAGCCCTGCCAGACACCCCCGGTCATCCCGCCTCCGGTCACTGCGGCCCCGCCCCCCACACCCGCGCCTCTGCCCCCCGCACCCGCGCCTCCCGCACCCGCGCCTCCCGCACCCGCGCCTCCCGCACCCGCGCCTCCCGCGCCCGCGCCTCCCGCGCCTCTGCCTCCGCCGGAGCCGGTGCCTGCTCCGAGCTGGGGTACGACACCCCCGGCGTCCGTGCCCTCCATGCCCGCGCCGCCGATGCCCCTGCCGCCGGCATCCCCGCCTGCGGCGCCCGCCCCGGTGCCGTCGGCGAGCCGGCCGGTCGATCCCGAGGCGGAGGCCTGGCCCCGTCCTCCGGGCGGTTAGGTCGCCTCGATCGACTCCGGTTCGGCGATGTCGGGGTGTCCGCGGTCCTGGCCGCACCGACCTCGCCGGCACGGCGTCCCGCCTCGGGTGTCCACGGTCCTGGACGCACCGACCTCGCCGACCGGCGTCCCGCCTCGGACGCGCGTGACCTCTCAGTCGAAGAAGCGGGCCAGGTGGGACGGCTCGGGCCCCGGATCGTCGGCTGCCAGCGGCGTGAGGTCCGCGAAGATCGACGCGCCGTCGCAGCCGACGTGCAGCGGGTACCAGCGTGGCGTACCGGGTGGGCGCTGGCCGCAGATCCCCTTGATCGTCTGAACGTCGAGCAGCCGGACGTGGGTCGGGTCGGCGACCGCGTTCACGTGCCGCCACCAGGGGCTCATCACGTGCAGGACACCGCCCGGCCGGAGCACCCGGTGGGCCTCGTCCACCAGTGGCAGGAAGTCGACCAGGTGCTCCAGGATGTGCACCGCGAAGAGGACATCGACCGAGTCGTCGGCCAGCGGCAGCGACCCGGACAGGTCCGCCACCGCGTCCACGCCGGGAGCGGGGAGGATGTCCAGCCCGAGGTTGCCCGGGTACTGCTTGGTGCCACCGCAGCCCAGGTCGACGACGACCGGTGCCCGGCCGGCGACGGCCACCCGCGACCAGACCCCCAACACCCCGGCGAGCCGGCCGACCCGCTCCCGGACCAGGCGCAGGTCCGCCGCCGTGGGCACCTCGCCGGTCAGGTGGGCCACGCCCCGGTCGAACCCCACGTCGACCGCCAGGTCGCGCAGGCGGTCGTCGTGTCGGGCCTGGTCCGTCCACGCCCCGGTGAGAAAGACGTCGATCGCCCTCAGCCGGTCGGCCGAGGGCGGTGCCTGCGCCAGCGCGACCATGCGGGTCACCTCCCGCCGCCCGTTACCCGCATCCGCGCCCGGTATGCGCGAGGTTGCCGGAAGGGCGACGTGCGGAACCCGCGACGGGTGCGGGCGGGAGGTGGTGCCGTGGCCGGTTCACCGCCGGCCCGGGTCATCCGGTGATGCCGCGCCGCCCGCCCCGCCCGGCCCCGCGTACCCGCTGCCGGGGCGCGAGCTGCGTCTTCGGACGCTTGAGGTGGTACCGGTGCAGTTCGTGGTTGCCGGGCAGCGACGGGTCCTCGCTCATCGCCACCAACTCCCAACCCAGGTCGCCGGCCCGGTTCAGGTGGGACAGCGCGGTGTCGCCGTACGGCGTGACGTCGACCAGGGCGCCGTCCGGCCCGTACCAGTGGAAGGTGACCTCCCAGCCGATGCCGTCGCTGACCGCCTGCCGGCGGCGTACCAGCAGTGCGTACTCCCACCTCAGCATCAACCGATTGTGACCCGCCGATGGACGGTACGCACGGATCAGAGCTCGGCGATCCGCCCGTCGTCGACGTGCAGCCGCCGGTTGGTCTCGATCGCCGCCAGCATCCGCCGGTCGTGGGTGACCAGCAGCATCGTGCCGGGGTAACCCGCCAACGCCGACTCCAACTGCTCGATCGCGGGCAGGTCCAGGTGGTTGGTCGGCTCGTCCAGCACGAGCAGGTTCACCCCGCGTCCCTGAAGCAGCGCGAGCGCCGCCCGGGTCCGCTCGCCGGGGGAGAGGGTCGCCGCCGGCCGCAGCACGTGGTCGGCGCGCAGGCCGAACTTGGCCAGCAGGGTCCGCGCGTCCGCCGGTGCCATCTCCGGTACGGCGGCCCGGAAGGCGTCCAGCAGCGGCTCGTCGCCGACGAAGAGTCCCCGGGCCTGGTCGACCTCGCCGACCACCACGCCGGGCCCGAGCGAGGCGTGCCCGGACTCCAGCGGCACCCGACCGAGCAGCGCCGCGAGCAGGGTCGACTTGCCCGACCCGTTCGCCCCGGTCACCGCCACCCGGTCGGCCCAGTCGACCTGGAGGGTCACCGGGCCGAGGGTGAAACCGCCCCGGCGTACCACGGCGTCGCGGAGCGCGGCCACGACGGCCCCGGCGCGGGGCGCGGCGGCGATCTCCATCCGCAGCTCCCACTCCTTGCGCGGCTCCTCGACCACCTCCAGCCGCTCGATCAGCCGTTCCGTCTGCCGGGCCTTCGCCGCCTGCTTCTCGGAGGACTCGGACCGGAACTTCCGGCCGATCTTGTCGTTGTCGGTGGCCTTGCGCCGGGCGTTGCGTACGCCCTTGTCCATCCAGGACCGCTGGGTGCGGGCCCGTTCCTCCAACCCGGCACGGGTCTCGGCATACTCCTCGTACTCGGCGCGGGCGTGCCGGCGGGCCACCTCGCGCTCCTCCAGGTACGCGGCGTAGCCACCGCCGTAGTGCCGGACCTGCTGCTGGTGCAGGTCCAGCTCCAGGATTCGGGTGACCGTGCGGGTCAGGAACTCGCGGTCGTGGCTGACCAGCACCGTGCCGGCCCGCAGCCCGGTGACGAACTCCTCCAGCCTCGCCAGTCCGGCCAGGTCGAGGTCGTTGGTCGGCTCGTCGAGCAGGAAGACGTCGTACCGGCTGAGCAGCAGCGAGGCCAGCCCGGCGCGGGCCGCCTGCCCGCCGGAGAGCCCGGTCATCGGGTGGTCCAGGTCGACGCCGAGCCCCAGGTCGGCAGCCACCTGACCGGCCCGCTCGGGCAGGTCGGCGCCGCCGAGGGCGAGCCACCGCTCCAGCGCCTCGGCGTACGCGTCGTCGGCACCGGCCGCCCCCGCCGTCAGCGCCTCGGTCGCCGCGTCCAGCGCGGCCTGCGCGGCGGTCACCCCGGTCCGGCGGGCCAGGAAGTCGCGGACCGACTCGTCGGGGCGGCGTTCCGGCTCCTGCGGCAGGTGGCCGACGTTCGCGGTGGGCGGGCTCAGCGTGACGCCGCCGGCTTCCACCGCCTGCAACCCGGCGAGGGTACGCAGCAGCGTCGACTTGCCGGCTCCGTTCACCCCGACCAGGCCGACCACGTCCCCGGGGGCCACCACCAGGTCGAGTCCGGTGAAGAGCAACCGGTCGCCGTGCCCGGCGGAGAGGTCCTTGACGATCATCGTGGCGCTCATCAGGAGTCGAAGCCTAGCCCTCCGGCCCCCCGTGGACCGAACGCATTCGGCAGACTGGCGCGCGTGGTGACCACGTTGGCGATCGACTGCGGTGGCGGCGGCATCAAGGGAACGGTGCTCGACGAGGCGGGGACGATGCGCGCCCGGCCGTTGCGGGTGCCCACGCCGTACCCGCTGCCGCCGAGCCTCTTCGTCCGGACGCTGCTGGACCTCGCCGGGCGGCTGCCCGCCGCCGACCGGCTGACCGTGGGCCTGCCCGGGATGCTCCGGCACGGGGTGGTGGTGGCCACCCCGCACTACGTCACCCGGTCCGGGCCACGCTCCCGGGTCGATCCGGGACTGCTCGCCGAGTGGACCGGGTACGACGCGCGTACCGCGCTCGCCGACGCCTTCGGCGTGCCGGCGCTGGTGCTCAACGACGCCGAGGTGCACGGTGCCGGGGTGGTCGCCGGCAGCGGTTGCGAGCTGGTGCTGACCCTCGGCACCGGGCTCGGCTGCGCCCTCTTCGACGGCGGGGTGCTCGCCCCGCACCTGGAACTGTCCCAGGCACCGGTGCGCTGGGGGATGACCTACGACACCTACGTCGGCGAGCCGGAGCGCCGCCGGCTGGGCGACGGCTTCTGGTCCCGCCGGGTCCGGCAGGTGGTCGACGGGCTGCGGCCGGTGTTCCGCTGGGACCGGCTCTACCTGGGTGGCGGCAACTCCCGACTGATCCGGCCGGAGCAGCTCGCGCGGATGGGCGAGGACGTGGTGGTCGTGCCGAACACCGCCGCGCTGGTCGGTGGGGTCCGGGCCTGGCAGCTCACCCCGCCGGTCTCCGTTGACGGGCGTCCGGGCGGCTGACCGGCCGGGAACACTCGCCACCCCTGCGGTGTTTGTGCGAGCGTCGGACGAGGAGCGGACGGCGGGACACGAGGGGGTGGGTCGAATGGACTTCCTGGCGGAGTACCGGCGGGCGACGATGTTCTTCGAGGCCGGGGACCCGACCGGAGCGGCCCGACTGTTGGAGCCGATCGTGGCGGCCGAGCCCGGCAACGCCTCGGTGCGGCAGCTGCTGGCCCGCGCGTACTTCCAGTCGGCCCAGCTCGGCCGGGCCGAGGAGCAGCTTCGGGTGCTGGTCGACCAGGACCCGAGCGACCACTACGCGCACCACGTGCTGGGCCGGACCCTGGAGCGGCTGAACCGTCCGGTCGACGCGCTGCGGCACCTGCGGATCGCCGCCGCGATGCACTCGGCCAACGACGACTACCGCAAGGCCCTGCAACGGGTCGAGACCCGGGTCGGCAGCCCGCGCTGACCCCCTGCGGCCCGGCGGCTTCCCGTACCGACACGGGAAGCCGCCGGGCCGCCGCAGGAAACCCGCCGACCTACCATGGCCGGCATGGGAGCCGACCTGCCGGTCGGGCACGCGCCACGGTCACGTGGCGCGTCCGGCCGGCGGGCGGCACGACACTCGACCGGGGCGCGGCATGAAACTCAAGCTGGACCTGCACGACATCTTCAACAAGGGCCACGACATCGACCGGGCGCTGCGCGGGATCATGGACGAGGCGGTGGCGAAGAAGGCCACCCTGGTCGAGATCATCCCGGGCAAGGGCTCCGGCCAGCTCAAGAAGCGGGTGCTGCGGTTCCTCGACCAGAAGGACGTCAAACAGCTCTACCACCGGGTCGAGAAGGACTCCAAGAACTTCGGCCGCCTCTTCGTCCACTTCCGCTGGAAGTAGTAGCCCCGGTTCCGCCGGGGACGGTCCCGGCACGGCTGCTGACCTGAATCCCAGCCCGCCTACCGGGCGCTGGCGGCGACCATTCCTGTGGTGACCGGGGAGGGCCGGAAGCCCTTGACGATCAGGTAGACGCCCAACGAGAACTCCCACACCGCGATGGGGAGGGCCGCGACCGCCACCACCGGCGACAGCCGGTCCCAGAGGCCGAACAGTATGCCGACGTCGGAAACGACGAGCAGGGGCGCTCCGACCAGCCCGAGCACGGGAAGAACCCGCGGCACGAGGCGTGACTGGTACAGCAGGGAACCCAGCAGCAGGGCGTTCACGGCCGGAATGAAGCCCTGGCTGAGCAGGAAGATCGAGTCGTAGAAGGCGACCAGCGCCTGGCCGGTGACCAACGCTTCCGCTCCGGCGTCGGCCCGCTTCAGGGCCACGACCGTCAGGAGGCTCCCGACGCCGACGAAGATGCAGGCGGCTTCGAGGACCCGGGCGGTGACGAGGCCCAGCGCTCGGGTTTCGCCCTGCCGCCTGAGCACCGGGTACAGCACGACGGCGGTGCCGATGCAGGCGAGGGCGACGATCACTTCGAGGATTCCACCGATGACGACCGGGGTCTCCGGCGTGGAGCCGACGACGAAGTCCGCGTCGCGCACCGGTTCGTACAGGGCGAGGGTCGGAATCGAGGCGAAGGTGAGCACGTAGAACCCGCCCGCGACCAGCGCGGTCCTCCTCAGTGGGTCCATCGGGCCCCTTTCCCGCTCAATCGACGATGGTCATGCCGTCACCCTCCTGTGCTTCGGTGCGATGGCGAATCGGCCGCTCGGCCAATTCGCGTGGGCGCAATCCTGGCCGGCGCAAAATGCGGCATCCTGGCCTCTCCGCGCAGGGTGATCGCCCAAGATGCCGCATGTTCAGTCGATCAGTTCGCTGGGTCAGAGGTGGTGGGTCTGGGCCACCGCGAGCATCTCGGAGGTGTGGGAGCCGACGACGCCGACGTCGGGCGGGCGGGGACGGAAGCCGGGCAGCCCGTCGAGGCCGTCGCTGGCGTCCATGGCGCGCAACGCCACCCGCTCCGCCTTCGGCGTGACGGTGAGCGTGATCTCCAGGCCCTCCGGCGGTGGGGCGTGGAAGACGAGGCCGACGTCCCACCGCTGTTCGTCGGCGATCCGGTCGACCGGCACCGGTCGGCCGCCGACCACCATCGACCGAACGGTGGCCGTGCCGGCGTCCACGTGCAGCGTGGTCAGGCGCACCTGCCGTTGCGGCGTGAGCCGCAGCCGCAGGGTGCGCTCGGTGCCGGAACGGGTGTCGGCGAGCACCTCGACCTTCGGCGCGGGCAGGTCGGCCCGGGGTGCGGGCCCGGCTCGCAGTTCCGTGTCACCGAGGCCGGGGAACTCGTCGTCGACGCGTTCGGTCCCGTCGACGTAACCGTCGGTCCAGGGCTGCGGGTCGGTCTCGTGGCTGAGCCAGCGCGCCTGCCCGGTGCCGGCGTCGAGGGCGTACATCAGGTGGGTCGGGATCGGGTGGGCGGCGTCGAAACGGTCCACGGCCAGGCCGACCCCGGCGAAGACCAGCGCGGCGACCGTCGCGGCCAGCGCCGGCAGCGCGCCCCGGCGACGGGCCCGCGCGGCGGCCATGCCGCGTTCGCCGCCGGCCTGCGGGTGCAGCAGGTCCACCACGGGCAGCGCGGCGAATCCGAGCAGCGTCGCGAAGAGCGCGGCGACCGCGCCCATTCCCATTCCGAGCGCCGGGAAGAGCAGCACCACCGTGGGGAGCAGGACCAGCACCCCCACCGCCGCCGCGAGGGTCACCGCGACCACCGGTCCGGGGCCGTCGATCCGGGTGGCCAGGGCCACCAGGCCGGCGAGCGCGCCGGCCAGGGCGGGCAGGGTGGCCAGGTACGACCCGCCGGGCGCGACCACGGCGAGCAGCACGCCGAACAGGGCGAGCCAGCCCAGTCCGCCGACCGCCAGCGCGGCCGGGCCGACCGCGCGGCGGGTCAGCGCGTACCAGCCGAAGAGGACGGCGGCGGCGAGCGCCACCACCGCCAGGCGGTACCACCCCGGCCGGTACGGGTCGAGCAGTTCGGCGTAGCCGGGGCGGACGGCGAGCACCGCCGTCCAGAGCAGCCAGGCGGCGAGCGGGGCGGCGACGAGCGGCACCGCCGCCAGCCCGAAGCCGGCGGCGAGCCGGGGCAGGCTGGCCCGGCCCTGTCGGCGGGCCGCCCAGCCGAGCGCGGCGACGGCCAGCAGCCCGGCCAGGGCCAGCGGCCAGGTCAGCCAGCCGGGGTACCGGACCAGGCCGCCGGGCACCGGGAAGTACGTGGCGTCGTGCGCGGCGTCCAGGGTGTCCAGATCGGTCCGGCCGAACTCCCGGGCCAGCGCGAGCACGTTGTCGCCGTGGTGCTGGAGGCTGCGCCGGTCCATCGACTCCGCGGTGTCCAGCGGGGTGTGGTAGATCGCCCCGCCGTCCAGGTACGCCGAGTTCAGCCCGACGAAGTCCTCGTCGAGAAAGGCGGTGAAGTCGGTGTCGTTGGGCAGCAGCCGGTAGACCTCCACCGCGAACGAGGTGCCCACCGGGTGCGGGGCGGCCCGGCCGAAGGCGCCCACCAGGGCGGCGTTGCGCCGGGAGGTCTCGAACATGATCACGGGACCGGTCCGGCCGCGCGCCTCCAGGTTGAGCACCACCCCGCCGTCGGCGGCCAGCGGGTGCTCGGCGGCGAACGCGGCGGCCCCGCAGAGGCACGCCTCCTCCGCGTCGGTGAGTACGAAGACGATGTCGTTGCGGGGCCGGGGGCCGGTGGTCAGCGCCCGGGCCGCCTCCAGGATCGCCGAGGTGCCGGCGGCGTCGTCGTTGCCGCCCGGCCCGGACTGCACCGAGTCGTAGTGCGCCACCAGGAAGACGCGACCGGTCGGGTCGGTGCCGGGGAGTCGGGCCACCACGTTGCGGACCCGGGCCAGCGTGGTGCCGCCGGCGGCCCCGCTGAGCTGCCCGGCCTCCGGTGCGATCGTGTCCTGCACCGACGTCTCCAGGCCGAGCCCGCGCAGGGTCTGCTCCAGGTGCGCCCGGACCCGGTCGTTGGCCGGGCTGCCGGCGGCGTGGGTCTCGGCGGCCACCACCTTCACGTGCTCGTACGCCCGGGTGGCGCTGAACTCGGCGGCCGGCGCGTCGGCCGGGGCCGGTGCGGGCGTTCGCAGGTCGAACAGGGTGCCGGCGGCGACCGCGACGAGTGCGGCGAGCGCGGCCACGGCGGCGGCCGGTCGGCGGCGCGGCCGGGCCAGCGCCCGGTCGGCGGCGGGGGTGGCGGACGGTGCGCCCACTGGGGTCTCCTCGCGGGTGGGGCCGGGGGTGGCACCATCCTGCCTCTCCCGCGCGTCCGGCGGGGGACGTGATCGTCCGGTCCGGGCGGTGACCGGGTCGGCGCGGCCCGTGGGAGCGTGCCCGGTCCGTCCGGTCGGTCGACGACCGGTCACTGCGGGCGGTGCCCTTTTTGCCCGCTGCTGCGTAGTGACCGACCCCATCTCCGCCCGTGCCGTGGCCGTCGTGTTGTGTGCGACCGTTGTCTAATACAGGATCAGCAGGGCACTCGGAAGGAGCCCGACATCAGTAGTGAGCTTCCGCGTCTCGCGGCGGTGACCCGGTCCGTGCCGGGGACGGGGCTGCCCCGTTCCACCGTCGCGCCGCTGGCGTATCCGCACGGTGGCCTCGGCCGGCACCCGGCGCTGCCGCCCGGCGACCGGATGCGGGTCCTGCTGGTCGAGGACGACGAGGGAGACGCGTTCCTCGTCGGGGAACTGCTCGCCGAGACCAACTCGATGATCGAACTGCTGGTCGCCACGAGCCTGAGCGAGGCCCGGCAGCGGGTGGTCGGGGTCGACTGCGTCCTGCTGGACCTCGGCCTGCCCGACGCCCAGGGGATCGACGGCCTGCGCCAGGTCCTCGACATGGCCGGCGGCGCGGCGGTCTGCGTGCTCACCGGTCGCTCCGACGAGCACCTGGGCATCGTCGCGGTCGCCGAGGGCGCGCAGGACTACCTGGTCAAGGGCACCGTCGACGGCGTCCTGCTGACCCGCGCGCTGCGCTACGCCGTCGAGCGGAAGCGGGCCGACGAGAACGCCCGCCGACTCCGCGAGTTCGAGTTGCGGCAGGCCGAGTCGGCCCGCCTGGAACGTGGCCTGCTGCCGACGCCGCTTCTGATGGAGCGCGACCGGATCGCCGTGCACACCTTCTACCGCCCGGGCCGGCACGCCGCCCTGATCGGCGGCGACTTCTACGACGTGGTGCAGACCCGGCCGGGGCGGATCGACCTGATCGTCGGGGACGTCTGCGGACACGGCGTGGACGAGGCGGCGCTCGGAGTGGAACTGCGGGTGGCGTGGCGTGCGCTGATCCTCGCCGGGGTGCCCGACGACGAGGTGCTGCCCGCCCTGGAACAGGTGCTGATGAGCGAACGCCGGCTCCAGGAGATCTTCGCGACCGTCGCCACCACGCGGCTGGACCTGGACGCCAACCGGGCGACCGTACGGTTGGCGGGGCACCCGCCGCCACTGCTGATCGCCGGGGGTGAGGTCGCGCCGGTGCCCGCCCCGGGCGGTCTGCTCCTCGGGGTGCGCCCCCGCCGGCCCGTTGCCTTCGACCTGGAGTTTCCCACCGATGACTGGTCCCTGCTGATGTACACCGACGGGCTCATCGAGGGGCGCGTGGGCAACGGTGAGGAGCGGCTCGACGTGCCGGGGCTGAGCGCGCTGGTCGGCGAGCCGGCCACCCGGACCGTGCCGCTACCCGAGCTGCCGGGCTGGCTCGTCGGCCAGGCGGAGGAGATCAACGGTGGCCCGCTCGCCGACGACGTGGCGATGCTGCTGGTCAGCCGGGGCGGTGGCCGGTGAACGCCGTCACGCGGGGGTGGACGCTGCGCCGGCGGGTGGTCACCCTGCTGACCGTGGTCGGTGTGCTGCTGGTCGGCCTGGCCGCCGCCGAGGCGGCGGTGGCCGCGCGGAACCGGGCCCACACGGACGCGGTGCTGACCGAGACCGGTCCGCTGCGGGTCCAGGCGCAGGAGCTGTTCAACGCGCTGCTCGACCAGGAGACCGCCGTCCGCGGGTACGCGGTCAGCGGCGACCGCCAGGATCTTCTGCCGTACGAGAGCGGTGTCGAGCAGGAGCGGGACCGGATCGAGTCGATGGGCCGGCTCGCCGGGGACTACCCGGCGGTCCGGGGGGAGCTGGACGCCGTCCGCGTTCAGGCGGAGCGGTGGCGGCAGGCGGTGGCCGTACCGGTGATCACGGCGGTCGACCAGGACGGCACCCAGGCGGCCCAGAGCCTGATCAACGACCGGACCCGGCAGGAGTTCGACCAGATCCGCGGCTCGATGTCGCGGCTGGAGGCGGAGATCCTCGCCGAGCGGAACGCCAACGAGCGGAACATCCGGCGGACCGGCAACCTGCTGGTCGTCCTGCTGATCATCGCGGCGCTGGTGGTGGTCGTGGCCGGCGCGGTCCTGCTGGTCTCGCTGGAGCGCATGGTCGTCCGACCGCTCACCGGTCTGGCCGGTCAGGTGCGGGAGGTGGCCGAGGGCGACTACCAGCACGAGATCAGCGGGTCCGGGCCACCGGAGTTCCAACAGCTCGCCGACGACGTCGAGGCGATGCGGCGCAAGATCGCCAAGGATCTCGCCGAGGTGCGGGAGGCGCGGGAGCGGATCGAGTGGGTCAACACGCAGCTCCAGAAGCAGGCCGAGGAGTTGGTGCGGTCCAACCGTGACCTGGAGCAGTTCGCGTACGTGGCGTCGCATGATCTTCAGGAGCCGTTGCGGAAGGTGGCGAGTTTCTGCCAGTTGCTCCAGCGTCGGTACGCGGGGCAGCTCGACGAGCGTGCCGACCAGTACATCGGTTTCGCGGTGGACGGGGCGCAGCGGATGCAGCGTCTGATCAACGATCTGTTGGCGTTCTCCCGGATCGGTCGTCTGACGACGGGGTTCACCGAGGTGGACCTGGATCGGGTGATGGCGGAGGTGGCCGGGCAGACGGAGGTGGCCCGGCAGCAGGCCGGTGCGGAGTTGACGTGGTCGGAGTTGCCGACCATCCGGGGCGAGGAGCCGTTGCTGACGAACCTGCTGGCCAATCTGGTCAGCAACTCGGTGAAGTTCCGGCGGCCGGACGTGCCGCCGAGGGTGCACGTCTCGGCGCGTCTGGTGGACGGCGAGTGGGAGGTCACCTGTCGGGACAACGGTATCGGGATCGAGCCGGAGTTCGCGGACAAGATCTTCGTGATCTTCCAGCGGTTGCACTCGAAGGACGCCTACCCGGGCACGGGCATCGGCCTGGCGATCGTCAAGAAGATCGTCGAGTACCACGGGGGTCGGGTCTGGGTCGACACCGACACCGAGGAGGGCACCGCCATCCGGTTCACCCTCCCGGCGCTGCCCGAGGACGTCGAGGCCGCCCGCGCGGCGGCCGACGAGCGGGACGGGGACGCCGACGCGACCGGGGGCGACGCGCCGGCCGGGAGCACCGACGCGGAGACGGGCCCGGAGAGTGCCCGGCCCGCCGACATCAATGGAACGGCAACGACCGGGCCGGCCGACGACACCGCTCGGGACGCTGACGACCAGCGTCCGGACCAGGCGACGAGCGGCAGGACGGCTGGTACGAAGGAGACAGTGCGATGACCGCTCCGGCGGACGGCAGAAGCCCGATCGAGGTCCTCCTCGTCGAGGACGACCCCGGCGACGTGTTGATGACCCAGGAGGCGTTCGAGGAGCACAAGCTCCGCAACCGGCTGACTGTCGTCTCCGACGGCGCCGAGGCGCTCGCCTACCTGCGGCGTGAGGGCCAGTACGCCGACGCGGTGACGCCGGACCTGATCCTGCTCGACCTCAACCTGCCCCGCCGCGACGGCCGGGAGGTGCTGGAGGAGATCAAGCGGGACGAGGTGCTCTGCCGGATCCCGGTGGTGGTGCTCACCACCTCCCAGGCCGACGAGGACATCCTCCGCAGCTACCAGCTGCACGCGAACGCGTACGTGACCAAGCCGGTCGACTTCGAGCGGTTCATCTCGGTGGTCCGGCAGATCGACGAGTTCTTCGTCAGCGTGGTCAAGTTGCCGCCGCGTGGTTGACGACACCCTGCTCGACGACGTCGGTGGCCTGCTCCGCGAGGCCGCCGAGCAGATCGTCGTGCCGCTGTTCCGGCGTCTCGACGCCCACGAGATCACCGAGAAGGCCCCGGGCGACGTGGTGACCGTCGCCGACCAGCGGGCCGAGGAGATGATCTCCGAGGGGCTGCTCCGGTTGCGTCCCGGCTCGGTGGTGGTCGGCGAGGAGGCCGTCGCCGCCGACCCCGCGCTCCTGGCGCACCTGCGCGGAACGGGGGACGTCTGGCTGGTCGACCCGGTCGACGGCACCGCCAACTTCGCCTCCGGGCAGCGGCCGTTCGCCCTGATGGTGGCCCTGCTGACCGAGGGCGAACCGGCGGCGTCCTGGATCCTCGACCCGCTTGCCGACAACCTGGCCGTGGGCCGGGCCGGCGCGGGCGTACGTCTGGACGGCCGGACGGTCGACACGGCCGGTCGGGTGCCGCCCCTCGGCGAGCTGCGTGGCGCGTCGATGAGCCACTACCTGCCACCGCCGCTGCGGTCCCGGGCGACGGCCGGCGGCCGGCGGCTCGGCGAGGTTCTCCCCGGCCAGCACTGCGCCGGCCGGGAGTACCTCGACGTGCTCGCCGGCACACAGCACTTCGTGCTCTTCTGGCGGACGTTCCCGTGGGACCACGTGCCGGGCGCGCTGCTGGTCCGGGAGGCCGGCGGGGTGGTCCGCCGGTTCGACGGCACCGACTACCACCCGGCCGTCGACGACCACGGGCTGCTGGTGGCCGCGAACGAGCAGGTCTGGGACGCGGTGCACGCCGCGTTGCTCGCCGACTGAGACCCCCCGTCGGGGCGGCCGTCCGGGTCGTCACCGGCTCGGCCGGCGGCCGGCGGTCCGGTATTGTGACCGGCGGTCCACGCCGAGGACGCGCCCGGGGCCGGGCCGCGTCCCGGCTGACGAGAGGACATCGCTTTCGTGCGCAGGACGGCTCTCCACCGGTGTCGTGGCCTCCGGCCGCTGGTCGCACTGCTCGCCGTGGTGGCGCTCGTGCTCGGCGGGGCCGCCCCCGCCCACGCCGAGCCGGCCGAGGGCGGCACCAAGGCGCTCCGGGACGCGCTGGAGGCCAGCGCCAAGGGCCACATCGAGGCCACCGCCAAGCTGGAGAACTCCAAGAAGCGGCAGGCCCTGCTCACCACCGAGCTGAAGAACATCGAGGCCCGACTGGTCGGACTGACCGCCCAGGTGACCAAGGTGGCCGTCCAGTCGTACAAGCAGGGGCGGCTGACCGCCACCGGGCTGCTGTTGCAGAGCAGCGCGCCGGAGACGTTCCTCCAGCGGGCCGCCGAACTCGACGTGATGGCCCAGCGGGACGCCCAGCGACTGCGGGCGCTCGCCGAGGAACGCAGCCGGGCCGACCGGGCCAAGCTGGCCATCGACGCCGAGGTCCGCGAGCAGCTCAAGCAGGTCAACCAGCTGGCCAAGAAGAAGCGGGAGGCCGAACGGGCGCTCGCCGCGGTCAGCTCCGGGCCCAGCAGCGGCTTCGGCAGCGGCGGGTCCGCCAACGCCCGGCCGGCGCCACGCAACCCGGACGGTTCCTGGCCGTCCGAGTCCTGCTCGGTGAACGACCCGACCACCTCGGGCTGCATCACCGCGCGCACGCTCAACGCCCTCCAGCAGGCCCAGGCAGCCGGCTACAAGCGACACGTCTCCTGCTTCCGCAGCGGCGGATCGGGCGAGCACCCCAAGGGGCGGGCGTGTGACTTCTCCGCCGCCACGAACGGCTTCAAGGACGAGACGGCCACCGGCGGCGACAAGGACTACGGTGACCGGCTCGCCGCCTGGTACGTCCGCAACGCCAGCCGACTCGGCGTGCTCTACGTCATCTGGTACCGGCAGATCTGGCACCCGGGCACCGGCTGGCAGGCGTACGGCGGCCGGGGCAGCCCCGCCGCCGACCACACGAACCACGTTCATCTCTCCATGTACTGACCGCCCCTACCAGGAACGCTGCGTACCATCGCAGCGGTGAGCTCCCCGAAGTCCCCCGTCGACGTCGACGTCACCCCGCCCGCGCCGGTCCCGGTCCGGGCGCTGCCCACCGGTCTCGCCGCGTTCCTGGTCTTCTTCTCCAGCGGGGCCGTGCTGGTCCTGGAGACCGTGGCCCTGCGTCTGGTCGGCCCGTACGTCGGGGTCACCCTCCAGGTCACCAGTTCGGTGATCGGGATCGCGCTGGCCGCCATCGCGTACGGGGCGTGGGCCGGCGGCTGGCTCGCCGACCGACGGGACCCGCGTCCCCTGCTCGCCCCGGCGCTGGTGCTGTCCGGCATCGCCACCGCGGTCACCCTGCCCGTGGTCCGGTACGCCGGCGAGGTGCTGCGCGGCAGCGCGGCGAGCGCGATCCTGCTGCTCGTCGCGGCGGCCGTCTTCGTGCCGGCGGCACTGCTGTCGGCGGTCACCCCGCTGGTGGTGAAACTCCAGCTCGGCGACCTGCGCCGAACCGGGCAGGTGGTCGGGCGGCTCTCCGGCATCGGCACCCTCGGCGGCATCACCGCCACCCTCGCCACCGGATTCGTCCTGGTGGCGGCCCTGCCCAGTTCGGTCATCATGCTGGGGCTGGCGGTGGCGCTCGGGGTGAGCGGGATCGCCCTCGGGATCTACCTGTACCGGCAGGACCGCACCGGGCTGCCCGGCCCGCCCCGCGCCCGCGCCGCCGTGGTGGTGCTCGGGTTGGCCGGGGCGGGCCTGGCCGCCGTCGCGCCGGACCCGTGCGACCTGGAGACCGCGTACCACTGCGCGTCGGTGGAGGTGGACGGCAGCCGGCCGACCGGTCGGACGCTGCTGCTGAACTCCGCCCAGCACTCGTACGTCGACCTGGCCGACCCCACGTACCTGAAGTTCGAGTACACCCAGTGGATCGGGGCGGTCGCCGACGTGGCGGCCCCGACCGGGCAGCGGATGGACGCGCTGCACGTCGGCGGCGGTGGCTTCACCATGCCCCGCTACCTGGCCGCCACCCGCCCCGGCACCGACAACCTGGTCTTCGAGATCGACGGGGGACTGGTCGACCTCGGTCGGTCCGACCTGGGCCTGCGTACCGGGCCGGACATGCGGGCCGAGGTCGGCGACGCCCGGATGCTGGTCGCCGGGGAGCCCGCCGCCAGTCGGGACCTCGTGGTGGGAGACGCCTTCGGACACCTGGTGGTGCCGTGGCACCTGGCGACCCGGGAGATGGCCGCCGAGATCCGCCGGGTGCTCCGTCCCGGCGGGCTCTACGTGCAGAACGTCATCGACTACCCGCCGATGCGGTTCATCCGTGCCGAGGTGGCCACCGTGGCCGCCGAGTTCCGGCACGTGGCGTTGGTCGCCCCGCCGGCCGCGCTGCGCGGCGAGTACGGGGCCAACTTCCTCATCGTCGCCTCGGACGAGCCACTGCCGCTGGCCGCCACCGAGGAACGGCTCGCCACGCTCGACGAGCCGACCCGGCTGCTGTCCGGTGCCGACCTGACCGCGTTCGTCGATGACGCGCTGGTGCTGACCGACGACTACGCCCCGGTCGACCAGCTTCTCGCCACCGCCTGAGGATGGTGCCCCGGCAGGGCGTCCGCACCGCCCGATCGGTGGCGATGCTGACCGATTTTGCCGTGGTCGGTGTAACTATCCGGCCGGTCGGGCAACAGTTGTTGCCATGGGCGGTGGGGTCGGCAAGGGCGCGCAACTTCTCGGTGACCGGTACCGGTTGATCGAACAGCTCGGCGCGGGCGGCATGTCCGTGGTCTGGCGGGGCTACGACGAGGTGCTCGGCCGTCAGGTGGCGGTCAAGGTGCTCGCCTCGCGGCTGGCCAGCGACCGGGCCTTCCGGCACCGGATCCGCACCGAGGCGCAGGCTTCCGCCCGGCTGGTCCACCCGCACATCACCAACGTCTACGACTACGGCGAGTCGGAGCAGGTCGGACTGACCGTCCCGTACGTGGTCATGGAGCTGGTCGACGGTCCGCCGCTGACCGCCCGGCTCGGCCGGGACCGGCAACTGCCCTGGCGGGAGGCGGTGACCATCGCCGCCGAGACGTCCGCCGCCCTCTCCGCCGCACACGCCCGGGGCGTGGTGCACCGGGACGTCACCCCGGGGAACGTGATGCTCACCCCGACCGGCGTGAAGGTCGTCGACTTCGGCATCTCCGCCCTGGTCGGAGAGAGCGAGAAGGGGCCGGACGGCACGCTGCTCGGCACCCCGGCGTACGTCGCTCCGGAACGGCTCGACGGCGGTCCGGTCTCCCCGGCCACCGACGTGTACGCGGTCGGGCTGCTGCTGTACCGGATGCTGACCGGCCGGCTCCCCTGGCAGGCGAGCACCACCACCCAGATGCTCCGCGCCCACGTGCACGCCGACCCCGAGCCGATGCCACCGGTCTCCGGCCTGCCCGGCGACGTGGTCGAGCTGGTGCACCGCTGCCTGGCGAAGCGGCCCGAGGACCGACCGACAAGCGTCGAGCTGGCCCGTACCCTCGCCGAGGCGGCCGGGGTGGCCGCCGCCCTGCCGGTGTCGCCGGCCGGCCCGTCGGACGCGGCGCTGCTGGCCGCCGCGAACACCACGATCCTGCCCTGGTCGGCGGCGACCGACGCGCTGCCGCTGTCGCTGAGCAGGTCGCGGCGTGTGAAGGGCCGGCGACGGCGACAGGTGCAGGCGGGCGCGGTGGCGGCCGGCCTGCTCGCGGTGACCGGCGTGGTGTGGGGGATGAGCGCGCAGCAGCCGGCCAGCGGCGACCAGGTGAGCCCGGACAAGGCCCGGATGGGGCTGGACCGGACGGCGCCCTGCACGGTCGACTACGCGCTGCGCCGCGACGACGGTCGTACCTTCACCGCCGACGTGACCCTGACCAACACCGGCAGGACGGAGCTGCGGGACTGGACGATGCGGTTCACCCTGCCGGGCGACCAGACGGTCAGCGGCCCGGACCCGGCAACGGTCCGGCAGCAGGGGCGGACGGTCGAGGTGCTCCCGGCCGCCGGGCAGGCCGCACTGGCCCCCGGTGCCACCGAGAAGATCGCCCTGACCGGCCGGTACGCCGGGTCGAACCCGCTGCCGGTGCGGTTCGAACTCGGCACCGAGACCTGCGAGGTCCGGGTCGCCGGGGTGGCCGGTAGTTCGCCCACACCCAACCCGACGGTCGCCTCGGGCGGTGGCGCAACGCGGACCGGTGGCGCCACGACCACGTCCGGCACGAACACCCGCACCCGGGACTCGGGTGACGACGACGGGAACGACAAGGGCAAGGACAAAGGCAAGGACAAGGACAAGGACGGTGAGGGAAAAAAAGACGAAAGCCCGGAGCCGACGCCCCCGGTAACGGAACCGGACCCGGATCCGGAGCCAACTCCGGACGCAACCCCAAGTCCCGATGAGGACGACGACGGCGACGATGACGGGGGCGATGACGGGGGCGATGACGGGGACGACGACGGCGAGGACCCGGCCGAGGGGTGAGGACCGCCCCTCGCCGGTGATCGCACGCCCCCGCGACGGGTCTCAGGTCAGCCCGGCGAACCGTTGCACCTGGTCGATGCCGCCTTCCACGATCAGCAGGGAGCCCTCGGGAAGCACCGTCTCCGGCACGGCGTACTCGTACGGTCTGCCGGGGAGCTTCGCCCCGACCACCATGACGCCGTAGCGGGCGTCCGGCGCGACCTCGGCCAGCGTGCGGCCGACCAGGGGAGGTGGAACCCGGACCTTGGCGATGGCGAAGTCGTCACCGAACCCGATGAAGTCGAGCAGGTTGCTGACGATCAGGTGGGCGACCCGCTCCCCGGTCTCCGCTTCCGGGAAGACCACGTGCCGCGCGCCGATCGCGGAGAGGATCCTGGCGTGCTTCCGGGAGGTGGCGCGGGCCCAGATCGCCGAGCCGCCGACCTCGATCAGCGCGAGGACGGTGAGGATGCTCGCCTCCACCGCCGCGCCGATACAGACCACCACCCGCTCGTAGTCGGCGATGCCGAGTTGGCGCAGCGCCGTCTCGTCCGTCGCGTCGGCCTGCACCACCCGGTCCAGGCGGGACGACCATCTCTGCACCGTCTGTGAATCCCGGTCGATGGCGATCACCTCGTGGCCGAGGCGGGTGAGGGTCACCGCCAGATAGGTGCCGAACCGGCCCAGCCCGATCACCGCGACGCCGTGGCCGCCTCCAGCGGGGTTACGTCTAGCCGACAATGGGTTGCTCCTCCGGGTACCGGTACAGCCTTCTGCGGGTGTTCAACGCGATGGCCGACCCGAGGGTGAGGGTGCCGACCCGCCCGATGTACATGAGGACGATCAGGACGACCTGCCCGGCGGCCGGCAGCGTGGGCGCGACGCCGGTGGAGAGGCCGGTGGTGCTGAACGCCGAGGTCACCTCGAACAGCGCCCGGTCGTAGCTCAGGTGCTGCTCGGTCAACAGGATCAGGGCCACCGTGCCGGCCACCACCAGGGCCACACTGAGCAGGGCCACGGTGAGCGCCTGACGCTGGCTCGCCGTGGCCGCCCGACGCCGTCCGACGGTCACGTCCGGCTCGCCCCGCACCTCGGCCCAGATGGCGAAGGCGAGCAGGAAGAAGGTGGCGACCTTGATGCCGCCGGCGGTGCTGGCGCTGCCGCCGCCGATGAACATCAGGGCGATGATCAGGGGATAGCTCGCCTCGTCCAACCCGGTGACGTCCACCGTGTTGAACCCGCCGGTGCGGACGAACGCGTCCTGGGTGAAAGCGACCAGCGCCTTGCCCTCCCAGCCGTAGGGACCGAGCGTGCGGGGGTTGCTCCACTCGGCGGCCAGCAGGACGACGAAGGCGACCGTGAGGAGCACCAGGCTGCCCCAGACGGTCAGCTTGGTGCCGATCGTCCAGCGACCCGGTCGTCGCCAGCTCCGGGCGGCCTCGAAGAGCGCGGGGAAGCCGAGCCCGCCGATGATCGAGCCGAACGCCAGGGGCAGGGTGACCCACCCGTCGTGCGCGAAGCCGGTCAGATTGCCCTGGTAGAGGGAGAAGCCGCCGTTGTTGAACGCCTGGACCGCGTGGAAGAAGGCGTACCAGAGGGCCCGGCCCAGCGGGTAGTCGTAGGCGAGGGCGAAGCGCAGGGCCAGGATCGCGGTGATCAGGGCCTCGCAGACCAGCACGGTGAGGCCGATCCTGAGCAGCAACCGGCGTACGTCACCGATGCCGAACTCGGCCGTCTCCGCCTGCACCAGCAACCGGGTACGCAGCCCCAGCTGCCGGGCCACCAACAGGATGACCAGGGTGCTGCCGGTGAGGATGCCCAGGCCGCCGACCTGCGTCAGGACGGTGATCATCACCAGCCCCACCGGGGTCCAGTAGTCCGGCGTGTCCACCACGACCATTCCGGTGACCGAAACCGCCGAGGTGGCGGTGAACAGGGCGGTGAGGAAGGGGGTGTACCGGTGCTCCTCGGTCGCCGGGGGCAGCATCAGCACGCCCGTGCCGAGCAGGATCGCCACCAGGAAACCGAGGGGCACGATCCGCACGGGGTGACGCAGAAACCGGCGCACCAGCCAATCTTCGTGCCGGAGCACGGCACCGGGTGGGGAAACGGGCATCCGCCGCAGGCGCGGGGACGACCAGCCCGACATTCACCTGCCGGTCAGTCGGAGACCACCTCCCGGTCGCCGGCCGCCGCTTGGCTGATCGCGATCCCTCTCGATGACAGGAGACGGCGTTGCGACGTACCCTTTCCGCCCTCGGTGTGGCCGGCGCGCTGCTCACGGTCGCGGTGGCCGTGCCCACCGCCACGGCCGTCGGGGCCGAACCGCAGGCCCGCCCGGACCGGTCGCGGGCCACCGACCAGCCGGTCGTGATCGCCCACCGCGGGGCGAGCGGCTACCGGCCCGAGCACACCCTGGAGGCGTACCGGCTGGCGATCCGGATGGGCGCGGACTACATCGAGCCCGACCTCGTCCCGACCCGGGACGGCGTGCTGGTCGCCCGGCACGAGAACGAGATCTCCGGGACGACCGACGTGTCCGCCCGACCCGAGTTCGCCGCCCGGAAGGCCACGAAGACCATCGACGGGGTCGCGGTGACCGGCTGGTTCACCGAGGACTTCACACTCGCCGAGCTGAAGACGCTGCGCGCCAAGGAGCGGCTGCCGCAGGTCCGGGTCACCAACACCGCGTACGACGGCCGGTTCGAGGTGCCCACCCTCCAGGAGGTCATCGACGTGGCCCGGGAGGAGGGGCGGAAGCGGGGCCGGGTGATCGGCATCGCCCCGGAGACCAAGCACCCCACCTACTTCGCCTCCATCGGGCTGCCCCTGGAGGAGCCGCTGGTCGAGGTGCTCCGGGCCAACAAGCTGACCAGGCCCAGCTCGCCGGTGGTCATCCAGTCCTTCGAGACGGCCAACCTGCGCAAGCTGGACAAGATGATCGACGTCAAGCTGGCGCAGCTCCTCGACGCGTCCGGCCGTCCGTACGACTTCCGGGTCTCCGGGGACCCGCGCACCTATGCCGACCTGGCCAAGCCGGCGGGCCTGCGCTGGATCGCCGGGTACGCCGACATCGTCGGCGCGCAGAAGAACCTGATCGTGCCCCGGGACGCGACCGGCAAGCTGCTCGCCCCGACCGCCCTGGTCCGGGACGCGCACCGGGAGAAGCTGGACGTGCACGTCTGGACGTTCCGCGCGGAGAACCAGTTCCTCGCCGTCGACCACCGGATCGGCACCGACCCGAACGCCCGGGGCGACATCACCGCCGAGTACGAGCTGTTCTTCCGGCTCGGCCTGGACGGCGTCTTCGCCGACCACCCGGACACCGCCGTCGCCGCCCGCGCCGGCCTGTCCTGACCTCACCCGATCCGACTCTCCTCCTGCTGGCCCGTCACCCGACCGCCCGGGTGGCGGGCCAGCCCCCGTTGACAGGAGGGCCGGACCGGCTGACCCGTCAGTCCACCCGGGCGGGCTCGAACAGTTCGGCCAGGGGCCCGTCGAGCCGTCGCAGGCTGGCTATCGCCCGGCTGGCCCGGCTCTTCACCGTTCCCGTCGAGCAGCCCAACAGCTCGGCGATCTCCTGTTCGCGCATCTCCGCCCAGTACCGCAGGACCAGCACCACCCGCTGCCGGGTGGGGAGCGCACGGAGCGCGGCGAGCACCAGGCGGGCGGTGTCCCGCGGCTCGTACGGATCCTCGGCCAGCCGGTCCGGCAGTTCCCCGGTGGGGACCTCCCGTCGCCACAGCCGCCGTCCGGCCCGCCAGGCCGCCCGCACCATCACCCGCCGGGTGTACGCCTCGGCGTCGCCGTCCGGGTGGAGCCGGTGCCAGGCCCGGTACGTCTTGACCAGCGCCTCCTGTGCCAGGTCCTCGCCGTGCCCGTGATCGCCGGTGAGCAGCGTGCCGTGCCGCACCAGCGGGACGTACCGGGCGTTGACGAACTCGGCGAACCCCGGCGGTCCGGCGGTGGTGGCGGGGGACATCAGCGCCCCGCCGGGGCGAGCAGGGCGCGGATCTCGGTGAGGAAGCCCTCGGGCAGCCAGACCCGGCCACCCATCGAGGAGGTGGCGAAAGCGCAGTCGTCGGTGCTGCTGATCGCCACCACCGCCTGCGGCGGGCCGGAGGGGTACAGCAGCGTGAGCGCGGCCATGTCCCGAGCAGCCGGCTTCCAGGCCGGGGTCAGCGGCTCCGCCGAGGAGCAGGTCAGCTCGTCCTCGTCGACCGGCCGGTCCAGGTCACGTAGCCGGTTCAGCACCTTGGCGACGGCGGCCGCGTCGGTGGAGTCGATCCGCTCGTGCCCTCGTTGGCCGAGCTGCGCGGCGGGTGCGGTCTCCGGCAGTATCAGGCGGCCGGGCTTCTCCGTCGTGCTGTGGATCGACGCCACGAACGGGTTCACCTCCGTCGGCGTCATCTCGACCGTGAGCCCCGCGCCCGACCAGGGCATCTCCACGTTGAAGGCGGCCCACCGGCCGCGTTGGGCCGCCGAGAGGTTGTCGACGTCGTTGTCGTCGAACCAGGCGGGCTGCCCGCCGGGCAGGACCACCTCGGTCAGACCCGAGCTGAAGGTCCGGGCCGGTAGGTTCGGCCGGCTGTACCAGGGTTGCCAGTGACGGACCATGACCATCGGCTGCGCGTCGCAGTCGCCACCAGGGCTGATATTGACGTCGACCAGGATCGTCCGGGCGGGCACCTCGCAGTAGGTCAGCGGCCGGCTGACGTCCCGGTTCACCCGCCAGCCGGGCGGTGCCGGCACGACCAGCCCGTTGACGCGTATCGCCTCGTCGTCTCCGAGTTCGACCAGGAACGGACGGGGCGTGCCCTTGCGGTCGCTGCCGTCGGGCAGTGGGTCAGGGGTACGGCGTCCAGTGGGGCTGGCGGCCGGGTCGGCCCCGGACGCGTCACCGGTCGGCCAGCCGGTGGCGACCAGTCCGCCGCCGACGAGCAGCGCGAGCGTCAGTACGCCAGCCAGCCCGGTGGTGACCTGGCGGCGGCGCGCGGCGGCACCGCGTCTGAGCACCTCCGGTACCGGGTCGACACTGGCCGGGTGGGTGTCGGCGACCGCCGTATCCAGCAGTGCCCTGATCCGCTCCGTCATCGGCGTCCTCCTCGTGTGGACGCGCCACCCCGTGTGGCCGCTCCATCCACCCAAAGGCACCGGGAGCCGGAGAAGGTTCCATGAGCGGAAGTCCGACGTCGCCAGCAGGCCCGACGTTCTCCCGCCACTGCGCCACCGTCCCCGAGCGCCGCTGGTGGCCGCCATCTCGTCCACCACCGACGGTCGGCACCCATGGTGCTGCCGACGCTGTAGAGCTGCCCCGTCTGTGCGCCCACGCCGGAGTCCGCCGACCGTGGCCGGCGTGGGCTCTCTCGGCAGCGGAGGATCTCCCCGCCGCCCGCCGCCCGCCGCCCGCCGCCCGCCGCCCGCCGCCGGTCCGCCGCCCCCCCGTCCGCCGCCGGCCGTCCGCCGCCCCAGCCCGACGCCGCCCGCGCCCGTCCGCCGATCGGCGGTGCCGCGCGGTTCGCTCGATGGCGTCCCGCGTCGTGAATCTTGGACACTTACCGTCGAATGCGGACGGTAAGTGTCCAAGATTTGGAGGCTGGCACGGGGTGAGGGTCAGTCCTCCGGGATGAAGGCTGCCGCCACGGTCGAGTGGGGCGTCCAGCCGAGCGATTCGTAGAGGCCGCGCCCGTCGTCGGTGGCGACCAGGATTCCGGTCCGTAGTCCGTGTCGCGCGCCATGGTCGGCCAGGGCCCGCATGACGATCGTCCCCAGCCCGCGCCGCCGGTGCGCGGGCGTGGTCTCCACCTGGTCCACGACGCCGTACGACCCGGCGGGGCCCAGCCGTCCGGAGGCCGCCGGGCTCCCGGTGGAGTCCACCACCGTCGCGACCACCGCCTCGCCGGTCGTGTCGATCCGCACCGTGTACGGCGCGGGCGGGGTCACCACGCCCGCGCCGAACGGGGCGCTCATCAGGTGGTCGACCGGGGCCATCGTCCAGTGCGGTGGCAGTGCGTCGCGCAGCCCGGCGGGGCTTCCCATGACCTTGACCCAGGTGCCCGGGGCGGTCAGGCGTCGACCGAGGTCGTTCAGGACCGCCGCGTCGTGGCGGTGCAGCACGTAACGCACCCGATGGCCGGGTCGTCCCACCTCGACCCGGAAGCCCCCGGGTACGGCTGTCGGAGCGGGTGTGCCCCGGCAGCGGGCCCAGCCCCGACCCCAGGCCATCACCAGCTCCGGCAGGGTCGGATCGCCGCCGTCGGGCGTGGGGACGTGCGCGGCCGGGGTGGGGCCGTCGGTCACCGGCGCGCGCCGGTCACTGCGACCGCTCGGCGACGTAGGTGCCGCGTCCTTGTTGGCCGATGATCAAATTGCGGTCGTGCAGGATCGCCAACGCCCGGTAGACGGTGTTGTTGCTGACGCCGTAAGCCGTGGCGAGCTGACTGGTTGAGGGCAGCTTGTCGCCGGGCTTGAGGGCGCCGGTCCGGATCTTCTCGGCGATCTCGTCCACGATCAGGCGAAATGATGGTTGTGCTGTGGGCATGGTGAGGACTCCGGTTGGTTCGGCATCCCCGATCATGCCCGACCTGCTCCAGTAACTGCAATAAGTGAGTCGCCGGATACACAGAGCTAGACTCAGGCTAGTAAGTGGCGTAAGTTGCTGGGTGTCCGGCTCCGGTTGGTTCGGCAAACCCTCGGAGGTGGACAGCCGAGTGGGCTCCGAGGTCGTACCGCCGATGAGGGCTGCGGTCGCGGGGCCGGCGGCCCGGTCCGCGTCTCCCCCTTTGGTGCGGACCGGGCCGCCTTCCACCGACGACGGGTGACGGAGGGATGTCCGCACATGGGAATCCTGGAGAGACTTTTCCGGCCGACAGCGCGGCCCCGGCACGGGCGGCCGGAGCAACACCGGCGGCGGTCGCCGAACGAGGGGTGGTACCGCTCGGCCACCTGTCGGTCGCTGACCGCCGGGCAGGTCCGCGACCGGCAGTTCCGCAGCGTGCGCCGAGGTGGGCTCGACCCGCTGGAGGTGTACGCGTTCCTGCACCGGGTCGCCGGTGAGCTGGCCGCCGCCCGTCGCGAGCTGACCTACACGACCGAGGAGAACGTCCGGATCAAACGGGCGCTGCGGAGCTGGCAGTCCCGGTTCGCGCCGAGGACGCACCGGTGAGCGGGGGCGTGCCGGTGGACCGGGAACGGGAGCGCTTCGTGGTGCACCTGCCGGTGGTCGCCACCGACCTGGCCGGGGCGCTGCGCTTCGCCCGGTCGATCACCCGGGCGGTGAGCTTCCTCGCCGACGTCGACCGGGGCGAGACGACGGTCTCCGCCGAGGACGCGCAGGGCGTACGGCACCGGGTGTTCTGCGACCGGTTGTTCGCGCGCGGCCGGCGCTGTCCGCGACCGGCCGGGCACGACGGGGACTGTGGCGCCGAGCGACATCGGTAGGTGGCGGGAGCCGACACGATGGTCAGTGTCCCGGTGGCGGTGTCGGCCATCGACCGGAAACACCGGGGTGCCTGATTGTCCCGGCCGGCCACCTGGTCGGCGTTACTTGTGTGTTGCCGCCACATAGCCCGTGGGTGACGTCACTCCTAGCGTGAGCCGACAACGGATTTCCCTTCCTCCGAGTCCTCACGTGGAGTCGCAATGACGGTCCGGACGACGCGGCGCGCGGTCCTCGCCGCCGCCACCATGATGGCTGCGGCGGTCGCCGCGACCGCCTGTGGCAGCCCGCAGGAGACCGCCTCCGGTGGCGGTGACGACGCCGCCCCGGTCAAGGTCGGCCTGGTGTACTCCCAGTCGGGAGCCCTGGCCAGCTACGGCAAGCAGTACATCGAGGGGTTCCGGGCGGGCCTCGACTTCGCCACCGACGGCACCGGCAAGGTCGACGGCCGGACCATCGAGGTCACCGAGGTCGACGACGCCGGTGACCCGGCCAAGGC
This sequence comes from Micromonospora sp. NBRC 101691, assembly GCF_030269285.1. Classification (NCBI taxonomy): domain Bacteria; kingdom Bacillati; phylum Actinomycetota; class Actinomycetes; order Micromonosporales; family Micromonosporaceae; genus Micromonospora; species Micromonospora sp. NBRC 101691. Next base: position 217,058 of record NZ_BSTB01000009.1, read on the forward strand.
GGTGTCGGCGGCGAAGGACCTGATCGGCAAGGGGCACAAGATCCTCGCCGGGTCCACCGCCTCCGGGGTGGCGTTGCAGGTCGCCCCGATCGCCGCGCAGAACAAGGTGCTCTTCATCTCCGGCCCGGCCGCCACCGACGGGGTGACCGGCGCGAACCGCTACACGTTCCGGTCCGGCCGGCAGTCGTACCAGGACGTGGTGACCGCCAAGTCCTTCATCGGCGACCCGACCGGCAAGAAGGTCGTGGTGTTCGCCCAGGACGGCGCGTTCGGCGACGCCAACGAGGCCGCCGTCAAGGCCGTCATCGGCGGTGCCGGGGCGACCGTGAGCAGCGTCCGGGCCCCGGCCAGCGCGACCGACTTCACCCCGTTCGCCAGCCAGATCACCGCCGCCAAGCCGGACCTGCTCTTCGTGGCCTGGGCCGGCACCACCGCCCCGGCGATGTGGCAGACCCTCGACCAGCAGGGCGTCCTGACCTCCACCACGGTCGTCACCGGGCTCGACATCCGCGCCTCCTGGGCGACCTTTGGCGCGGCCGGCACCAAGATCTCGTTCCTGTCGCACTACTTCGACGGGGCCAGCGACACCGAGGCCGCCAAGGCGCTCAAGGCCAAGGTCACCGGCGGGACGCTCGACCTGTTCCACCCGGACGGCTTCGCCGCCGCCCAGATGGTGGTCCGCGCGGTCGCCGAGGGCGGCGACGACGTGGAGAAGATGGTCACCGCGCTGGAGGGCTGGAGCTTCGACGGGGTCAAGGGCAAGATGACCATCCGCAAGGAGGACCACGCCCTGCTCCAGCCGATGTACCAGGCCAAGCTGTCCGGCAGCGGCACCAACTTCACCGCGACCGCCGAGAAGAGCCTCACCGGCGACGAGTCCGCGCCGCCGGTCGTGGCGATGAAGGGCTGATCCGACGATGCTCGCCACCCGCGGTCTGACCTGGCGGATCGGTGAGGTCGCCATCGTCGACGACGTGCACGTCGACCTGGCGCCCGGGGAGTTCCTCGGCGTGATCGGGCCGAACGGCGCCGGCAAGACCTCACTGTTCAACCTGATCACCGGCCTGCGTCGCCCCACCGCCGGAACGGTCCTGCTGGACGGGAGGGACATCAGCGCCCTCCCGCCGCACCGGCGGGCCCGCCTCGGTCTGGGGCGTACCTTCCAGGCGTCCTCGGTCTTCGGCTCGCTGAGCGTGCGGGAGAACGTGCGGCTCGCCGTCCAGGCGCACCGCGGGGGTTCGATGAAGCTGTGGCGGCGGGCGGCGGCCGACCGGGAGGTGGTCGCCGCCGCCGACGCGGCGCTCGACCGGGTCGGCCTCGCCCACCGGGGTACGGCGCTCGCCGGCACCCTCGCCCACGGCGAGAAGCGCAAGCTGGAGATCGCCCTGCTGCTCGCCGGGGAACCCCGGGTGATGCTGCTGGACGAGCCGATGGCCGGGGTGAGCGCCGAGGACGTCCCCGAACTGGTCAGCGTGATCAAGTCGCTGACCGGGGAGAGCGGCCGGGCGGTGCTCATGGTGGAGCACCACATGGACGTGATCCTGGAGTTGGCCGACCGGATCGCCGTGATGCACCACGGCGCGCTGCTCGCCTGTGACACCCCGGAGACGGTGATGGCCAACCCCACCGTCCAGGAGGCCTACCTGGGGGAATCTCTATGACCGCCATCCTCACCGTCGAGGACCTGTCGGTCCGGATCGCCGGGCTGCACATCCTCCAGGGGGTGTCCTTCACGGTCGCCCCGACCGGGGTCACCGTGCTGCTCGGGCGCAACGGCGTCGGCAAGACCACCACGTTGCGGGCCGTCGTCGGGCTCACCCCGGCCGGCGGCGAGGTGACCGGCCGGGTCCGGATGGGCGAGCGCAGCCTGCTCGACCGGCCCACCCACCGGCTGGTCCGGGACGGCCTCGGCTACGTACCCGAGGACCGCTGCGTCTTCGCCGGCCTCACCGTCGCGGAGAACCTGCGGCTCGCCGAACGGCGCGGCAGCACCCCGGCGTACGACCGGGTGTTCGCGCTCTTCCCGGAGCTGGACCGGCGCGGACGCCAGCGGGCCGGCTCGCTCTCCGGCGGCCAGCAGCAGATGCTCGCCATCGGCCGGGTGCTGCTCAACGACAACAAGCTGCTCCTGGTCGACGAGCCGACCAAGGGGCTCGCCCCGAAGGTGGTGACCGAGGTGGCCGAGGTGCTGGAACGGGTCGCCGAGACGGTGCCGGTGCTGCTCGTCGAGCAGAACCTCGCCGTGGTGCGCCGGCTCGCCACCGACGCGGTGGTCATCGACGCCGGGCGGGTCGCCTGGAGCGGCGGTGCCCGGGACCTGCTCGCCGAGGCGGAGCTGACGAAGTCCCTGCTCGGCGTCGGATCGGCCGAGGCGCACTCCCCGAGCCCCGCGGTCGCGAGGAAGGACACCGCCTCATGAGCACCGTCGTGCTGCTCACCCTGACCGGCCTCGGACTGGCCGCGCTCTACTTCCTGGTCGCCTCCGGGCTCTCCCTGGTGTTCGGCCTGGCCGACGTGCTCAACTTCGCGCACGGGCTCTTCCTCGGCGTCGGGGCGTACGCGACCTGGTGGGCGTCGGGGAACCTGCCCGGCGCCGGCCCGGACGGCCTCGGCTTCGTGGTGGCCGCCGCCTTCGGCGTGCTCACCGGCGCGCTGGTCGCGGTGCTGGTGGAGCTGGTGCTGATCCGGCCGCTCTACTCCCGCACCATCGCGCAGGTCCTGGTCACCGTCGGGCTCTCGCTCGCCGGGGTGGCCCTGCTCCAGGCGGTCTGGGGCGCCGACCCGCGTCCCTTCCCGCGCCCGGAGTGGACCCGCCAGGTGACCTCGGTGTTCGGGGCGAAGGTGCCGAACGCCGGGCTGCTGCTGATCATCGCCGCCGGGCTGGTGCTCGCCGCGCTGCTGGCCTTCCTCCGCTTCACCCGGTACGGCCTGGTGATCCGGGCCGGGGTGGAGAACCGGGAGATGGTCACCGCGCTCGGCATCGACGTGCGGAAGGCGTTCACCCTGGTCTTCGCGATCGGCGGGGCGGCTGCCGCGCTGGCCGGCGCGCTGGGCGGCGTCTACTTCGGCTCGGTCTCGCCCGGCCAGGGCGGCTCGCTGCTGATCTTCGCGTTCATCGTGGTGGTGATCGGCGGGATGGGCTCGGTGGTCGGCTCCGCGTACGCGGCCGTCGCGGTCGGGCTGCTGCAACAGTTCGTGAACTACTACGGCACCTCCGGCCTCGGCGACATCTGCGTCGTCGCGCTGCTGGCCGTGGTGCTGCTGCTCCGTCCGCAGGGCATCGCCGGAAAGGTGGCCACCGCATGACGAACTCCGTGGTCGACGGCGCGGTGGAGCCGCCGAAGGCGGCCGTCCCGGCCGAGCGCGAGCCGTCGGTGTGGCAGCGGCTGCGGCCGTTCCTGCCGCTGGTGGCGCTGGCGGTCGCCGCGATCCTGCCGTACTCGACGGTGCACCTGCCGGGCATCTTCGAGGGGCCGCTGAACTCGCCCGGCACCCTGCAACTGCTCGCCGTCTGCCTGGTCTTCGGCGGACTGGCCGCCGGCTACGACCTGCTGTTCGGGCGGACCGGGATGCTCTCCTTCGGGCACGCGCTCTACTTCGCCGCCGGGGTGTACGGCACCGACATCCTGGTCACCAAGGCCGGGCTGCCGCTGTGGCAGGCGGCGCTGCTCGCCCTGACCGGCGGGACGACGCTCGCCGCGCTGCTCGGCGCGGTCGCCCTGCGCACCGTGGGCATCGCCTTCGCCATGGTCACCCTGGCGTTCGCCCAGGTCGGGGCGATCCTGGTGGCGCGGGACTTCGGCGGGCTGACCGGCGGCGAGGAGGGGCTTCCGCTGGACGTCTCCGGGCTGCCGGCGGCGCTGGTCGGCGTGACCAACACGGTGAACCTGTACTGGCTGGCGCTGGCGTACCTGGCGGTGGTGGTGCTGGTGGTGCACCGGGTCAGCGCCTCGCCGACCGGGCGGGTGCTCGCCGGGCTGCGCGACGACGAGCGGCGGATCGGGGTGCTCGGGCTGGACCCGTACCGGTTCAAGCTGGTCGCGTTCACCCTGGCCGGCGGGCTGGCGACGGCCGGCGGAGCGGTCTACTGCCTGATCATCGGCGGCGCCTCGCCGCACATCACCTCAAGCGAGCTGACGCTCTCCCTGCTGGTCATGGTGGTGCTCGGCGGGCCGGGCACCCGTTGGGGCCCGGTGCTCGGCGGCATCCTCTACATGTACCTCGACCACCGGCTGACCGCCTTCGGGGCGTCCGGGGCGGTGGACGCGCTGCCCGGCTGGCTCAGCGCCCCGCTCTCGCAGCCGCTGTTCGTGCTCGGCACGGTGTTCATCCTGGCGGTCTACTTCTTCCCCGGCGGCCTCGCCACCCTCGCCACCCGGCTGGGCCCGCTCCGCACCGCCCTCGCCCGCCCCCGCCGGGCCCCCTGACCGCCCGCCGGACCCTCTGACCGCACCTGCCCGCCGACCCCGCCGCCGACCCACCGGGAGGCGGGGTCGGCCGGTGGGGTGCGGCCGGCCGGGCTGGTAGAAAGGGCGGGTGGGGGATCGGGCGGCGGTACGGGAGCGGGCCGAGTCGGTGCTACGGCGCCTGGCCGGTGCGCACGCCCGGCTGCGTGAGGACCAGTGGCGGGCGATCGAGGCACTGGTGGTCGACCGGCGTCGGGTGCTCTGCGTGCAGCGCACCGGGTGGGGCAAGTCGGCCGTCTACTTCGTGGCCACCGCCCTGCTGCGCGGGCGGGACACTGACACCGCCCCGACCGGCGGCGTCGGTCCGACGGTGATCGTCTCGCCGTTGCTGGCGTTGATGCGCAACCAGGTGGAGGCGGCCGGTCGGGCCGGGATCCGGGCCCGCACCATCAACTCGGCGAACCTCGACGAGTGGGACGGCATCACCGCCGAGATCCACGCCGGCACGGTCGACGTCCTGCTGATCAGCCCCGAACGCCTCAACAACCCGGACTTTCGGGACACCGTCCTGCCCCGGCTGGCCGCCACCACCGGGCTGCTCGTGGTCGACGAGGCGCACTGCGTCTCCGACTGGGGGCACGACTTCCGCCCGGACTACCGCCGGCTGCGCACGTTCCTGGCGAACCTGCCGACCGGCACGCCGGTGCTCGCCACCACGGCCACCGCCAACGCCCGGGTCACCGCCGACGTCGCCGAGCAGCTCGACACCACCGCCGGTGCCCCGGGCACCGACCGGGCGGACGTGCTGGTGCTGCGCGGCAGCCTGGACCGGGAGTCGCTGCGGCTGGCCGTGCTCGACCTGCCCAGCCCGGCGCACCGGCTCGGCTGGCTCGCCGACCACCTCGACCGCCTGCCCGGCTCGGGGATCGTCTACACGCTGACCGTGGCCGCGGCGGGGGAGACTGCCGAGTTCCTCCGCTCGCGCGGCTATGCGGTCGCGGCGTACACCGGGCAGGCCGACGACGCCGACCGGCGCGCCGCCGAACAGGACCTCCTCGACAACAAGATCAAGGCGCTGGTGGCGACCTCCGCGCTCGGCATGGGCTTCGACAAGCCCGACCTCGGCTTCGTCGTGCACCTCGGCGCGCCGCCCTCGCCGATCGCGTACTACCAGCAGGTCGGCCGGGCCGGGCGGGCCGTCGAGCACGCCGAGGTGCTGCTGCTGCCCGGGGCCGAGGACGCGGCGATCTGGCGGTACTTCGCCTCGCTCGCCTTCCCGCCCGAGGAGCAGGTCCGGGCCGTGCTCGCCGCCCTGCGTACCGACCGGCCGCTCTCCACGCAGGCCCTCGAACCCGTGGTCGACCTGCGCCGGGCCCGGCTGGAGATGATGCTCAAGGTGCTCGACGTCGACGGCGCGGTCCGCCGGGTCCGGGGCGGCTGGCTCGCCACCGGCGAACCCTGGACCTACGACGAGGCCCGGTTGCGCCGCGTCGCCCAGGCCCGCACCGCCGAGCAGCAGGCCATGCGCGAGTACGCCACCACGCCCGGTTGCCGGATGCGCTACCTGCGCGAATGCCTGGACGACGACGCGGCCGGCGACTGCGGCCGGTGCGACCGCTGTGCCGGGCCGCTGTTCGACGCCACGGTGTCCGGTCCGGCGCTCACCGCCGCGCAGGCGTTCCTCGGCCGCCCCGGGGTGGAGCTGGCCCCGAAGAAGCTCTGGCCCACCGGCCTGGACGCGGTGGGCGTACCGCTGAAGGGGCGCATCGCCCCGACGGAGCAGGCGCTGCCGGGACGCGCGGTCGGACGCCTCTCCGACCTCGGGTGGGGTGGGCGGCTGCGCACCCTGGTGGGTCCGGACGCCGCCGACGCGCCGGTGCCGGACGACGTCGTCGCCGCCGTGGTCGAGGTGCTCAAGGACTGGTCGCACGGGGACGACCCGTGGCCGCGACGTCCGGCGGGCGTCGTGGCGGTCGGCTCCCGACGGCGTCCCCGGCTGGTCGGCTCGCTCGCCGAGCGGATCGCCGAGATCGGCCGGCTGCCCCTGCTCGGCCAGGTCGCGCCGACCGACGCCGCCAGCGCGGCCGGTCCGCGCGGCAACAGCGCCCAGCGGGTACGCGCGCTGCACGACGCCTTCGCCGTGCCCGACGACCTGGCCGGCGCGCTCACCGGGCTGACCGGCCCGGTATTGTTGGTCGACGACCTGGTCGACTCCGGCTGGACGCTGACCCTGGTGGCGCGGTTGCTGCGCCGCCACGGCGCGCCCGACGTCCTGCCCTTGGCGCTGGCCGTCGCCGGCTGAGTGGCGGATGGCCCCCACCGGGCCGTGGCAGGCGTCGCCCACCGGGGCCGTACGGGCATCGCCCACCGGGGCCGTGGCGGGGCGGGCGCGTCCCGGGTCGGGCGGAAAAGTTCCCGGCCGAGGCGGAATGCGACAGTTGCCACGCCGTCGCCGTGGCCGACCGGTGACCAGCCGTTCCGACGGTACCGTGAACCGCATGAACGACCAGTTCCCCGTCAGCACTCTCCGGCTGGCGCTGGTGGTGGCCGGGCTGGTCCTCGCGTTGATCGCCGGCTTCGGCATCGGGCGGCTCAACCCCCACCCGTCGTCGGTGGCGGGGGCGTCCACCACCACGGCCGGCACCGACCACACCCACCCGGCGGGCACGCCGGTCCACGAGCACCTCGACGGCGGTACGGAGGCCGGCGGCCTCGCCGTCACCGCGGCGGGTTACACCCTCGCCCCGCTGGGCGTGACGTTCACCGCCGGTCGGGCCGGCGAGTTCCGCTTCCAGATCCAGGAGGCCGGGCAGCGGCCGGTGACCCGGTTCGCGATCGTGCACGACAAGCCGATGCACCTGATCGTGGTGCGCCGGGACCTCACCGGCTTCCAGCACCTGCACCCGACGATGGGCGCCGACGGCACCTGGTCGATCCCGCTGACGCTGCCCGAGCCGGGGATCTGGCGGGCGTACGCCGACTTCTCCACGATCGGCGCCGACAACGTGCAGACGCCGGTGACCCTCGGGGTGGACCTGGTCGTCCCCGGCGCGTACACCCCCCGGGAGCTGCCCCCGCCGGCCCGGACCGCGACCGTCGACCGGTTCACCGTCGACTTCCAGGGCGACCCCCGTATCGGCGTGAACGCGCCGATGGCGTTCCGGGTGCGCGTCGGCGACAGCACGCCCACGCTGGAGCGCTACCTCGGCGCGTACGGGCACCTGGTGGTGCTCCGTGAGGGCGACCTCGGCTACCTGCACGTGCATCCGGAGACGGAACTGGCGGGGAACGCGGTGATGTTCCGGCTCACCGTGCCCGGCCCCGGTCGCTACCGGTTCTACCTCGACTTCCAGGTGGCCGGTGAGGTGCACACCGCCGAGTACACGGTGACGATGCCCTGACCCTGACCGCCCCTGCGCCGTCGCGGCGGGGCTCAGCCCGCGCGTCGGGCGGGCCGGTGGGCGAGGTAGCGCAGCAGGTCCCGGATCTGGTGCTTCTCCTCGGTGGGGACGGCGGGGTCGGCGAGCCGGTCGAGGATCACCCGGACGTCCGCCTCGACCGGGGCGTCGTCGACCCGACGCCGGGCCACCGGAGCGCCGTCGGGCAGGCCGAGCGCCCGGAACGCCGCAGCGACCGGCACGTCCAGGGCGGCGCAGAAGCCACGGACCTTGGCCAACTCGGGATAGTCCTGCCAGTCGCCGGCCAGCCAACGGAAGATCGTGGACCGGCCGACCCCGGTGTGGGTGGCCAGGTCGGTGACGGTCCACCCGCGCTCCTGGCGGGCGTCGTCGATGGCCCGCCGGACGAAGCGCGCGAAGGCCATCTGCGGCGAAACCTCTGCGGAGCCCATGGTCGGGTGTCCCTTTCCGGCCGGTCGCACCGGACGGTGCGTCTTCGAGCGTAGTACCCCCGGCAGGTCAGGGGGTCGCCCGATCGCCTCGCTGGTCACCCCTGATCCGGTACACCGGCGGCAATCATTGCCGCCGGTCAACCAATTCCGGCTTCCGGTCCGCGCCGCCGTCGAGGAGGGTCTCCAGGCGGGGCGTGACCTGCCACTGTCCCACCAGGGCGCGGTACTCGGCGCGCTGTTCGTCGGTGCCGGGGCCGGTGCCGCGTCGGGCCCGGATCAGCAGGTTCCGGGGCGTGTGGCGGGAGTCGACGAACTCCACCACCTCGGCCCGGTAGCCGTGCGACCGGAGCAGCCCGGCCCGGAGCGCGTCGGTCAGCACGTCGGCGAAGCGTTCCCGCAGGATGCCCTGCCGGGTGAGCAGCTCGTACGGGGCCGGTGCGGGTCGGGCCCGCAGCTGCGCGGCGAGGTCGTGGTGGCAGCACGGGGCGGCGAGCACCCAACGGGCCCGCCAGCGGACCGCCCGGGCCAGCGCCTCGTCGGTGGCCGTGTCGCAGGCGTGCAGCGCCAGCACCAGGTCGGGGGCCGGGTCGACCTCCGCGTCGAGGATGGTGCCGGCGACGAACCGGACCCGGTCGGCCCAGCCGAGGCGCTCGGCGAGGGTGCTGTTGCGGTGCCGCTGGTCCTCCCGGACGTCCACACCGACGAGTTCCACGTCGACGCCGCGCCGGGTCAGGTAGCGGTACGCGGCGAAGGTCAGGTACGCGTTGCCGCAGCCCAGGTCGACCACGCGCAGGGGATCGGTCAGCTCGTCGGGCAGGGTGGCGGCGAGAGCGCGGAGGAAGGCGTCCACCTGTCGGCGTTTCGCCGCCGACCCGCCGATCTCGGCGAAGATCGGGTCACCCGGGTCGAGCAGGTACTCCTTCTCCCGGTCGTGACCGTCGGACGCGGCGGCGGGGCGGCTGGCGGCGGCCCGGTGCACCTGCGCCTCGCCGGACTTGGTCACCCGGAGCTGGACGGTCGCGTCGGTGGTCTCCACGTGCCAGTTGCCGAACGGCTCGGCCAGCAGCGCGTCGACGGCCTCGTCCGCCTCCTGCCCCGGGGCGACGTTGCGGGTGTGCGGGCGGTTCCCGTCGGAGGTGGAGATCTGGAGCCGGGGGCCGGCCTTGAGGGTGACCGGCCGGAGTTCGGCGCGTACCACCGAGGGACGCTGCCCACGGCGTCGTCCGGCGGCGACCGCCCTGGTCAGGGCGGGGCCGAGCAGCAGGGAGCGCAGGTCGGTGAGGGCGTCGTCCAGTGGTACGGGCATCGCTCCATCATCCATACCGGTGTGGGTCGGAAACGAACGTCCCCCGTACCGGCGAACCGGTGCGGGGGACGTCGGGCGTGCGGTGGGTCAGTCGGCGATCGCCTCGGCGGGCGTACCGGTGGCGGAACCGGAGCCACCGCGACGGCGACGGCGACGGCGGGGCTTCGCCTCGCCCTCGGCGGCACCGGTCGGGGCGCCGGCGGCGTCCTCCGTGATCACCGCGGTCGGCTCTCCGTCGGAGACCACCTCCCCGCCCCGGCGGCGACGCCGGCGGCGCGGGGTGCGGGCGGTCTCCTCGTCGGTCACCACGGTCTCCGTGGTCGAGCCGTCGGGCGCGGTGTCGGAGCCGCGCCGGCGGGAGCGGCGCGGGCGTTCGCCACGCCGGCCACCCTCGCCCCGGCGGCGACCACCGCCGAGATCCTCCTCCACCTCGGCGGAGAGCCCGGCCCGGGTCCGCTCGGCGGTGGGCAGGGTGCCGGTGATCTCGGTGGAGATGCCCAGGTCGGTGTAGAGGTGCGCGGAGGTGTGGTACGTCTCCGGCGGCTCGGGCAGGTCCAGTCCGAGGGTCTTGTCGATGATCCGCCAGCGCGGCATGTCGTCCCAGTCGACGAAGGTCACCGCGACCCCGGTCGCCCCGGCCCGGCCGGTCCGGCCGATCCGGTGGGTGTAGGTGTCCTGGTCCTCCGGGCAGTCGTAGTTGATCACGTGGGTGACGCCGCTGACGTCGATCCCGCGCGCGGCCACGTCGGTGGCGACCAGGGTGTCGATCTTGCCGGCCCGGAACGCCCGCAGTGCCCGCTCCCGCGCGCCCTGCCCGAGGTCGCCGTGGACGGCGGCCACCGCGAACCCCCGGAAGTCGAGGTCCTCGGCGACCCGGTCGGCGGCCCGCTTGGTCCGGGTGAAGATCATGGTCAGGCCGCGCCCCTCCGCCTGGAGGATCCGCGCCACGATCTCGATCTTGTTCATCGAGTGTGTGCGGTAGGCGAGCTGCTGGGTCTGCGGCGACGGGCCGGTCTCGGCGGTGTGCCCGGCGTGGATCGTCACCGGCCGGCGCAGGAAGCGCCGGGAGAGGGTGACGATCGGGTCCGGCATGGTGGCCGAGAAGAGCATGGTCTGCCGGTCCTCCGGCAGCATCGACAGGATCTTCTCGACGTCGTCGAGGAAGCCCAGGTCGAGCATCCGGTCGGCCTCGTCCAGCACCAGCGCGTGCACCCGGTCGAGCCGGAGGTGCTTCTGCTTGGCGAGGTCGAGCAGCCGGCCCGGGGTGCCGACGAGGATCTCGACGCCCTTGCGCAGCGCCTCGATCTGCGGCTCGTACGCGACGCCACCGTAGATCGGCAGCACCCGCACGCCCCGGGTGCGACCGGCGGCGGCGAGGTCCTTCGCCACCTGGATGCCCAGCTCACGGGTGGGTACGACGACCAGCGCCTGCGGCACGCCGTCGCTGCCCTCGCCGGGCGCGAAGACCCGTTCGAGCAGCGGTACGCCGAAGCCGAGGGTCTTGCCGGTGCCGGTCGGGGCCTGGCCGATCAGGTCGGTGCCGCGCAGCGCGATCGGCAGCGCGTACTCCTGGATGGCGAAGGCGCGGGTGATGCCGGCGGCGGCGAGCGCCTCGACGGTCTCCTGCCGTGCGCCGAGCGCGGCGAAGGTGGGTGCCTCCGGGCGAACCGGAGCGGTCGGGGCCAGTTCCTGGCCCTCGGTGGGGAGATCTGTGGGGGCCAGTTCCTGGCCGTCCGTGTGGAGATTCTGTTCGCTCATGTGGTGTTGGGGGTGCCCTCTCGTGGTGCGCCCCGTCATGTCCGCAGGGCGCGTTCGGTATGGCGCGGGCCACACGGTCGGCGGCAGAACGCCATGCCGGACCGGGCCGCACGCGCGCCGTGGGCAGGACGTCCGGCCGGATCGTCGGCCGCGCCTGCGGCGGGCGAACATCTCCAACGGCGCCCACGGCAACTGCTCCATACTACCTGGTTAACCCGGACGACGTCCCGGTCCGGGCGAGGAGCGGTCCACGCGGGGGTCTATGTTGTGATGCAGGTCACAATATCTGCGGTTCGGGAATCCGTGATCGGCTGCCCCACGTGCCGTCCCGTCGACGGGTAACCTGCGCTCGTGTCCGCCGCCCCCGCACCCTCGTCCGCCGTCGTCGATCTGCTCGGTTTGGTGGCCCTCGGCGAGCTGTTCGCCTTCGACCGGATGGCCGCCGACGCCCGGCTCGCTCCCGATCTGCGACGTCGGGCCGAGCTGAGCGCCATGGCCGCCGCGGAGATGGTCAACTACCGGCGGCTCGCCGACCGGATCACCGAACTGGGCGCGTCGCCCGACGACGCGATGGCGCCGTACGTGACGGCGTTGCAGGCGTACCACGACTCGACCGAGCCGAAGGACTGGCTGGAGGCGGTGACCAAGGCGTACGTCGGGGACGCCATCGCCGACGACTTCATCCGGCAGATCGCCGACGCGCTGGTCGAGCCGGACCGGCAACTGGTCCTCGACGTGCTGCACGAGTCCCGGTACGCCGACTTCGCCGCCGCCGAGATCAGGGCGGCGATCGAGACGGACCCCCGGGTGGCCAACCGGCTCTCCATGTGGGCGCGACGGCTGGTGGGGGAGGGGCTCTCCCAGGCGGGCCGGGTGGCCGCCGCCGACCGGGGCACGCTGACCGGGCTGATCGCGCGGGGCGAGGACGGGGACCCGCAGAAACTGTTCCGCAACCTGACCGCCGCGCACACCGCACGGATGGGCGCGGTCGGACTCAACAACTGAACACTCGACCGGGACGCACCGTCACCGGTCGTGCCGGGGCACCGTCCCACGGCGCTCCGGCGCCGGTCCGCGGCAGGTGGACTTCCGACACCTGCCGCGGCGACCCGGGTGGACCGGCCCGTCAGCGGACGGTGAACCCGACGGCGCGCGGCGCGGCCTCGGCGATCTCCACGTAGGCGAGCTTGCTGACCGGCACGATGATCCGCCGGCCCTTCTCGTCGGTCAGCGAGAGCGTCCCGTCGCCGGCGATGGCGTCGGTCACGATCTGCTCGATCTCGGCCGGCGACTGCGCGCTCTCCACGACCAGCTCACGCGGCGCGTACTGCACGCCGATCTTGACCTCCACTGTGCCTCCTCATCCGGGCGAAACGACCGCCCTGGGAAGGCTAGCCGATCCGGGCAGGCGATGGTCACGGTGACTCGGTTTGCCCCGCCCCCGCGGCCGGCTCACCCTGCAACGGGAAGCTGGCGATGCCCCGCCAGGAGAGGGCGGCGAGCAACGCCTCCGCCTCCGCCTTCGGCACCTGCCGTCCCCCGCCCAGCCAGAACTGCGCGGCGGTCTCGGCCGCCCCCACCAGTCCGGACGCGAGCAGTTCGGCGTGCGCCCGGCTGACCCCGGTGTCCGAGATGATCGTGTCGGTGATCGCCGCGATGCAGCCCTGCTCGACCCGCTCCACCCGCTGGCGGACGGCCGGGTCGTTGCGCAGGTCCGACTCGAAGACCAGGCGGAACGCCTCGCTCTCGTGGTCCATGAAGTCGAAGTACGCCCGGACCGCCCCGCTGACCCGCTCCTTGTTGTCGCTGGTCCCCCGCATCGCCTCGTGCACCTTGGCCAGGAACCCGTCGCAGTGGGTGTCCAGCAGGGCGAGGTAGAGCTCAAGCTTCCCCGGGAAGTGCTGGTAGAGGACGGGCTTCGAGACGCCGGCCCGCTCGGCGATGTCGTCCATCGCCGCCGCGTGGTAGCCCTGCGCGACGAATACCTCCTGGGCCGCCGCGAGCAGCTGCTTGCGCCGCGCCGACCGGGGCAGGCGCGTGGGACGACCCGCCGTCTGTGAGCCGTTCCCCACAGCTGTCATGGGAACCTCCGATGTTCCTCGTACGAGCCGGTACTCCTACCCCGACCGGCCGGATCACTCGCCCCGCCGTGGAATTTGGCCCGCCGCTGTAACTTATCGCCACTGTCACCACACGGTAGCCTCAGCGGGGGCGACCAAGGAGCGCGCGGTGGATGAAACAGGGCAACCCGGTGCCGCCACCCCGGGAGAGCACGGCGATGGGACGGGTCAGCAGGATGACCTGGCCCACTCGACCAGCGCATGGGCGCCATCGGGCGCCGGCTGGTCCCGTGCCGCCGACGGCGGGTTCCGGGGGGAACCGGCCCGAACCCAGTGGCGTCCCTCCGACCCGGGCCACGGCTGGGCCTCGTCGTCTCCGCAGCACGGCGACCTGCCCGCCCCGGTGCCCGGGGCCGACGAGGTGAGCGAGCTGCCGAGCCGGGTCAACGGCCGGCGGCTCAACGGCCACGTCCACCGCGACGACTCCCCGGGCGGGCGACAGGTGCCGGTCAGCGCGCCTCCCGGCCCGGCCGGTGACCCCGACCACGGACGGCTCGCCGTCCCGGCGCAGCGGCCCTCGCCCGCCCTGGAACAGACCGGTGAGCCAAGCCGGGAGGCCGCCGCCCTCCGTCATCCCACCGGCGGGCAGCCGGTGCTGCCCTCGGACGGCGCCGCCGTCCGCCACCCCACCGGCGGATACCCGGTGGTGGAGGCCGGCGGGGCGACGACGCATCCGGCGGTGGACCCCAAGACGCTCCGTCATCCCACCGGCGCGCACCCGACCCTCTCCGCCGAGGGCCGGCCGGCGCGGCACGCCTCGGACGAGCCCCCGGCCACGCACGCGGACCACCGGGCCGAGGGGAGCCGCCCGACATCGGTGCCCCCGGCGCAGTCGTCCGCCGCCGACGCAGAGCGCCGGCCCTGGAACACGCCCACCGAACCGGAGCGTCCGAGCTGGGCCGGGGGCGGCTGGGCACCGCCGTGGTCCCAGGAGGGTGGCGGTGGCCGGCGGTCCCGCGCCGAGCGGCACCGTGAGGACGACGAGCCGACCGGTCGCCGGTTCCGCGAGGAGCGGTCCCCCGAGGACGTGCCGCCCACCTGGGCGCCCCCGTCCGACGCCCGGGAGCCCGAGTCGCGTCGCCTTCCCGACGCCGTGCGGGCCCCGTCGACCGACCCCGCCGTCCCCCGGTCACCGTCGACGGAGCCCCTTCCCGGCCGGGCGCCCCGGCCGGAGCCCGCTCCCGACCGAACACCGACGGCCGAGGCCGGTACGCCGTACCGGGTCGCCGAGAGCGGTGACGCGCGGGTGCCGTCGGGGGAGGCCGTGCCGTACCGGGCCGCCGGGCGACGCTCCTACGAGCCGGAGGCCGAGCCACGCCGGCCGTACCCGCCGGTGGACGCGAACACCTGGGCGGGCCGCCCGACGGCCGCGCCGTCCAGTGCCCCACCCGTGCCGTCCCCGGCTGCCCCACCCGTGCCGTCCCCGGCCGAACCGACGGAGCCGCCCGGCGTCCGTCCCGAGGCCCGTACCGTCCGGCCCTTCCGACTCCGGCCCGAGGCCGCCGAAGCCGATCATCCCCCGTCGGCCGGTCGCCACCCGGACCCCGCCGGAGCCGGTCGGCTCGCGGCACCCGCCACGGGCGCGGCCGGGCGCGTCGATCCCACCCCACCCGCGCCCGCCCCGGCGAGCGCACCCCCGTACACGGCCCGTCGATCCGCGCCCGACCCGGTGTCCCCGGCCCCGTCCGCCGTCGCCGACCGGCATCCGGGCGGCACGCCGGCGGTGCTGCCCCAGCGCGTACCCGCCGAGCCGGATGTGCCCGTCGTGCCGGAGCCGCCAGCCGTGGAGCCCCCCGCCCAGACCCCCGAACTGGCCCGCATCGCCACCCACCTGAGACGGGAGGACGAGTCGGCACCGCCGCAGGAACGCCCCGAGGGTTTCGACGTCAACGCGATCCTCGACGCCGTCCGGGGCGTCACCGGGGTGCGCGACGCGTCGCTGCGTCGCACCGCGGCCGGCGCGCACAGCCTGCGGCTCGACCTCTCCGACGGGGCGGACGCGGCCGAGGTGAGCCGTCTGGTCGCCCGTCTGCTCCAGGAGCGGATGGGGCTGGCCGCCGCGCCGCAGAACGTGCCCGGTCCGGCGCCCACGCCCGACCCGCCGGTGCGCCGCCGCATCGCCCCGCCCGAGGGGCGGGCCGAGGTGCCGGCCGACGTTCGCCGTCGTCGCCGGCAACCCGGCACACCCCAGGGCCGGGCCAGCGTGGAAGAGCAGCTCAGCCCCTGGGCCGCCTTCGGCGGCGGGGGCGCCGGAAGCCCCGTGGGGGCCACCGGGAGCCCGGCGACGCTGGGCGCCTCGTACTCGGGTGGGCAGCGGACCACGACGGAGACCGCGCCGTCCCGGCCGCTGGACACCGGCGGCGCCCCCGGCCCCCGGGTGGTGATCGACCACGTGCAGGTCAGCACCTTCGGCCTCGACGCGGACGTCGAGGTACGCCTCCAGGCCGGCACGCGCGACGCCTCCGGTCGCGCCGTCGGACCGGCCGTCGACGGGTACGTCCTGCGCCTCTGCGCGGTGGCCGCCGCGGCGGCCGTCGACGAGCTGCTCCGGGTCGCCGGCTCCGGGCGCGGGCGGTGCTTCGTCGAGCACGCCGCCGTGGTGCCCTTCGGCACGTGCGAGGTGGCCACGGTGGTGGTCCTGCTGGTCTGCGACGGCTGGGTCGAGCAGTTGGCCGGTTCGGCACTGGTCTCCGGCGCGGACCCCCGGCAGGCCGTGGTGCGGGCCACCCTCGCCGCGGTCAACCGTCGATTGGAAGCGCTGCTGACCTGAGCGTCGGGCGGCAGACTGGAGACATGAAGCCCGCGACGCTCGGTCCGGACGACCTGCTCCCCGCCGACCGGATCCCACCGCCCTGGCCCGGCCGGTCGGTGCTCCTCGACGGCTCGGTCATCCACGTCCGGGACACCCCGGCCACCGCGCCGGGCGCGGAACCGGCGCTCTATCTGCACGGCCTGGCCGGATCGGCGCAGAACTGGACCGACCTGGCCGGGCTGCTCGCCGGGCGGCTGGACGGCCAGGCCGTCGACCTGCCCGGATTCGGGCACAGCGATCCGGCCCGCCGCTACACCATCGGGTCCTTCGCCGACCGGATCACCCGGTGGATCGAGCACTCCGACCGGGGACCGGTGCACCTGTTCGGCAACTCGTTGGGCGGGGCGGTCGCGGTCCGGGTGGCGGCGCTGCGACCCGAGCTGGTCCGGACGTTGACGCTGATCTCGCCCGCCCTGCCCTTCCTCGACTTCCGCCGCTCGTTGCAGGGGCGGATGCTGCCCCTGCTGGTGATCCCCCGGGGCGAGCGGCTGGCCGCCTGGCGGCTGGCCCAGCTGGCTCCCGAGCTGATGGCCGAGCAGGTGCTGGCGGCGTGCGTCGCCGACCTGACCCGGATCGGTGAGCAGCGCCGCCGTGAGGCGCTGGAGGAGATCCGGCTCCGGCATCAGACCGCGCACCACGCCGCCGCGTACGTGCGCACGTTCCGGGGCATCGTCTCCAGCTTCCTGCGGTCGTACCTGCCGGGTTCGGGTTCGCTGTGGCGGATGGCCGGCGCGGTGCGGGCCCCCACGCTGGTGATCGGCGGACGGCAGGACCGGCTGGTCGACGTACGGGTGGCGCCGCAGACGGCCCGGGTGATCCCGGACAGCCGGCTGCTGATGCTGGATGCCGGGCACGTGGCCCAGATGGAGCTGCCCCGCACGGTGGCCCGTGCGGTTCTGGGACTTCTCGACGACGTGGCGCAAGTGCGTGACCGGGGGTGACGTGGCACCCTGAGCGGGATGTCCACGACTTCCTCCCGCCCGCGCCGTCCACATCGGAGGGTCCTGGCATACGCCCTGACCGCGTCGGCGGTCGCGGTCGTGGTCGCGGCCGTGACGGCCGTGCTGCCCGCCCGGTCCGGCACCGGACCGGCCACCACCGGTTCGGCGGTCACCGGACCGACCACGGCCGGACCGGTCGGTCCGCTCGTCGCGCCGTCGCCCACGCCGTCGCTGTCGCTGTCGCCGAGCGTTACCGCGTCCCCGCCCCTGCTGCGGATGCCGGGTCCGGTGCCGTCGGCCGGGCGGGGCACCTTCGGCTACGACGACCAGCCGGGTGAGCTGCTCGGCCGCGCCGGCACCCTGCGCCGCTACCGGGTGGCGGTGGAGACGGGTTCCGGGGAGGACGTCCGGGCGTTCGGCACCGAGGTGGAGCAGGTGCTCGCCGCGCCGGGCAGCTGGATCGGCGGCGGGCGGCTCCGCCTGCAACGGGTGCCGGGGAACGCGCCGCACGACTTCACCGTCTATCTGGTGACGCCCCGGACGGCGGGCCGGATGTGTGCGGCGGGCGGGGTGGACATCCGGGTCGGTGGTCGGCCGTACACCTCGTGCCGGGCTCCCGGGAAGGTGATCCTCAACCTCGACCGGTGGCGGACGTCGGTGCCGCACTTCGTGGACGCCGGGGTGCCGTTGGCGGTCTACCGGGCGTACGTGGTGAACCACGAGGTGGGCCACGAGTTGGGATACCGGCACGAGCGCTGCCCGAAGCCGGGGCGGCCGGCGCCGGTGATGATGCAGCAGACGCTCTTCCTGAAGGGCTGTGTCGCGAACCCGTGGCCGTACCTCGACGGCCGGCGGTACGCGGGCCCACGCCTCTGAGTCCCCTCCTGGCGGGGCGGCCCAGGATGTCGACTTTCGACCGATGGGCCGCTCGCGCCGATCACCTGTCCTACCGGTACCCGCACCCAGGGTGACCAGGCACGTTCCCGCTGTCGATCTATCGTGAGAACTCTTCATATATCGACCGATCGGGTCTACGCTCAGGCGATCATGAAGTGAATCACAGTGGAGGTCCGATGAGGAAGATGGCCATTCGTCGCACGAGCACCCTGCGTCTGGTGTCCGGCGCCCGCCGGCTCTGGTTCGAGTGGTGCTGGTAGTTACCGGCCGGGCGGGCGTCCCCGGACGCCCGCCCATGCGGCGATCGGCCCGGCCGTGACCGACGCGTCCGGCGACTACGACTGCCACCGCGACCTCGGCCCGTACGCCGGGGTCGCCGACTTCCTCGGGCGCGTCGCCACCGACCGCCCCCGCCTGGCCGCCCGCCACCGGGTCGAACTCCACGCCATCGCGCCCGGCCTGGACCGGACGGCACGACCCGCGGCGGAGGAGGAGCCGATCCGGTTCCATCCGGCGCGACGCACCGCCTGCCTGGCCTACGGTGCCGCGGAGTTCGTAGCGGCCTGGGCGGACCGGCTCCGTCGCCCGGTCACGGTGCGGTTCGCACACGTCGCCGACGCCGACGAGACCACCCGCGAGCTGATCGAGACCCTGGTCCGCCGGGTCGGGGCGTCCCCGCTGAGGCTGGAGCTGCGCGACGGTGGCGACCACCCGGCGACGGTGGCCGACCCGGCGCCGGAAGCTGTCCGCGCCGCCCTCGGGGACAGCCTGGCGCGCGGGTTCTACCACCACGCGGCCCGGGTCGCCCGGGACGGTCGCGCCACCGTGGGCCCGGCCGACGATCTGCGGAACTGGTGGGCGTTCACCACCGGTCTGGCCACCGCCCTGGTGGCGCTGGACCGCCCCACCGAGGCCCTGCGGCTCTACGACGAGGTGCGCGCCACCACCGACGACCGGAAGATCACCATGTCGGCGGCGTACTCCACCGCCATGCTGTACGCCCGGCACCTGCCGGCGGGCGACCAGGAGCCGGAACGGGCGCGCCACTGGCTGGAACGGGCCCTCGACCTCGCCGCCGGCCTCGACGATCCCCGGCAGCGCACGGTCTCCACCGTCTTCTACGAGCAGGGCCTGGCGCTGCTGGACAGCAGGGCCGGTGAGCCCGACCGCGCGCTACGGCTGATCGACGACGGCCTGGCCCGGCTGTCGGCGGTGCTCGCCCCCGGCGAGCGCCCGCAGGACCTGGCCCGGCTCCGTCACAACCGGGCGCAGGTGCACCTCGCCCTCGGTGATCCGACACGGGCCCTGGCCGACCTGGACGCGGTGGTCGCCCACGATCCCGGCAACTGCGAGTACTACGTGGACCGCGCGGCCCTGCACCGGGCGGCGGGCCGCTCCCGGGCCGCGATCAGGGACTACGCCACCGCGATCCGGCTGGGTCCGCACCTACCCGAGGCGTACTACAACCGGGCCGTGCTCCAGCAGGAGCGGGGCCGTGTCGATCGGGCCCGCGACGACCTGGAGCGCGTGCTCGCCATCGACCCCGGGCACCTCGACGCCCGGATCGCCCTGGTCAACCTGCACCGGGAGCGCGGCGCGCTCGACGCGGCCGAGGCCGGCGCGCGGGCCGGGCTGGCCCGTGCGCCCCAGGATGCCGGCCTGCTGTGCACCCTCGGGTTGATCTGCTCGGAGCGGGGCAGCGCCGCCGAAGCCGACGACCTGCTCACCCGGGCTCTGGCCCGGGACCCGGAGCTGGTGGAGGCGTGGACCAACCGGGCGGCCGTCCGGTTCGAACGCGGCGAGGTCGCCGCCGCCGTGGCCGACCTGGACCGGGCGGTCGCGCTGTCGGCGGCGCCCGTGCCGCACTACAACCGGGGTACGGCGTTGATGCGGCTCGGCCGGTGGGACGAGGCCGCCCGGGACTTCTCCCACGCGCTCGCCCAGCCCGGTCTGGACCGGGCGCTGCGCCGTGACCTCCGGGTGGAACTCGCCCGCTGCCGGCGCACGATGGCCGGGTGACCGCAGGCCCGCAGTGTGCGGCTTTGTAGGCGAATCGGGAGATTAATTCTGATTTACCGGGCATCCTGCTGGTATGCGACCGTTTACCCCTTCCGGCGGGCCCGGTGCTCCCGCCGCCCCCACCGACCCGGTCGGTGGCCCTCCCGGCGGGGTGGCCGGAGTGGTGACAGATGCCGGCCGCCGTCGGTCCCGCCCCCGCGCACTGCTGGCCGTGCTGGTGGCCGTGGCGGCGGCGCTGGCCCTGCTCTGGTCCGCCACCACCTCGACCGGCCTCGGTCCCTGGGGGCGGACCGAGGGCGGCGGCGTCCCGGCCCCCGGCTCGGGCCCGTCGACGGACCCGGACGACCGGCCCACGGCCGCCCGGAGCGACCACGGCGAGCAGCGCCGGGCCGCCGACGAGGGCGGGCGTTTCCTGACGGCGGCCGGCGGGTCGCCGGTGGCGGGCACCGACGGACCGGTCCACCGGTACCGGGTCGACGTGGAGGCCGGCACCGGACAGGACCCGGCCGACTTCGCCGACGCGGTCGACGCGACGCTGGCCGATCCCCGCAGCTGGATCGCCTCGGGCGAACTGCGGGTGCAGCGGGTCGCCGGGTCGGAGCCGGCGGACTTCACCGTCTACCTGGCCACCGCCGCCACCTCGGAGCGGATGTGCGCCGAGGGCGGCCTGCACACCGCCGGCTACACCTCCTGCCGGCTGCCGGGGAAGGTGATCATCAACCTGGACCGGTGGCTCACCGCGGTGCCGGACTACGCCGCGTCGCTGGGCGTCTACCGGGCGTACGTGATCAACCACGAGGTCGGGCACGAGTTCGGCGAGCTGCACGAGGCCTGCCCCGGCCCCGGCCGTCCCGCCCCGGTCATGCAGCAGCAGACGTACGGCCTGGCCGGCTGCGTCGCCAACGCCTGGCCGTACGTCGACGGCCGCCGGTACGCCGGTGACCTCGTCCCCTGACCCGCGTCGGCACGTCGCCGCCGCCCGCCGCGAGCCGTACCGGCGGCGGTCGTCCCGGCCGGTCGGGCGGGCCCGCCGGTTATTCCCGCTCCCGCATGTCGGGCGACGTGTCCCTCCTCATGGCCGACCAGCGGCCCGGCGAGCAACAATGGCGCGGCAACCAACGCCGATCCCGGGGAGTCCACCGTGTCGTTGCCCCCGCTCGTCGAACCCGCCGCCGAGCTGACCGTTGACGAGATCCGCCGCTACTCGCGCCACCTGATCATCCCCGACGTCGGGGTGGAGGGGCAGAAGCGGCTGAAGAACGCCCGGGTGCTCTGTGTGGGCGCGGGCGGCCTCGGCTCGCCCGCCCTGATGTACCTCGCGGCGGCCGGCGTGGGGACGCTCGGCATCATCGACTTCGACACGGTCGACGAGTCCAACCTCCAGCGCCAGGTCATCCACGGCCAGTCCGACGTCGGCCGGTCCAAGGCCGAGTCCGCCGCCGCCACGGTCCGCGAGATCAACCCGCTGGTCACCGTCGAGATCCACAACACCGCGCTGGACCGGGACAACGTCCGGGACATCTTCTCCCGGTACGACCTGATCGTCGACGGCACCGACAACTTCGCCACCCGGTACATGGTCAACGACGCGGCGGTGCTGCTCGGCAAGCCGTACGTCTGGGGGTCGATCTACCGTTTCGACGGTCAGGCGTCGGTGTTCTGGGCCGAGCACGGCCCCTGCTACCGCTGCCTCTACCCGGAGCCCCCGCCGCCCGGCATGGTCCCCTCCTGCGCCGAGGGCGGTGTGCTCGGCGTGCTCTGCGCGTCGATCGGCTCGATCCAGGTCAACGAGGCGATCAAGCTGCTCACCGGCATCGGCGAGCCGCTGGTCGGCCGGCTGATGGTCTACGACGCCCTGGAGATGAGCTACCGCAAGATCAAGGTCCGGAAGGACCCGGACTGCGTCCTCTGCGGCGAGAACCCGACCGTCACCGACCTGCTGGAGGACTACGAGGACTTCTGCGGCGCGGTCTCGGTCGAGGCGCAGGAGGCGGTGGTCGACGCGACCATCACCGCCACCGAACTGAAGGAGTGGCAGGACGCCGGCAAGGACGTCTTCCTGGTCGACGTCCGGGAACCGGCCGAGTACGAGATCGTCCGCATCCCCGGGGCCACCCTGATCCCCAAGGGCGAGATCCTCTCCGGCGAGGCGCTGGCGAAGTTCCCGCAGGACCGGCAGATCGTGCTGCACTGCAAGTCGGGCGTCCGCTCCGCCGAGGCGCTCGCCGCGCTCAAGGCGGCCGGGTTCTCCGACGCGGTGCACGTCCAGGGTGGCGTGCTCTCCTGGATCAAGCAGATCGATCCCTCGCTGCCCGCGTACTGATTCGTCCACTTAGGGGCCCCGCCGGCCGGCGGGGCCCCTAACACGTCCGCCCCCGGTTCGCGTACCCCCGCCAGCTGGGGTTTCGTCGGCCGAGCTACCGAGGCGCGGAACCGGCCGGCGTCGGTAGCGTCGTCGTCGTGGTCGATCTGGACGGTGCCATCGGCTTCGTCGTGGCGCACGGTGACGCGGTGGAGCGTGCGCGGCTCAGCTGGCTCCGCGCCGGCACGCCGCCTCCGCCGGAGATCCTCGACCTGGCCGAGGTGGGGCGGACGCCCGACGGCGGCTGGCCGGCGGTGTGGGCGGGTGACGTCACCTCGGTGGACGCGACCTGCTTCCGCCTCGGCGAGCTGGACGACCTCGGCGCGCTCGGCCGTCCGGCCGCCCGGACGGCGCTGGACTGGCTCGCCGCCCGCCAGCAGCCCGACGGCTGCTGGGAGGAGGACGCGGCGCTGGCCGACACCGCCCCGGCCTGGGCCCTTCCCGGGGACCCGGAGGCACGGCTCTACCTCACCGCGAACGCCGCCTTCCGGCTCAGCGTCGCCGGTCGCGACGCCCGGTCCGCCGGCCCGCTCGACGACCGGGTGGGCGGGGTGTACGCCGGTGTCGTGCACGCCGCCGCCCGTGCCCTGGCCGACGCCCTCCGCCCCGACGGCACCTGGCCGTCGTACCTGCCGGTGGGCTGGCTGAGCGCCGCCGTGCTGCACCTCCAGCAGATGTACGACGAGGCGGCACGGATCCGGGCGGTGCTCGACGAACGGATGCGCGACATGTCCTCGGCCGACACGGCCTGGCTGGCGGCGACCCTGCGCCGGGTGGACGTGCCGGCGGCGGAGTGGACGCTGGTGGCCGCCCGCCACCGGCTCGCCAGCACACAACGCACCGACGGTGGCTGGAGCAGCGACGACGGCCACCAGTTCGACGTGCACACCACTCTCGCGGTGATCCGCGCCTTCCGCTGAACCCGGTTCGCCGGTGAGCAGGGGCCCCCTGTTACCGCCTGGTGAGTAACAGGGGGCCCCTGCTCACACCCCGGACGCGACCGGCTCAGGGGCGGCGGGCCACCACCGCGCCGTTGGCCCCCGGCGCGTCGAACGTGATCGTCCGTACGTCGGTGAAGCCGGCGTCGGTCAGCCAGGCGGCGTACTCGGCGCCGGAGTAGTTCCGACCACCCTCGGTCTCGACCAGCATGGTCATGCCCATCAGGGCCGCTGCCGGCGGACCGGTCCGTTCGTCGTTGAGCAGCAGCTCGCAGATCACGATCGCGCCGCCGGACGGGAGCGCGTCGTGGCACTTGGCCAGGATCGACCGGTTCTGCGCCTCGTCCCAGTCGTGCAGGATCATGCTCAGCAGGATCACGTCGTGGCCGGTCGGCAGCGCCGGGTCGGTGAGGAAGTTGCCGCTGGCCGTGCCGATCCGGTCGGCGAGCCCGACCGCGTCGACCTTCGCCTCCGCCTTCGCCGTGACGTGCGGCAGGTCGAAGACGGTGGCCCCCAGTTCCGGGTACTGCCGGCACAGCTCGATCGGGAAGGCCCCGGCCCCACCGCCGACGTCGAGCAGCCGCCGGTGCGCGCCGAAGTCGTACGTCCCACCGAGCGCCCGTGCGGTGAAGGCCGAGGTGGAGTACATGGCCTCCCAGAACAGCGCCAGCATCTCCGGGTCGGCGGTGGTGAAGAGCGACTCCTGCGTCTCCGGGTCCCAGGTCAGCGGCCGGTCGGTGCGCAGCGCCTCGCCGAGTCGGTGGTAGGGCAGGTAGGTGCGCTCGTCGCAGTAGCGCACCTGGCCGCCGAAGTAGTGCGGCCGACCCGGCACGAGGAACTCCTCGGCCAGCGCGGTGTTGCGGTAGCCGTCACCGGCCCGTTCCAGCAGGCCGAGGGAGGCGCACGCGGCGAGCAGCAGGTCCGCTGGCCGCTCGGGCAGGTCGAACTCCTTCTCGGTTTCCTGACGGGTGACCACCCGCCCTCCGGCGAGCCGCCCGAACAGGTCGAGTTCGACGGCGGCGGCGAGGGTCTTGAAGGCCCAGTAACCGGACACGAGTTGCATGAGGGGAGTGGGGGTGATCATGAAGACATGTGATCATTTTTCCCCGTGATTGGGTGTCGGCAATCCGATAGTCCGTACCGGCGTGTCCACTGGCCGGACACGCTCGGTGAGGTCGACGCCTGTCGCGGTCTGCCCTGTCGCATGCCCTCTTCGCCGCCGCGCTCCGCTCCCCGGACCGGCGAAGCCGGACCGGACCGGGTGCCGGCTGTTCCCGGTCGGGATCGGCGCACCCGCCGACCCCGACCGGGAACGCGGTCAGCCGCGCAGGTGGCCGTCGCCGGTGACCACGTACTTCGTGCTGGTCAGCTCCGGCAGGCCCATCGGTCCCCGGGCGTGCAGCTTCTGGGTCGAGATGCCGATCTCCGCGCCGAAGCCGAACTCACCGCCGTCGGTGAACCGGGTCGAGGCGTTCACCATCACCGCGGCCGAGTCCACCCGGGCCACGAACTCCCGGGCCGCGCCCTGCGAGTCGGTGACGATCGCCTCGGTGTGGCCGCTGCCGTACCGCCGGATGTGCGCGACCGCCGCGTCCAGCGAGTCGACGACGGCGGCCGAGATGTCCGCCGACAGGTACTCGGTGCCGAAGTCCTCGTCGGTGGCCGGCACCACCGCGGCCGAGTACGCGGCCACCCGCGCGTCACCGTGCACGGTCACCCCGGCCTCGGCGAAGGCGGCCAGCACCGGCGGCAGGAACGCGTCCGCGACGTCGGCGTGCACCAACAGCGACTCGGCGGTGTTGCAGGTGGAGAGGCGCTGCGTCTTGGCGTTCAGGGTGATCGCCACCGCCTTCGCCAGGTCGGCGGCGGCGTCCACGTAGACGTGGCAGTTGCCCACCCCGGTCTCGATCACCGGCACGGTCGACTCCTCGACCACCGTCCGGATCAGCGACGCCCCGCCACGCGGGATCAGCACGTCCACCAGGCCCCGGGCCCGCATCAGCTCCTTGACCGAGTCGCGGGACGTGGCGTCGAGCAGCTGCACCGCGTCCGCCGGCAGCCCGGCCGAGGCGACCGCGTCCCGGAGCACCGTCACCAGCGCCGCGTTCGAGTGGGCCGCCGAGGACGACCCGCGCAGCAGCGCCGCGTTCCCGGACTTCAGGCAGATCCCGGCCGCGTCGACCGTCACGTTCGGGCGGGCCTCGTAGATGATCCCGACCACCCCGAACGGCACCCGGATCTGCCGCAGCTCCAACCCGTTCGGCAGCGTCGAGCCGCGCACCACCTCACCGACCGGGTCGGGCAGCGCCGCCATCTGCCGCAGCGCGTCGGCTATCCCGGCCACCCGCCCCGCGTCCAGCGCCAGCCGGTCCAGCACGGCCGCGCTCAACCCGGCGTCCCGCCCGGCCGCCAGGTCCGCCACGTTCGCGGTCAGGATTTCCGGGGTACGCGCCACCAGCGCGTCGGCCATCGCGTGCAGGGCGGCGTCCTTCGCGGTCCGCGTCGCCACGGCCAACGCCCCCGCCGCCTCCCGCGCCCGACGGGCCTGCTCGGTAACGCTCATCTCTCACCTTCCTGTTAGGAAGGGCCCCCTGTTACCGCTTTTTGCGTAGCAGGGGACCCCTGCAACCACCTGAACCCGGCGCACCCGCCGTCACAGCAGTACCAGGTCGTCGCGGTGGACCACCTCACGTTCGTACGCCGGGCCGAGCGCCGCGGCGAGTTCGGAGGTGGAGCGTCCGAGCAGGCCGGGCAGCTCCACCGCGTCGTAGTTGACCAGCCCCCGGGCGACCGGCGCGCCCCCGGAGTCGACCAGGTCCACGGGATCCCCGGCGGTGAACGCGCCGTCGACGGCGGTGATCCCGGCCGGGAGGAGGGACTTGCGCCGGCCCACCACCGCCTGGACCGCACCCGGGTCGAGGTGCAGGCGACCCCGGGGGGAGGTGGCGTGGGCGAGCCAGAAGAGCCGGGCGGTGGGCCGTTGGCGTACCGGGTGGAAGAAGGTGCCCACCGGCTCGCCGGCCAGCGCGGCGGCGGCCAGCGGCGCGGCGGTGAGCACCACCGGGATGCCGAAGCCGGTGGCGATCCGGGCCGCCTCGACCTTGGTCACCATGCCGCCGGTGCCCACCCCGGCCCGGCCCGCCCCGCCGATCTCCACCCCGGCGAGGTCTCCCTCACCGTGGACCTCGGTGATCCGGGTGGACTCGGGTCGGCGCGGGTCACCGGTCCAGAGCGCGTCGACGTCGGAGAGGAGCACCAGCAGGTCGGCGTGGACCAGCGCGGCCACCAGCGCGGCGAGCCGGTCGTTGTCGCCGAACCTGATCTCCTCGGTGGCCACCGTGTCGTTCTCGTTGACGATCGGCACCGCCCGCAGGTCGAGCAGCTTGCGCAGGGTCCGGTACGCGTTGCGGTAGTGCGCTCGGCGGGTCACGTCGTCGACGGTGAGCAGCACCTGCCCGACGGTGAGTCCGTGCCGGGCGAAGCTGGCCGCGTACCGCCCGATCAGCAGGCCCTGCCCGACGCTCGCGGCGGCCTGCTGGGTGGCCAGGTCGCGGGGACGGCGGGGCAGGCCGAGCGGGGCGAGCCCGGCGGCGATCGCGCCGGAGGAGACCAGGACCACCTCGCGTCCGTGCCCGGCCCACGCGGCGAGGGCGTCCACCAGGTCCGTCACGCGTGCCTCGTCCAGCCCTCCGCCGGCGGTGGTCAGGGAGGAAGAACCGATCTTGACGACGACGCGTCGGGCTGAGGTGACTGGTTCGCGCACCCGCCCATTCTGCGTGGTCGGTCCTGCTCAGCCCGCCGCCGTTCCCATATCGTGGCTGCCCATGACACCCGAGGAGTACGTCGAGGCGGTGCTGGATCTGGTCGAGCGGATCCCGCCGGGGCGGGTGATGTCGTACGGCGCGGTCGCCGACGCGCTGGCGGAACGCAGCGGACGCGCCTCGGCCCGACTGGTCGGATCGATCATGGCCCGCCACGGCGGAGGGGTGCCCTGGCACCGGGTCGTCAACGCGGTGGGCCGCCTCCCGCCCGGTCACGAGCGGGAGGCGCGGGCCCGGCTGCGCGCCGAGGGCACCCCGCTGCGCGGCGACCGGGTGGACATCACCGCCGCCCACTGGCAGCCGGAGGAATGAGCGCTCCGAGTTGATTGCAGGGGACCCCTGCTCCGCAAAAAGGCGGATTCGAGGGGTCGTTGCAACACAGGTGATCAACTGGTTTCGGTGAGGAGTTTAGCGAGGCGCTCGGCTGGGGTGTCCCAGCCGAGTGTTTTGCGTGGTCGGCCGTTGAGTTCGGCGGCTACC
>NZ_BSTB01000010.1:0-232269 GCF_030269285.1 Micromonospora sp. NBRC 101691
TGATGAACTTCCGCCGAGGGGTCGCGAAGTACCGGTAGGCGACATCGATCGTGATGCCCTGCTCCCGCTCCGCCCGCAACCCGTCGGTCAACAACGCCAGGTTCGTGTACTCGTCACCACGAGCAGCCGAAACAGCCTCGACCGCCTCCAACTGATCCGTGAACAACGACTTCGTGTCATACAGAAGACGCCCGATCAACGTGGACTTGCCGTCGTCCACACTGCCCGCCGTGGCGAACCGCAACAGGTCCATCGACCGGAACGCGGAATCGCTGTCGAGCAGCGGCATGGTGTCGGTGGTCATCAGAAGTAGCCCTCCCGCTTGCGGTCCTCCATCGCGGCCTCACTCACCCGGTCATCCCCCCGGGTCGCACCCCGCTCCGTGATCCGAGTCGCCCCGACCTCCTCGATCACCTTCTCCACCGTGTCCGCATCCGACCGCACCGCAGCCGTACAGGAAGCGTCACCCACCGTCCGGTAGCGGACGCGTGCCGCGAACGGGGTCTCCGACCCCCGGGGCTGGATGAACTCGTTGACCGCGTAGAGCATGCCGTCCCGCTCGATCACCTCGCGCTCGTGGGCGAAGTAGATCGACGGCAGCGCGATCCGCTCCCGAGCGATGTAGTGCCACACATCCAACTCGGTCCAGTTCGACAACGGAAACACCCGAATCGACTCACCCGGATGATGCCGACCGTTGTACAACGACCACAACTCCGGACGCTGATTCTTCGGATCCCACTGCCCGAACTCATCCCGGAACGAGAACACCCGCTCCTTCGCCCGAGCCTTCTCCTCATCCCGACGCGCCCCACCAAACAACGCATCAAACCGATGCTTCTCCACCGCGTCCAGCAGCACCGGCGTCTGGATCCGGTTCCGGGTGCCGTCCGCGGGCTCGGTGACCAGGCCCCGGACCAGGGCTTCCGGCACGCTGGCCACGATGAGGTGCAGCCCGAGTTCGTCGACCCGCTGGTCGCGGTACTCCAGCACCTCCGGGAAGTTGTGCCCGGTGTCGACGTGCATCACCGGAAACGGAATGCTCGCCGGAGCAAACGCCTTCTCCGCCAACCGCAACATCACGATCGAGTCCTTACCCCCGGAGAAGAGCAGCACCGGCCGCTCCATCTCCGCCACCACCTCACGCATCACGAAGATGCTCTCCGCCTCCAACGCATCCAGGTGGGTCGTCTGGTACTGCGCCGATCCGCCGTTCATCGGGATTCCTTTCCGAGCAGGGACGTCTGCGGTGCGGCCGTCCCGGCGGCGGCCGTCGACAGCTGCCGGCTCAGGGCCTCCAGCAGCGGCGCGGCCAGATCCGGACGGCAGACCAGCAGGTCGGGCAGGCGGGGGTCCACCTCGTTGTAGCGCAACGCAGTCCCGTCGATCCGGCAGGCGTGGAAGCCGGCTGCGGTGGCCACCGCCACCGGGGCGGCCGAGTCCCACTCGTACTGCCCCCCGGCGTGGATGTACGCGTCCACCTCACCGGTCACCACCGCCGCGATCTTCGCCCCCGCCGACCCCATCGGCACCAACTCCGCACCGATCTCCTCGGCCAGGTCGGTCAGGAAGGCAGGTGGGCGGCTCCGGCTCGCCGCCAGCCGGATCGGGCCGTCGCCGGCCTGGTCGGCACGCGGCCGCAACGGGAACTCCGTGGTCAGCACACGTCCCTGGGCGGGCAGCCCCACCGCCCCGGCGATCAGCCGGTGCGGGGTGGAGGCGTGCCGGTGCCAGAGCGCCACGTGCACCGCCCAGTCCGAACGCCCCTCCTCGGAGAACTCCCGGGTCCCGTCCAACGGGTCGACGATCCACACCCGGTCGGCGGTGCGCCGGGTCGGCCCGCCCCCCTCGGTGACCGAGCGGCGCGAGTCGTCGTCCTCCTCGGAGAGCACCGTGTCGGTCGGCCGCCAGCGTTCCAGCTCGGCGAGGAGGAACTCGTGGGAGGCCCGGTCGCCGGCCGCCTTCAGCGCGGCCGGATCGGCGTGACCGTGCTCGGCGCGTACCGCGAGCAGCAGTTCGCCCGCGCGGGCCGCGAGCCACTGGGCGAGCCCGCCGTCGGACTCCGGTGGGTTGATCGACATGTGCGCTCCTCCTGCGGGATCGGGGCCGGTGGACACGGTCACTGGACGGCCCGCCGGGTGAAGGACCGGACGCTGAGCCAGGTCAGGGCGACCGCCATGCCGGTCAGCGCCAGCACGCAGACCCAGGCTGGCATGTGCGGTACGTCGGGCAGCATCGCACCCCGCACCCCCTCCGAGACGTAGGTCATCGGGTTGAATGCGGTGACCACCTGGAACCAGCGCATCGACTCCAACCGGGGCCACGGGTAGTGGATGCAGCCGGTCCAGATGATCGGCGTGACGATGACCGAGAACGTGACGTTGATCCGCTGGATCGGCAGGATGGTGGAGAGGGTCATCCCGATGCCGCCGCCGACCCACGCGCCGAGCAGGGCCACCAGCAGGGCGGTCGGCAGGCCCTCCAGCCGCCACGGCGCGGAGCCGACCACCAGGGCCCCGAGCGGGTACATCAGGACCGCCGCGAGCAGGCCCCGGATGGTGGCGACCACCAGCTTGCCCACCGCGACCAGGCTGGTCGGAAGCGGGGCGAGCAGCCGGTCCTCGATCTCCATGGTGAAGCCGAACTCCTTCACCAGCGGCAGGGCGGTGCTCTGCAACGCGGTGGTGAGGGCGGCCAGCGCGATCACGCCGGGCAGGAAGAGGTTGGCGAAGGACCGCTCGACGATGCCCTGCCCGCCGAGGATGTGGCTGAACACGAAGAGCATGAACAGCGGGGTCATGCCGACCTGGATCAGGATCACCCACAGCTCCTTGCCGGTGACCAGCAAGTCGCGGCGGAGCAGGGCGAGGAAGACCCGGCCGGCGGGTGGACGGTTCCGCACCTCGCGGCGTACCGGGGTGGGGGTGTCGAGGGCGGTCACCGTAGGTCCCTTCCGGTGAGTTCGATGAAGACGTCCTCCAGGCTCGGCTCGCCGATGTGGATGTCGTTGAGCGCCGCCGACCGGCCGGTGAGCAGGGACAACGTCGGGCCGAGCAGGTTGGCGGGGTCGGTGGCGAGGTGCAGGCGCACCCGGATCCGGCCCTGGGCGC
Source organism: Micromonospora sp. NBRC 101691 (assembly GCF_030269285.1). Classification (NCBI taxonomy): domain Bacteria; kingdom Bacillati; phylum Actinomycetota; class Actinomycetes; order Micromonosporales; family Micromonosporaceae; genus Micromonospora; species Micromonospora sp. NBRC 101691. The sequence goes on from NZ_BSTB01000010.1 coordinate 3,111, forward strand.
CCGCGGCGGACAGGGTGGCGGTCGGCGCGTTCCCGTTGGCCCGGGCGCGGGCGGCGAGCTTCGCCAGCGCGCCCGGTCCCAGCTTGGCGAGCGCAGCCCGGCCGGCAGCGCCCAGGCCGGCGCCCCGACCCGCACCGGCCGCACCCGCGCCGACGGGCAACGGCCGCCGTTCCGCCTTGCGTACGCCGTCCAACTCGCGCAGCGCGGCGACCACCTCGTCGGCGTCGTCGCGGGCGGCCGGGGTGACCGTGAGGTCCAGGATGGCCTGTCCGGCGAGGCCCCGCACCAGGTTCTGCGGGGTGTCCACGGTGAGCAGCTTGCCGTGGTCCACGATGCCCACCCGGTCGACCAGGTTGGCCGCGTCGTTCATGGCGTGGGTGGTGAGCACGATGGAGACACCCCGCTCGCGCATCTCCCGGATCCGGCTCCAGATCAGCAGCCGGGTCTGCGGGTCCAGCGCGTTGGTCGGCTCGTCGAGGAAGAGCACCTCGGGCTCGTGCATCCAGGCCCGCGCGATCATCAGCCGCTGCGCCATGCCGCCCGAGTACGCCTCGATCCGGCGGTCCGCGCGCTCGGTGAGGCCGAAGCGTTCCAGCAGGTCCTTCGCCCGTTCCTCGGCCTCGGACCGGGGCACCCCGTGGTAGGCGGCGTGGTACAGCAGGTTCTGCCGGGGGGTCAGCGCGCGGTCCAGGTTGTTGTGCTGGGGCACCACCGCCAGGTGGGCGCGGGCGCCGACCGGGTCCCGGCTGACGTCTACGCCGCCGACCAGGGCCCGGCCGCCGGTGGCCCGCAGCCGCGTGGTGAGGATGCCGATGGTGGTCGACTTTCCGGCCCCGTTCGGCCCGAACAGCCCGAAGGTCTCGCCCGGCGCGACGGTGAACGACAGTCCGTCGACGGCGTTGGTCGTGGCCCGGGGGTAGCACTTGACGAGATCGACGACCTCGACCGCCGGACCGTCTCTGCTGGGCATGCCTTCTCCTGTTCTGGGGGTGCGGGGTGCCGGTCGGCGTCAGGAGCCGGCCGGTCGGGGGTGCGCGTCGAAGAACTTCCAGATCTCCGCGGTCGCGTCCAACGCGGTCGAGGGGGGTTCGAGGCCGAGGAGCTGCTCGGCGCGGGGGTTCGGCTTCCCCCCCGGCCACTGGTGACCGGCATCGGCGATGGTGATCAGGTCGACGGCGCGGCCCTGCGCGCAGGACGACGTCGACCGGGTCACCGGCCCGTCGGCACGCTCGGTCGGCGCGGCGCAGTCGTCCACCGCGCGCCACTTCGCCATCAGCTCGGTCAGCGGCGGCCCGTCGATCTTCACCGGGTTGCGGCCGGTGCCGTCGTTGTCGCGCTTGCCCGGCCCACCCCGGTACGGCATGGTCTCGTCGCGCAGACCGTGGATGTGCAGCACGCTGACCGGGGCCGGTGACGCGCACTCGCCGGCCAGCGTGGTCGCCACCACGCCGATCGCGGCGAAGAGATCGGTGTCGCAGGCCAGCCGGTACGCCAGCAGCCCGCCGTTGGAGATCCCGGTGACGAAGGTGCGGGCCGGGTCCACCGGCATCCGGTCACGGAGAGCACCGACCAGCGCCTCGACGAAGGCGACGTCGTCGACCCCCTGCCGGACCGGTTGGCCACAGCAGTGTTCGCTGGCCGCCCAGGCCCGCTTCACCCCGTCCGGGAAGGCCACCACGAAGCCGCCCCGGTCGGCCTCCTCGGTCCAGCCGTACGCCTCCTCGGCCTGTTCGCCGGTGCCGGCCGCGCCGTGCAGCATGACCACCAGTGGGACCGGTTCGGCCAGGTCCAGCGAGGCCGGCCGGTACAGCCGGTAGGTGCGGTCCCGCCCGTCGACGGTGAGGGTGTGCTCGCTCGACCCGGCCGGCACGTCGGAGCCGGACCCGGGCGCGGTGGAGGTGTTCGGTGCCGGGGCCCGGTCGCCGTCGCGCCGGTCGTCACGCCGGTCGGCGGTGCACCCGGCGACCCCGGTCAGTCCGACCAGGACGGCGAGGAAACCGGCGAGCAGGGACGGGGTACGGAGCCGGCGGGCACCACCCGGGGCACCCGCAGGACGGGAGGTCGTGGCCTCCCGGCGACGGGACGTCAAAGGCATCATATGCCCACTTTCACCGGCAAATGTTCGAGGAGTGTCAGGACTTGCCACGCACCGTGCAAAGGAAGCCGGGCGGGGTCGGGCCCCGGCGGTGGGGTCTGCGAGCGCAGCACCGCCGGGACCCGGTGAGGCGTGACGAGGCGTCAGCGGCCCCGGGTGTCGTACCGGATGAGTTCCCAGCCGCCCTCGGGCACGTCGTCGGTCGGGTCGGCCCGCAGGTTCATCGGGTTCGCCATGCCCAGGTAGAGCGTGGTGCCGTCGGTGACCATGTTGCGGATGCCGTAGTTGAGGTAGTTGCCGACACCGGAGTCGCTGACCACCTTCGCCGGCTCCCTGGCGGACTCGAAGACCAGCAGGTCACCGCCGTAGACCGGCTCCGGCAGGGTCGGGTCGTCGTCGGCCGCCGCCGCCGCCAGCGAGGGAGCGCTGAGCGCCTCGGCGGCCTTCTCGACCGACAGGCCGGAGATCGCGGCGGCCTCCTGGCTGAGTTCCTTGGCCAGGTAGCTCCAGTCCATCGTGCCGACGTAGAGCCGGCCGCCGGCCACCGCCATCTTCCAGGTGTAGTTCAGGTACGGGTTGCCGAAGCCGGACGAGCCGTACAGCGGGGTCTGCCCGGTGGAGACCTTCGCCCAGGCGCCCGCGCCGCCGTTCGCCGCCGGGTCGTACGCGGGCAACTCGGCCGCGCCGTAGAGCAGCTCGACCTTCTGGTGCTTCTCCCCCAGCCGCTTGCCCCGGTAGATGCTGATCGACCGCTGGGTGTTCTGGATGGTCAGCTCGGTCGCCGCCTCGTCGACCGGCGGGTACGCGGCCAGGTGCTGGCGGGTCGCCTTCAGCGGCACGTGCATGGTGCCCCAGTAGAGGTACCCGCGGTAGGAGACCAGCCCGCCCAGGCCGTAGCTGTTGGCCACCACCGGGTCCGGCTCGTACGTGGAGACGTCCCAGACCTGCTGCCAGCCGTCCGCGTCGTCCGGGGTGAGGCCGGGCGCGCCCTTGGCGAGCACCGGGCTCGTCCAGACCGCGGCGAGCTTGCTCGGCGGGGCGGGCTCGTCGGCGGTGGCCAGTTCGCCCTCCGCGCCGGGCCAGGTGCTGACCGCGATCCGCCCGTCGTGGACGGTGATGTCGGCGGCCTGTGCCGGCAGGTTGCCGACGATCTGGAAGTTGAACGGGTCGGTCTTGCTGCCGACCCAGCGCAGCACGTGACCGCGCAGCGAACCGTTGGCACCGACACCGACGCCCGCGTACAGGGCGCCCTCGGCGACCGTGAAGTGCCGGATGTTGCCGAACTCGGGGAAGTTCCGCGAGCCCAGGAAGGCGCCGGTGTCGGTGTCGAAGGCGAACAGGTTGATGGTCTTGCCGATGGCCGGGCCACCGAGCAGGGCCACCCCGCCGAAGTTGCCGGCCGCCCGGATGCCGGTCGTGGTCCGCAGCCGGTCGTGGTCGGCCTGGACCGCCTTCACCAGGTCGGTCTTCTCGGTGAGCCGCTTGGCGCGCGTGTCGTAGGTGTAGAGCCGCGGCGTCCGGTGGTCACCCAGGTATCCCGGAAGCTGCGGGTTGGTCTTGACGATCTGGCTCTCCTGGTACTCGCAGACCCAGTCGTCGTTGAGCTTGGGCTCGTTGGTGCCCAACTGCCGGCCGCTGGTCAGGCAGTTGACGTTCGCGCCGGTGCCGAACCAGAGGTCCTCGTCGGCCCGGGTCATCCCCCACAGGTACCCCTGGTTCACCTTGGCCTGCCCCGAGGCGCACGGCGGGCCCGCCGGGTACGGAAGGCCGACGCCCGCGAAGCACTCGTCCGGCTCGGCCTTCGCGATCACCTGCGGATTCGGCTTCGGCTGGTGGTGCCGGTCGTCCTCGGCGGTCGGTGCCCCGAGCGCGGTCGCCGGGGCGGTCAGAGCGGCCCCGAGGCCCAGTACGGCGACGGCCGCCCAGAGCCGCCGCGAGTGGTTCCGGATGGGTTTCACACTGTCTCGCTTTCGTGCCGGTTATCGAAAGACGGTTCCGGCCGGGACGGCAGAACCGGGGCTGGGGTTCGACGACGTCCGGTCAGCCGACCGGCTGACGGGCCCGGGACGGGTCGACGACCCGGTCGGCAACCTGCTCCGCCCACGTCTCCGGGTTGTCGAAGTCGAGGAAGCGGCCGAGCCGGGCCAGTTCGGCGACCGGGTCGGCGACCAGTTCCTCGTAGCGCATCGTCAGCAGGTGGGCCGGCTTCTCGTCGGCCAGCGCCTGCTCGGCCTGGGCCGCCATGAACGCGCAGAGGCCGAGGTAGCGGCGCAGGTCCTGGCCGCGCTCGCGGAGCGCGTCGGCGGTCAGCCGGTGCGGCAGGAACTGCTCCATGTCCGCCGGCACCTCCTGGCCGGGCTGCACCCGGAACGGGTCCAGCCCGCAGCGGCCGAGGAACTCCACCCGGAGCTGGATGAGCTGGAACGACGAGTGCCGGCTCATCGACTTCGCGGTCGGTTCCCAGTCCCGCGTCAGGTAGACGATCTTCGCCTCGGGGAAGCCCCGGAGCAGGTACGGCGCCACGTGGCTGGAGCCGCCGGAGCGTTCCACCCAGCGCTTCTTTCCGGTCAGCACGGCCAGCAGGTCCAGGAAGTCCTGGTGGTGCCGGGCCACGCTCTGCTCGGGGAAGTCGGGCACCCGCCGGGCCAGCTCGTCGAAGAGGGCGTCCGGGTCGTCGGAGACCTTCGACAGGGTGATCGCCAGGATCCGGGGCAGCTCCGTCATCCGGTCGCCCCACCGGCCGGTGGACGGGTAGTGCAGCTCCTTCGGGGGCAGCCCGATCCGGAACAGCGTGGACAGCTCCGCCTTGGGGCTGGACAGCACGTCCCAGTACTCGGCCCCGGTGATCACCTCGGCGCTGCGCGCCCAGGGCGCCACCGACATGAAGAACTCCTGGGCGGAAAGCGTGTCCGGCTCCTCCGCGATCAGGTCGGAGAGGAGCGTCGACCCACACCGTCCACTGCTGATGATGATCGACCGACCGGTGATCGGGGTGTCCATCGGGAGTCCTCCTGCGCGTTGCGTGGTCATGAGGTGGTGGTGTGGTCGACGGCGAGCCCACCGGCGACGGTGACCCCGCGCTCGGCGGGCGTCCCCGCCCCGACCGGCAGCGCGCACTCGGCGGCCAACCAGTCGAAGACGTGCCGGCGTACCTGCTCGGGCTGGTCGATCAGGACGGTGTGCTTCTCGTCAGGTAGAACGACCGAGCGGGTCTGCGGCAGCACCCGCCGGACGTTCGGGGCCAGTTCGTGCACCGCCGACCGACCGCCGTATAGGCAGAGCACCGGGCAGTCGACGGCGGCGAGCCGGTCGCCCGGTGGTAGCTGGCTGGCCGGCAGCTCCTCGGCGAGCGTGGTGGTGGTCAGCATCTGCCGGGTCTCGTCGGCCCGGCGGGCGGCGAGCCGCCCCCGCCGGACCCCGATCTCGGCCACCGTGCCCTCCCGGGGCAGGCGGTCGGCGACCCGGGCGAGGCGGACCTTCACCCGGGCCATCCACTCCGGGATGGGCGGAGCGGACTCGACCGCCACGATGCCGGCGACCCGGTCCGGGTGCCGCGCCGCGTACCCGAAGGCGATCGTGCCGCCGAAGGAGTTGCCGCAGAGCAGCAGCGGACCGGTCACGTCCAGCTCGGTGAGCAGTCCCGCCAGGTCGTCGACGAAGTCGGCGAGGGCGTACCCGGTGGCGGGCCGGTCGCTGCGGCCGTGCCCGCGCAGGTCGTACAGGACCACCGGGAACCCGGCGGTGGCCAGCGGCTCGGCGAGGGTGAAGTACCAGCTCGCCATCGTGTCCGAGGCCATGCCGTGGATCAGCACGGCGGTCGGCATCGGCGCGGACCGGTCCGCCGGTGGCGGGTGGGGCGGGTCCAGGCGCTGCGCGTGCAGCGTGATCCCGTTCGCCCGGACCATGGTCACCGGGCGGCCACCTCGACCGTGCCGCCGGCCTTCGCGTCGAGCGCGTCGGCGATGTGCGTGACCAGGTGCCCGACGGTCAGGTCGGCGACGTTCTCCAGGTCCAGCTTGGCGACGAAGTGCGCGAAGTTGACGGTGTCCCCGTACCGGGTCTGGAGCCGGCCGGCGAGCGACACCACGTCGATGCTCTCCATGCCGAGCTCGTCCCGGAAGGTGGTGTCCATGGTGATCTCCTGGTCGGCCACGAAGTCACCGAGCACGGCCTGGATCATCTGGGTGATGTCGGCGAGGACCTTGGCCTGCGTCGCGGACATGGGGTTGCTCCTTTGCGTTTCGACTGGTCGGTGCGGGGGTCAGGAACGGGTTCCGCCGGGGGCGGTGGCGGGCTCCGGACCCCAGGTCCAGGCCACGACGTAGCGGCGGGGCGGCAGGTCGTCGGGGTTGGCGACCTCCCGGTGGCCGACCCGGTAGGTACGACCGGCCACCTCGACGGTCAGCGCCTCGTCGGTGGCCGCCCGGACGGCGATCGGGTGCGGGCCGCCGGCCGGGCCGACGCCCTCCGCCTTGCCGACCGTCTCCCGGGCCGCCCGGAAGCGGGTCGCCCAGAGCTGCCGCCGGGCGGCGTCCGCGCCGGCCAGCGACGCCAGCAACGCGGTCTCCGCCGGGTCGAGCGCGCACTCCGCCGGCAGGTCGCCGATCTCGGCGACGTCGATGCCGACGCCCGGCCCGCCGACCGGTTCCCCGGGGGTACGCGGCTTCGCGATGGCCACGCCGATCTCCTGGCAGTGCGCCAGCGACACGTCGCAGTCGCGCCAGCCCCGGCCTTCCCGGGCCTGGACGAACGGACGGCCCGACGGGTCGTTGCCGACGGTCAGCTCGATCGGGTAGATGTCGGTGTGGCCGTCCTCCCAGAGGCGGCCCCGGACGGCGTCCTTGGCCGCGATCCGGCCGAGCATCCACTGCTTGCGGGTCTTCGCCGGGTGCCGTTCGTACTCGGCGTTGGCGGCGCCGCCGAGGATGCCGCGCGCGGCCATGCCCCGGGTGACCAGGTCGGTCCAGCAGTCGAAGGCCATCGTCCAGCCCTCCGGCTGGAACTGCGACATCGGGTACCGCTCCGGGAAGCGTTCGGCGACCCGGGCCTGCGGGTGGCTGTCGAAACGCCGGTCCACCGCGCCGTTGATCTGCGCCCAGACCCGCCCCTGGTAGCTGAGCTGGGTGTCCGCGACGAGCTGCCCGTCGTCGATGGAGCGGACCCGGGCGACGCACTCGAACGCCCGGCCCGCTGGCGGGGGCGGCCCGAAGAACTGGACGTTCCGGAGGCCGACCGGCAGCGCCACGGTCCGGATCGGCTGCGTGGTGATCAGCCAGTTGCCGATGACCTGGAGCGCGTTGTCCAGCAGCGCGCCGGGCGGCACCGGGGCGGTCACCACACCCCGCACGTGCATGTCGCCGATGGCGTGGATCTTCGTGACCCCCTGGAACCGGGGACCGTGGAACATCAGCCGCTCGGCGTACATCTCGTCCGCGGGGAGCGTGGTCGGACGCTCGGTCGCGGGGTCGTGCGTCCAGGGCTGCTCGGTCGGTTCCGGGTACGCGGTGCCCATCTCGACGGTGGCCCGGGCGTACGAGCCGATCGAGCAGGTGTACCGGTTCGCCCCGGCCTCCCGCACGGTGATCTCGACGTCCTGGGCCGGTTCGGCGATCAGCCAACGGTTGAACTTGGCGTCGTGCACCTCGATCACCCGCTGGCCGGGCAGCAACTGCTCGGCGGCGTCCATCATGTGCTGGACCAGGGCGGTCGCCGGCACCACCGGCCAGCGGTCCTCGATGTTCGGCCAGTCGTCCGGCTGCACGAAGAAGCAGTGGTCCCGCAGGTACGGCATGGTCTCGATGGAGACCCGCAGGGTGGTCCGACCGACCTCCCGGCTGGCAGCCGGGGCGGGACGGGCGGCCGGCGGGGCGGCCGGACGCTGCGGCGCGACGGCCGGCGCGACGGGACGGGCCGCCGCCGGGACGCCGGCCCGGGACGGCGCCGGTGGCGCGGTGGCCGGTCGGGGCGCGACGGCCGGCGCGGCACCGGCGCGGGCGGCGGCCGGCGGCACGACGGGCGACCGGGGAGCGGCGACCGGCGGGGTCGCCGGTGCGGCGGGACGCGGCCCGACGGGCGGGGCCGTACCGCCGGCCCGGGCCAGCACGCTCGCCGTGCCCTGGGCGGTGTCCCGGAGCAGGGCGGCGAGTTCGGCGGCGGCCCGGGAGTGGCCGGCGAGCTGACTGAGCGCCGCCAGGGCCCCGGCGGTCTCACCGCTGGCTGCCGGTGCGGCGGGCTGGGCGGGCGCGGTCGGCGTCGCCACGGCCGGGGATCCGTTGCCCGGGGTGGGGAGGCCGAGCATGCCGGCCGCGTCCTCGCCGAGCCGGACCAGCGGTCCCCCCAGGTCGAGCTTGATGGTCGGGCCACGCTTGCCGGTGCCCACGGTGCTCTTCGCCGCCGGAACGCGACCGCCCGGGGTGGACAGGACGCGCAGGTCCGGCGAGCCACCCTCCACCCAGAGCGCGGTCGCCACCCGGCGGAGCTGGTTGAGCCCGCCCCGGTGCGAGACGTTCACCGGGATCGCCAGGTGGTCCTTGCCGCGCAGGTTGTCGTCGATGAGCGAGGCGAGCTGACCGGCGCCGACCTGGAGGAAGACCCGGAAGCCGGCGTCGTACATGTTGGCGACGGTCTGCCGGAACCAGACCGGCTCCATCATGTGCCGGATGAACAGGTGCCGGACCTCGTCGAGATCGTCGGGGCACGGCGCGGCCAGGGTGCCCGACCAGATCGGCAGCTGGCTCGGCTGCACCCGCAGCCGGCCCAGCGCGTCGCCGATCGAGCGGAGCCCGTCGCCGAAGATCGGGGTGTGGAACGCCGACTTGAAGGGCAGCTTCTGGCAGAAGACGTTCCGCCCGCGCAGCACCTCCACCAGCCGGTCGACCTCGGTCTCCGGCCCGTTGACCACGCACTGCTGGGGCGCGTTGTCGTGCGAGAGCACCACCCCGGGGAAGTCCGGTAGCAGCGGTGTGACCTGGTCCGCCGCCGTGGCGGCGGCGGCGAAGACGTACCCGGAGATCTCCACCGACTCGGCGCTGAACATGGCGAGGAACTCGTCCATGCTGGCCCCGTCGGCCTGGCCGCTGACCGCCGCGGCGGTCCACTCGCCGATGCTGTGCCCGGCGACCGCGTCCGGCGTCACGTTCATCCGGCCCAGCGCCTCGTGCAGCATCTTGCCGACCTCGATCAGGCCGGCGCCGTGCTGCCCGAGGTCCTCCATCGACCAGGGGCGGTCCGGCATCCCGAAGTGGGCGGCCAGGTCGCTGGTCCGGGGCGAGAACTCCGCCTCCAGACCGGGGAAGACCGAGATGAGCTTGCCGCCCCCGGCCAGCAGCGGGTCCGGGGTGAACCAGATGTCCCGGCCGCCCCGCCACGCCTGGCCCCGGGCCACCGTCTTGCGGGCCACGGTGAGCAGCTTGTCGCTGGGGTTGACGATGCCGAGCCGGACACGTTCGGAGCCGTCGACCGGGCCGGGCGCGGCCTGGGCCCGCTCCGCGCCGAGCCGGCGTACCGTCGCGTCGTCGGAGGCGAGCAGGTCGGCGAGGGCCGCCGAGGTCGGCGCGGCGAGCCAGAGAACCTGGTCCGGCTCGTCCACCACGACCTTCCCGTCGGCCGTCGCGGTCAGCCCGGACGTCGGCAGGGCGACCCCGGCCGAGTCGGACACCTGCTCGACGATCACGTGGGCGTTGATCCCGCCGAAGCCGAAGGCGTTCACCCCGGCCCGGCGCGGACCGTCGCCCTCCCACGGCTGGGCGGCGGTGATCGGCGCGAACCGGGTCTGGGCCATCTCGGCACGCGGGTTGTCGCAGTGCAGGGTGGGCAGGAGCACGCCCCGGTAGACGGCGAGCGTCGCCTTGATCAGGCCGGCGGCGCCGGCCGCCGGCATGGTGTGGCCGATCATCGACTTCACCGAGCCGATCACCGGCTTGGGCCCGCCCCGGTACGCCCCGAAGGTCTGCCCGATGGTGGTCAGCTCGGCCGCGTCGCCGGTGGGGGTACCGGTGCCGTGCGCCTCCAGCAGGCCCACCGCGTCCGGCGCGGTCGGGTCGAGTCCGGCCGCCGCCCAGGCCCGCTCGATCGCCAGTACCTGACCGGAGACCGCCGGGTTGAACATGCTCGCCGACTTGCCGTCGCTGGAGACCCCGCTGCCCCGGATCACCGCGTAGACCCGGTCGCCGTCGCGCAGCGCGTCGGCGTACCGCTTGAGCACCACGATGCCGGTGCCCTCGCCGATCAGCAGCCCGTCGGCGTTCGCGTCGAACGGCCGGATCTCGCCCTGCCGGGACAGCGCCCGCAGCTGGTTGAACACCGACCAGAAGCTGATGTCGTGCACGTGGTGCACGCCGCCGGCCAGCACCGCGTCCAACCGGCCGTTCTGCAACTCGGTGATGCCCTGGTCGACCGCGATCAGCGACGAGGCGCACGCCGCGTCGATGGTGTACGCCGGGCCGCGCAGGTTGAGCCGGTTCGCCACCCGGGAGGCGGCCAGGTTCGGCACCAGGCCGATGGTCCCCTCCGGCTGGTACGGGCCGAGCCGCTCGTCGAACTTCTTGCGGAGCATCTCCAGCCGGGCCGGATCGACGTCCGGGATCAGCTCCCGGAGGATGCTGATGACCTGGCTGGACATCCGGACCCGCTGGGCGTACCGGGCCTGGGCGGGGCTGAGGATGCCGCCCCGGCCCAGGATCACCCCGACCCGCTCCCCCGACGGGAGCCGGTCCGGGCCGCCCGCGTCGTCGATGGCCTTCGCGGCCACCTCCAGCGTGATGAGCTGGTCGGGCTCGATCTCGTGCACCGACGCGGGCATCACGCCGAACTTCAGCGGCTCGAAGGTGGCGTACTCGTCGACGAAGCCACCCCGCCGGCAGTACATCCGGTCCGCCCGGTGGGCCTGCTCCGGGTCGTAGAACTCCTCGTCCCAGCGGTGCTCCGGGACGTCGGTGATCGCGTCCACCCCGGCGACCAGGTTGCGCCAGTAGCTGTCCAGGTCGCCGGCCCCCGGCATGAGCGCGGCCATACCGACGATCGCGATCTGCTGGTCGGGCTTGGTCACGGCGCTCACCAGCCCGACGCGGTGTAGACGACGGAGGTGTCGCTCGGCTCGGCCCAGGCCAGCTCACGGAGCAGGCTGAGCGCGCCCTCCTCCGGGTCGATCAGGCCGATGCCGCGGCGGGCGTACTCCCGGCTCAGCTCGGCGGTGACCATGCCGCCGTGGCCGGCGCCCGGGGCCCAGGGGCCCCAGTGGACGGTCAGGCAGCGGATCCCGGTGCTGGTCGACCAGCGGGTGCCGATGGTGTCCAGGGCGTCGTTGGCGGCGGCGTAGTCGGACTGGCCCCGGTTGCCGTAGGCGGCGGCGATGCTGCCGAAGAAGACCACGAACTTCGGCTGGTCGGGCAGCTCGTCCAGACCGGCGAGCACCGCGCGGGCCCCGTTGACCTTGACGTCGAAGACCCGGGTGAAGGACGCCGGGTCCTTCTCGGCGATCAGCTTGTCCTCGATGATGCCGGCCGCGTAGACCAGGCCGTCGAGCCGGCCGTGGTGCTGGTGGATCTCGGCGAGCAGGGCCTTGGTCGCGTCCGCGTCCCGCACGTCGAGGGTGTGGTAGCGCACCTCGCCGCCGAGTTCGGTCAGCTCGGCGATGGTCGCCTCGACCTCCCGGCCGGCCATGATGGCCTGCGCCCGGCGCTCGATCTCGGCCGGGGCGCGCAGCCCCTGCTTCACCAGCGCGGCACGCAGCTCGGTCTTGTCCCGGGCGGCGGCCAGCGCCGCGTCCTCCGGACCCGCCGGCCTCGGGGTACGACCCACCAGCTCGATCCGGCACCGGCCGGCCGAGGCGAGGGTACGGGCGAACCAGGGGGTGATGCCCCGGGCCCCGCCGATCAGGACGACCACCGACTCGTGGCTGAGGCCGAGCGCGGCGACCTCCGATGCTCCTTCACCGGCCGGGCCGGCGCCCCGCGAGGCGAGCGCGCCCAGGTCCACCTGGACCAGGTCGGCGACGTACCGTTCGTCGCCACGCCGGGCGACGACCGGGGGCTTCTCCTCGCCGACGGCCAGCAGTTCGTCGAGGAGCTGCCGGGCCAGGGTCTCCGGCTCCGCCTCGGCGTCCAGCTCGACGAAGCGGGCGGTCAGCTCCGGGTACTCCCGGGCGATGGTGCGGAACAGGCCGGGCATGCCGTCGGCGGTGCCGCCGGCCGCCGGGGCGCCGGCGCCGATCAGCCAGCGCGGTCCGGTCGCCAGCACCCGCTTGACCAGCGGGAACACCGACGGCAGCAGGGGTCCTTCGGTGCGGGTGAGTCCGTCGAGCAGCAGGAACCCGTCGAAGCCCTGGTCGGCCTGCTCGCTGTCGAGGACGCCGAGCTGGCCGCCCGCGCCGTGCTCACCGAGCAGCTCGGCCAGGTACGCACCGACCGCGCCGCCACCGGTGATCAGGAACTTCTTGCCGGCGAGGAGTTCGGCGGGGTCGCCGAGGGACGCCGGCCGGACCGACTCCCGGGGCACCAGGCGCTTCGGCGGGATGCCGGGGTTCGCCAGTTCCTCGGTCGCGGCCGGGGCGAGGGCCGGCGCGGTCTCGACCGGGGCGGTCGTGGCGTTCATCTTCTGGTCGAGCCAGGTCACCATGGCACGGACGGTGCGCGCCTTGACCAGGTCCTCCAGCTCCGACTCGTCACCCTCCACCGCGAGATCCAGCCGCGACGCGACCTCACCGGCCACCTCAGCCCGCTTGATCGAGTCGATCGACAGATCCGCCTCCAGATCCAGATCCAACTCGATCAGATCCACCGGATAACCCGTCCGCTCACTGATCACCGCCAGGATCGCGGCCTGGAAGTCCGCCAACGACGCACCACCCACCGGAGCAGCCGGCGCGGCCGGAGCCGCGACGGCGGGCGCGGTGGCGACCGGAGCGGAGACCGTGACGGTGGCGGACATCTTCGCTTCGAGCCAGGTCACCATGGCACGGACGGTGCGCGCCTTGACCAGGTCCTCCAGCTCCGACTCGTCACCCTCCACCGCGAGATCCAGCCGCGACGCGACCTCACCGGCCACCTCAGCCCGCTTGATCGAGTCGATCGACAGATCCGCCTCCAGATCCAGATCCAACTCGATCAGATCCACCGGATAACCCGTCCGCTCACTGATCACCGCCAGGATCGCGGCCTGGAAGTCCGCCAACGACGCACCACCCACCGGAGCAGCCGGCGCGGCCACGGGCGCCACGGCGACGGCGGCCGGCGCGGCGGTGCTGCCCATCCGCTGGTCGAGCCAGGTCACCATGGCCCGCACCGTGCGCGCCTTGACCAGGTCCTCCAGCTCCGACTCGTCACCCTCCACCGCGAGATCCAGCCGCGACGCGACCTCACCGGCCACCTCAGCCCGCTTGATCGAGTCGATCGACAGATCCGCCTCCAGATCCAGATCCAACTCGATCAGATCCACCGGATAACCCGTCCGCTCACTGATCACCGCGAGGATCGCGTTCTGGAAGTCCGTCAGCGAGGGACCGGCCGGGGCGGCCGGCGCGGGCGGGGCGACGGGCGCGGGGGCGTACGTGGTGGCCGTCGCGGTCGTCGCGGACCCGCCGTTGGTGGCGACCGCCATCGCCGGGACCGGCACCGGCTCGGCCACCGGGACGAACTGCGCCGGGACGTACTGCGCGGGCGCGGCCGGGGCCACTGCCGAGCCGTTCGGGTACCCGTCGGTCCGGTGTGGTTCGGCCGGCTGCCAGACCAGGCGTCCGCCGCTGCCGCCGTCGCCGAGGAAGGCGAGCATGATGTCCCGCTGCGAGGCGATCATGTCCCGGGTGGTCCGCAGGAACTCGCCGAGCAGCTCGCCCCGGATGTCCTGCACGACGTGCTGGACGGGGACGGGCGCGGGAGCGGCGGGGGCGTGGGAGTGGGCACCGTTCGAGGGGCTCATCGGCAACTCCTTGACGATTCGGGGAGGGGTCATGCCACCGGGGAGGCAGTCGCCGTTCTGGTCGCGGACGAGTTGCCCGTCGACCGTCCAGACCGGACGGCGGTTCGGCGCGGCATCGCGGGGCCGACCGCTGACCCGTCCGTGGAACAGCCAGTCGGTACGGACCGGCACGCCGGCGCAGGCGATCTCGCCGACCGAGATGAGGAATCCGCGCAGTCCCTCGGCCGGTCCGCGCTCGGTGGCGACGGCCCGGTACGGCCGGTCGCCGAGCACCGCCCTCACCAGCTTGCTGAGCACCTGGCCGGGGCCGACCTCGACGAAGGTGCGGGCACCGGCGGCGTACATGGCCTCGATCTGCTCGACGAAGCGGACCGGTTCCCCGATCTGCTCGGCGAGCTGCTGGCGGACCTGGTCGAGGTTGTCGACGTAGGGGGCGGCGGTCAGGTTGGACCAGACCGGGATGCGCGGTTCGCTGATCCGCCGGTCGGCGAGCACCTCGGCGAAGCGCTCCACCGCGCCGGCCACCAGCGGGCTGTGGAAGGCGCAGGCCACCGGGATCAGCTTCGCCGAGACCCGGGCCTCCTTGAGCGCCACCACCGCCGCCTCGACCTTGGCGGTCGGGCCGGAGATGACGGTCTGCTTCGGCGCGTTCCGGTTGGCGAGCACCACCTCGCTGGTCAGTCCGGCGCTGGCCAGCACCTGGGCGACCTGCTCGGGCGTGGCGCTGACCGCGGCCATGGTGCCCGGGTCCTCGCCGGTCGCGCCGAGGATCGCCGCGGCCCGCTCCCGGCTGAGTTCGAGCAGCGTACGGGCGTCGAACGCACCGGCGACGCAGAGTCCGACGAGTTCGCCGTAGCTGTGTCCACCGGTCATGTCCGGCCGGACGCCGAGGCGGCGCAGCAGGTGGTCCACGGCGAGCCCGCCGATGCCCAGCACCGGCTGCGCGACCCGGGTGTCCCGGACCCGTTCCTCCTGCCGCTTGCGGCTGGCCGGGTCGAAGGCGGTCGGCGGGAAGAGCAGCTCCGCCGCGTCGCGGTCCAGTTCCAGGTAGTGCCGCAGCTCGGGGAAGGTGACGAAGAGGTCGGCGAGCGCGCCGGGGCGCTGGCTGCCCTGGCCGGGGAAGAGGAACGCCACCTGGCCCGGGTCGGCGTCGCCGGCCGGCTGCACCAGGCCCTTGGCGGGGTCGTGCTCACCGGCGAGGGCCCGCCGCAGCAGGGTGTCCAGTTCGGTCACGTCCCGGGCGACGATCGCCACCCGGGTCGGTCCCCGCCGTCCGGCGGCCTCCCCGGCCACCTGGGCGGCCAGCTCGGCGAGGCGGCCGGGCCGGTCCCGGTCCCCGTCGGCGGCCAGCCGGTCGGCGAGCTGCACGATCGCCTGGTGGGCGGCGGCCCGGTCGACGCCGGGGAAGCAGAACAGCTCTGCCGGCCAGGTGCGCCGGGCGTGCCGGGGCTCCGGGGCGTCGCCGTAGGCGGCGAGCACGGTGTGGAAGTTGGTGCCGCCGAACCCGAAGGCGCTCACCCCGGCGATCCGGTCCCGGGCCGGGACCGCCCAGGGGCGGGCCTCGGTGTAGAAGGCGAACGGGCTCTGCTCCGGGTGCCAGGCCGGGTTGGGCCGTTCCAGGTGGATAGTCGGCGGGCGGATGCCGTTGTAGAGGGAGAGCGCCACCTTGATCACGCCGGCCAGGCCGGCGGCGCACTTGGTGTGCCCGATCTGCGACTTCACCGAGCCGAGCGCGCAGCTTCCGGGCTCCGCGCCGGCCTCGGCGAACATCCGGGTGAGCGTCTCCAGTTCGGTCCGGTCGCCGACCACCGTGCCGGTGCCGTGCGCCTCGACCAGGCCGACCTCGCGCGGCGAGATGCCGCTGCGGCGGTACGCCCGGTCCAGGGCCCGGCGCTGCCCGTCCGTCCGGGGGGCGGTGAGGCCGAGGGCACGTCCGTCGCTGGAGCCGCCGAGGCCCTTGACCACCGCGTAGATCCGGTCGCCGTCCCGCTCGGCGTCGGCGAGCCGCTTCAGCACGATGCAGGTGACGCCCTCGCCGAGGGCGATCCCGTCACCGGTCGAGTCGAACGGCCGGGACCGGCCGGTCGGCGAGAGCGCGTGCGCGGAGGTGAACATCAGGTAGTCGTTGATGCCGTTGTGCAGGTCCGCGCCGCCGCAGATCATCATGTCGCTGTCGCCGCTGGCCAGTTCCTTGCAGGCGGCGTCCATGGCGGCCAGCGACGAGGCGCAGGCCGCGTCGATGGTGTAGTTGGGCCCGCCCAGGTCGAGCCGGTTCGCCACCCGGCCGGCGATCACGTTCGCCAGCACACCGGGGAAGCTGTCCTCGGTGACCGTGGGGAGCAGTTCCTCCATCTCGGCGGGCACGTCGCCGAGGTACGCCGGGAGCATGGTGCGCAGGGTCTGCGCGTGGCCCATGTCGCTGCCGGCCTCCGCGCCGAACACCACGCCGGTGCGGGAGTGGTCGACTCCCGGGGCGTCGTAGGCGTACCCGGCGTCGACCAGTGCCCGGTGGGAGATCTCCAGGGCGAGCAGCTGGGTCGGGTCGATGCTGGCCAGGGCGGCCGGGGGGATGCCGTAGCCGATCGCGTCGAAGGGCACCGGCTCGATGAAGCCGCCCCACTTGGAGACGCTGATCCGGCCGGTCTGCCCGGGGCCGACCTCCGGGGCGTAGTAGAGGTCGGTGTCCCAGCGCTGCGGGGGCACCTCGCCGACGGCGTCCGCGCCGCTGAGCACCGTACGCCAGAAGCTCTCCAGGTCCGGCGAGCCGGGCAGGATGCAGGCCATCCCGACGATGGCGATGTCCAGCGGCGCGGGGGCGTCCTCGACCTCGGCGGGCGGCGTCAGCCGCTCCCGGATCGCGTCCAGGCTGTCCCCGTGGTACGCGCGGGCTCCGGCGCTGACCGAGTCGTGCAGCCCGGCGATGGTGGTCGCGTCGTCGCGCAGCACGACGATCTGCCCGGCCATGAACATGCCCTCGGCGGCCTGCTCGTCCTCGCCGACCGAGCGCAGCGTGTCGCCCTCGCGGACGATGCCCTTGCTGGCGATCCGGGCCCGGCCGATGTTGAGCTTCTCGAGCTCCTGCCACGCGTCGCGGCTCTCCATCCCGGACTCGCGCAGCTCGTCGCGGCGGCGGTAGAAGTCGTCGACGAACGGGGTGGGCAGGCACCGGGTGACGTGCCCGGGAGCGGTCTCCAGCAGCGCGGTCCGCTCGGCGGCGATCGCCTCGCGCTGGAAGAGCGGCTGGACGGCGTTGTGTTCCACCGCCTCGGCGGTGAAGAGGTACGCGGTGCCCATCAGCACACCGATCCGGGCACCCCGGCGGGCCAGCGGCGACGCCATGGCGGCGACCATCGCCGCCGAGCGGGCGTCGTGGATGCCACCGGCGAAGAAGACCTGGAGCGCGGTGGCCGCCTCCGGATCGGCGTCGAGGTACTCCTCAAGCACCATGAGCTGGGCCTCCCAGAGCGGGAAGCTGGCCCGGGGTCCGGTGTGGCCGCCGCACTCGGCGCCCTCGAAGATGAACCGGCGGGCCCCGGAGCGCAGGAACTGCCGCAGCAGTCCCGGCGACGGGACGTGCAGGAACGTGGTGATCCCCTGCTGCTCCAACGCCTTTGCCTGCGGGGGCCGGCCACCGGCGATGATCGCGCAGGCCGGGCGCAGCTCCCGGATGACCTCCAGTTGCGCCTCGCGGATCTCCTCGGGGGCGAAGCCGAGCACGCCGACGCCCCAGGGCCGGTCGCCGAGGCGGGCGGCGGTCTCGGTGAGGATGCGGCGGGTCTGTTTCGCGCCGTTGAGGGCGAGCGCGACGAAGGGCATACCGCCGTCCTCGGCGACGGCGGCGGCGAAGCCGGGCTCGTCGCTGACCCGGGTCATCGGCCCCTGGGCGACGGGCACCCGGATGCCGAGGTCCACGGCCAGCGGTGATCCCGGCGCCAGCACCTCACCGGCGGCGTCGTCGGTGGCGGCGTCGAGCATGACGGCCCGGATGCCCCGGACGGCGGCGGCGGTGTCCGGCCAGCGCTCGGCGAAGACGCTGGCGAGCCAGCCGTCCTGGCCGATCGGCACCAGCTCGGAGTTCTCGTCGTGCGGGCCGCCGCGCCGGATGCCCCGGACGCCGTCGACCAGCACCGTCTCCGAGCCGTCCATCCGCCGGATGGCGCTCTGCACGTCGGTCGGCAGCTCGGACTCGGGCATCAGCGCGAGCTGGCTGTCCAGGACGACGCCGACCGCCCCACCGACCAGGCAGGCGGCCGCGGTGCGGGGGCCGACGCCACCGGCGACCCAGACCGGCAGGTCCAGGGTCTCGTCGGCGACGAGTTGCTGGAGCAGGACGAACGAGCTGAGGTCGCTGCCCCGCCCACCGGCCTCCATGCCCCGGGCGATCAGGCCGTGCGCGCCGGCGTCGGCTGCGGCGTGCGCCTCGTCCCGGCTGGTCACCTCGACCAGCACCCGGTAGCGCGGGGCCACCTCGGCCACCGTCCAGGAGGAGTCCGAGGTCAGGACGACCAGGTCGACCCCTCCCGGCGCGACGCGTTCCACCTCGTCCACCGTGGCCTGGCACCCGGCGGGTACCCGTATCCCGATCGGCCCCGACGACCAGGCGACGGCCTGGACGAGCGCGCGCAGCACCCAGTCGTCGCCGCCCGCCAGGTCCAACACTCCCAACCCACCACCGACGCGAGCGGCGGCGGCCAGTCGCGGGGCGGGCTCCACAGCGCCGCCGGGGTTGACGACCATGACGAGGTCGCGCGTGTACGTTGCAGTACTCATCGGGCTCCCACTTCGTTCGCGAGGGTCTCGCGTTGCGACGGGCTGGATCGGCCAAACCGCGAGTGGCCAGATCCGAATTCGCATGAATCGATGTTGCGCTCCGTAACAAGCTAGTGGCAGGTTGTTGCCGAATGATTAACGCCAGCCCGAACGTGAGAGGATCTCAGAATTCCTACCGAGCAGGCGGGATTTACCTCAACCGCTGCCAGGAAGAACCGACGAGAGTCGGTCGAGGATCGCTAGAGGCACACCCGGAACGGGCCACAAGAAGGTTGTTAATTACTCACGAAACAACTAGCCCGCGAGGCACCGCATTGACGGGAAACAGTTGATGCATCAACCTGTCTCAATATTCGGACGGGCTCTTGTCAGAGCGACCGGCAGCCGTGGACGATCCGTTTCCATCTCGTAGCCGCCATTCCCTATCGAATTGCTCTGACTTACGCGAGAGCGAGGTGAGGCACCCGGACGACCCGACGCCCTGACCAGCCGGACCAAGACGGCCCACCACCTGCCGATTCGACCGGCCGACGAACCCCAGGAGCATCCCGGGACACCGGGACAGGGCGCCCCGCCCACCTCCCACCTGATGGCAAGTGGCTCGTGTCACAGATCATCGGCCGACCGATTCGACCCTTAACGATCGTTTTACCGCCACGTGTGGCGATCAGCGGTTCGCTCCGCCCCCCGAAACTCGCCGCACCACCGTGGCAACACCCCCGCCACCAGCGCAAATGCCAACCCTCCGGCCCCGACGGGATTGCCGGAGCGCGCTCGTGTCCAGGCGGCTAACTCTCATTACCTCTTTATGATCGGCGGTTAAAAGTGCGTAAACTCATCCTGCTCGCCCTGGTGGGCTTCGGTGCCCAACTTGTTGACGGCAGTCTCGGGATGGCCTATGGAGTGACATCCACCACATTGCTGCTCGCCATCAACACCAGTGCCGCCAGCGCGTCCGCCACGGTTCACCTGGCCGAAATCGGCACGACACTCGTCTCCGGCGCCGCCCACTGGCGATTCGGCAACGTGGACTGGCGGGTGGTGCGCCGGGTCGGCGTACCGGGAGCCCTCGGGGCCTTCCTGGGCGCGACCTTCCTCTCCAGCATCTCCACCGCGGCGGCCGCGCCGATCATGTCGCTGATCCTGCTCGCCCTCGGCCTCTACCTGCTGATCCGCTTCACCGTCGCCGGCCTGCCCACCGGCCGGGTCGGGCTGCCGCTGCGCAAGCGGTTCCTCGGCCCCCTGGGCCTGGTCGCCGGATTCGTCGACGCCACCGGTGGTGGCGGCTGGGGCCCGGTCGGCACCCCCGCCATCCTCGCCAGCGGTCGGATGGAGCCGCGCCGGGTGATCGGCTCGATCGACACCAGCGAGTTCCTGGTGGCGGTCGCCGCCAGCCTCGGCTTCCTGGTCGGGCTCGGCTCGCAGAACATCGACTACGGCTGGGTGCTCGCCCTGCTGCTCGGCGGCATGGCCGCCGCGCCGATCGCGGCGTGGCTGGTCCGGAAGGTCCCGCCCCGGGTGCTCGGCTCGGCCGTCGGCGGCATGATCATCCTCACCAACGGCCGTACCCTGCTGCGGAGCGAGTGGGTCGACGCCCCGGACACCGTCCGGTACGTCTGCTACGCCGTCGTGACGGTGGTCTGGGCGGCAGCCGTGGTCTGGTCGGTCCGGCAGTACCTCGCCACCCGGAACGAGACGTCGACCACCCCCGCCGAACGGGCCGGACTGGCCGACGAGGTCAGTTCCTGACCGCGACCGGCCGGCGCCTGGGGCCGGAGCGCACTCGTCGCCCTCGGGGTCGGTCCGGGTCACCCAGGTGGGCGGACCCGGCCGACCCCGGTGAACTACCCCCCGCACCCCCGGCTCCGACCGCACCGGATCCCACCGGCGTCGCGCCCGGCCTGGCCGTGCACGTCGCCGTCGAGGACCCGGGGGCGGGCGACGCCGTCAGGCCGGCGGCCCGGCCCGACCGCGCGGCGGCGGCCCCACCTCCCCGGGTAACGGCACCGGCTGGGGCCGCCGGGCCCGCGCCCCACCCAGCACCACCACGGCCGTACCGGCCAGCAGCACACCCAGACCGGACAGGGCGAGCGGCTGCGGGAGCTGCCCCAGCCAGAGCCAGCCGAGCAACGCCGCCCCCGGCACCTCCAGCAGGATCAGGACGCTGACGGTGGTCGCCGAGACCCGGCGCAACGCGTAGTTGAACATCGAGTGCCCGAGCAGTTGCGCCCCGGCGACCAGCGCGAGGATCACCAGCCAGGTGTCGCTGTCGTACCCGCCGAGCGGCACCCCACCGACCAGGCAGACCACCAGCAGGACGGCCGCGCAGACGCTGTAGCAGATCGTGGTGTACGTGGTGGTGCTCAGCGTGGCGCGGGCCCGCTCCCCCAGAGCGGTGTAGCCGGCGATGAAGATCGCACCCGCGATGGCCAGCAGGTCACCGGCGAAGGCCCGGCCGGAGACGGCGATGTCGGCACCGCTGGCCAGCACCGCACCCGACACCGCGATGCCAATGCCGAGCCACACCGTGCGCGGCAGCCGGCGGCCCTGCCAGCGGGCGATGAGCCCCTGCCACACCGGCTGGGTGGCCCCCAGCGCGGTCGCGGCGGCGACCGAGGTGAGCTGCGCGCTCGGCATCCACGTGGCGAAGTGCGCGGCCAGCGCCACCCCGGAGAGCACGCAGTACCAGCCCTCGCGCCGCCCGGCGTCCGACGCCAGGATCCGGAACTCGGCGCGGCGGCGGACCAGCGACCACGGCGCGATGACACCGGTGGCGATGAGGTTCCGCCAGAAGGCGATGGCCAGCGCGGGCGCGGTCGCGAACGCGATGAGCGGCGCCGACGAGGAGACCGCCGCGACGGCCAGCACGATCGCCCCGGTGGTCAGCGGGTCGAGGGGCGGGTGTCGCGGTGACGACTGCACGGAAGACGATCCTCACACAGGGCCGGTCGGGCGGGACGCGCCCACCGGCGCAGCCGGCATTCGGTCACCGGACCGTCCCGGCCGGCGGGACCGGTGGCACCGGCCCGGTCGGCCGCACCGGCGTCAGCGGCGGCGTACCCGGTGCAGGCGGAAAGGCTTACGGGTCTGCCGGACGGCGGGGGTGTCCCGGGGCGGCTCGGCAAGTGAGTCGTCCGGCAACGCGGACCCGGCGAGCGGCGTGCCCGCCGGCTCCAGCCGGTTCAACGCGCAGCCGTCCGTGGCCCACCGACGCACCAGGTCGGTGGCGGAGCCCGAGGCGTTGAGCCGCTTGCTGGCCACCGCCGGGGCCACCGAGGCCCACGGTTCGCTCTCCGGTTCCACCCGCGAGACCCGCGCCGGGAACGTCACGATCCGTCCGCCGTGATCGCCCCGGAGGGTCACCTCGGCCTCCGTGGCCCCGGCCAGGCCGGGCGCCGTCTGCTCCCCCGGGCCGCTCACCACGAACAGGGCGCCGTCCAGGGGTACGCACCAGAGCGCGAGCGCCGGACCGTCCGGCACCCGGACCCAGGCCACGGCGGCCTTCTTCAGCGCCTCGTCGACCAGGGGCGTGGCCGCCCGTCCCTCCACCTCGTCGCTCACATCCGCAGATCCTGCCCTACGCCGCCCACGGACGCCCGCCGGACCGCCGTCCGATCGGGTCGACGGGGGTTTTCAGGAGATCCGCGTCACCGGGTGGGTCAGCCGAGGAAGGGCGGGACGTTGATCTCGCCTCGGGCGACCGGCATCACCTGGCCGCTGACCGTGGCACCCAGCGCGACGCCGCCGGCCGCGGTGACCGTGCAGGTCAGCACGGACGGACGGTTCAGCTCGTAGCCCTGCTCGACGGTGTACGACGACCGCCGGTCCCCGGGGAGCAGCCCGCTGGCGACCAGCCACACGCCCAGGCCGAGGGCGGCCGATCCGGTGGCCGGGTCCTCGGGAACCCCCATGCCGGGCACGAAGACCCGGGACCGGGCGGTTTGCGTACCGGCGTCCCAGGAGAAGACGCTGACATGCTCCACTCCGTACCGCTCCGCCGCCCGCGCGTCGACCCGGGCGCGGGCCAACGCGTCCGGACGGACCGGCAGGTAGGGGAACTCCAGCCCGCAGCCGGCCACCCGGGGCGCCGGTCCGGCATGGTCGGTGGCCCGCAGGCCGGTCACCTCCAGCAGCGGTTCCACGTCCAACTCCGGTCCCAGTGTCGGCATCCCGCCGGTCAGCGTGGCGCCCGTCCCGGAAACCTCGACCGGCAGCACCCCCGCCCCGCACTCCTGGGTGACCTGACCCGTGTCGAACCAGCCCCGTCGGCACGCGGTCACCGCCGCCCCCACGCTCGGGTGCCCGGCGAAGGGCAGTTCCGCCGCCGGGGTGAAGATCCGGGCCCGGTACGTCGCGCCGACCTGGGTGGCGGGCAGCACGAACACCGTCTCGGAAAGGTTGAACTCCCGCGCGAGCGTCTGCATCTGCTCGGTGGCGAGCCCCTCCGCGCCGAACACCACGGCCAGCGGGTTGCCGGCGAACGGGCGGTCGGTGAAGACGTCCACGATCTCGTAGGCCAAGGTCGACATGTTGATAGACACTAGGCGCATAGGCTGGTCGGCGTGAGCACGCCGACCCGGGTCTACATCGCCCGACTCGCCGGGGTGGCCGTCTTCGACCCGAACGGCGACCAGGTGGGGCGGGTCCGCGACGCGGTGGCCCGGCTCCGGCCGACCAACCGCCCGCCCGAGGTGGTGGGGCTGGTCGCCGAGATGCCGATGCGTCGGCGCATCTTCCTCTCCATCAACCGGGTCACCTCGCTCGACGCGGAGGCGGTCGTCCTCGGCACCGGCACACTGAACCTGCGCCGCTTCGAGAAGCGCCCCAACGAGCTGCTGGTCCTTCAGGAACTGCTCGACCGCCGGGTGCACCTCGACCCGAACGGCCAGGCCGGCACCGTGGTCGACGTGGCGATGGAGTGTCACCGGGGCGGTGAGTGGTCACTCAGCCGGGTGGCGGTCCGGGAGCAGAGCGGGCGGCTCACCCGCCGGGGCCACCTGCACCAGGTCGACTGGGACAAGGTCCGGGGCCTCACCGGCTTCGCCGACACCCGGGGCACGGCCAACCTCCTCGCCGTCCTGGAGGACATGCGCCCGGCCGATCTCGCCAACGCCCTCCAGGACCTGCCCGACCTGCGCCGCAACGAGGTGGCGGCGGCTCTGGACGACGAACGGCTGGCGGACGTGCTCAGCGAACTACCCGAGCACGTCCAGGTCGAGATCCTCTCCGCCCTGGGCCGGGAGCGCGCCGCCGACGTGCTGGAGGAGATGGACCCGGACGACGCCGCGGACCTGCTCAACGAGCTGCCCCCGCCGGAACAGGACGTGCTGCTCGACCTGATGGAACCGGACGAGGCCGACCCGGTACGCCAGCTGCTGAAGTACACCGCCGGCACGGCGGGCAGCGTGATGACCTCCGAGCCGGTCATCCTCCCGCCGGACGCGACCGTCGCGGAGGCGCTGGCCCGGATCCGGGAGCCGCAGCTCTCGCCCGCCGTGGCGGCGCAGGTCTTCGTCGCCCGGGCCCCGATGACCACCCCGACCGGACGCTACCTGGGGATGGTGCACTTCCAGCGCCTGCTCCGGGAGCCCCCGGCCGACCTGCTCGGCGGCGTGGTGCTCAACGACATCGACCCGCTTCGGGAGACCACCCCCCTGCCGGAGATCACCCGCCGGATGGCCACCTACGACCTGGTCGCCATGCCCGTGGTGGACCGCAACAACCGGCTGGTCGGCGCGGTCACCGTGGACGACGTGCTGGACCACTCCCTGCCCCGGGACTGGCGGGACCGGGACGCGGCGACGGACCTGTCCGACTCCCCGGACGTGGACCTGCCCGGTGGGCCGCTGTCCGGCACGGCGTCCGGGGACCGGCTGACGGACGGTGGGCATGGCTGAGCAGCGCCGCGCCGAACGGCTGGACCAGCCGGCGGAGCCCCGCAAGATCAAGCTGCCCCGGTTCGACCCGGAGGCGTTCGGACGCTGGTCCGAGGGGATCGCCCGGGGCATGGGCACGGCGAACTTCATCGTCTACATGACGGTGGTGATCGCGGCCTGGTTCGGCTGGAACACCCTGGCCCCGGCGCACCTGCGCTTCGACCCGTACACCTTCACCTTCCTGACCCTGGTGCTGAGCCTCCAGGCGTCCTACGCGGCCCCGCTGATCCTGCTCGCGCAGAACCGGCAGGCCGACCGGGACCGGGTCTCGCTGGAGGAGGACCGCCGTCGCGCCACCGCGCAGAAGGCGGACACCGAGTACCTCGCCCGGGAGATCGCCGCCCTGCGGATCGCCATGGGCGAGGTCGCCACCCGGGACTTCCTCCGCTCCGAGCTGGCCCGGCTGGCCGAGGAGCTGGACGAGGCCCAGCAGCGCCGCCACCGGCTCGAACGCCGGCAGCAGGAGAAGTCCGGCCAGCGCCCCGAACCCCTCGACGAGCCCCGGGACGAACCGGACGCGGACTGACCGGCGTACGCGGTGCCGCCGGAACCGCCCAGGCCGACGTACGCGGTGCCGCCGGAACCGCCCAGGCCGACCGGACCGGGGCGCACGGCGGGCCGCCGACTCGCTCACACCGCCCCCGCTGCCCGTGGTCACGAAGGGTCGCCGACGTAGCATTGCCGGCATGTCAGCACCCGTCAGCACCGTCTCCGACGCCGTCCAGGCCGCGCTGGCCACCGTCGACGACCCCGAGATCCGCCGGCCGATCACCGACCTCGGCATGGTCCGCTCCGCGGTCGTCGGCGACGACGGCGTCGTCCGGGTCGAGCTGCTGCTCACCGTCGCCGGCTGCCCGCTGAAGGAGAAGCTGCGCGCCGACATCACCGCCGCCGTCGGCGCGGTGCCCGGGGTCACCGGGGTGGAGATCGAGTTCGGCGTGATGAGCCCCGAACAGCGGCAGTCACTCCAGGCGAAGCTGCGCGGCGGCGGCGCGACCGAGGAACCGGTCATCCCGTTCGCCCAGCCCGGCTCCCGGACCCGGGTGTACGCGGTGGCCAGCGGCAAGGGCGGCGTCGGCAAGTCCAGCGTGACGGTCAACCTCGCCGCGGCGCTCGCCGCCCGGGGGCTCTCCGTCGGCGTGGTCGACGCGGACATCTACGGCCACTCGGTGCCCCGGATGCTCGGCGCGGACGCCCGCCCGACCCGGGTCGAAGACATGATCATGCCGCCCCAGTCGCACGGCGTGAAGGTCATCTCGATCGGCATGTTCACCGCCGGCAACGCCGCCGTGGTGTGGCGCGGCCCGATGCTGCACCGGGCGTTGCAGCAGTTCCTGGCCGACGTCTACTGGGGCGACCTGGACGTCCTCCTGCTCGACCTGCCCCCGGGCACCGGCGACGTGGCGATCTCCCTGGCCCAGCTGCTGCCGAACGCGGAGATCCTGGTGGTCACCACCCCGCAGGCCGCCGCCGCCGAGGTGGCCGAGCGTGCCGGCGCGATCGCCCTGCAGACCCACCAGCGGGTGGTCGGTGTGATCGAGAACATGTCCTGGCTGGAGCTGCCGGACGGCTCCCGGATGGAGGTCTTCGGCGCTGGCGGCGGGGCCACCGTCGCCGAGTCGCTGACCCGGACCATCGGCGCGCAGGTGCCGCTGCTCGGGCAGATCCCCCTCGACACCCGGGTCCGCGAGGCCGGTGACGCCGGCACCCCGATCGTGCTGGCCGAGCCGGCGGCCCCGGCCGCGAAGGCGTTGGACGCGGTCGCCGACCGGCTGGCCGTACGCCGTGAGTCGCTGCTCGGCAAGCCCCTCGGGCTCAAGCCCGCCGGCCGCTGACCGACCGCACCTGACCCCCGCCGCACGCGGTCCGGGGGTCAGGTGGCGTCGGTGTCGAAGCTGCGGGGCCGGGGCGGCGTGGTGGCCGGGGCGGGCCCGGAGCGCAGGTCCGCCGCGGCGGCCACGTCCTTCAGCTCCTTGTGCACGCCGGTGACGTCGGTGCGCAGGTCGTCGTAGATGCCCTGCAACGGCTTCCGGATCGCCTGCTCGTCCTCCTCGCTGAGCAGGTGCTTGCGGATGAACGCCTTGGGATGCAGGTCCTCCAGCTGGATGTCGGTGCCCAGCTCCCGGCTCAGGTCGGTGGTGGCGTTCCGGGCCATGTTGCGCAGGTTGCGCACCATCCGCAGGCCGTCGCTGATCACCGCCGGCAGCCGGTCGCCGAAGATCAGCAACGCGAGCAGCAGCAGCGCACCGACCTCGAACGCGCCCAGGTTGTCGAACACGCGCAACCTCCTCCTCGGCCTCTGCGGGCAAGCGTACGCACGCCGGAGGGCTTGCGGGAGGGGGTGGCCGTCGCCTACTTGGCGTCTGCGGCGAGTGTCACCGAGGCGCTGTCCAGGGACGATCCACGCCGGTACTCGACCGTCACCACCGAACCGGGGGCGAACTTGCGGACCAGGGCGATCAGGTCGGTGGGTTCGGACAGCGGACGCCCGGCGAGCCGGACGATCACGTCCCCGGCCTTCAGCCCGGCCCCGGCCGCCGGCCCGGAGGGCTCGACCGTGACCAGCCGTACGCCCCCGGCGCCGGGGGCCGCGCCCGGTCCGGGCACCTCGGCGCCGATCACCGTGCGGCGGGCCTTGCCGGTGCCGATGATGTCCTGGGTGATGCGCTTGGCCTGGTTGATCGGGATGGCGAAGGCGAGACCGATGTTGCCGGCCTCCTGCCCGTCGGAGACCAGCGACTTGATCGTCGAGTTCACCCCGATGACCCGCCCCGCGCCGTCCACCAGCGGGCCGCCGGAGTTGCCGTGGTTGACCGCGGCGTCGGTCTGGATCGCCGCGTAGTAGCGCACCGGTCCACCGGGCTCACCGGCCCGCATGGTCCGGTCCAGGGCGCTGACGATGCCGGCGGTGACCGTGTTCGCCAGGGAGAGCGGCGAGCCGATGGCGAGCACCGGGTCGCCGACCGCGAGGGCGTCCGAGTCGCCGAACTCCACCGGCCGCAGCCCGGTCCGGGCAACCTTGATGACGGCGATGTCGGACTCCGGATCCTGACCGACGAGGCTGGCCGGGGCCGAGGAACCGTCGTTGAAGATCACGGTCGTCCGGCCGTTGCCGCCGGCGACCACGTGGTCGTTGGTGATCACATAGCCGTCGGCGCTGGCGATGAAGCCCGAGCCCTCGCTGGTGCCGGCGGCACCGCCGACCCGGACGGTGACCACGCTGGGCAGCACCCGCGCGGCGACCCCGGCCAGGGAGTCGGGCTTGCGCTGGGCGGCCACCGGCGGATCCTGCGGCTGGGCCCCGAGCACCGTCCCGCCCGCGCCACCGCGCACCGCGAACGTGTAGCCCAGTGCCCCGCCGAGCGTGCCGGCGAGCAACGCGGCGACCACGGCGATCAGCAGCACCTGACGCAGCACCGGTCGACGGGGCGCGTCCGGGTCGGCCACCGGCTCCGGTTCCGTCCCCGGTACCGGCACCGCCGGCAGCACCACGGCGGTGGGCGCGGCCGGGTCCCGCCACGGGTCGGCGAGCGCGTCGGACCACCACGGCGAGGTGGCGCCCGTGGTGGGGTACGACCCGCCCGCGCTGTTCGTCGGTCCCCCGTACGCACCGCCCGTCGGCGCTCCCCCGGCCACCGGTGGCCGCGTCGGCGCGGAGTCGTTCGCGGCGGGCCGGCGCCAGTCCCAGCCGTCGGTCACGTCGGTGCCTCCCAGTCCGTCCCGAGCCCCGTCCGCCGTGGGCGGGCCGGCGGCACCGGCCCGGCCGCGACGGACGGGATCACCATCCAGGATTGCACGGATGCCCGAAGCCGGGTCGGCGGTCGTACCGGCGAACACCACACCGACCCGACCGCGTGGCTGCACCCCTCGACCGTCGCCTCTAGGCTCATACCGCGAATCCGCCCCGATTCACTCCCGCCGCCCCCGGAGGTGCCCCATCGCCACGGCCGCCAGTTCCGGCAGTTCGACGGCGCAGGCCCTGCACTTCGCCGAGTCGTACGTCGCCGAGGACCTCGTCCTGCGTACCGCCCGCAGTCTCGCCGAGGAGGTGGGCGTCGACGCGGTGACCACCGGGGCCGGCGCCGCCCTGCGGCTGCTCGCCGCCGCCGGCAGTGCCCGGGCGGTGGTGGAGATCGGCACCGGCACCGGAGTCAGCGGCATCTGGCTGCTGCGCGGCATGCGGGCCGACGGCGTGCTCACCACCATCGACGTGGAGATCGAGCACCAGCGCATCGCCCGCCGGATCTTCGCCGAGGCGGGCTTCCCTTCGGGGCGTACCCGGATCATCACCGGCCGCGCCCTGGACGTGCTGCCCCGCCTCGCCGACGGCGCGTACGACCTGGTGTTCGTCGACGCCGAGGTGACCGGGGTGAGCGCCTGCGTGGACGCCGCGCTGCGGCTGCTCCGCCCGGGCGGAGTGCTCGCCGTCAACGGCGCGCTGGCCGGCGGGCGGATCGGCGACCCGGCTGCCCGCGACCTGGAGACGGTGACCCTGCGCGAGGCCATGAAGGCCCTCCGGGAGTCGGACGAGTGGGTGCCCGCCCTGCTCCCGGTCGGTCACGGCCTGCTCGCCGCCATCCGCTGCTGACCACCCCGCCACCGCCCTTCTCCTCCGCCACCGGCTCCGGACGGTTGCCGGCTCCCGGTGGTTGCCGCCTCCGCGTGGTTGCTGGCTCCGCGTGGTTGCAGGGGTCCCCTCCTCGTCAAAAAACGGTAGGAAGGGCCCCCTGCAACCAACCAACCCGGACAGGCAGAGCCCCGACGACTCAGGCCAGCGTCGCCAGCCAGCGGAGCAGGCCCCGGACGCCCCAGCCGGTGGCGCCCTTGGCGAGTTCCGCGTTGGAGTCGGACGACCAGGCGGGCGCGGACATGTCGAAGTGCGCCCAGCGATCCCGCAGGTCCCCGGTGAACTCCCGCAGGTACAGCGCGGCGACCACGGAGCCCGCGCCCCGGTTCGGGGCGCTGTAGAAGTCGGCCAGGTCGCTGCCGAGATACTCGACGTAGTCGCCCACCAGCGGCATCCGCCAGGACCGCTCGCCCGCCTCGGCGGCGGTGGCGACCAACGCCTCGGCCAGCCCGTCGTTCTCGGTGTAGAGCGCGGCGGTCCGCGAACCCAGGGCGATCGAGTTGGCCCCGGTGAGCGTGGCCAGGTCGACCAGCACGTCGGGGGCGAGCCGGTCCACCGCGTACGCGAGCGCGTCGGCGAGCACCAACCGCCCCTCGGCGTCGGAGTTGGTGGACTCGCTGGTCAGCCCACCGTAGTGCTGGATCACGTCACCCGGCCGGAAGGCCGATCCGGAGACCATGTTCTCGGCCAGCGGCGCGAGGGCGGTGACCCGGACGGGGAGGCGCAGCGCGGCGGCCCCGAGGGTCGCGGCCACCACGGCGGCGGCCCCCGCCATGTCCTTGCGCATCAGCTTCATGCCGGACAACGGCTTGATCGAGATGCCGCCGGTGTCGAAGGTGATCCCCTTGCCGACCAGCACCACGTGCGTCGTCGCGCCGGCCGGGTGCCAGCCCAGCTCGACGAGCCGGGGCCCCTTGGCCGAGCCGCCGCCCACGGCGAGGATGCCGCCGAAACCCGCCTCGGCGAGTTCGTCGGGCTGCCAGACCCGCAGGTCGACCTCGGGCACGTCGGCGGCGAGCCCGGCGACCTGGTCGGCGAACCACTCCGGGTTCTTCGCCGACGACGGCATGTTGGTCAGGTCCCGGGCGAAACAGGTCATCCGGGCGGTGGTCCGGGCCGCGTCGAGCGCGGCAGCGTACCGCTCCGGCTCAGCGACCGCGATCTCCAGTCCGGTCAACGCCGGGGTCGGGCCGGCGTCGGTCAGCCGGAACCGGTAGGACGCCAGCAGCGCCCCCTCGGCCAGGCCGCGTACCGCCTCGGCCGGCGCGGCGGCCGGCAGGGCCACGGTGGCGGTGCTCTGCTCCGCGAGGGCCCGCACCAGTGCCGCCCCGGCGGCCCGCCAACCGGTTTCGTCGCCGTCGCCCACGCCGAGCAGCAGCAGCCGTACGGGGGTGGCCAGAGGGCGCAGGTGGATCCGGGTCTCACCGGCGGCCCCGGTGAATGCCGCCGCCGGGACCAGCGCGGTGGCCTCCGCGACCAGGTCGTCGGGGAGTGTTGCCGCCGTCGGGACCAGCGCCGCCGGGGCGTCCGTCCCCTCGACGGTTCGGACAGGTAGGACGAGGGTGTCGAACCGGTCGGGACCGGTCACCAGGCGGATGTCCAGCACGCTTTGCCGTACCTCCAGGGATTCTCAGGACACGAAGAGCCTGAGCCACCGGTGTACCGGTGGCTCAGGTTCTTCCGGACCACCCGGGCGGCGGACGCCGCCCGGGCCACTCCTCCATCAGCCGGCGGCTGCCTTCAACGCGTCACCGAGCGCGTTGGCCTCGTCGGGAGTCATCTCGACGACGAGCCGGCCACCACCCTCCAGCGGAACCCGCATGACGATGCCCCGGCCCTCCTTGGTGACCTCCAGCGGACCGTCGCCCGTCCGCGGCTTCATCGCCGCCATGTTGTCTCCCCTCAGACCTACACCAGGGTCGGTGGGTTGCCCCACAGCCACTACGCGTTAAACCCACCACGCGCCGACGCGCGGTGCTGACCAACGATTTTCCCTGATGAACACCGCCGGACCCAAACCGAAGCAGCATTGATGTAACAGCGTCTAGCATATCCCGAGTAGGCCTGTCACAATGTGCGGTCATGCAGGCACGGTCGGCACTCTTCGACCTGTACGGCGACCACCTCCGTCCCCGGGGCGGCCGGGCACCGGTCGCCGCCCTGGTCAAACTGCTCGCGCCACTCGGTATCGCGCCCCCAGCCGTGCGTACCGCGGTCTCCCGGATGGTGCGACAGGGCTGGTTGGACCCGCTCCGACTCGCCTCCGGACCGGGCTACGCGATCACCCCGAAGGCGGCCCGCCGACTCGACGAGGCCGCGTCCCGGATCTACCGCACCGCCCGGACCGGCTGGGACGGCCGGTTCGATCTGATCGTGCTCGACGCGCCGAGTGGCCGCCGGGAGCGGCAGCGACTCGCCACGACCCTGCGCTTCCTCGGCTACGGCACCCTCGACGAACAGACCTGGATCGCCACCCGGGCGGCCGAGGACGCCGACGCCGTGCTGGCCGAGGCCGGCGTCCGGTACGAGCGGTTCACCGCCGCCCACACCGCCGGCACGCCGGGCGCGGTGGCCATGGTCCGTCGCGCCTGGGACCTGGTAGAGATCGGCCGGGCGTACGAGGATTTCGTCGCCGAACAGCGACCCCTGCTGGCCACGGTCACCGCCCGCAGTGGTGACGAGGAGGCGTACGCGGCACGATTCCGACTGGTGCACGCGTGGCGTACCTTCCTGTTCAAGGATCCGCAGTTGCCCCCGGCCCTGCTGCCCGAGCGCTGGCCCGGCACCAGCGCCGCCAGTTTCTTCGACCGACACGCGGCCCGGCTCCGCCCGGCCGCCGACCGGTACGTGGAGCAGTGCCTCGACCTGGGCAACCGCGCCGTACGACAGAAGGGTCGTTAGACACGTGACCGAGCCGCTCCTGGTCGACCGCACCGACGCCGTCGTCACCCTGACGCTGAACCGCCCGACCGCCATGAACGCGCTCGACGTGGCTCTCAAGGAGGCCCTGCGGGACACCCTCGCCGAGCTGGAGACCGACCGGACCTGCCGGGCGGTGGTGCTCGCCGGGGCGGGCGGGCAGTTCAGCGCCGGCCAGGACCTGCGGGAACACGTGGCGACCCTGGAGTCGACCAAGGGCGACCCGCTGGCCACGGTCGGCGCGCACTACAACCCGATCGCCGCCCGCCTGGCCAACCTGCCCAAGCCGGTGGTCGCGGCGGTGCGCGGCACGGCCGCCGGGGCCGGGGCGTCGCTGGCCTTCCTCGCCGACATCCGGATCGGTGGGCCGAAGACCAAGTTCCTGATGGCCTTCGCCAAGGTGGGGCTGGCCGCCGACACCGGCGCGTCCTGGACGCTGCCCCGCCTGGTCGGTCACGCCAAGGCGGTCGAGCTGCTGATGCTGGCCGAGCCGGTGGGCGCCGAGGAGGCCCGCCAGCTGGGGCTGCTCAACCAGCTCGTGGCGGACGACGAGCAGGTGCTGCCGACCGCCCAGGAACTCGCCGCCCGGCTGGCCGCCGGCCCGACCGTCGCGTACGGGGCGATCAAGCGCCAGCTCTCCATCGCCGACGCGGGCACGCTCGCCGACGCGCTGGCCGCCGAGGCACAGGCGCAGACGATCTGCGGGGGCACCGCCGACCACCGCGCCGCCACCCTCGCCTTCGTACGCAAGGAGCAGCCGGTCTACGAGGGGCGCTGAGCCGGCCCGACACCGCCCGCCGGTCCCGGCCGCGCTGGTTCCGTCAGTCCCGGTCCCGCCGGCTCCGGACCGGCCGGCGGGATCAGCCGGATCAGCGGGATCAGCGGGATCAGCGGGCAACGTAACCGCCGTCGATCGGGACGGTGTGACCGGTGATCCAGGCGGCGTCGTCGGAGGCGAGGAACGCGACCACCCCGGCGATGTCCTCCGGGGTGGGGATGCCGGGCTTCGGGTTGAACGACTCCATCTCCCGGCGCATCTGCGCCGGGTCCGGGGCGTTCTCGATGAAGCGCTCGACCAGCGGGGTCATCACCACGGTCGGGGCGACCGCGTTGATCCGGATGCCGCGCGCCGCGTACTCGACGGCCGCCGACCGGGTCAGCCCGACGATCCCGGCCTTGGTGAAGGTGTACGGCGAGATGTTCTCCTGGGCCGCCAACGCGGTGGTCGACGAGGTGTTCACGATCGCCCCGCCACCACCGCGCAGCATCGCCTCGATGCCGTACTTGAGCACGTGGAAGACGCCGTCACCGTTGATCCGCCGGACCCGCTCCCAGTTGTCCAGGTCCATCTCGTGCAGCGGCTGCTGCTTGCCGTCGATACCGGCGTTGTTGAAGATCACGTCGATCCGGCCGTACCGCTGGACCGCCTCGGCGACGCCCTGCTCGACGGAGCTGGCGTCTCCGGTGTCGACGGTCACCGCCAGGGCGTCCGGCAGCTCGGCGGCGACCCGCGTGGCGCCTTCGGTGTCGATGTCGGCGATCACCACGCGGGCCCCTTCGGCGGCGAACCGTCGGGCGGTGGCGGCCCCCAGCCCGGACGCACCGCCGGTGACGAAGACGACCTTGTCCTGGAACCGCATCGGCGCCCCCTCCTCCCGCGCCACGCGTTCGGAGCGCGCGCGTACCGGGAAGCCGGCGACGCGCCGGCTCCGCACCGGCCCGTTACCCGCGCCGCAGGCCGCTAGTCGTCCTCCTCCGGGTCCTGGTTGGCCTCGGCACCCAGCACGAACGCCTGCATGGCCAGTTCGTCCCCGCTCGGCGAGACGTACGCGGGCAGCTCCCGGGGGCCCAACTCGTGCACGTACGACCAGAAGATCCGTACCGCCTCGGCTTGGCTCGCCGCCTCGATCGGCAGGTCCAGGCTGACCAGCCAGGTCCGCCGGGGCGGCGGTGGCCCGAGCCGGTCGGCCAGGCCACGCCAACGGTCGACGGCGAGCGGGGTGACCGGGCCGTCGAGCACCAGCCCGTCGACCGGCACCGGCTCGTCGAAGACCCGCCGGGCGTACGACACCGCCAGCGGCGTCTCCACGTCGTCGGCACCGGGGTCGTCCGGGTCCTGTTCGCTCTCCACGCCGGCCTCGACCCGGCCGAGGGCGACCAGCGCCGGCGGTTCCCCGTCGACGACCACCGCGACCGGGTCGCCGGGAACCGGCCGGTGCGCGGTCTCCAGTCCGGTCAGCTCCAGCGTGTCGTGGTGGACGAGCCGCTCGGCGTCGTACCGGTCGGCGGGAAGCAGCACCGCCCAGGCGCGGTCGGTGTCGGTCATGTCCGTCATCCCATCACGCCGCCGGGGCGAGGACGACGTGACATCCGGCGAGGTGGTCGTCGACCATGCCGGTGGCCTGCATCAGCGCGTACACGGTGGTCGGCCCGACGAAGCGGAAGCCGCGCTTCTTGAGCGCCCTGGCCAGCGCGGTCGACTCCGGCGTCACCGCCGGCACGTCGGCCAGCCGGCCGGGCCGGGTCGCCCGGGTGGGTGGGGCGAAGGACCAGAGCAGCGCGGAGAGCCCCTCGGGCAGGTCGAGCGCGGCCCGCGCGTTGGCGATCGCCGCCTCGATCTTGGCCCGGTTGCGGACGATGCCCGCGTCGCCGAGGAGCCGGGTCACGTCGGCCTCGCCGTAGCCGGCGACGGTGGTGATCCGGAAGTCGTCGAAGGCCCGCCGGAACGCCGCGCGCTTACGCAGGATGGTCAGCCAGGAAAGGCCGGACTGGAACGCCTCCAGCGTGATCCGCTCGTAGAGCGCGTCGTCACCGCGCAGCGGTCGGCCCCACTCCCCGTCGTGGTAGGCCGCGTAGTCCGGGGTGCCGGCACCCCATCCGCAGCGAGCCAGCCCGTCGACGCCGGTCACCAGGTCGTTCACGGCATCCACCGTAGGTCACCCTGCTCCGGACCGTTGCCTCGGCCCGCCGGGCTGCCTATCGTGCTTGTTACCGACCGGTAGAACCGCTGCCCGGATCGACCGACGACGGTGGGAGGCCCGGCCCGATGAAGGAGTTCCCGGACGTCATCGCGTGGTCGATCCCGGCCTTCCTGCTGCTGATCGTGCTGGAACGGGTCTCCTACCTGCTGCACCGCGACGACGACGAACGGGGCTACTCGGCGGCGGACACCGTCACCAGCCTCACCATGGGCCTGGGCAGCGTCGGGGCGGACCTGCTCTGGAAGATCCCGATCACCGCCGCGTACGCGCTGCTCTACGCGCTCACCCCGCTGAGGATCGGCGAGGTCTGGTGGACCTGGCCGCTGATCCTGCTGGCGCAGGACTTCTGCTACTACTGGTCGCACCGGGGTCACCACGTCGTCCGGGTCCTCTGGGCGACGCACGTGGTGCACCACTCCTCGGAGCGGTTCAACCTCTCCACCGCGCTGCGTCAGCCCTGGACCAGCGTGGCCGGTTGGCTCTTCTACGTGCCGCTGGTGCTGGCCGGGGTGCATCCGGCGGTGGTCGCCTTCTGCGGCTCGGTCAACCTGCTCTACCAGTTCTGGATCCACACCGAACGCATCGACCGGATGCCCCGCTGGTTCGAGGCGGTCCTGAACACCCCGTCGCACCACCGGGTGCACCACGCCTCGCAGGGCGGTTACCTGGACCGCAACTTCGGCGGCATCCTGATCGTCTGGGACCGGCTGTTCGGCACGTTCGCCCCGGAACGGGAACGCTGTGTCTACGGCCTGACCACCAACATCGCCACCCACAACCCGCTGCGGGTGGCGTTCCACGAGTACGTCGCGATCGCCCGGGACGTCCGGGCGGCGGCGTCCTGGCGGCACCGCGCCGGCCACCTGCTGCGCTCGCCCGGCTGGCAGCCCGGCCCCACCGACGGCTCCTGACCGCCGCCGACGTCGGGCCGCCGGTCAGGGTAGGCGACCCTGCTCGACGAGCCGGCCGAACTTCCGCAGCGCCCCGGTCAGGCTGACCTTCGAGCCGGGCCAGAGCACCGGCCAGGCGACCCGCCCGGCCGCGCCACCGGGCAGGTGGAACCACTCGTGCCACACCACCTGGGTCCGGCCGCCCTGCATCGGGGTGCAGCGCAGCACACCCGGGCCGCGCAGCAGCCGCCCGCAGTGCACCACACCCACCTCGTACGGCGCGTCGACCCGGACCACCCGCATCTCGTCGCGGATCACCGCCGGCCCGACCGCGGTGACCGCCTCGATCAGGCTCCCCTCGCCACCGTCTCCCTCGACGACGCGAACCGTGGTGAACGGGATCCACTCCGACTGGCGTTCCCACGCGGTGAGCGCGGCGAAGACCCGCTCGGCGGGCGCGTCGACGATCACCGTCGCGGTGACCTCGCCGGCGCCCGGCTGGGCGGCCTCCCGCAACTCCTCCGAGCCTCCCGGTGCGCTCACGCCGTCTCCGACCGTACGACCACGTCGGGCTGGCCGGCCGGGCGACGGTCCGTGCCGGCGTCGTCCGGGTCGCCGGCCCCCTCCGTGTCCCCGGCGACGTCGGGGGTGGCGGCGTCAGCCGGGGAGTCCGCGTCGACCGGCACGGCACCGGCGGACGGGGTGTCGTCGGCGGCGACCGGGGCGCCGGCCAGGGAG
Source organism: Micromonospora sp. NBRC 101691 (assembly GCF_030269285.1). Taxonomy (NCBI): domain Bacteria; kingdom Bacillati; phylum Actinomycetota; class Actinomycetes; order Micromonosporales; family Micromonosporaceae; genus Micromonospora; species Micromonospora sp. NBRC 101691. Next base: position 39,980 of record NZ_BSTB01000010.1, read on the forward strand.
GCCAGTCGAGTGTCCCGCAGTTCGTCGGCCTCGGCCGTGCGTCCCTCCCGCAAGGCGGCGACCTCCGCTTCCAGCACTCCGATCAACTCGGACTTGTACCCGATGTCGTAGGCCGCCCGGCGCAACGCCTGGTCGACCTGGTCCATCCGGTACCCCCGCAGCGCGGTGTCGAAACGAATCCCGCCGATGTCCGACTCGGCGAGCGGACGACCGCCGGGCAGTGGCACCGCCCGACCGTCCGGCTCGACCGGGACCAGGCCCGGATCACGACCGGTGACCAGAACCGTCACACCGAACACCACCGCCGCGACGGTCAACGCCACGACCAGCAGGAGCAGAAGCTGACCCATGCACAGATCGTGGCATGACGATCGCCGTCGGGCGACCCCCGGACCACATCGTGCCGTCGATCAACCCGGACGGGGACCTCGGCACGCCGGCACGCGACGGACCGGCTAGCGTCGGCACGGTCGGTTACGGGCGGGGTTCGGGAGGCGACATGGCCAGGACGCTGCGGCTCGGTGCGCGTACGTTCGCCCCGGGTGAGCTGGTGGTGATGGCGATCGTCAACCGCACCCCGGACTCGTTCTTCGACCGGGGCGCGACCTACGCCGCCGACAGTGCGTTGCGGGCCGTGGAACGGGCGGTGGCAGAGGGCGCCGAGATCATCGACATCGGCGGGGTGAAGGCCGGCCCCGGCGACGAGGTGGACGTCGCCGAGGAGATCCGCCGTACGGTCGACACCATCGCCGCCGTCCGCAGCGCCTTCCCGGACGTGGTCATCTCGATCGACACCTGGCGGGCCGAGGTGGCGGTGGAGGCGGTCGCCGCCGGGGCGGACCTGCTCAACGACACCTGGTCCGGGGCGGATCCGGCGTTGGCCCGGGTCGCCGCCGAGACCGGCGCGGGACTGGTCTGCTCGCACGCCGGCGGGCTGACGCCGCGCACCCGGCCGCACCGGGCCGCCTTCGACGACGTGGTGGCCGACGTGCTGACCACGGTGACCGGGCTGGCCGACCGGGCGGTGGCGCTCGGGGTGCGGGCCGACGGCATCCTCATCGACCCGGCGCACGACTTCGGCAAGAACACCCGGCACTCGCTGGAGATCACCCGACGGCTCGACGAACTGGCCGGGACCGGGTGGCCGCTGCTGGTCGCCCTGTCGAACAAGGACTTCGTCGGCGAGACCCTCGACCTGCCGGTGGCCGAGCGGCTGGAGGGGACGCTCGCCGCCACCGCCGTGTCGGCCTGGCTGGGGGCGCGGGTGTTCCGGGCGCACCAGGTGCGACAGACCCGGCGGGTGCTGGACATGGTGGCCTCGATCCGGGGGGACCGCCCACCCACCCTGACCCGACGCGGCCTGGCCTGAGCCGGGCCGCTCGGCCCGTCGCCGGTCAGGTCCAGCGCAGGATGTTCCGCCGCCAGGCGTAGAGGATGCCGAGCGCCAGCACGGCCACGAAGACGCCCATCTCGGCGACGGTGACCAGGCCGAATCCCGGCCGGTCGAAGACCACCGCCCAGGGGAAGAGGAAGACCGCCTCGACGGCGAAGAGCACGTACAGGTACGCGTAGACGTAGTAGCGGATCTGCATCTGCGCCCAGTCGCCGCCCACCGGGTCGAGGCCGCACTCGTAGCTGGCGCGCTTGCCCGGTGGATCAGCCGGACGGGCGGGACGTAACACCCGATTGGCGGAGAACGCCACTACGAAGAAGAGGACGCTCGCGGCCAGCAACAGCCCGAGCGTCGCGTACGAGCCCAGGTATCCACCCACGATCCGACAGCCTACCGGCCACCCGCCGACCGAACCCGTTACGCAACTGTTTCCCAGCGGAACAGTGTCATGCGACAACTGTTACCGAATAATGAACCCTCACCCATTGTGACCGGAGGAGAGATGACGCGCCCCGACGCACGCCCCGGTGAGCGCCTCCGCCATCGATGGGTGGTGGCCGCGTTGTCGGTCTCGCTGACCGTCGGCGGAGCCGCCGCGGCGGCCGTGTCCCCGCGCCTGGCCACCGCCGCACCGGTCCCCGCCGGGCAGGCGTACGCGCCGGTCACCGATCCGGGCGAGAACGGCGACCCGGAGCCGCCGACGGATCCGCCCACCCCGACCGAGCCGGCACCCACCACCGCGCCGCCGACCGAGGAACCGCCGGGCGAGACGCCACCGCCACCGACGACCGCCGCACCCGACCCACTACCCACGGTGACCACGGCCGGGCCGCTGCCCACCGCCCCCCGGACCTCGACGCCCCCGCCCCTGCCGACCCGCTCCGCGCCGACGACGTCCGCCCCGGACCAGCCGGCCCCCGCCCGGCTCGGCGTCCGGGTCACCACGGGGGACGTCCACCTGACCGCCGGGTACTGGAACGCGACGAGCACCACGGCCACCCTCCGGGTCACCGTGACCAACACCGGCGGGGTGGCCGGCCAGCTCGGCCTGACGTACACCCTGCCGGCGGGCGTCACCGACGCCGGCACGCCGGGTTGCGCGCCGGCCGGTGACCGCAGCTACCGGTGCGGCGCGTGGACGACCGCGCCGGGTGCGCGGTTCAGCAGCGCGATCCGGGTGCGGGTCAGCGGGGACGCCTGGCGGCAGATGCCGCTCGGCGGCACCGTCTCGGTCACCGCGACCGCGCCGGGCGAGGCGCTTCCGGTCCGCGACGACGAGGGCTTCGTGGTCCTCTTCCCGCCCGGCCCGCCGGTGCCCGGCATCGCGCTGGAGACCGAAGAGGTGGCCTTCGACATCGGCGGCGGGCCGAGCACGCTGGAGGTCCGGCTCGGCAACACCGGCGCGGTGGACGCGTCCGGCCAGGTCGAGGTGGTCCTGCCCGACGGCGTGACCGTGACCGGGCCACCGGAGGGTTGCACGTCCCAACCGGCCACCGGGCGCACCCGGTGCGATACCGGAACGGTGGCGGCCGGCCGGACGGCCGTCCTGCGGCTGCCCGTGGTCGCGACGCCGGAGGCGCAGCGTCGGGCACCGCTCTCCGGTGGCGCGGTCGGCCAGCTCGATCCGCGCCACGGCCGGAGCCTCCGGGTGCAGATGAGCTTCCGGATCGCCGCCGCCGCCGCGCTGGCCCCGGCGGCCGGGGTGCCACAGCCGACCGGCTCGCAGGGCGTCCTCACCGGTTCGACCAGAGGTTCGGGCCCGGACGACGGATTGAGTTCGGCGCAGCAGACCGCGATCATCCTCATCGTCGTCTCCGGTCTCCTGGTGGCCCTCGCGCTGACGCTGGCGACCATGTCACTGCGCCGACGGTCGACCGGACCGCCGGGTGGGGCGACCGGAACCGGCGACAGCTCCAAGTGATCTCCGTCGATCGAGTGACGGATGCCCGACCGGTGATTTCGATTACGGCCCTAGCCCCAAAACCCCGCAAAACCGTACAATTTGCGGGGTAAGACGGTCCCATTCGGCGGACCTCGGGCCCGGTGGGACCCCCTGCCCGACGTAGGCTCCTAGGTGTTGAGCGGAGCGGGTCGCATCGGTTACCGGGAGGGCCCGCCCCAGCAGTGCGTCCAAGGAGGTCAGGTGGCCGGGCAAGGCGAGGCCAGCATCAGGTTCGGCCGCCCGGGCGACCGGACCGCGCGAAACGAGGTGCAGGCGTGACCAAGCAGATCCGCCAACTCGACCGGGTGGTCATCCGGTTCGCCGGTGACTCCGGTGACGGTATGCAACTCACCGGCGACCGGTTCACCTCGGAGACGGCGCAGCTCGGCAACGACATCTCCACGTTGCCGAACTTCCCCGCCGAGATCCGGGCACCCGCCGGCACCCTGCCCGGGGTGTCCAGCTTCCAGGTGCACTTCGCCGACTACGACATCCTCACCCCGGGTGACGCGCCGAACGTGCTGGTCGCGATGAACCCCGCCGCCCTCAAGGCCAACCTGCACGACCTGCCCCGGGGCGCGGACATCATCGTCAACACCGACGAGTTCACCAAGCGCAACCTGGCCAAGGTCGGCTACCAGGCGAACCCGCTGGAGGACGACACCCTGGCCGGCTGGGTGGTGCACCCGGTCGCGCTGACCTCCATGACGGTCGGCGCGCTCGCCGACCAGGCGGTCTCGAAGAAGGACGCCGAGCGGGCCAAGAACATGTTCGCCCTCGGCCTGCTCTCCTGGATGTACTCCCGGCCGTACGACTCCACGCTGCGGTTCCTGGAGCGCAAGTTCGCCAAGCGTCCCGAGCTGGTCGCCGCGAACATCGCCGCCTTCAAGGCCGGCTGGAACTTCGGCGAGACCACCGACTCCTTCTCGGTGCGGTACGAAGTCAAGCCGGCGAAGATGCACCCCGGCACCTACCGCAACATCACCGGCAACGCCGCCCTCTCGCTGGGGCTGGTCGCCGCCGGGGTCCGCTCCGGGCTGCCGGTCTTCCTCGGCGCGTACCCGATCACCCCGGCCTCGGACATCCTGCACGAGCTGAGCAAGCACAAGCGCTTCGACGTGACCACCATGCAGGCCGAGGACGAGATCGCGGCGGTGGGCGCGGCGCTCGGCGCGTCGTACGGCGGCGCGCTCGGCATCACCACCACCAGCGGTCCGGGCGTCGCGCTCAAGAGCGAGACGATCTCCCTCGCGGTGGCGCTGGAGCTGCCCCTGGTCATCGTCGACGTGCAGCGGGCCGGTCCGTCCACCGGCATGCCCACCAAGACCGAGCAGGCCGACCTCAACATGGCCCTGTACGGCCGGCACGGCGAGGCCCCGGTCGCGGTGATCGCCCCGAAGTCGCCCTCGGACTGCTTCCACGCGGCGATCGAGGCGGCCCGGATCGCGCTGACCTACCGCACCCCGGTGCTGCTGCTCTCCGACAACTACGTCGCCAACGGCTCCGAGCCGTGGCTGCTGCCGGAGGTCGACTCCCTGCCCGACCTGCGGGTCGAGTTCGCCACCGAGCCCAACGGCGAGGACGGCAAGAGCTTCCTGCCGTACCTGCGCGACCCGGAGACCCTGGCCCGGCCGTGGGCCATCCCGGGCACCCCGGGGCTGGAGCACCGGATCGGTGGCCTGGAGAAGGCCGACAAGACCGGCGACATCTCCTACGACCCGACCAACCACGACTTCATGGTCCGCACCCGGGCCGCCCGGATCGAGACCATCCCGGTGCCGGACGTCGAGGTGGAGGACCCGGACGGCGACGCCCGGGTACTGGTGCTCGGCTGGGGCTCGACGTACGGGCCGATCGGCGCGGCCTGCCGGGGACTGCGGCAGCGCGGGCTCTCCGTCGCCCAGGCGCACCTGCGGCACCTCGCCCCGATGCCGGCGAACCTCGGCACGGTGCTGCGCTCCTACGACCGCGTGGTCATCCCCGAGATGAACCTGGGCCAGCTCGCCCAGGTGATCCGGGGCCGCTACCTGGTCGACGCGATCGCGTACAACCAGGTCCGGGGTCTGCCGTTCACCGCCGCGGAGCTGGAGACGATGCTGGAAGAGGTCCTGAAGAATGTCTGAGCCCGTCGCTCTCAAGCTCACCGCCAAGGACTTCAAGTCCGACCAGGAGGTGCGCTGGTGCCCCGGCTGCGGTGACTACGCGATCCTCGCCGCGGTGCAGCAGTTCATGCCGGAATTGAAGATCCCGCGCGAGAACACGGTCTTCATCTCCGGCATCGGTTGTTCCTCGCGCTTCCCGTACTACATGAACACCTACGGGATGCACTCGATCCACGGCCGGGCCCCGGCGATCGCCACCGGGCTGTCGGTCAGCCGGCCCGACCTGTCGGTCTGGGTGGTCACCGGCGACGGCGACGCGCTCTCCATCGGCGGCAACCACCTCATCCACGCGCTGCGCCGCAACGTCAACCTCAAGATCCTGCTCTTCAACAACAAGATCTACGGGCTGACCAAGGGGCAGTACTCCCCCACCTCAGAGGTCGGCAAGATCACCAAGTCGACCCCGGCCGGCTCGGCGGACGCCCCGTTCAACCCGATCTCGCTGGCCCTCGGCGCGGAGGCGAGCTTCGTCGGCCGCACCATCGACTCCGACCGCAAGCACCTCCAGTCGGTGCTCCGGGCCGCCGCCGAGCACCAGGGCTCGGCGTTCGTGGAGATCTACCAGAACTGCAACATCTTCAACGACGGCGCGTTCGACCAGCTCAAGGAGCCGGAAACCCGCGACGACTACCTGATCCGGCTGGAGCACGGGCAGCCGATCACGTTCGGCGCGGACGGCCGGTTCTGCGTGGTGCACCCGCCGGGCGGCTTCGGCCTGGAGGTGCGGGAGACCGCGTCCACCCCGGCCGAGCAGATCGTCGTGCACGACGCGACGGTCACCGACCCGGCGTACGCCTTCGCGCTGTCCCGGCTGCCCGGTGCGGACCTGCGGAACACCCCGATCGGCGTGTTCCGCTCGGTGGACCGGCCGTCCTACGACAGCGTGGTGCAGGGGCAGCTCGCCGAGGCGAAGGCGAAGGTCACCGAGACGCCGGAGCAGCAGCTCGCGGGTCTCCTCGCCAGCGGGGACACCTGGACGATCCTCTGACCCGACCCGCCGCCGGCGGCAGAACAAGGACCGGGGCCCGCAACCAATCGGTTGCGGGCCCCGGCCGTTCCAGCTGCCCGGTCAGAAGACCAGGTTGAAGTAGTCCCAGCCTTCGGAGATGGTCTTGCCCCTGGCGTCGAGCCACTGGCCGTAGCCGTTGGTCGTGTAGATCCGCATCTGGTGGAGGCTGTTGACACCCAACATGTCCACCATGTTGTCGCCGTCCCAGTCACCCGGGGTGATGATGTTCGTGAAGCCACCCCAGCCGCTGCCGATCAGGTCGCCCTTCGGGTTGGTCCACCCGCCCGCGCCGTCGGACTGGTACAGCTTGAGCTCACCCGCCGAGGTGCGACCGATGATCACCTCACGCCCGTCGCCCTTCCAGGCACCCGGCGTCAGGAACAGGTTGAAGGTGTTCCAGCCGGTGCCGATCAGGACACCCTTCGGGTTCTCCCAGCCGCCCGCGCCGTTGCTGGTGTAGCGGACCAGCTCGCCGTTGGACCGGCGGACCAGCAGGCTCGGCCGGTTGTTGCCGACCCAGTTGTTGGTCACCATCAGGGAGGTGAAGTTCTGCCAGCCGGTGCCGATCAGCTTGGGCGCGCCGGCGAAGTTGCCCGCGCCGTCGGTGTCGTACCGGTACAGCTCGCCGTTCGGCCGCATCGCCATGATGGACGGCTTGTTGTCGCCGTTCCAGTTGTAGACGCGGAAGATGCGGCTGAAGCCGTTCCAGCCAGAGCTGATCACGCGGGACATGTAGAAGCCGCCGTACCCGTCGTTGCCGAAGCCGCTGCCGTAGTGCAGCCAGAGGTCGCCGTCGGCGTCCCGGGACATCAGGTCGGTGTGACCGTCACCGGTCCAGTCGGCGTTGATCAACGGCGGCCGGGTGAAGTCCGCCTTCACCTGGTTGACGTAGTTGTTCAGCCGAACGTAGTAGCCCGGGTACGCGCCACAGGGCCGGAAGCCCCAGCTGGTCACGCCCACCTGCCTGCCGGCGACGACGAGCGGACCGCCCGAGTCGCCGTTGCAGGTGTCGCTGCCCAGGCCCGTCGCGGTGCTGCCCGTGCCGGCGCAGATCATCTCGGCCGGGTAGTAGAGACCCGGGACGTTGCAGTCGGCTTCGGAACGCATCGGGACGGTGGCCTTGCGCAGCCGGCTGTCCGGGTTCGCGTCGTCGGACGACGTCTTGCCGTACCCGGCGATCACGCCGGTGGTGCCGGCCACGTACGGTGTCTGGTCGCCCTGGTTACCCATGGCGATCGGGGCGTACACGGCGGGCAGGTTCTGCTTGAGAGTGATCACCGAGACGTCGTTGCGGATCGGCGCGTTCTCGTCCTCGTACTGCTGCGCGAGGTTCCAGTTCGGGTGCGACCAGGTGGAGGCCACCTCGGCGACGTACCCGCTGCCGGTGATGATGTTGCCGTTGGAGTCGAGGAGCTGGTCGTTACCGGCGATGACCCGGGTGGTGCCCGGCCCGTCGGTGACGCAGTGCGCGGCCGTCAGCACCTTGTTGGCGGCGATGATCGTGCCGGTGCAGTAGTACCAGTAGGACTCGCCGTCGACCTGGAGGGTGGTGACGATCCCGACGATGTACGGGAACTCCGAGGCGCTGGCGAGTTCCCCCTTCACGATGCGGGGCGACGCCGCGCTGCCGGACTGGAAAGCCCGCCCCTTGGCGCCCGGCTCGGGGAGCTTCAGCTCGCCCTTTCGCAGGTTCGGCAGCTTGTCCAGGCTTCGCTTCCCGGACTCGCCCGCCGCGTCGTACACGCCGTCCCCGGCGGGGGCGGCCTGCGCGGCGGTCGCGGGCGCGACAGCCACGACGCCGGCGAGGGCCAGGCCCGCGACGACGCCAGCCGACAAACGCCGCCTGACTCCTGCGGATGTTGCCACTTCAGCCACTGATGGTTTCCCGTCGTTCGATTAACGAGGCACTTGGAACAGCTCAGCTGGGACGCCCGACCGGACGGGAAGACGACAATCGAAGCCCGGGCCCGAACGGCCCCGCGCGAAAGATGTTGCCCCCGTCGCCTGAGCCAGTGACGGTGCGCCGACTGTGGTCGATTGTCGCACCCGTTTGGCGATTCCAAGCGGTCGAACGGTAGCAAGCATTCCAGCAGAGGAGAATATCCGTAAAGGTGATTCTGCAATCAACCCAAGGGTCTGACCGGGCACACCCTCCGGGCGCGGTCAGGGGGCGGCAGTCGCCTGAGGACGGTCGTCGCGTACGTGCACCAGCATGTCGCCGGTCTCGATGACCGCGCCGGCCTTGTCGGCCAGGGTGACCACCTTGCCCCGGCGTACCAGGGCGATAACCAGCGATTCCAACTCCCGGGGGGAACGTCCCACCTCGGAACGCTCGGCGGAGCGCATCGCCAGGGCCATCCCCTGGCCGGGGGTGAGCAGGTCCTCCACCACGTCGATCAGCGGCGGGGCCGAGGTGGACAGACCCAGCAGCCGGCCGGCGGTGGCCGAGGAGACGATCACGTGGTGGGCACCGCTCTGCTTGAGCAACGGCGCGTTCTCCGCCTCCCGCACCGCCGCGATGATCCGCACCTGCCCGGCGGTGAGCTGCCGGACGGTCAGCGCCACCAGCACGGACGCGTCGTCGCTGTCGGTCGCGATGATCACCGCCTTGGCGCTGCGGACATGCGCCTCGTTCAGGACGGTCGACCGGGTGGCGGAGCCCTCGATGGCGACCAGCCCGGCCGAGGTGGCCTGCCGGATCGCCGCGCCACTGCGCTCCACGACGACGATCCTGGACTTGTCCAGCCCGTTCTCCAGCAGAGCGGAGATCGCGCTGCGGCCCTTGGTGCCGTACCCGCAGATGATGACGTGGTCCTTCACGGTTCTCCCCCAGCGGCTCAGCCGACGGCCGGTCCGGTACTGCTCGGTCAGGACTTCCAGGGTGGTGCCGACCAGGATGATCAGGAAGAGCACCCGGGCCGGCGTGACGAAGAGGACGTTGATCAGCCGGGCCGAGTCCGAGGCCGGCGTGATGTCGCCGTAGCCGGTGGTGGAGAGCGAGACCACCGCGTAGTAGAAGCAGTCGAGGAGGGTCAGGCCGTCCTCGTTGACGTCGCGGTAGCCCTCGCGGTCGAGGTAGACCACGCCGACCACGGCGCATACCAGGGCGACGGCGGCGGCCAGCCGCAGACTGAGCGCACTGAGCGGCCCCCGCCGCTGCGCGGGAAAATGGATCACCGTCGGGCCCGCCCCGCCTCCGCTACCGCCTGCACGTGCACAACATAGCCGGTACGCAGGAGGTCGGCCGGGCAGGTGACGACGTACCCACCCGACACCGCCCGACACGGTGCCGCCCGGGGCCGGTCGGGCCGGCCGGCTCACCGCAACCGGCGGAAACCGGCACAATGAGCGGAGTCGGATACCGCCCACCGACGAGGAGGCCACGATGTCGTTGCTACGACGGGTGATCGGCGGGGTCCTGCGCCGGCTCCGCGTCCGGCAGGGCCGGACCCTGCGCGAGGTCGCCGAGGTGGCCGGTGTCTCGGTGCCCTACCTCTCCGAGGTCGAACGGGGCCGCAAGGAGGCCTCGTCGGAGGTGCTCGCGGCGATCTGCCGGGCGCTCGGCATCCGCCTCTCCGACCTGCTTGAGGAGGCGCGCGACGATCTGCGTCGGGTGGAGCCCCGGACCCCGGTCGCGCCGCCCCGGGTTCCGACGGGCCGGGTTCCGACGGGCCGACGGCTGCCGACCGGCCCACGCCCTGCCCCGGCCGGCCCCCGCCCTGCCCCGGCCGCCCGACCGGCGGGCGGATCCACCTGCCCGACGAACCGGGTCCCGAACGCCCGGGCGGCGGTCGGCCGCCGTCCCGCCGTGACCACCGGACGTGGGGCCGGCGCCCCCGCGCGGGCCGTCCGGGCCGTCCGGAGCGGCGTCGGCCAGCACCGCGTGCTGCTCGCCGTCGGCCCCTCGCCCCACTGCTGACCGGCTTCTGCCCTCGGCAGATTCGCCGCCGGCAGAAACCCTCGTCCGGTGGATCGTCCCGCCCGCACGCTTGACGGGCCGGTCCACCGGGTGGTGCGCGCCGCCCGCCGGCAGGTACGCGGGGAGGTCGACGGTGACGATCGGGTACACGGTCCGCATGTTGGAGGTCAACCAGCCGTCCTTCGGTGACCAGGTCTTCGAGCGGCTGCTGCGGGAGCGGATCGTCTTCCTCGGCACCGAGGTGACCGAGGCGTCCGCCAACCAGGTCTGCGCACAGATCCTGCTGCTCGCCGCCGAGGACGCCGAGCGGGACATCTACCTCTACATCAACTCACCGGGTGGCTCGGTCAGCGCCGGCCTGGCCATCTACGACACCATGCGTTACGTCAGGAACGACGTGGCCACCCTGGCGCTCGGCTTCGCCGGCTCGATGGGGCAGTTCCTGCTCTGCACCGGGGCGGCCGGCAAACGGTACGCGCTGCCCCACTCGCGGATCATGATGCACCAGCCGCACGGCGGCTTCGGCGGCACGGCCGCCGACATCACCATCCAGGCCGAGAACATGCTGCACGTCAAGCGCACCATGCAGGAGTTGATCGCCCAGCACAGCGGCCACACCCTCGCCGACATCACCCGCGACTCGGACCGGGACCGCTGGTTCACCGCCGAGCAGGCCCGGGAGTACGGGCTGATCGACCGGGTGCTGGAGCACGCCGGGCAGCTCCCCACGAGCTGACCGGGTCCCGCCCGGCCGGCACGGGGCGGCCGGGCGGGACCGGTTGGACCGGTGTCGGATCCGGCGAGTTGAGGGCCGGAGGACTGGGCACCGGTCGTCGTTGGCAGCCAAGGTGGCCCGCCTCCAGGTGTGCGACGACTGATGACGTTCCTTGCCGAGTTCGACGAAGATGAGTGCATGAGCCGGCTAAGCAGAATTGGTCTCTGGCTTGGGGCACCACTTGCCGCAGTGGGGCTTGCCCTGTTCCTCTTCTTCCTCCGCGGGGAAGGGGTGGAACGGGCCTCCTGGTGGGTGACCGTGCTGGGCTTCTTCACCACGTTGGCCGGTCTGGTCCTGACGGTGACGGCGTGGCGTCGGCCCGTCAGGACCGAATCCTTGCTGCCTGCACCCGCGCCCGAAATACCAGTGACTTTTGAGTCGGAGGACACAGGTTCTCTTCCACCGACCACAGGGAGCGGGCGACAGAGCCCACGACAGGGCGCTCCCACGGCGGCCGGCACGCCCCAGAGGTCGGTGTCTGCGGCAAACCCTCGTTGACCGGGTCCGGCACCGGTCCGGCCGGGCCCGGAGACGAGCAACCCACGACCACCAAGATCGCCACCAACGAGCAGGAGATCATCGCTGGTCCCACCAGATCGAAGCACCCTGGAGTCGGCCAGGCCCTTTTACCAACGCTGTCGGTCGCACCGCCGCTGGGGCTCAGGGTCCGCCGGTTGCGCGGGCGGGAGAAGGTCGTCGCCAATCTGGTCGAAGCCCTGCGTGCGCCGCCGAGCACGGGCGGTGCCCACATCCGGGTACTACACGGCCTGGGTGGCTGCGGCAAGACGGCCCTCGCCCTAGAGCTGTGTGCCCGAAGCATCGAGGGACCGGTCTGGTGGGTGTCGGCGGGTAGCCGAATGGTTCTCCGGGCTGGTCTGACCACAGTCGCCCGCCAAGCAGGTGCGGAGGAACGGGAACTAGTTTCCGAGGACTTGGGCGACGTGCTCTGGCGTCGGTTGGCGAACCTGAGCCCTGGCTGGCTGCTCGTCATCGACAACGCCGACGATCCGGACATACTGGCTGGGCCGGGCCGGAGGCTCGCCGACGGTACGGGCCTGGTCCGCCCTACCTCAGTTCAGGGCATGGTGGTCGTCACCAGCAGGAGCGGACGCTGGCCGTCCTGGTGCCGTCCGTACCGCATCTCTGTGCTGGACGAACAATCAGCGGCTCTGGCACTTCGGGACGCAGCCGGTGTCCGGCCCGGCGCGTTGGCTGACGCCCGAACACTGGCGAACTGGTTGGGCAGGCTGCCGCTGGCCGTGCACTTGGCGGGCGCATACCTGGCCGCAACCACCACGGCACTGCTGCCCGACCCCCGTCAACCGAAGACCTACCGCAGCTACCTCGCACTACTGGAAAACGGAGGGGTGGGCCCCAGTGATGACCGGGAGATGACGACGGAGGTCACCGAACGGGTCCTGACCGTCTCGATCGCCCTGCTCAATGCCCGCGCCCAGGAGCGCGCGGTCGCCCTCCTGCGATTGCTGGCCACCTTCGCTGAGGCTCCGGTGCCGTTCCGACTGATGCTCGACGTGCATGTCCTCGGTCAGTCAAGGCACCTTGCGGACACCCACCCCGGACAGGTCTCCGAACTGCTGCAGGCGCTGGCAGACTTGGCGCTGATCGACATCGCGGTGGGCAACGTCGTGCAACCTACGCTGAGCCTTCATCCTCTGGTACGCCGAGCCGTCCTCGAGACGGCGAACGACGCCGACGTCAGGGAGCTACGAGCGCTGGCAGCCGAAACCCTCAATCGGGTGGCCACGGGTGCGGTCGTGGGATCTCCCGAGGAACCTGGGCGGTGGGGCCTGTGGCAGTTGCTCGCGCCGCATGTGAGCGAGGCCCTGCAGCAGGTGGGTGCACCAACGCCTTCCGCTGCCCCACTGGTGGCCGCGACGGCCCGGACCGCTGTTCTGGGCGCGCGGGCACTGTATGCACACGGCGCGTACCAGCAGGCGATGGCGGAACTTGAGCGCGCACGCGACACACAGCGAGTGACCCTGGGGGATGAGCACCCCGACACGCTGGCGACCCGCCACCAGATCGCCCGCGTACGCCAGGCCCAAGGCGACTACCACCAGGCTCGTCGGGAGTTCCACACGGTCTACGAACTGCGCCGTCAGGTGCTCGGGCCCGAGCACGTGGACACTCTTATCACCCGACACCAGCTTGCCCGTGCCTTGCGGCATCAAGGCCGGCCGGAGGCGCGTGATGAGTTTGAGGCAGTTCATGCTGCCCAGCGGCGGCTTCTGGGTGAGGAACATCCTGACACCCTCATCACACGGCACAACCTCGCCAGCGTCCTACACGCACAGGGTGAGCACGATCGCGCCCGTAATGAGTTTCAGGCGGTCCACGACATCCAACAGCGGGTGTTCGGGGCAGAACATCCGGCGACCCTTGTCACCCGCCACAATCTGGCTGGCGTCCTACACACGCAGAGGGACCTGCCTCAAGCCCGAGCCGCTTTTCAGTCGCTCTACGACACTCAGCGGCGGGTTCTCGGAGCCGAGCACCCAGACACGCTCGTTACCCGGCAGAACCTGGCCGCTGTCCGGCGGGACCAGGGCGAGCTCGAAGCGGCGAGGGCCGAGCTGAGCACGGTGTACGACATCCAGTGCCGAGTGTGCGGTCCCGAGCATCCACAGACGCTCATGACACGTCACCATCTCGCCCGAACTCTCCACGCGAAGGGTGAGCACGATCAGGCCCGCGTCGAGTACCAAACCGTGCTCCGGCTACGCCAGCAGATCCTCGGGAGGCAGCACCGGCACACCCTGACCACCTGGCACGAGCTGGCCGGCGTCCTTCGCGACCTGGGCGAACAGGAACGAGCCATGGCCACCTACGCCGACGTGTACGAGCAGCGGCGTGACCTGCTGGGTGAGCATCACCCCGACACGCGCGAAAGCCGCTACCAGATCGCCGGGGACGACGACAGTCACAGAGAAGCTAGGTAGCGTTCACCTTCGGTTGTGGAGCTTCACGAGATTCGGTGCGGCGCAAGGACTTCCGCGGATATTTTCTTAGTCCGTTTCATCGGACTGTCGCCTACCCGACAGTGAAAATTCGACCCTTGTGCTAGTTGCACGGCAGGAGGATGCTCTAACGGTCGAACGGCGCAGCGCCGCCCAAAAGAGGCGGCGCCCGGCTGGCACCGGACGCCGCATTCGACTCGACCGCACGCAACGGAAGGAGTCGTGTTGACTGTAGCCCCTCAAGGGCCAGACATCGAGACGCCGGATTCCGAGGACGAGGCCGCGACCGACCACGACGGACGGCACCGGCTCATCCTGGCGTACATCAAGGCGCTCGGCCCCATCATCGCCGCGATCGTCGCCAGCATCGGAACGTTGGTGAGCGTCCTGGCCCGCTGACCAGCAGGCCCCGCGTCCCCGGGACGCGGGGCCGTCCCGATGTCCCGATGCCTCCGAACGGCACCGCCCGCCCCGGCAGGGAGGGCTCCCGGGCACCGACCGGGAACCCTCCGATCGACCGGCCGCCTACCGGGGCGCTCCCACGGCCGAGGGCAGCAGGTCCACGTCGGCCCGGTCCACGAACATGATCCGGTGACCGAACTGGATCTGCACGTACCGCTTCTCGCCCCGGATCACCGTCCAGTCGCCCGGCGTTGAGCCGTCGAAGGTGGACGACCGGTAGTACTCGCTGGACAGCACGTTGCCGACGGCGTACCGCTGGCCGGCGGAGAGGGTGTACTGGAGCGGCGAGATCGTCTGGTACGGCACGCCGGCCGGGTAGGCCGCCTCCTCCGGGTACGCCCGCCCGTAGACCGGGATCGTCGCCTTCCCCGGCTTGGGCGTGGCGACCAGGCCGACGGTCCACTTCCCGGTCGGCGCGTCGGCCGGGTTGTGGAACCACGCCTTCTGGCCGAGGTACCAGATCGCCGTCCAGTCGCCCTGCCGGTCCGCGACCGCGTACGTCTGACCGGTCGACGCCCGCGCGCCGTAGTCGGAGATGTGCATCGTGTTCGGCGTGCCGTCCGGGCGCAGGGCGATGTCGTTCACCAGCGGCGCGTCCTGGCTGGGCGCGCTGCGCAGGATCACCGCGGAGGATCCGCGGGACGGACACGGCACCCCGGCGGTGACACAGCCGGTGAAGGCCGGCCGGTTGGTGGCGAAGTCCGGCTCGATGCGGACCAGACCGGTCCGGTGCGTCCCGGTGTTGATCTCCGGTGCCTTCATCAGCTCGAAGTAGTGGTCCCAGTCCCAGTACGGCCCCGGGTCCCAGTGCATACCGCGCACGTTCGCCGCGACCGTGCCGGGCACGTTGTCGTGGCCGATGATGTGGTTCCGGTCCATCGGGATGCCGAGCCGGGTGGCCAGATGCCGCACCAGCTTCGCCGAGGTCCGGTACATCGCCTCGGTGTACCAGGTGCCCTGGGCCGCGAAGCCCTCGTGTTCCAGACCGACGGCCTTGGCGTTGACGTACCAGTTGCCGGCGTGCCAGGCGACGTCCTTGGACTTCACGTGCTGGGCGATGTGCCCGTCGACCGAGCGCAGCGTGTAGTTCCAGCTCACGTAGGTCGGGTCCTGCACCATCCGCACCGTGCCCGCGTAGCTGCCCTCGGTGTCGTGGATGACGATGTACTCGATCTTCTGCCGGCCGGGCCGGTCCGAGCGGTCGTGGTTGCCGTAGTCGCCGCCACCCAGCTCCTGGTACGGGGCCGGGATCCACTCGCAGGAGATGTCGTCCGGGCACTCCAGGCCGTCCGGGCGGGCCAGCTTGCGTAGCCCGAGCCTGTCCAGCCAGGACGTCACCGGGACCAGGTCCGCGTGCGGAACCAGGGTGATCCGCTGACCGTCGTCGGTGGTCCGGCTCGCGCCCTCGCGGATCGTCCGGTACACCTCGTTGGCGAAGGCGCCCGCCGCGTCCGCGCTGTCCGCGCCGGCGTAGCGGGCCACCGCGCCGTACCAGGCCGCCGGGTCGCTCGCGCTCCCGGTCGGCCCGGCCAGTTCCCGCTGGTAGGACGCGAGCAGCGCCGCCCCGCCCCGGATGTTGGCCGTCGGCTCGCCCCGCAGCGCCTGCTCACTGCTACCGGTGAGCGCGGCGGCGGCGTCGAGGGTCTGCAACGATCCGGCCGGCGGTGCGTCCCCGCCCGAGTCGACCTTGCGGGCCGGACGCGAGTCGTCGCCGCGCGGATCCTCGTCGTCGTCGTGGTGGTTGCCCCCCGGCAGGGACACCACGTACGCGGCGTCGGTGAGGTGCATGGGGCCGTAGCCGCCACTGGTGCTGGGTGTGCCGGCGTTGGTGTCCCACCGGGACTGCAGGTAGGAGACGCCGAGCAGCACGCTCTCCGGCACGCCGTACTCCGCCGCCGCGGCGGCGTACTGCTGCTGCCGGGTTCCGGACGTGTCCGCGACGGCCGGGGTGGTGGTGAGGGGGACGATCGCCGTGGCAGCGGCCACGACGGCGGCGAGCAGGATGCGTCTGCTCGTCGGGGACGTCACGCTGGGCATCGGGCCTCCCGATCGTATCGATGACTCCGAGGCCTACCCTTCTCCGGCGATCGGCTCAGGTCAATACCCTTCGGTGCGCCGCCTCCCAACGAAAGAAAGCTTCAGCATCGGGGACCTGACCTGTTCGCCTGACCCGGTCACCCCGGTACGGCCCAGTCGGCGCGGGCAGCCGCTGCCGTCATCCACCGATGCCACTCCCAGCCCGCGACCTGCTGGCCAAGGTCCTCTGCCAGCTCGACCGAGGTGACATCAAATGGATCTACTCCTGTTCATCGACAGCCACGTCAGCTCCTCCGAGAAGCCTGAGGGTACGTCTCGTCCGTAGGGCTGCGCTGGCATCGGACAACCCTCAGCGGTCGAGGAGAAACGCCCGGCGCTCGTCCGCGCGCAACGGCCGCGCCTCCCGGCTGTCGGCGGCGGCGAGCACCCGCTCCACGGGACCGCACACGTCACAGTCCCAGGTCCGGACCGAGCCGTCGGAATGGACAGTCACCACCCGCTCACCGTCGGGGCTGAACGCGAAGCCGAGCGGTCCGGTCCCCAGGGGCCGCAGGGTGACCGGCTCGGTAGCGGCACCGGTTGCCCACAACTGGATCCCGGACAACTCCTGACCGCCGAGCAGCGCCAGGTGCCGCCCGTCCGGCGTGTAGATCAGCCGGGTGGTCGCCGCGCCCTGCCCGGCGGCGGCGAGCAGGGTCGCCGACCCTCCGGTCGCGGGCCAGATCCGAATGGTGCTGTCCAGGCTGAGGCTGGCCACGCTGTCGCCGCCCGGGGCGAACGCCACCGAGGTCACCGCCGCGTCGTGCCGACCGAGGTCAACCGCGGCCTCCCCCGACACCTCGCGGATCGAGACGGTGCCGTCGTCCGCCCCGGTCACCATCCGCCGACCGTCCGGGCCGAACGCCGCGACCGCCCCGGCCGCGGGTACCGGTACGCCGACCGGGACACCCCGTTCGATCCCGTCCCAGACCCGTACGCCACCGGGGCCGCTGGTGAGCAACCGCTCGTTGTCCGGCGCGAAGCTGACCCTGCTGGCGCGGGCAGCGTCGAAGGTGGCGGTGAGCGTACCGGTCCGCCATGCCCAGATGCGGACGGTGCCGCCCGCGTCGAGGCTGGCCAACCGCACCCCGTCAGGGGCGAAAGCCAGGTCGAGCACCATGCCGGTGTGCCCCGCCAGCACCACCGGCTCGCCCGGCCCGTCGGTGACCGCCGTTGCGGCGGGACCGTCCGTCGCCGGGCGACCGTCGTCCCCCGTCGGGGCGGGGCTCGGCGTGGCGGCCGTGACCCGGACCGTGCCGTCGGCGATACCACCGCTGGCGATGTGGCGGCCGTCCGGGCTGAACCGGGCGACATGTGCCAGGCCGTCGTGGGGATGAGCGACATCCGGATGCCAGGGACCGCCGATGTCCCACGTCCGGAACGTACCGTCCTCACCGACGCTGACCAGGTGCCCGTCAGGACCGACGGTGGCGGCCCGCACCGCTCCGGCGTGCCCGCGCAGCGTCAGCGGGTCGCCGGGTACGACGGTGTCCCAGAAACCGAGGACGCCGTACCCGTTGGTGGTGATCAGCCGTTGGCCGTCGGGACTGAACGCCGCCGGCACCACCCCCCGGAGCCGTCCGAGGACGGTCGGCGGGCCGCCGCCGGACGACCAGATCCGCAACGTGCCGTCGTCGCCGGTGGCGACCCGGCTGCCGTCCGGGCTGAACAACAGCTCGTCGGTGTCGACCGAGTCGCCCAGCTCGACCGGAGCCCGGCCGGGGCTACGCACGTCCCAGATCCGGGCCGGCGCCTCCTCGGTCCCGGCGGCCAACCGCCGTCCGTCCGCCGACCAGCCCAGCGCGTAGACGGCGCCCCGCCCGCCGCCGGGCAGCACCCGCGCCACCGGCGGACCGGTCAGGTCCCAGAGTCGTACGGTCCCGTCCGCGTCGCCGCTGGCCAGCGTCGTGCCGTCCGGGCTGAACCGGATGTCGCGCACCGGACCGGTGTGCCCCGGCAGAAGAATCGGGCCACGGGTCGGCACGGTACTGTCCCAGACCCGGACCACCGGCTCGTTGTGGGCGCTGGCCACCAGCCGCCCGTCGTCGCTGATCGCCACCGCGTACAGGTCCCGGCCAGGTTCGGGCAGCATCAACGCCTCGCCGGCCGGTTCCGTGGCGTGCCACAGGCGTACCGTGCCTTCGGCGGTCCCGGCGACCGCGTGCCGGCCGTCGCGGGTCACCGCCGCCGCCTTGTTACGGGGACCGAACACCTGCCGGCTGGTGAGCCCCCGCCAGTTCAGGGTCGCCTGCCGCAGCACCGACTCGGCCAGCGTGTCCGGCCGGAGCCGGTACGCCTCCCCGGCGAGCAGAAAGGCGAGCTGCGGGTCCCGCGCCATCTGCGCACGGGCGCTGGCGATGAGCTGCCCGTGCAGGGCGTGGTCGCGCTCGTCGGCGGCCCGTCCCGCCTGGACGATCGCCAGTGAGGCGAGCACCGTGACCACCACGGCCACCCCGGCGAGCGCCCCGAGCATGACCCGTCCGCGCTGGCGCCGCCCGGCCAGCCGCCGCTCGTCGGCTCGCTGGCTGGCGGCGAGGAACTCCTGTTCTGTCCCGCTCAGGCCACTGGAACGGTTACGCGCCCAGGCCCGGGTCCGGGACAGTGCGAGCCCGCGTAGTAGCGCGCCCGGGTCCCGGTCCAGCGACTGCCACACCATTGCCGCCTGGGTGAGCTGACGATGGACGCGTACGCCCTCGCGGTCCTCGTCCAGCCAGTCCCGCAGGCGGGGCCAGGCACCGAGCAGCGCCTCATGGGCCAGCCGTACCGAGTGGTCGTCCACGGTGACCAGGCGGGCGCCGGCGAGCCGCTCCACCACGGAGGCGGTGACCGGTCCGGTGTCGTCGATCTCGCCGTGCTCCAATCGACGGCTGGTCACCGGCTCGTCCCCGGTCCCGACCTCGACCATCCGCAGCAGCACGTGCCGGGCCGCCCGCCGTTGACCGTCGTCGAACTCCTGCCAGATCCGCTCGGCGGTCTGCGCCACCGCGCCGTCCATGCCCCCGGCCGCCTCGTACCCGGCCAGGGTGACGGCGCTGCCACGGCGGCGCCACCACGCCTCGAGCAGCGCGTGCGAGGCCATCGGCAGAGCCCCGGCACGGCCGGCCACCTGCGCGACGATGGTCGAGACCAGCGCTCCCTCGACCATCGCCCCGGCCCGTTCCGCCGGCCGGACCACCGCGTCCCGGACCTGCGGCGGTGTCATCGGACCGACCAGCACCTGCGCCCCGGACAGAGCCGCCGGAAGTTCCGGCGACTCGGCGCACCGGCCGTAGAAGTCCGCCCGCACCCCGAGCACCACCCGCAGCCGGCTACCCGGTTCCCGTACGGCGGCCAGCAGCGCGGCCACGAAGCTCGCTCGGCCGGCGTCGTCCCGGCAGAGCGTGAAGATCTCCTCGAACTGGTCCACGACCAGCAGCAGTTCCGGCCCGGCGGCGGCACCGCCGAGCGCCTGCCGGACCGCCAGATCCAGGTGCGCCGGGTCCGCGACCAGGTCCGCCCGCAGGGCTCCCGCCGGTACGCCGCTCAACCGGGCGAGCCGCACCGCCACTTCGCCGATCGGGTCCGGACCGGGCGTCATCACCAGAACCGTAGGCGTCCCCGGGCCCGTCCCCCGCCGGTCGGCCGGGACGCCCCCGCTCGCCTCGGCCTGCCCGTGCGCCTCCCGGTCAGTTCCGCCTCCCCGGCCCGGGGCCGGGAGGTGGCCGGCGAGCACCGCCGGCACCAGGCCGGCGCGCAGCAGCGAGGACTTGCCACTGCCGGAGGCGCCGAAGACCGCGAGCAGTCGCCGTCGCGCCAACCGCCGCAGCAGGTCGTCAACGAGGTCCTCGCGGCCGAAGAACCACCCGGCCCGCTCCGGCCCGTACGCCGCCAGCCCCTGGTACGGCGCCTCCACCGCGTCCTCGGTGGCACCCGGCCCGTTGACCGGCGATGTCTCCCGGGCGGCCCGACGCCACCGCTCCTCCCACTCCGGTCCGCTCCCGCCGCACGCCGCCACGTACGCCAGGGTGACCGCGAGGGTCGGCAGCCGGCGGCCACCTGCGGCCTCCGACAGGGTGGTGGCGGAAAAGTGCGCCCGCCGGGCCAGTTCCCGGTAGCCGGGCCGGCCGGCCTTCTCCCGCAGCAGGCGCAGTCCGGCGGCGAATTCCATGACCTCCGGGTCGCCCGGTCCCAGTTCCCCCTCCGGCCGTGGCACCCGCCCCCCCCCAACAACCGTCCAGTCCACTCGTCCGGAGTTGATTGTCCGGTTCACCGGCCCGAAGCCGGACAACAAGTCGGCGACTAGACATCGATACAGCGGGTCCGGACGGTGCCCGCCGTGAGGTTCAACGAGGGGGAACCCAGCGATGTCCAAGATCTCTACCAGGAGAAGTTCCATCGCTCTGGCCAGCATGCTCGGCGTACTCGTGACGCTGGCGGGCGGTGCCACACCGGCGGTGGCCGAGGATCGGGCCTCGATCGCCGCCGGGGTGGTGCGTTACAACGCCATTTGGGAGCCGGGTGACGACGCCCGGCCGAGGGTGCACACGTACACGTCCCACGACCTGATCGCACGTAACAGCGAACTGTTCAACCAGGGCTACCGGATCGACTCGATCAGCCAGACGAGACTGGACAACGGCGAGTCGCGGTACGACGCGATCTGGCGGCCGGGCAGCGGCAGCAGCCCGCTCGTGATCGGCTGGTCGGAGCAGCAGTTCTGGAACCAGAACGCGATCTACTGGGAACAGGGGCTACGACTCTGGCGGGTCAACCGCTACCTGCACAACGGCGCGTTCCACTACGACGGGATCTGGAAACCCGGCACCGACGGACGCCGGGTCGTGGCGGGCTGGACGCTGGACGCGTTACTGGCCGAGGACATCCGGATGCGGGCCCTGGGCTACCGCCTGATCCAGACGGCCGGGGTACGCGAGGACCTGCTCGGTAGCGAGATCCGCTACATCGGTATCTGGATGCCGGGTACCGATGCCCGGCGACGCTCTTCGGTGCGACCTGGGACGAGATGATCCAGGCGAACGCCAACCACTGGACCAACGGTTACCGGACGAAGTACCTGAACGTCTACCGGACCCACCAGGGCCACCTGCGCTACGACGTGATCTGGGAACCCGGCAACGACGGGCGGCCGGTCCTCACCGCCCCCGCCTATGCGGAACTGGTGGCCAGGGACGCGGAGTTCCAGACCGCCGGCTACCGGATGACGGTGGTCCAGGGGTACGTGAGCCCGAGCTGAACAGCCAGTAGGAACGGTGGGGGGTGGCCACAGGTCCCTCCCACCGTTGCCTGCGCCACCCCTCGATGGCGTCGTCCGGTCCGCCGCTGCGACCCCGAGTGCGTCTCGCAACAGCCGGTCAACCATCACGACGTCACGCGTCACCGCCCTCGATGACCCACACTGAGGGAACTCCGCGAACTCGACCGTCGACTGCCGCCCCCAGCACCACAAACCACTACGCGTCCGCTGCCCCGTCCGCAGATCGTTCGCGGTGGTCTGCCCACGCTCGGACGCGACCGCTGGAAGGTTCAGTCGACCGGTCGAACAGCCCGGCGGAGGTCACCTGCGCCGTGCCGTGATGACGCAGCCAGCCATGCCCCGCAACGACACCTGCTGCAACCTGATCGCCCACACGCGCTATCGAGGGGTTTTCGGGGGACGATTTGTAATCGCGCTGATGACCATCGATAGGCTTGCCGTGTTTTTGCTGCTCAAGGCGTCAAGTTTGTGCCCCCGGCAGGATTCGAACCTGCGACACACGGTTTAGGAAACCGGCGGTCGGCCGAGCGCTTGAGGTCCGCTGGTCTGCATCGGCGGTTTCACCTCCGGGCCACTTGGTCAAGATCAGTCCGTACATGGTCCGTGGAATCGACGTGTGCGCTGCGGCTCGCCCGAGGACGGCCGGAGGCCGCCCGCAGGGCGGGGCCGCAAGCGCGGAAGACAGCCGTGGAGCCGACCCCTGCCTTGCAAAGATCAAGACTCTTGTCGGCGGACGTCGGTCAGTGCCGCTGGCCTGCTCGCCGTGTCGCCTTCCGTCGGCCTCGGGCCGGGTCTGTCGGCCGTCTTGGCTGTACAGATGGCCGTACAGCCACCATCTGATCCGTAGCTCCGGGCGATGCGATCTCTCCCGGCCGCGCCGGGCCTCACCCGGCTCCGGGTCGTGGCGTGACCGGTCATGCGGGTCGCTCGGTTGCTGTACTTCGCTGCTGTACCGGTCGGTCAGCTCCTAGACCAGTTCGTGGAAGCAGACTTGCCGTGGACCACAGCTAGCCCACCCGAGCGTCGGTGTCACGCCGCGCTCGAACTAATGATCGAATGATCACAGATGAGTGTCATACCTGGGGCTCGTCGCCAGGGCATGTATAGGCTGCAGCGATGGTGGGCGAGGGAGGAAGCATGGATAGCGCGCCCGTCCGGGCGGCGGAGTTCTTTGCCGGGATTGGTCTCGTCCGCACCGCCCTAGAACGCGTCAAGGGTGCCCAGATACAGGTGGTCTGGGCAAACGACATCAAGCAGGCGAAGTACGACGCCTACGCCGCCAACTTCCCAGACGCCGAAGATCACTTCGTTGTTCGTGACATCCGCCGGATCGAGGCTTCTGATCTGCCGACGGGGATCGAGTTGGCGACGAGCAGCTTCCCGTGCATCGACCTTTCACTTGCTGGGAACAGGCGGGGTCTGGTCGGCGAGCAGTCAGGGATGTTCTGGGAGTTCGCCAAGATCGTGGAGGGCATGTCGCCCCGGCCCTCAGTGATCCTCCTTGAGAATGTTCACGGGTTCGCCACCAGCCACGGGGGCAAGGACCTGGAGGATGCCCTCGCCAGCCTGTCCAAACTCAGCTACTCCTTGGACGTACTTGCAATCGACGCGCGGCACTTTGTGCCGCAGTCCCGACCGCGGATGTTCATCGTCGGCATTCAACAGGACAAGCTGCCGAGCCAAGCCCTGCATGACGTCCCGCCGCTCAGTGACGTGCGTCCTGCTTGGGTACGAGCCATCCACGAGAAGCACCGGCAGACGCTAGGTATGCACTACATCGACCTGCCTGCCCTGCCGGAGGGCCCGCGGGACTTGGACGGCTTCGTCGAGACGGACGTCGCCGGCGACTTGTGGTGGGACGAGGACCGGGTGGACGCTTTCGTCAGGTCCCTCAGCGACGTGCAGAAGGCTCGCTTCGAGGCTCTTCTCGCAGGAGACACCATCAGCTACCGGACTGCCTACCGGCGCACTAGGCAGGGCGTCTCAGTGTGGGAGCTTCGCAAGGATGGCATCGCTGGATGCCTCCGGACCACTGGGGGCGGATCAAGCAAGCAGGCGCTGGTTCGGTTAGGCAGAGGCAGCAAGGCAATTCGGTGGATGACCCCACGCGAGTACGCGAATCTAATGGGTGCCCACGAGTACAAGCTTCTTGCTGGCACGCCAAACCAACAACTTTTCGGGTTCGGTGACGCCGTTGTGGTCGACGTCATCGAGTGGATCGGCAATAAATATCTCCTGCCGGTCCTTAGGCCGGCTGGTGCCGAGTAAAACGAATCGGCGCGAAAGACAGCGATGAGGCTACCTCCTACCCCACCGCCGTCGTCGGCCTCGCGCGCCATGAAGTCCAACAGGAGCTCGGACACAAAGCCAGAGTTGGCTCTCCGGCGAGAACTCTTCCGCCGAGGGCTGCGTTACAGAGTCGGCTATCGAATCTCACTTCCAGGACGCGCGGTGCGGCCCGACGTCGTCTTCACACGTCGCAGAGTGGCGATTTTTGTGGACGGATGTTTTTGGCACGGCTGCCCGCTTCACTGTCGTATGCCGTCTGATCCGAGCGGGTATTGGCATCAGAAAATTGATCGGAACCGAAATCGGGACCTAGAGGTTGATGGTGCCCTACGGACTGCGGGCTGGACGGTCTTTCGGGTCTGGGAGCACGAGGCAGTGGAACAAGCAGCGGAAGCCATCCACGCCGCGCTGACTCAGTCTCGGTGACCGTCAGGACCGCCGCGCTTGCGCCCCAGGTCGGGCGGTGCCGCTCGCCGGGAGGTAACGGCTCCACCTAGCCCCATTCGGGCAGGCCGGCGGGCTCCGCCGCCCTGTCCTCAACCGCGCATCATGCCGACCCTTAGACTTCTGACCCAGTCCATGATCGGGTGAGAAGGTCGAGGAGCCAGGTGACTAGTCGGGGCGTCGCGTCGTACAACGAGCCAGATCACAAGCCGCCGTCCAAGGCCTCGATGCCGACCAAGTTCGTCCAGGGCTTTCGACGGCTGCTCAAAGACGCGATGGATTCTCCAGACCCGGCAAGCGGCAAGCGGCTAGGCAGCTGCATCGGTGCATACGCTTTCTACGACTACGATGCCGAGCCCATCTACGTCGGGCAGACGACGGAGAGCTTTGGGTCTCGCGTCGGCAGGCACATGACCGGCCAACGAAGCGACACGCTGGCGTACCGCATTCTCGACCCCTTCGAGGTAGCCGAGTTGGAGTTTTGGCCGGCTGAGCACCTACGCAAAGACCCTGACAAGGCGGCGAAGGTCAACGCCATCGAATACTCTGCGTATCGGTGGGCGATCGAGCAGTCGAAGTATCGGGCAATCTTGAATGAGAAGATTCCGCCGGTCTCCAAGCTCGTGGAGCTACCGCCCTCGTATCGCTTCAACTTGATCCCCGAGGACCTGCGGGAAGACCGCGAGCATCCAGACGTACGCATCGCCCGGAGAGCCGAGACCTTGGCCAGGGTGGCGGCTGTTGCTCACGAGCGCGGCGAGGTTTCGCCTGGCCTGCGGCGGGTCATCGTGATTCAGGCCGTCCGCCTCGCTGACTTGGCGGCTGCACGGTTCGCCTACGCGGAAGGTCGAGCCAGGCCGGCTGCTGACGCGATCGACGTGCACGCGCTAGTCGGAAGTGTCCTGCAGGAGTCAGGCGCCGACGATGCGCCCGACGAATGATGCAGCTGCATTGCGTTCTGGCTAGTGAGCGACCGTCAGGGTATGGGGTAGTGCTCCGGCAGTAGCTGCCCGGAAAAGACGGCCGGGCGATCCTCCGGCACGCCGGCCTCATTACTTGGCTCCGAAGGAGTCGCGTCCATAGGCCGCACGCCTCCTGAACGAGGCCCCCACGGTGCCTGCACGTGCCAAGCGCGCTTCGTCTCGATCAAAAGCTCATGTCGCAGCGCTCACGTTTGGCGCTCTGCCTCGAGGAAGGGGCGCCAGATCGTTTCCAGAACGGCTATCGCGGGCCGCTGATTCTGCGCCGCGGGCTCCGCGAGTCGAACCCCCTCGAGTTCCCGGTAACTCGTCTTGGCGAGCTGCTGCGACACCCGCACGCATCGACTTGCAGGTTCGATGGCAAGTAGGCGCAAGTCGAACAGCGTATGGATATCAGCCCTTAGCAGCAGGCCGTTTTGAAGAACGTTGGATTCTTTACCACGGTAAGGAAGGAGATGAGCTGCTTCGAGGGCAGCCTCGGCGTTCGTTCCGCTGATTGCACACCGACCTCCGTACGCCTGCATCAGAGCAGCCCGGAATGCTCGCTGACCTCTGCGCGCTACAATCTGGCGGGCGATGCGAAGCCGCGCGTCGTAGTCGTCGCTGGGCGGCGATTCATCCCTCTCGGTCGAATCATCTTGCGCCTGGGCGGTGGACAACAAGACCTCTGACATGGTGTCGCCGCGATGCCAAGCACCATCCGTACGTACGCCCTCGAAAAAGAAGAAGCCTGCCTGCCATGAGACCGGGACGGCCAGTCCCAGCACATCGTATTCTGGGGAATTGCCCTTTCGGACTTCGCGTTCCCTTAGGACTCCGACTGGCACCCTGTCCGCAATGCATGCCATCAAAGCCTTGTTGGTGAATTGCATGTCACGTAGGGAGGGGTTCGGGTTCTCCTGGTGGTACGAGAAGTACCAACCACCGTCCTCCCGCTCGAAAACCTCGCCATCATCATAGGGGCTGTCAAGGTTGATGCGCACAGAGAGGGCGTAAGGTAGATCTTTAGGCTTGTAGATGCCCTTGGGCCGGGTAACCAGAAATGAGCCATCATCTAGTGGCTTCGGGTATCTCGTAACAGATCCCGCCCGCTGCTCGAACCAGCGAAGGCGACGGGCATGCTCGTCGGGGAGGGCTGACAGGTCAACATGGGGCACCTACATGGCATATCAGTCGTCGGGCGTTCTGTACAGAAGATGTTGTTCGAGCCGCCACCACCGCGGCCCGGAGCAGGCCGCGGTGGCGCAAGACCGATACTGAAGCGGTTGATGTCCATCACCTTCGCTGACGTACATGCTCCCTGACGCTCTGCAGGTAGGGCTCGATCCGTCCGGCCCCAGGCAGCCAGTGGCGACTCAACAGATCGCCCGTCCCGGGGCTCCCCACAGCCGCCCTGTCCTGGAAAGATGACATCCCGGGTAGTTCCGCCTAACCGCGAGAGCGGCGGAGCCGTAGGCAGGCGACTCGACGCCGCGCCAGGGCGAGAAGTGGGAGATGACGCATGGGATCGCCAAGTTTTGATCAAGTCGTCGTGACAACGGATTTCCGAGCATATAGCGAGAGATACCCGGGTGATGATCCCGACGATATTTTCGAACGGTACGCGGTCACGCAATTCATTAAGCCGAAAGAGCTTAACGAGGATGAGATCTCTGCCGGCATAGTAGATGGAGGAAAGGACGGGGGGATCGACAGCTTTTTTGTCTTTCTCAACGGATCTCCATTGAGCTCAGATGATCCCCGACTGACCCCTGAGGCGGAAGTCCTGCGCCACCTCAGCAGCCACCCTCAACTCGAAGTCTTCCTTATTCAAGCCAAGAACCGGGAACGCTGGGAGGAGGCCGTATGGGAGCACCTTCTTGCATCGCTGCCCCAACTCCTCAACGCCTCTGCTGAAGATGCAGAACTCGAAAAGTTGTACCGGCCCGAGGTAGTTGAACAGACGGGGATCCTCCGGAAAGCCGTTAACTCCTTGGCGCTCAAGTTCCCTAAGATTACCTTTCGGACCGCCTACGTTACCCGGGCACCCGAGGAGAACATAACGCCCTCGGTTCACTCGCGTGCGGATCAGGTTCGCGACCTTATAAAAGCTCGACTCACTAGCGATGCAGTAGTTACAGTCGAGCATATTGGCATCAAGGGTCTGTACACGTTAGCCGGAACCGACTATGGCAGACCGCACCAACTCGTGTTCCGTAAACTGCTGCGCGAAGCTGACTCCTACATTGGCGTCGCGCGCATCAGCGACTACTTGTCGTTTATCCGTGATGAGCAAGGCGTTCTGCGGGAGGAGTTCTTCGAGTCGAACGTCCGGGACTACGAAGGCGATAATAGCGTCAATGAGGCCATCGGGGATACCCTCGAGAACCACGATGCGCTCGAGTTCTGGTGGCTGAACAACGGCGTCACGATTCTCGGTGACATCGTCGAAAGCCCTCAGGACGTCATGACTATCAAGCGGCCCCTGATTGTGAATGGCCTGCAGACATCACATGTTCTTCACCGCGCCGCAGAAGAGGACTGGCTCGCGCCAGAGCGCCTCGACAATGGCATTGTGGTCCGGGTCATCCAGTCGACAGATGAGGAGACGCGGGACCGGGTGATCGCTGGCACAAATCGGCAGACACAGGTTCCTGGGCCCGCACTGTACGCCACGCAGCAGCGGCAACGGGATATTGAGAGATTCCTACTCGCGCACAACTGGTACTACGAACGCAGGAAGAACCGCTACAAGAACCAGGACAAGCCGGCGAAGCGCCGAATAACAATGAACCTGCTCGCGCAAGCCATGATCACTCTCCTGCTTGGCCAACCCGATACGGCCCGCGCCCGTCCTTCAACTTTACTGTCTCGCAAGGATGGTTACGACAGCATCTTCCCGGACTCGCTCGACGTGGATGCATACTTGACGGCTATTGAGCTTGTTAAAGAAGTCGACGAGTTTCTGTCCACGGACGAGGCCAAGGAAATTCTTGACGAGAAGACGAATGCCAGGTTCTACTTGGCTGCTGGGTATGCGATACGCCAACTCAGGTTGCGGGACACGACCAATTTCCGCTTCGAGTCGAACTATCGGAGGCTAAAGCGTCCGCTGAAGAAGGCGTCGCTTTTGAAGGCGCTCGATATACTCGCCGAGGCGGCGGACTCTTTCCAGAGTAATCATGATTGGATGACGCGCGACTCTATCTTCAAAAGTGCGGAGTTTCGTGAGAAGTACTTCGAGGCCGTCAGGAGCTGATTAGGCCCTCGGCCTACCGAAGCCGAGCTTCGCGAACATGCCATCCCGTCTGCCGCCGACCCACACCTTGGTGGAGCGCGCCAGGGCCAGGGTGACAAGGTGGAGCGCCCTACCGGACGTACGACCTTGTCACCCTGGCCCTGGTCTGCTCGGCTTGCCTGGGTCGGTGGCTGGCGGGATGGCATCCCACCCCAACCACCCACGACCGCAACCGTTCGGCAACTCCATCCCGGAGTCGTTGCGCCCCCGCCGGAGGCAGCTCTAATCCCACCCCACACCAACCCTCCGCCCCCTTCTCCTCTTCCCCATCTCGGACCCGTGAGCGGCCTGATGGAGTCCGTTCGGCAACTCGACCCGACGCACGTCGACCGGTCCGCGGTGAGACGTCACCAGGCCCGAAAGGCGAGAAAGGTCGAGCTGTCGCATGGTCCCGGTCATCTCCGGAACTCGTCACCGGGTCCCGAACCCAGGGGTGACGCGTGGGGCGGGGCGTGGTGTGCGGGCCGACTGACTTTCCGCCCCGGCTGCCTACGGCGGCCGGGTCGGCGGCTCCGCAGGAGCCGTTTGCCGCGCCCCGCCCCGCGCCGCGCGGAGCGCCTTGATCTCTACTGAGATCGTTTCGGCAATGGTGTGGTTTGAGACCGACCAGGCGACGGATCGGGGCGTTCGACGCCTACCCGGCTATCGCCCAGCGGAGGCGCTCCACCGCGGCGAAGATCTGTTGCTCGGGGCCGGGCCGGCTGGGTCGCCACTCGGTGAGCAGGGGCCGAACGGCCTCCACGAGCTGGGCCACGGCCACCGCACTGTCCGGCTCGGGCATCGCCTCGACGGTGTAGGCCACGTTCAAGGTGGTCTCGTAGCGGTGGACGTTGACGGGCGTGTTCCGCCAACCTGGCTGGCCGCGCCACTCGCGTACGCGGGCGTACACCTCGTCGACGGCGGTGCGGATGGCCGTCACGCGTTGGCGGACGGTGCGGGGGTCCAAGTGCGGGTGGTGGTCGGCGGGTTCTTGCGGCGGCGTGTCGGCGTCGCGCATGGCGGCGATGCTACCGGCGGGCATGATCAGCTCTCTCCGGTCCGCTGTCCTGGCGACGGCTACAGGCGGCCTCAGCCTTCGTCGGCGCTCCACTCCGGCGCGAGGATGGAGCAGAGCAGGGAGTCGCGCCAGGCACCGTTGGTGAACACGTGATCGCGGAGGCGGCCTTCGTGCTGCATACCGAGTCGATCGGCGACGGCGATGGAGGCGGCGTTGTCGGGGCCGATGGCGGCGGTGATGCGGTGGAGCTTCAGCTCCTGGAAGCCGTAGCTGACGATGGTGCGGGCCGCGTCGGTGGCGTAGCCGTGACCCCAATGGTCGGCGCTGATGGCGTACCCGAGCTTGGCGGCCTGGTGGCCGGTGAGGCCAAGCCGGGCGAAGCCGATCATGCGATCGGTGCTGTCAGCGACGGCTAGGTAGTACTCGGTCCGGGGGTCGAGTTGGGCACGGGTGATGGTGCCTTCGATCATGGCGACGGTGGCGGCCTGGTCGCGGCTGTCGAAGGAGAGCCACTGGGTCACGCGGTCGTCTCCGACGATCGCCAAAGCGTCGGCCGCGTCATCGGAGCGCATCTCGCGCAGGGTGATGACGCGGCCGGGGATGGTGATCGGGTACATGCCCCTGATCGTGCCCTATCGGGGCAGGGCGTTCGCGGGGGCGTGGGTGAAGTGCTCGATGCCGTCGATGAGTTCGCGGGCGTCGCTGGAGAGGCCGTTGCGGATGATCGCCTGGTGCACCCGCCGGACGGAGTGCATGATGCCGTTGATGCGCTGCTCGGCGGGCAACTCCAGGACGGGGGCCAGTGCGTCGGTGGCGGCGTCGAGTTCCCGGTTCGCGACTCGGGCTATCGCCAGGTTGGTGTGGGAGCCGGCCTGGTCGCCGAAGGCCCATGCCGGGTCGTTCGGGTCGGCGTACGCGTGGACGGCGCGCAGGGCGTACTGCTCGGTGTTGCGGGCCTCGCCGGGGAGCCAGGCGAGAGCATCGCTGGCGTAGTAAAGGGTTCGGGGCTGGTTGAAGGTGCAGATGCCGCCCATCTCGTCCATCTCGTCGGGCATCACGCGCGACCAGGCTTCCTCGGCCTCGGTGATGGCGGCCTTGGCCTGCTCGGCGTTGCCCAGGGCGGCGTAGGCGCGAGCGGCACTGACCGGAAGCCAGACGGCGGTGGTGCCGCCGGCTCGGGTGGCGAACTCTCGGCCGGCTTCGGCGTAGCGGACGGCTTCGGCGTACCTGCCGGCCCAGTAGGCAACCAGCGATTGCAGCCCGCGCAGCCACGCCTGCAATCCGGGGTGCCCGGCCTGGTCGGCGCAGAGTACGGCGGTACGGGCCTGGAGCATCGCGGAATGCGGGTCGGCCATGTCGTGCGAGACCTTTGCGAGCAGGCCGCTGGCGATGCCGGCGAGGAAGTGAAGGTTTCGCGACTGGGCCGGCGGCTGCCGGCGTTCGAGGAGCGTGAACAGGGTGTCCTGGGTCTCGACCAGGTCGGAGAGGATGTGGCTCACCGGCCGCTGCGGGTAGGCCAGCGCGAGGCGCTGCACCTCCTCAGCGAGTTGATTGATGGCGGCCGGAGAGGTGGCTTCGGCGGCGAGCATGGCGTACTGGCGGGCGCGTTGTGCGGCCATGGCGAGGAGGTTCCTTTCGGTGCCGGCGCCGATGGGCTCGACCATGAGGTGACGGTCCGGCGCGGGGATGAGAGAGGTGGAAGTCCAGGGGCGCTGTAGTTCGTCGACGGACTTGCCGAACATGGCCTGCATCGCGCGCCGGGTGGCGGGCGTGGATGAGGCCAGATCACGTTCGCCGCGTGCCAGCCGCCCGAGGTGCCGCGCGCTGATGGCAGCCCGCGGATCCATCCGGGAGAACTCGTCGGCCAGTTCCTCGTAGGTGCGGTCACTCTGCTGGATGAGGTACTCCAGCACGGTGCGAGGTTCGCGGCGTTCTCGTGCCATCGTCATGCCTTCCTGATGGGCTGTCTCCACGCTCGCCTGGTGAGGTCCCTCGGGACAATGCAGGTCCCCATGGTGTCCACTCGATGTCCCCCAGAGGTGCCTGTCCGGGTCCTCGATCGGTCTCCATCGTCCGACGGAACATCTCCATCATGGACGCCCTACCCACCGCAATTGTCCATGTACTTGCCGCTGACGCACATGGGCTGATCCGTCGTCGGCCTGGTCAGGCGCGAGTCAACCCCGGCATCGATCCGGGTGGCGTGCGGCTGGTCCGGTGTGTGGACGGCTCGCGTTCGCAGCCGGGGCCGTGCCGGTCGTCGCCGCCGGCTCCCCCGGCCTGTCGGGCGTGTGAGGGCCGGGGATGGAAGATCGCGAGTCCGCGCCGGGCACTGCGGGCACCGTGCGATCCGGACCGGTTGCAGCGGCGGCAGTGCCCTGACTGCGCAGGTACGGGCCGGGGTGCCCAACAGCCGACGGCGGTGACGGCTCCGGCGGGATAGCCGCTGGCGGACGGCGGTGGGCGTACGTCCCTCGAAGCAGGGCACCGGGGCGGGTGCCGGCAAGGAAGCGCGGTGTCGGCCGTGCTCGTGAAGCCCGCTCGCCTCGGTGCCCATCCACATCATCCGGCGAAGGTGACCCTCGATGGACCCGAAACCGGGCGAACTCGTCTTGTTGGATGCGCGGGCCTCGGTGCAGTTCGCAGGTACCCGGGCCCTGGTCGTCCGCGTGATCAAGGTGGAGGAGCGTCCGCCGTACGACCGGTGGGGCTGGATGACCGGCTACGTGCTCGACGACGTCGGCAACGCGACCGACCGTCGGGAGCTGTACGTCCAGTTCAAGGGACTCACCCGAGTCAACTCACCGCTCCAGACGGTGGCGCGCCGGCAGCGCGTTCCCGAATCACCGGCAAAGCGGAACAGGCCGGCTCGGAAGGCAACGACAGGTTCCTGAACTTTGACAGGAGGGCTCCCATGGCGGATCGAGCAGTAGGAGTTTTTCGGGCATCTTCCCGGCTGGTGCGGCTCTGCCCTGATCAGGTCAAGAGGACCCGCTTTCGCCGCACAGGGCTCGGCCGGCGCGGCCTGGCAGAAGATCACGTCTACGCGTTCCTCCGTCGGATCGCCGATGAGCTGACCGCCAGGAATGCGGCCGAAGCGGGACTCCGAGAAGAGAACGCGCGACTCAAGAACGCCTTACGTGAGTGGCAGAGTCTTCACGGGTCGAAGCCGCGCCGCCACCTGGCTGACCAGGGCTGATGGACAGATCCTGAGCAGCGCAGATAGCCTGTTGACAAGCCGAGTTGTCGTCTGGGGTGAGACGGTGCCGATCGAAGTTGCGCCGCCAAAGTACGTCATGATCGTCAATGCGGTGCAGCAGCGCATCGATGACGGCACGTACCCATCGGGAACGATGCTGCCCAGCGAAACTGAGTTGATCCGGGAGTTCGGTGCTTCCCGGCCGGTCGTGGTCCGGGCGTTGGACCTGCTCCGGCAGGACGGCTGGATTGAGAGCAGGCAGGGCAAGGGCCGGTTCGTGCTCGGTCGGCCTGGTGGCGGCCAACGTCAACGGGAACGCCGCTACGGGGTGCTGGAGGACGACGAACGGGCCGAGTCGACCCTGCTCGGTGCCGGGCCAACGACTGCCACGCCACGAGCGGCGGCGGCCCTCGGGCTGCAACCAGGCGCGCCGGTGGTCGCGCGACGTCGCCTGATCACCGTTGAGGGGGTCGGCCCGGTCGAGCTGGGCACGGCGTTCCTCCCCGCTGATCTGGCAAAGGGCACCGGCGTGGGCGGGCAGGAAGCGCTGCCTGACGGGCTGCTTCGGCACGTGGCATCCCGCAAGCGGCTGCGCTTCGACCACGTGACCGAGCGGATATCGGCGCGACTGCCCACACCGGAGGAAGCTGGACTGTTGCAGGTGGACGAGGCCGAACCTGTCCTTACCGTCCTGCTGTCCGTCTGCGATCGGACCGGGAAGCCGCTTCTCGGCGTGGACCTGCTCCTTCCGCCATCGCGGCACGACCTCGAAGACGTGTACCCCCTCGACTGATCCAGGCAAATACCTCACTTGACAAGTCGAGTTCGACGCTCCTACCTTTGACTCACCTTAACAAGTCGAGTTGTTGAGTTAGCGGGTCGATCTGGAGGCTGATCGTGGTTCCGATGACGTTGAAGGTGCCGGTTCCGTTCGAGTACGTCTTCCCGGCCGGGGCGCTGTGCCTGGGTGTGTCTCCGCAGGTCGACTTTGAGCGGCGTGGTGAGGCGGACAACCAGGCGCGGGACAAGGAGACCGGTGAGCGGGTGTGGGTGGTGCGGGTGATGGACCTGGACCCGGAGGCCGGGAAGTTCGGTCGGTCGACCGAGGTGAAGGTGAAGGTGGTGGCGGCGCATCAGCCGGTGCCTCCGGCGTCGACGGTGCCGGGGTATCCGCCTGCGGTGCAGTTCGAGGGCCTGACTCTGACCCCCTATGTGGATTCGCAGCGGTGCAAGCCGGGGCGTTCGTCGGGTGAGTGCCGGTCGCGGATGGCGTACTCGCTGCGGGCGACGGCGATGGGTCCGGCGGCGGTGGCTGCCGCGTCGGCTGCGGCCTGACTGCCTGCTCTTAGTAACGCGCGGGGCGGGTCGTTTCCCCGCCAAGAGTCCCGGCCCGTCCCGCGCTCTCCCATCCCTCACGTGTGAAGGAGGGCGTGATGCCCACCGTAGTTCAGCCTGCCCTGATCCCCCTCCTACTCCTACTCCTCGCCGGGGCGGCGTTCGTGCTGTCCCGTCGTCCCCTCGTCGCCCTGCGGTACGCCTTCCGGGAGATGGAGGCGGCTCTCCGGTCGGCGTTGCGGTTGCCGCCGGCTGCGGCGAGGGTGTGCGCGATCCGCTGTCCGCGTTGCCGTCGCTGGGTGAAGCCTCGCCGGTTCGACCTACAGCGCATGGCCTGCCGGGGATGCCTCATCCGGTTTGGCGCGCGGTCGGTGCGGGGCGGTGACCTGTGCCTCTGATTAACGTGATCCCAGGGGACAAGATCCCCGTAGCGCCGATGAACCTGCGCCTGCCGGCGTGGCGGATACCGGGCTGGCTGCTGGTGTTCTGGTGGCTCCTACGCGGCCTGGTCCGGGTGACGGTCCTGGCGGTGCGGTACTGGTGGCTGACCGTCCCGACCGGCCTCGCTCTCTGGCTTCGGTTGGAGTATGGCGGCCTGGTCCTCGCCTCCCTCGCACTGGCCGTTGTAGCCGTCTGCATGGCCTGGTGGCGGTGGCATCCGGTGTCGTGGTTGCGGTTCGGCTGGTATCCGATGGTCGCCCGGGTGCGGGCGCTGGTGGTGTACCGGGGCCGGTGGTCGTCGGTGATGGCGACGTGCGGTCTTGCGACGGTGTTCGGCGGTGATCGGTACGTGCCCCGGCTGCTGCGGGTGCGCTGCGATCGGTACGGCGATGAGCTGACGGTGCGGATGCTGCCCGGCCAGATCCCCGACGACTGGGCGCAGACGGCCGAACGTCTCGCCTATGCCTTTCGTCTCCGCGAGGGTCACGCCCGGTCGACCAGCCGCCCGGATCGGGTGGTGATCCGGTTCCTACGCCGCGACCCCCTGGCCGCGACCGTCAACCCGCTGCCCGTACCCAACGTGCCAGACCTCAACGGTCTGCCGCTCGGGATACGGGAGGACGGGCTGCCGTACCTGCTGCGGCTGGCCGGTACTCATGTGCTCGTCGCCGGGGCGACGAACGCGGGCAAGGGCTCCGTCCTGTGGTCGCTGATCCGCTCTCTGGCCGGTGGTATCCGGTCGGGGTTGGTGGAGGTGTGGGCGTTCGACCCCAAGGGTGGCATGGAACTCGCCGCCGGTGCCCCGCTGTTCGCCCGGTTCATCTACGACGACCCGGACGGCATGGCCGGCGTCCTGGAAGAGGCCGTCAAGCGCATGCGACTGCGGGCGGCCCGGCTGCGCGGGGTCACCCGCCAGCATGTGCCGTCGGTGGATGAACCGCTCCTCGTCCTGGTCGTCGACGAGCTGGCCGCGCTGACGGCATACATCACGGATCGGAAGGTCCGCGACCGGATCAAGGAAGCCCTCGGCCTGCTCCTGTCCCAAGGTCGCGCCGTAGGCATGCACGTGATCGCCGCGTTGCAGGACCCACGTAAGGACGTGCTGCCGTTCCGGGACCTGTTCCCCACCCGCATCGGCCTGCGGCTGACGGAAGCCGAACAGGCGGACATGGTCCTCGGCGACGGCGCACGCGACCGAGGCGCGCTCTGCGACCGCATCCCCGAATCCCTACCCGGCGTCGGCTACGTCGCCCTCGACGGCGTCCGCGAACCCGCTCGGGTGCGGTTCTCCTACCTCACCGATGACGACATCCGGCAACTCGGCCGGGACTACCAACGACACGACCGCAACGACGACGACCAGGAGGTGACCAAGTGAAGACGCACGCGGACCGGGTGGAAGGCGTGGTCCTGGTGCTCATCGTCCTCGTCGTCGGCGGGCTGGCCGGGGCGGCGTCGTTCACCCACGTCCATCACTGGACGATGGAGAACTCCCCGGCCGGTACCGGGGACTGGTTCGGGTGGGCCAACGCCGCTATCTCCGAACTGCTCCCGCTGGCGGCGCTGCTGACGATTCGGCGTCGCCGCCGGACCGGCGGACCGATCGGCTACCCGATGTTTCTCCTTGTCGCGGCTGTCGCGCTGTCCCTGGCGGCCCAGTTGGCGGTGGCGAAACCGGGCCTGTCCGGGTGGCTGCTCTCGGCCGTGCCCGCGCTGGCGTTCCTCGGCCTGACCAAACTCGTCTTCTCCAGCACCCCGACCACCGTCGCCGTACCGGCCGGGGACAAGCCGGTCGATGACGGCGGCTCGATCGCTGTACTGCCCGAGGTCGTTGACGACCAGGCGCACGCCGACACGGGCCCGATGGCGGACGCCGACCAGCGGGAGCGCGACGACCAGGCCGTGACCGTCGAACCGGTAATGCCGGTCCGACGTGCGGGTCTGGTGCCGGTCTCGGCGGCGGCGTTCGTCCCGCGTAACGGATCGTCGTTCGCCTCGGAGGGCGGCCGATGAGTCAACTCGAACTGATCCCGTCCGCCCCGACCGTCCAGGAGCCTCGGCCGGGGTCACGGGCGGCCCGGATGCGCCAACCCCTCGCCAAAGACGCGCTCAAGCAACTCGCCGAGCAACACGGCGTCTGCGTCCGCCCGCTCGCCCTGAGGCGCACCGACACCGTCACAGGCCTGACCGAGGTCGTGGAGGTGCCCTGCGGGGCAACCCTCGCCGCCAAGTGCAAGCCCTGCGCCGAACGGGGGCGGCGGCTGCGTATCCAGCAGGTCCGGGAAGGCTGGCACCTCGCCGACGAACCCGCCGTACAACCGGACCGGCCGGGGGAAGACGCGCTCGCCCTGGTCCGGGTCCGGGCGCATCTGGAGTTCGAACGCGAGGCGTTGAACTACCAGCCGATGCACCCCGACCAGCGGGCCGCGCAGATCGTCGACGTCGACGCCGCCATAGCCGAACTGGACGAAGCCCTCGCCGAAACCAGCCTCCGAGGCCACCTCACCCCGAAGGAACGCGACGAGCGGCCACGCCGGAAGCGATCGACCCGACGGCGGCAGGACTCACCCGATCTACCCCGCCTGCCGGTCGACCCGCGCACCGTGGGCCGGGCCTACTCCGGGCGGTCGGGCAAGACCCACCGTCCGTCGATGCTGGTCACGCTGACGCTCGGCTCGCACGGGCCGGTGCACTCCCACATCCGGCGGGGCGCCTACGTCGCGCCGTGCGAGTGCGGGCAGCGCCACGGGCCACACGATGACCTGCTCGGCACCCCTGCCGACCCCGCCAGCTACGACTACCGACGGGCGGCCCTCGACGCGATCCACTTCGCGCGTGTCCTCGACCGGTGGTGGCAGAACCTGCGCCGTGCTGCGGGCTGGAACGTCCAGTACGCGGGCGCGGTCGAGCTGCAACGCCGACTCGCCCCACATGCGCACTTCGCCATCCGGGGCACCTTGCCCCGACGACTGCTCAAGCAGATCGCCGCCGCCACCTATCACCAGGTCTGGTGGCCACCCTTCGACGAACTCGTCTACCCGGTCGACAAGCCCCCG
Source organism: Micromonospora sp. NBRC 101691 (assembly GCF_030269285.1). NCBI lineage: Bacteria > Bacillati > Actinomycetota > Actinomycetes > Micromonosporales > Micromonosporaceae > Micromonospora > Micromonospora sp. NBRC 101691. The sequence goes on from NZ_BSTB01000010.1 coordinate 77,968, forward strand.
GTGTGGGACGTCGACCGACAGGCGTACGTCGACCCCAAGACGCGCGAGCCGCTGCCCACCTGGGGTGAAGCCCTCGACGCCTTGGAGGAACCCGACAGCCGGCCCGCCTACGTCGCCCGACTCGGTCGCATCGACGCCCGCGGCATCGACCAGGGCACCAAGGACGCTGAACGGTCCATCCGCTACGTGACCAAGTACGTCACCAAAGACCTGACCGACCAGGCACGGCCACGCTCCGACGCACAGAAAGCCCACTTCGACCGGCTCCACGCCGAACTGGCCGTACTGCCCTGCTCACCGACCTGCGCGAACTGGCTGCTCTACGGCGTACAACCCGACGGCGTCAAGCCAGGCTTGACCCCTGGCCGCTGTACCGGGAAGGTCCACCAACGCACCACCCTCGGTTTCACCGGTCGGCGTGTGCTCGTCTCCCGCCAGTGGTCCGGCAAGACCCTCGCCGACCACCGCGCCGACAACCGGGCCTGGGTGCGAGCCATCCTCGCCGGCGGCATGGCCGACACCGAGGAGCATGACCAGGCCGCCGATGAGGCGGACGGGCCGAAGCGGTACCGGTTCGAACTCGCCCGCCCCGAAGACCCTGACGTGCCGCCCTTGGAACACCGCCTCCTCCGCGCTATCTCCGCACGCATCCGCTGGCGCGCAGACCTCGACACCGCACGGTCACGAACAGCCGCCGCGGTTCCAGCAACCGGCGTTCTCCTCTCCCCTGCTTGCCTGAACCATTCGGAGGACCGAGCCCCTCATGGAAAGTGAGCTGCTGACCGTTCCGGAAGTCCTCGCCGTACTCAACGGCGTTTCGCGGCGGACCTTCTACCGCTGGCGTGAGCTGGGCATCGCTCCGGAGTGCATCAAGCTCCCCAATGGTGAGCTGCGCGTCGAACGGCGCGACCTACGGGCGTGGCTGGAGCAGCACCGGGAGGCCGCGTGAAGTCGCGGTCGGTACGGGTTTGGGACATCCGCGTCAACAAGGGGGCCGGCAAGAAGAAGACGTATACCGTTCGGTGGATCGTCGGCGGGCGGGAGAAGTCGCGCAACTTCGCTACCCGTGCGCTGGCGGACAACTACCGGTCGGACCTGATGCAGGCGATCAATCGGGGAGAGGCGTTCGACGCCGCCACCGGCCTGCCCGACTCGATGGTGGAAAGCAAGGCCGCCGTGTCGTGGCTGGAGTTCGTTCAGGCGTACCTCGACATGAAGTGGCCCGGCGCGGCGGCGAAGTCCCGGGGAAGCATGGTCGACGCCTTGGTGACGGTGACGCCGGTACTGGTACGCGACCAGGCTGGGCGACCGTCGGCGGACGAGCTGCGGCGGGTGCTGCGGGATCACCTTCTGCCGCCGGCTCTCCGAGAAACGGAGGTACCGGCGGAGCTTGGTCCGACGTTGCGGTGGTTGCGGCGGGCTTCGCTTCCGATGACCGAGGTGGGTGAGCCGGCGACCGTACGGGCGGCCCTGGATGCCCTGGCGCTGCGCCTCGACGGGCGGCCGGCGGCACCGACGACGGTGCGTCGGAAGCGGTCGGTCTTCTACAACGTGCTTCAGTACGCCGTCGAGCTGGAAGCGCTGGACTTCAACCCGGTCGACAAAATCCGGGTACGGGCACAGCGGACGAAGGTCGCCGAGTCGATCGACCGGCGGGTGGTGGTCAACGGTCGGCAGGCGCGAGATCTGCTGACGGCTGTGTCCTACGTCGGCGAGCGGGGCCGGGTCGGTCGCGGTGAGCGCCTGGTCGCGTTCTTCGGCTGCCTGTACTTCGCCGCGCTGCGTCCGAGCGAGGCGCTGGCCCTGCGCAAGCAGGACTGCCACCTGCCGGCGGCCGGCTGGGGCCGGCTGGTGCTGGTCGACAACCGGCCCCAGGCGGGCAAGCGGTGGACCGACAGCGGCGAGGTGCACGACCGGCGCGGGTTGAAGCATCGGGCGGCGGCAGACTCGCGGGTCGTACCGATCCCGCCGGAACTGGTGAGCCTCCTACGGCGGCACGTCGACCGGTTCGGCGTCGCCGACGACGGACGGCTGTTCCGCAGCGCGAAGGGCAACGTGGTGGCCGCCTCGACCTACTCGCGGGTGTGGAAGGCCGCGCGGGAGCTGGCGCTCACTCCGGCTCAGGTGGCGTCTCCGCTCGCCGGCCGGCCGTACGACCTGCGGCACGCGGCGGTGTCACTCTGGCTGAACTCCGGTGTCCCGGCGACCGACGTCGCCGCCCGCGCCGGGCACTCCGTTGACGTGCTGCTCAAGGTGTACGCGAAGTGCATCGACGGTCAAGAAGGGACCGTCAACCAGCGCATCGAGGCCGCACTGAACAGCTCTGATCAGTGAAGAGGAACAGCAGTTTGAGCTAATCTTCCATTCTCCATGGAACTTCAGAAGTTCCACCAGAACGCATCCACTCAGTGGCCCCAAAGCAAGCAGAAATCCAGCTCGCCTCGTGAGAGTTCAAAAAATACCCCGCCAAGGTTGGCACCTGAAAAAAATGAGCAAACTGAGAAACAGTCCGCGTCGCATCATCCGGAGGAAGCGCAGAAAGAATATCTGCCGGAATCTTGGACATCAGAACCTTTGCAACGTCCTCCGATGACCCCTCCAGTAACCCAAAGCTGAGCATGTCAGGCGTAATCCTCATCGGCGGATCCCAGCCAAGGTCACTGTGCCACAGCGTCGCAAAATCCTCCCCCGGCCGCTGCCAGAAGATCAGGTCCTCGTCGTGCTCATTTCGGAAGTACTCGACACGGTCACGCTCCTCAAAGTCAGCACCCACCATGTCACTGAGCCGTGCGCGGATCGCTTGGTGCCCATGATACCGGCCGACATAACCGCAGACCGTCGACGTAAAGCCGTCAATCGTGTTGTCATCCAACACTTTCTTTTCAAGCCAAATCGATTTAAGTGTCCGCCCCCGCCAATCAGCCACCCGCAGGCACTTGGTGGCATTCTCCCACAACAAGCGACCAGAATCAGGGTCATGCACTACAATAAGGACGGGTACGTTTCCTTGTCGCCAGTCGTCAGCCCATTTAGCAATGTTCAGACGATAGCCGACTCCCGACCGGTAAGACCTACCACCTTTTACCTGCACTCGAACCGTAATGCCCGTTCGCTTCCGATTTTTCACCAACTCCACATACAAATCTTCACCAAAATCATTGGTCGACTTCTCCTCAACCAGATGCCCGTGCCTTTCAAGCAACGAACGAACCAGATTAACCGCATTTCTACCCGTAGTGTGAGAATAGGGAATATCAGACATTCACTCCTCCAGGCGAATCTGCCTTGGCAGAAGAATCCTAAGAGGACGGATACTTGATCATCACGACAGAGGGGCCCCGCAACAGGGGCCACCGCCGGAGTCGAACCGGCCGCACGGGGGTCAACCAGGGGCTCGACCTGGGGAAACACCTTCAAGATCGATCCGTGAATAGTCCGCGGACGGCGACAAACAGCGACTCCGGGTGGCACACCACTGCACAGGCCACGCCATCGATGGCGGAAAGTATCCGCAGGCCACGGGCCGTTTGGGCTGATCTTAGAGGTGCCCCCGGCAGGATTCGAACCTGCGACACACGGTTTAGGAAACCGATGCTCTATCCCCTGAGCTACGAGGGCGCGAGTGCCCAGTCTAGCGACCTGGGCGTTCACCTGGGGTGGCAGGGCGTGGCCTCCGTCGACCCGCGCTCCTCCGCCCCACCGGTAACCGTGTTCCCGCAGCCCAGAGCACACGCCGAGCACATCAACCCCCGTTTGCGACCATCGGCCGCCCACGGTGCCCCGCGTCGGCACCGGTTGACCCCGGTTGGCACCGGCCGGCGAGCACACGTCGCGCACATCAACCGGGGTCCGCTTGATTGGCTCGGGACGCTCGGGCGGCCGGAATCGGCGCGACTGCTCGACCGCCCGGCAGGCGGAGAGCGGTGTCCTACCGAGCCGCCCGCACCGAGGGTCTGCTGCACCGGTGGAACCGTGGCAAGATCTCGACTGCTAAGACGAGGCGGTCTGGGCGCTCGTGGGCAATGAGATGCTTCTATAACTGTCAAGGGGTGGTTCCTGCCGTGTGGGCGGCGGTCAGGGTCCGGAAGAGCTGCCTGCTGATGTAGCGCTTGAGGTTGCGCATGACCTCGCGTTTGGTGCGGCCTTCGGCGGTGCGGCGGGTGACGTAGGCGCGGGTGCGGGGGTCGTGGCCCATGCGGACCAGTGCGACGGTGTAGAGGGCTCGGTTGAGGCGTCGGTCGCCGCCGCGGTTGAGCCGGTGTCGGGTGGTGTTGCCTGATGAGGCCGGTAGTGGTGGTGCGCCGGCCAGGGCGGCGAACGCGGCCTCGGAGCGGATGCGTCCGGGGTGTGACCAGGCCAGCAGGACGGTCGCGGCGACGACGGCGCCGACGCCGGGCAGGTCGAGCAGTTGCGGCGCCTGCATGGTGACGGCTTCGTGCAGGGTGGTGTGGTTGGCGGCGAGTTCGGCGTCGAGGTCCCGGATGCGTCGGGCCAGGCGGATGGCCTCGGCTCGACAGACGGCCAGGGTTGGGATTCTCGTCTCGGGTGCGCCAGGCCGCGATGGTGGTGATGGTCGTGGTGGTCAAGGCGCGGCGGGCGTCGATGCCGAGGTTGACGGTGCGCAGGAGGGCGGTCAACGCGTTGACGGCTCGGGTGCGTTCGCCGCTCATCTGTTCGCGGGCGACGGTCAGGACCCGCAGGGCGGTGCGGGCACCGGTCGCGCGGGGCCAGCGCAGCTCGTTGATGTTCAGGCCGCGGGTTGCTTGGGCCATCGCGATGGCGTCCAGGGCGTCGCTCTTGCCATGGCGGCGCCTGCTGATGGCCGGGACGTCGGGTGCTTCGGCAACGGTCAAACCGGCTGCGGTGAGCTGTTCGGTGAAGGTGGCGCCGTAGGATCCGGCGCCGTCGATGACGATCAGCGTTGTGGTGTCCTGGGTGTGACGCTGGATCCAGGCGGTGGCGCGGCGCAGCCCGGCCGGGCTGGTCGGAAACTGGGCCTGCTGCTGGACCGCGCCGGTGCCGGCGGTGATCAGCGCGAGGGTGTGTGAGGCGGCGTGGGTGTCCACGCCGATGACGAAGTCGTAGTGGTCTGCGACGATGGCCATGGCGGCGTCCTGCCTTTCCGGGGAGACGTCGTGGCGGCGCCGGCCCGGGATGTGCTCTCGCGGCAGGACTGTGATGGGCCACGGCCCGCGGCCACGGGTCGGGCAAGCTTCTGATCAAGCCACCGAGAGGGGCAGGGCCGGCGCCCCGATCTCGAACCGGGTGGGCAGATCTCACTGAGAGCACCCCGCGGGGGCCACCATTTTCATGAGCCACACCCAGGCCCGCGACCATGACGCCGACCCTGCCAGCCAGCCCCAGGCCAGCCAAGAGCAACCTTCACAGCCTTTTTCATCCTGACCTTGCAGGTCACAGGCGGTGTGCCTAGCCCGGGGATCGATGAGGGCGAGGCTCCAGGTAAGACAGCAAATCGACCAAAACCCGATGCCCCGACCGGGAGCCTCGCCTGTGCTGTCTTACCCGTCCAGGATTTCGTTGTCCAGCCGGACCCTCAACCACCTCGCCGACCGCATCCGCCAGCACCGTAACCAGCAACGATCACGATGGCGGCACCTCGATGCGGCACGCCAGGCACTACTCGCCCTTGCCCATCTGCGTGACGGCGATACATACACCCGGCTGGCTCGCGGATTTGCGATCGGTGTCGCCACCGCCTGGCGCTACGCGCAGGAAGCGATCGCCCTGCTCGCGGCATCCGCCGACGACCTGGTCACCGCGATGATGAAACAAGGAGCGAGGTGATAGCCGCAGGCGGGCGACGCACGAGTGAGGGCATGACCCGCCTGTGCATCCCCGGAGTTCCGCAACTGAAGTACGTTCGTGGGCCGCGAGTCTTCGGGTGACCAGGACAAACACGTCCGGGCAGCGCGAGGATTCGTGTCACGGGGCCGAAGGTCTCCGTAAAGTCAGCGGCCTTCCGCCGTCTGGATTTGCGGCCCCGCTCAGGGCGGTACGCGACACCGTTCGGGCGCGCAAACCATAGCGACTGGCGCCCGAAGCGGAACCGGAGGGCAGCGAGGTCGGAGCGCGAACGGACCGCTACTCGAGGCTGTCCTCTTCGAAACGCAGCGCACGCTCGGCACCGTCAAGCAGGTCAGCGTAGGTGAGAACCTGGATGCGCGAGAGATGGGCGTTGTAGGAGCGGATGGCCTGTTCGATCCGGATACGGCTGACTGTATCGGTCGCGGCACGGTCCGGGTGGCCGATGATCACGGTCGCACGGCTGCGCCGGAAGTCGTAGGCAGGGCGCCCTTCGTTCTGCCGAAGTGTCTGTATTGTCGCGCCGGTTTCGTCCAGCGAGCGCAGGTAGTTGAGGCATTGGCTGACCGCCTCGTGTACCTCGTCAGCCACGATGAGGCTGCCGCGATGCTCACGAACCAGCCGGCCGGCAGGGCCTTTGAGTTCGACTATGTGCAGGCTACCGTCGGCGCTGACTAGGGGGATGTCGTACTGATCGAGCGGCACGATGCTGCGTTGCGCCATCGCGATGTACTGTCCGCCGAACAGCCAGTAGTTTCTGCTGATGGCAGCTTGCATTGCCGACTCGGTGGTTGCCGGTTCGAGCGCCAGGCGTTGAAGCTTGGCGACTACGTCACGGCGTCGCTGGATGACCGAAGCCTCTGCTGCGGAAAGACCCCGAGGCGTAGAGGTGATGCCCGACAGAATGTCCTCAATATCGGCACGGTCAGCCAGCGTCCTTCCGAAGGCTGTCGCGTCGTCGTCGGCCGCGCTGATCTGCTGCATACGCTCATCGGCCGCGCGAGAGAAGTGCGCGAAACTTAAAGCGTCGTCCGGCTCGGCGATGGTGAAATTAGGCGGCGGGGCCGTAATGACGAACCAGACCGCGTCGTACAAGCTGTCCTTGACGATCCTGCTGAGGAACGTGTGAATTCGGTCCTGATAAGACGTAACACTGGTCCCGGCGGCCGGGTCCGGAGAGTGGCGTGGGCGGGCCGAGGACTCGTTGTCCTCCACGATCATGACCAGGCCGACGAATGGCTTCACTTCCTGCAGCTGCGGCAGGCGATATGTCCGCGCGAAGTCGGTCGCCGCAGCGACAATTTCTTCCTGCCGATTGCGCATGTTGTTCCCGAGGGAGGGTCCGATCATGGCCTTGACGTCGATCGCCGCGATCGGCAGCTCGTCGTCGACGACTAGCAGGTCCCAGCGCCGGTTTCCCCATCCGTATGCGCCGGGAAGCTTCGGCGCCTGACGCGGCCGAATCGCGTTCCGGTCGACGCCGTGCCTCACCAGCATGTCCGTCAGCAGTTCCGTGATCGCGTCATCGCCCAGCATCAGTCGGCGCTCGGTAGCGGCGGCTTGGCGGTCCTGCCAGAACGCACGTATCGCGCGCGTCGCCGGATCGTCCGTCACATGCTTCTCTTTACGTCTCGGTGGGGTGTCATGCCGTCGGCGGTACACCGTAGTTCATTGAGATGCTTCTATAACTGTCAAGGGGTGGTTTCTGCCGTGTGGGCGGCGCTACCGCATCCGTGACCGCAAACGCTGGCGCGAGTTCCTCGGCTTCCTCAAGACCCTGCGCCGCCGCTGGCCGACCGAGGAGCTGTACCTGATCTGCGACAACTTCTCCCCACACAAGCACCCCGAAGTCCGAGCCTGGTGCGCCACCAACCGGGTCGACCTGGTGTTCCTGCCGACCTACGCGTCCTGGCTGAACTGGATCGAGGCCGAGTTCGCCGCCGTCCGCTACTTCGCCCTCAACGGCACCGACCACCGCACCCACCCCGAGCAGGACGCCGCCATCGGCGCCTACATCCGATGGCGCAACCAACACACCCGACCGAAAACCGGGTTCGCGACCAACTCCAAGATCCGCCACCCGGATTACCCGTTCAAGGCTGCATGACGAGGCACTAGCCAACCAGGCTTACCCGAATCCCTCCGAAACTTTCCCGCCCGCGTGCGCCACGACGCCTGCCAGCAGGCAGCCTCAAACACGGCCCACAGATCGGCGAGAATTCCGTACCGCCAACCCGAAGACTCCTTCATGCCCACGACTATCAACCCGGCAGGGCATGTTCAGTCAGGCAGCCCAGAAAATGGTGCATTGGCCGTGACTGGCGGCAGCTTCGAAAAACTCCACCAATTCCCGGTACGGCTCGACCAGAAGTTCCTCTACCGCCGCAACTGTTTCATCGGTAACTCTCATACGACTTGCCTCTTCAGGCGGCAGCAGCTTTCCGTAGTTGGGCGAGTCAACGTCGAGATCGGCATAAACAACGTCCTCCGCCTCCAACACGGCGCGGATATGGGGGGTCAGCACCTCGTATGAGGTCCGACCAAGGCACCTCGCCACCACGGCAACCTCCTGAACGCTGAGCCACCATGAACCACACCCTTCCGTCCATGCTCTGAGCTCGTCAGGAAAGGGTGATCCACCGGTGATGGGATTGATCGGGAAGGCCACCGCGTCCATGAGCGGCGCAAGTCGCTTCCAAAACCGATCTAGATCGATGCGACAGGTCGGCTCAAATTTGGTCAACCGCCAGAATGCATCGATCGACGACAAACGGCGCAATTCTTCCAGATGCTCTGCGCTTAGACGCACGGACTCACCTAGGACACTCATCCTAAACAACCCTCCATGACGAGCAGCACTGCCAGCCTTACCGTTAGCACTCCGGCTTCGGCGGCCACTCAGGCGGCAGAACCCTTCTCTCCGCATAAGCAACCGACCAGAACCGGTGGCCAGTTCAACCATCGACAGCACCAGGTCCCAACGTCCCGACCTCCTTGTCGGTGTTGCTAAAGAGTAAACCACACGAAGCCGCGCGAACTAGAACGCGCCCTCACTGTGCCGACGTCCACTCCAGCCTCACCGCGGCGATTAATAATGCCAGTCAGGTACACGCCGAGACAATCACCAACGACGACCGCCATAGCTTTGCCTACAGCTACTCGCGGGCAGGTCGGGCGTGGCCTGACCTACCCGCGAGGGCGAGATGCCAACGAGTTCTTAGCCCATCAACGATGGGGGCATAGGACAATACATGCCGTACATTTCACACCATATTTCGGCTCTCTGTTCATCGCTCCCGAATATCTGAGAACCCTCGTAGATAAAGTGCAGGTCACCGACGACCCCGAGCGCCGCGCCTCCTCGGGCAACACCGGGCCCAACACCACCCTTACCAGTCTTGGGCGCGGCAGTTGGGCTGCGGGGAGCGACGGTGCGGGCCCGTGCCGCATCTCGCGCCAAGTTATGGGTCTTGCTGTACATCTCACCAGTGTCGAGCCCACTCTTGGGGTTGATCACCCGAACATTCGGGTTGCCGGCCAAGGCGTCACGCATCGCGGCCGCCTGCTTGTCGTCCTTTGCCACGAAGACGACGAACTGGGTCTGATTCTTCGCACCCTTATCGGTCGACATTTTACTAACGGCCGTTCCCGCATGCCTCACCTCTTCACCCGGCTTACCCTCGGTAAAATCATAGGAATCGACGCTGACAATCTTGCCATCAATCCAGGACACTTTGATCGCGTCTGACGTCGTGCCCGCAACCGTAACCTCACCCGCGGGAAGCGGCACAACCCCCTTCAATTTTCGGCTCTCGATATTATCTTCGTCTTGAAGAATGTAGCGAGATCCAGTTTTTGTCTTTGGGTCATAGTATTCACCAGAAGCTCTCAACTGTGCATTTAGGAAGTCCAGAGCAGCCTGGTCTTTGGGAGTAATTCCACCCTTCGGCCTTTGGCGGTGCGGAATTCCGTTCTGGTCGACGTAGATGGCGCTGGTGCCGCTTTGCTGAGTAAGCGGTGTCATGAGGAAACCGGAGGAACCGGAAGAACCGGAAGAACCTCCACCCCCCTCGAACCCCGGGAAGGCTTGGAGCCCGCTGGGATCGGAGAAAGTGACGGGATTGTTCCGTGCGTAAGTGTATCCGCCGAGTTCGCTCGGGTCGTTGGGGTCGATGAGAGGGTCGGCGGAGATGAACATGCCGAGGGCTGGGTCATACTCGCGGGCGCCGAGGTGTGTCAGTCCCGTGTTGTCCTGGGTGCCCCCCAGGAAGCCTCGGGTGTCGGGCCAGAAAGCGGGCGCGACGGTATCCCGTGACGAGCCGTACGGGGTGGTCCGCCGCCATGCGATCGCGCCGGTTGTGGCGTTGATGGTCGAGGTGGCGGTGTTGTGGTGGTCGGCGGCCTGGAAGAAGACGCCGTTACTGGTGCGGACAGCGACCGTCCTACCGGCGAAGGTGTAGTAACGGATCGCGGTCAAGGCGGTCCCGACCTGGCCCACCTCCATACCGGGAAGGAAGAGAGTGGTGCCGCCGGGATCCTTGCGGGCGATGCGGTTGCCGTCAGCGTCGTAAATGTACGTCGTGGCCTGTCCACCAGCCGGGGTGCTGCTGGCCAGATGGCCCTCGGCGTCCCAGGTCAGCGCCTGGTGTCCCGACTCGTTGCCGGCCTGACAGACGTTCGCCGCTGCGGTGTTGGGTCGGCACCGGGTGTTGCCTGCCGTGTCGTAGGCATACCGGTAGGTGCGGGTGCCGGCTGGTCCGTTCTCGGCAACCTGGGTAACGGTGTGCGGCTGGTTCTGACCCGTGCCCTGTTGGGGGAAGGTGTAGTCCCGCGTGGTGTCAGCGCCGCCGGTAGTGGAGTGAATGGTCTCGATATCGCGGTTACCGGCCGCGTCGAAGGTCCAGGAGTGGTGATAGGGCGCGGGACCGCTGACTCCGGTCTGCGCAACTCCATCTTCGCAGGCTGCGGTGGTGGTGTTCGTTGACCAGGCCTCGGTGAGCCGTTGGAGGTGGTCGTAGGTGAAGCACTGGGTGTCCCGGGCGCCGCCTTCGGGCGCGTCGGCTATGGACTGGACGTTGCCGGCTGCGTCGTACTGGTACGTCGCGTCCATGTCCACGACGGGGACGTTTTGGCGGTTTACCTTGGTGGTGGCCAGGCGCTCGGTGCCGCGCTCGTAGCCGTAGGTCAGCCACGCTTTTTTGCCGGTGCCCCCGGTGTAGAGCTCGGCCTGGAGCAACTGGTTGGTGTTGCTGTAGGAGGTGGCGGTGACGTAGCTGGTCGCGCCGCCCAGGGTGGTCGGCCGACGCAGGCTGTCGTACGTGGTGGCGATTGCCTCGGCGGCCATCGTGGTACCTACGGCCGGCATGCCGACCGACTGCACGGTGCCGTCAGTGTTGTATGCGGTCGTGAAGTCGTACGTCTTGCCGAGTTGGGCACCTACGCCGCCGGACGGGAAGCTGTAGCGGGTCTTGGTGGGGCGGTAGAGCTGGTCCCGGCTCATGACGATGGTGAAGTAGTTCTGGTTTCCGGCGATGCGTTGGCTGTAGTAGAGCTGTCCCTTGTTGCCGGTGTTGTCGTAGAACCAGGCGGCGAGTTTCGTGCCGGTTCCGGCGACCCCGCTCCAGACCTCGGTCTTACGGCCGAGGGCGTCGTACACGTACGAGAGCCGATCGCCCCGACTGTCGGTCGTGGCGGTCATCCGGCCCAGCGCGTCGTACTCGTAGGTGCTGTCGCCGGTGTCCGGATCCTCGACGCTCTCCCTGAGGTTGCGTTGGTTGTAGTGGTAGCGCCAGACATTGCCAGCGGGGTCGGTAACCGTCTCGAGCGATCCCGCAGACGTGTAGGTGTAGCGGGTGACATCGGCTGGACCAGTAGGGCTGCTGCCGTGGTACTGGTGAAGCTCGCTGGTGCGGCCCCGGCCGTTGACCACCACGGTGGTCGGCACACCGCCGTCGGGTGGGTCGATGCTGGTGCGGTCGCCCTGGTAGCTGGTGGTGGTCTCCCATCGGACGTCACCAGCGACCGAGAAGATGCCCTTGATCGGCCGGTCCGCGCCGTCATAGACGGTGGTCGTCTGACCGTTAACAGCGCCTTCAGCGGTGACGATCGGGACGTCACCGGGAGTGCCCGCCGCGAGGTAGGCGTCGTTGTTCTTGTACGCCTGTCCGGTGCCGTTGTAGAACGTGTCGGTCAGCAGCCAACCGCCGGCCGTGCCCGGAGTCTGGGTCTGGCGCAGCCGCAGCAGGCCGTCGTACAGCTCGTGGCTGGCCCGGTAGCTGCCGTCGTTGTTCAGCCGTTCTGTGGTGACAACGGTCGTCTTGTCGTTGCGCACCTGGTAGCGGAACTTCAGGCTGGGGTTGGCGCCCTGGGATCTGTCCCGGTCGGCCAGCCAAACCGCAGTGCGCCGGCCGAAGGCGTCGTACGTCAGGTCCGTGTACTTGTCGTTGGCGTCGAGGGTCCGGGTCGGCACCGAGTAGGCCGGGTCCAGGGTGACCGTCGAGACGTGCAGCAGCGGGTTGGTGGTCTTGATCTGTGTGGTGATGCCATTGGTGTCGGTGTACTGCGTGGCGGTGACGTTACCCTGGGCGTCCTCTGCCGTCGTTGGCCGGCTGTAGCCGTCGAGGGCGGTGGTCTTGGACGTGGTGAGATAGACGATGTTGGTGCCGTCGTAATGGTCGAGGTCCTCGGTGCGGGTGGGCGTGCCCTTGGTGGGTGCGACGTTCCAGCCCTGGCTGTCGTAGCTGGTGCGGGTGTCGGAGATCAGTTGAGTGGCGAGATCCGGTGTGGTGTCCGCGCAGCTGGCCGACACGGTCTGCACCCGGGACACGTAGGAGTACATGTGCTTGTCGGTGTTGTCGACGTAGTAGGTGCGGGTGCACCGGTCGTCGCCACCCTTGCCGGTGCCGACCTCGCCTAGGTCGTCGATCTCGACGATCCGACCGCGCCCGTCGCGCTTGCTGTCCAGCCGGGTTTCCAGCCATCGCTGGTTGCCCTCGGGGTCGTCGGGCAGTGCGGTCAGCTTGCGCGCTACACCGGTGCCCACCATTGCGGCGGTCAGGTCGCCCCAGCTTTCTGACTGGGTACGGGTGACCAGCCGCCAGGGTTCGTTGATCTCCTTGGAGACGATCGCGGTGCCGTTGTAGCGGGTCGACTCGTACTCGTGGCCGGACAGCTCGTCGTGGTCGGTGAAGGACTTGCCGGTGGAGTCGGTGACGGAGACGGTGGGCGTGGTGCCATCGGGCAACTTCCCGCCGCTCATGCCCTGCATGAAGTAGTGGTCGGTCCGTACGGGCATGGACTGGCCGTCGCCCGAGCGGACGATCACCTGCTGGTAACCCCGCCAGTCAGACCAGGTCAGGTCCTCGACCTTCGTGATGCCGTTCGGCTCCGCCTTGCGCCAGGTCGCATCGCCCACGTACTGGTAGGAGACGGCCATGTCGTCGTTGCCACCGACAAGGTCGTCGGTGACAACGCTTTCCACGACGTACTTGTGGAACCAGTCGGTCACCTTGTCCTCGTCATCGCCGCCGAGGGGGTTCCAGATCACCGGGAAGCAGCGCCGCGTCGACTCGCCAGGATCGGGGACGTTGGCCTTGGTGCAGTCTGGCGCCTTGTAGTTGATTGTGATCTGCGCGCCCGTGTCGGTCTTGATCGTGGCGAGGCGGTAGCGGATCAGCGGGCCCAGGTTGTCGTTGTCCCGGACGATGCGGTTGGCGAGCTGAATGCCGTCGAACTCGGTGGCCGGCGCGGTGATGTCGGTGCCGCCCCAGTGGCCGGTGCGGGTGAGCTTGGTCGGCCAGAGCGTCCTGGAGTTGTCGTCGTTGGCCTTGAAAGCGTGCTCGAGATTCCACGACTCGACCGGCGTCCATCCGGCGCCCTGACGGATCTGCGTCTGAATCCGGGTGAGCCGCTTACGGGTAAAGAAAGTCGGGAACCGTTGGGTGTCCTTGCAGTGAGTGCCCGCGGCGCAGATGCGGTCCTGGGGCACGTCCGGCCAGGAGGCGGCCGTGTCCTGGTTCAGGTCCTGCGGATCGCAGTCCACCGAGCCGCCGGGGATGCACCGTTCCTTGGTGCTAAAGACCACCCGCGCCGGGGTGTTGGTGGTGTAGGCCTGCTGGTCGCGCTGACCGTAGTCGATGCGGGTCAGGTAGCCGCCGCGGTCGTATTCGGTGCCGTCGACGTCCGTACGGCCGCCGCGGGCGTAGTGGTTGATCTCCCGGGCATAGAAGTAGGAGACGACGTTCCCGCGCGGGTCGATGACGTAGTCGAGGTTCCACCGCCACGCCTGGTCGCAGTAGGAGTCGGTGAAGCCACTGGGCTTGTGGCAGGGCTCACCGGAGTCGTCGCCATAGACCGGCAGCGACCAGGCTGACTTCGTCTCTTGCTTGTCGTCGGCCCAGCCGGGCAATCGGTTCAGGCCGAAGAAGTACTGCGTGCCGTCGGTGGTGGTGAGCTTCCAGTACTCGCCGTCATTGTCGCCGTTGGTCGCCCCGGTGAGCCGCTCGACGGTTGATCCGTCGTCATTGGACAGCTTCCACGTGTCGTCGTTGACTCTTACCAGCTCGCCGGAGCGGCCGGAGAGCACGATTGTTCCGTTCTGCCGGGCCCAGCACTGGTCGCCCGAGGTGTCGTGCCCGTCGTCGGAGCAGGGCTTGTAGCGACGCTCGATGAAGCCCGGCTCGTACGAGAAGCCCTCGCCGACCCAGGAGCCCTGGTTGTTGGTGGCCACCGTGCGGCCATCCATCGCCTGGGACGAGTAGCTGATCCCGACGGTGGGGCTGAAGCCGTTGGCGGTCGGCGGCATGCGGATGGGGTAACTCCAGCCGAAGCCACCCGTGCTCAGCACCGTCTGCCAGGAGGACGAGGGTGACAGCTTGGTGGCTCTGTAGTCGCCCTGCACGGAGGAGTCGCCGGCGGTCAGGGCCAGCAGGGTGGTGCCGGCCGTGGTGGTCAGGTCCGCCGTGACGGTCTGCGTGGTCGGGTCGTTGATCGACGACACAGGTGTGCCACGTCGGCACTCGGCACGGTCAGGCGTGGTCAGAGCGCATTCGGGCAGGCGGACCAGTCTCAGTCGGGCTCCCCAGTCACCGCCCACGGCGTGCGCGAACGCGCTGTAGCCGACCTTCAGGCCCATGGCGGCCAGCGGCGCGGCGGTGCCTACCCGCAGCACCGGACCGTCAAGGCCGGCGCGGGTGGATGCCGTGCGGTCGTACACCTGAATTCGGGCCTTCCCCGGGGCGGTGGCGGACCGGTTGGCGCGGGACCGGGTGACCGTGACGGGCAGCCCGCCGACGGTAGCGGTGGTGGTGCCAACATCGGCGGTGCCACCGACGGGCCAGGTGACCGGGTCGGGCCGGATCATCACCTTGTCCGCGGTCGGATCCGGCTTGGGCTTCTGCGCCCGCAGCGGGCTGCCCTTCGCCGGCTCGGCTTGTGGCGGGAGAGCCGGCGGGGCGGCGCTGGCGGCAGCCGGCGCCGGTGCCTGGATCTGGACGAGGCTCGCGCCGAGAACGACGGCGAGCAGGCTGGCGGAGAGCCGGAGCGCGCGGAGGCGCCACGCAGGGGTCAGTCGAGCGAGCATGATCCGTAACCACCACGGGAGAAGGAGGGGCGGAAGGTGAGCCGGGCCGGTCGGCGTCCTGTGGTGGAGCGCCGACCGGCGGGGCGGTGAGTCAGATGTCGGACTGGACGGTCGTGCTGGCCAGCCGGACAACGGTGGCCTGATCAAGAACACCGCTATAGACGCGAATCTCGTCCACGAGGCCAGAGAAGTAGCCGCCATAGACCGGCGCCTGCTGGGTGCCGTCGAGGAGTGCCCGTCCGACCTGAACGCCGTTGTCCGGGCCGTTCCAGGTGCTGTCGCTGGTGCCCTGGGCGCTGAGTGCCAGTTCACCGTCGACGTAGAGGAACACCTCCTTGGTGAAGGCGTTGTACGTGACCACCAGGTGCTGCCCGTCGGTGTCGTCCGGGTCGGGAAGGTGGGTGTCATCGGACAGCACGGTGGTGGGGCCGTTGACGGCGTCGCTGTCGTTCAGGCTCAGCTGCCAGCGCATCTGGCCGTTGACGGTCCCGCACCGCACCTGGAAGCGGCTCACGTTCGCTCCCGGCTGGGAGAGCACGACCTGGTCGTTGGCGCAGGCAGCGGCCAGCTTGGCGCGGACGGCCACCGAGAAGCTGCGGGTCTGGCCCACCAGTGCCGCAGGCGACGCGGCGTACGCGGCTACGCCGTCGAGCACCATGTGTCCCGCACCCACCAGCGCCGGCTCGGCGAAGATGTCCTCCGGGTCGGGCACCATCAGCGATGCGCCGTTGTACAGGGTGAGGCTGCGGTTCGGGTCCGGGATTCCACCCTCGTTGACTGTCTCGGGGCTGATGATGACGTTCAGGTTGTCGTCTGGGACGTCGCCGCCGTCGAGCGACCAGTACACCTGGCGCTGTAGGCGTGGCGCGGCCAGCGCCTTGATCTCAACGGTGGACAGGATCCGGCCGTAGACCGCGACGTCCGCCAGCGCGCCCTGCCAGGCCCAGGTGTAGCCGGACCGGTCGGTCCGCCGTCCCATCTGCAGGTTGCCGTGTGACGCCCACTCAGCGGGCGCGGCCCCGGTCGCCGAGAGGGTCCCGTTGACGTATAGCGAAATGGTGTTCTTGACCGGATCGAAGAGCGCGGCCAGGTGGGTCCACCCCGTGGAGGCGGTCACCTGTAGCGTGCTGGTGACCTCGAAGGCACCGAACCCGCGGACGTCAGTGGTGGGGATACCGAAGCTCCACCGGCTTCCGTTCGGGGTGTAGCCGAGGTAGAAGCCTGGCTGGCCGGTGCCGTCCTGGGAGACCGCGGCCTGCGGACGGGTGAGGTCGTCCACCTTCACCCATGCGGAGACGGCGAACTCCTTCGACGTGTCCACCAAACCGGTGGTCGACGTCGCCATCCAGCCTCCGTCGGTTCCGTCGAGTTGCGCCGACGGGTGGGCGCCGCCGCCGGGGCCCGGCTGCCCGAACGTCACACCTGGGCCGACTGCGGCTGGGTTGGCGTCGCGCTCGTCGGCGGCCTGGGTGGCACCAACCGTGTCGGCAAGGTTCCACTGCCCAGCAGCAGGTCCGGCGGCGATGTTGAAGTGGCAGATAGAGGTGTCGCTCTCCTTGCCGGCGCCGTCGACGGCGATGGCCGTCACGAAGTGCGGCGCCTCGGTCAACGGCATCCAGGTCAGGTTGACCGGACCGCCCGGCGTGGTGGGAGTCAGGACGTTGGTCGGCACCGGGTCGGTGTCGAAGCCGTACTTGTACGACACCACGTCAGTGGCCGCGGAGTCGAAGACGAACGATCCGTATCGGCCGAGGCCGTCGATCCAGTCGCCGCTCTCCACGCAGTTCGGGCCGGTGTCCGCCGCGTCGGATGGGAGGAACTCGGTCGAGTCGATGTCGGGACCGCTCGGCTTGGTCTTGTCCAGCCTGAATCCGCAGGTCGTGCTCTTGGTGCTCCACGCCGTGCCGTCATAGGCCTCGACGTACCAGGAGACGACGACCTGCTCCGGCAGGTTCGGTACTCCGGTGGTCGGGTCCGCGAGGTTGTAGTCGAAGGTTGACTTGTTGGCCTTCTGCAGCGATGTCCAGGTTTTCGTCTGCAGGGTGCCGCCGGTCGGCGTCCACGTCACGGTGAACCTGGCCTGGAGCGGCTCCGCGTCCCCGGTGTCGGGGTCGGAGAGATAGGCCGACAGCTTCGGCACGCTGGAGACGTACCAGGAGGTGGTCGGGGTACCTGTCTTGCAGGTGCCGCCCGGGTTGGTCGACAGGTTCGTCGGCGCGGAGGGGGGGCGGTTGTAGGTCACCGACAGGACGGCGTTGCCGCAGAAGCGCTTGACGTAGTGGTAGTCCGACTCACTGTTCGCCTTGAGTCCGAAGGTGGCCGTGGACCAGTTGCCGGAGGCTGCGGCCTTCGCCGCCTGGGTGGCGGTGAAGCTCACGTTCTGGTTGGTGGGCGTACACGAAGACCGGGTGACGGTGGGGCTGCCCGTGTCCTGATGGGTCGCGCCCGTCCAGGAGGTTCCACCGGGTTGGTTTTTCCAGTTGGTCGCCGAGGAGATGGTGCCCGTGCGGTACAGCGACACGTTGCGGGGCGTGCTGTCGAATACGTGCACCATGGTGATCTTGAAGGTGGCGCTGGACACCACGATCCGGTCGTCCTGGTACGGGGTCGGCAGGGTGAAGAACAGCCTCTTCACCCTGGAGTCGAAACAGTTGCTGTCGTAGGTGGGGCAGAGGCCGATTCGCTGGTCGTCGGCGAACTTCCAGTACTCCTCATTCGGGTAGCCGGAGTCGACCATCGCCCAGGAGGTGTTCGACGTGGGATTGACGTAGGGGTCGATGTAGAGCGGGAACCGGGCCTGCGGGTCGGACAGCAGTGCCGGATCTGCGGTGAGCCGCAGGACGGACCCGTCGATCCGCACGCCGAGTTCCGCCCGGCGGGCCGACTCCGGTGCTGACCGGGAGGGGTCGTAGCCCTCCCCCGCAGCGGCTGCCTCGGCCGCATCGCCAGCGTCCCACATCTTCGGCGTTGGGGATTCGAACACCATCTGGCCCGATCCGACGTCAACGGCGGCGACCCGTCCGTCCTGGGCGGCGCTGAAACGCAGATTTGTCCCCGACAGCCCGTAGGAGACGGTCCGCACCTGAGGCAGGACCGCTGCCCTGGGCGTCCTGACTACCAGTACGTGGCTGAAGCTGGTCGCGGAGGCGTGCACCACCAGGTCGACCTCGGGCAGCACCTCGCGGTAGGTCGCGGAGTCACCCGACAGCGTGGGCTGCGGCAGCTCGCCTGGCCAGGACAGCTTCATCACCCGACCGGCGCGGCTGATCGTGGCGAGGGGCTGGTCCTTGCCTCCGCCGGAGAAGCGCATCGCCGTCACCGCCGCCTTCGGCCCGACGCTGCCGTCGCTGTGCCGGATCAGGGTGGTGTCGACGGGCACCCACTTGCCACCCTTACGGGCGCGGAGGGGTTGCGCGTGAGATTCGTGTGTGAACGAGCCGTCCGGGTTGGCGTATGTGATCTGGCGTTCACTCGCCGCCGATTGCACCTCCACCGGCTTGCCCGACTTCCCGGCCTCGACGCGTGCCTGGGACTCGGTCCACGGAACGGTCGGCGTCTGCACGCCCGATGGCCCCAGCGCCTGCACCTCGACGTCGGCCGTGTCAGTGCCGGACCATGTCGCTGCGGCCACCAGTGCCACCGAGATTGTGGCCGCACTCAGCCCTGTCCACCAGTGGCGTGCTGTAGCCCGCCCGTGCCCCGTTTTCACCTGATCGCCTTTCCGAGTTCCGCGCTGAAGTTTGACCACTGCCATCAACCGGCCTGCTCACCGAACGCGACCGCGTCGGCCGGAACGCCGTTCACGCCCGGCTGCCAAGTCTTGGACGGCGTGGCCGCGCCGGTCGCCAGGGCCGACCAGGGAAGGGCCCAGACCGCGTGGTTGACGTACGGGGAGGACACGTACAGGTGGGTCGAGGAGGTACCGCCGCCGAAGCCGAGCAGTTCCCGGTTCGCGGGCGCGCCGGGCAGTTTGCCGGCTGCTCGCTCCACAAGAGTGTCGGAGGTCGGGGTGGCGGTACCGGCGGCGAAGACGTGCAGGTTGCCAGAGTCGATCGTGGTGCCGCTGTCCTCGCCCGGCGCGCCGACCGCGATCTGCAGTGTCTGCGCCGTCGGCACCACCGAGGGGCTGGTGTTGACCAGGAGGACGTTCTCGCCGAAGAGATCGCCCGGCTCGCTGGCATCGGCAATCGAGGCGGTGTTCTGGTCGATCGCCGACAGCTGGGAGATGATGGTGCCGGACACCCGGAACTGATGGACCATGCCGACGTCGGCCCCACCGTCGGCGTCCTCTCCGGGCACGCCGACAGCCAGGATCGAGTCACCGGTCGGCCAGTACGGTGCCATGGCTATCGACTTACCGAAGGTGTCGCCGGTTTCCATGGCGTCACTGACGCCGCTGCTGTCCTGGTCGACGCAGCCTACGGTGCCCGGCAGGCCGGAGGTGATGGTGTGGTTGAAGACGCAGACCCGCCCGGAGAACGCCCCGGCCGTGCTGGTGCTGCCGTTCTCGCCGGGGTAGGCGACCGCGAAGTGGTACGGGGTAGCGGCAAGTGCCCATCCGCCGCGGTCGTCTTGTTCAACTCCCCCTGACAGGTTTCCGATCGAGGTCTGGTCGAAGGCGATCTTTGTGCTGCCGCGTAGGTACGTCACGGTGCCGGCGTTGAACTTGCCGCTGACGTTTTCACCTGGCGCACCGATAACAAGGAACGGCTCGCCGGCAGCGGTCCGACCGCTGGCGAGGGAGAATCCGAACAGGTCGTCTCTCACCTGGGTGCCCGGCACTCCATCGACACCCTGGTTGTAGAGGAGCGCCGGGGCGGTCGAGCTCTTGCCGAGTCCGGCCGGCGAGCCGAACAGGATCTGCACCTCGCCAGCGTCGACGATCGACCCGTTGTCCTCGTATGGGGAGCCGATTGCTAGATCGGCGCAGCCGTCGCGGTTGGCGTCGGTGACGTTCACCGTGTGGCCGAACCGGTCACCCGCCTCGGACGTCCCGGGGACCTGCGCGTCGTCTTGGGTGATTGTGGTGGTCGTGCTGGTCACGCCATCGAAGATGTGCACCGCTCCGGCGGCGTCCTGGCCGTTGACGTCGGCCTCGGGGTCGGCGATTGCGACGTCAGCGACGCCGTCTCCGTTGAAGTCGTTCTGGACGCCGCCTGTGCAGCCCGGGACCGGAGGCGCGATGACGTAGACGGTCATCTCGCAGAATGACGTCCAGAGATCGCTGCCGGCGACCCCGTCGGAGGCCTTGACCCGCCACTTGTAGCTACCGCCCTCGGTGAACGCGCCGGCCGGGACGGTGGCCGTGGCAGTGCCGCCAGTGGCGACGCCGGTGAACGCCGTCGAGCCGATGGCGGCGGATCCGTCGAGGGCCCACCATTCGAAGGTGACGGTCATGGCGGTGCCGTCGGCGTCGGAGACGGTTGCCTTGAGTTGTGGGGTCAGGGTGTTGAGCAGCGGGCGGCTGGCGCCGGTGATGCAACTGGTGGCGGGGACGGTGGACCGGGAGGTGACGGTCGGCCAGGAGTTGTAGGTCACCGTCGCCTTGGGGTCCTCGGCGGAGTTTGCGCCCTCCCGGGAGCGGAACTGCTTGAATCCGGCGATGGCGGTCTCGTCGGTGGCGCGCACGCCCATGCCGGCGCGGGTCTTGTTGGCAGTGGCAGCGCGTTGGAAGAAGGTCTTGCCGTCGATGGTGGCCCAGCCGTCGCCGCAGGTCGCCCCGCCGAGCGTTGCTGTGGACGTCGCGTCGGGGCCGACGGCGTCCCAGGCGGGCTGGTTGGTGAACGTCGTGGTGTAGGTGGAAGGGGCGGTGGTCCAGATCTCCCACGAGGTCGCAGCGCAGGTGTGTGACCAGAAGTTCCAGAAGGACACCGTCGCGGAGTTGATCTGCTTGCCTGCCAGCACCGTGGTGTCCCAGGTGAGGAACGAACGGGTGAGCGTGGGCGGCGAGGTGTTCAGCAAACCGATCTGAAGATCTGGCTCCCCGTTCTGGTCGGTGGTCACCGTCTCCCGGACATACGTGTCGAACGTCGTGGTCAGCGGGCTGACGGTCGGGTCGATGGTCACCGGGTACGCGGTCGCCGGGTCGTTCAGCCAGTCTCGGTCAGGGACCATGATCAGATCTACGGCGTCATCACCGCGCTCCGCCACGTCGGTGTGTACCGGCTTCTGATCAGCTGGGGCTCCGGTGATGGGCTTCTTCTTCGCGTCCCACATCAACGGCGCAGGGATGTGAGCGGTCTGCTTGCCGACCTCGTCAGTCAAAGTGACGGAGCCATCCCCGCCCCGCCTGAATCCCCCAACGCCGGGACCGCTGAACGGGAAGGTCACCTCTTCCACCTGCGTCCCGGCTTCCCTGGTCTTCACGACCAGGAACTGCTCGAACCCCGTCCGCGTCGCCTCGACGACAAGGTCCACACCCGGCCGGGCGTCGACGTAGATGGCACGGTTGCCATCCAGCAGCGGCGTGGGCAGGTGGCCGGACCAACCCATCGCCACCCGATCGCCGTCCACGCCGACTGCGGCCAGTTCGTGCTCGCCAGCGCCGCGCTGACCAGAGATTCGTAGGTCGTTCGGGTGAGCGACCGGGGCGATCGATCCATCTGGCGCCGCCCGCAATGTCAGGTCGACCTTCACCCACTCGGCACCCCGCCGGAACCGCTGCATGCCCATGGCGATCTCCGCTCGGAACTGTCCGCCCGGGAGCGCGAAGACCTCGGTCGTTTCAGACGTAAGGCTTGTGACCTGTACCGGCTCACCGGTTTCCTGAGCCGCCCGCAGGCTCGTCGCCTCGTCCGACGTGTTCTCGGCACTGCCCGCAGCGTTGCCGTTGGCCAGCCGGAGGTTCTGCCCAACGTCCGGGCCAGCAGCTTGATCGGCCACGAACTGGCCCGATATGCCCAGAAATGCAACCGTCGTCAGCGCAGCAGAAGCCGCCGCTAGGCATGAACGAACGGTGGCAGTCTTCAGACGTGCCACAAACCCTCCCCCGTGATCTTCAGTTCGGTGGGGGACTGTAGTGAGCAGGCAACCCTCCGAACAAGGTCAGTTACAAACTGCAAGGATGAAGCCGGCAAATCTCAACCTTTTACCGGGATGAGTAACGCATTGAAGTGTTGACACTCTTCGACAAGCCGATTCAGGGAAGCCGAAAATCACAATTCAGGCTGCAGCGAGACTTTTCCGTCCATTTTCTAATATACGGACCTCTTCATAGAGGTCGTCCGCAACGCTGCACCACGGAGCGGATCGGAGCACAGGATCGCCGCGAACAAGCCGAGGCGCTTGATCCAGGGAGCCTGACGGCCCAAAAAGGCCGAGGATCAGCTGGACGACGGACGTCGCGGAGTCCAGGTAGCCGACCTGAAGGAGAGCTGCGCCTGGTAGATGCCGGCTATAACGTCCAGCGACAGACTTCCAGAGGGTATCTCCTAAACCACCCCGGGCGGAGCGACCCCTGAGCTGTTGGCTCTCGCCGGTGGACATAAGCTCGATTATCTGGCCCATCGCTGCTGGCTGGCGCAATAGGGGATTAGTGGTGAGCGCATTGGGTGACTTCGTACGGCTGAGTCCGGAGCAGTTGGAAGAAGTCCGGGCGGCACCGGACGAAGCGTATCCGCGTCTTGCGGATTTCGACGAGCCGGGCTGCCGGCTGGATCTGGATCGGGCGTGGAGCAGACTGGCGCTCCTCAAGGACGCGGCACATTTCCCGATCAATCCGATCACCGCCGGAGCACTCTTCCCCGACGAGCAGACGGCCTGGGGCCCAGCGAGCACAGAAACCCACCGCTGCGACCAGCATCCAAGAGAGGAAAATAGAAAGCCGCAGGTTAACTACCTACGGCTGAACATTGAGCAGCGTCTTAGGAAACCGTTGCTCTATCCCCTGAGCTACGAGGGCGCGAGTGCCCAGTCTAGCGACCTGGGGGTTCACCCGGGGTGGCAGGCGTGGCCCCCGTCGACCCGCGTTGACCCGCGTCACCCGCGCCCCTGTTCGCCCAGCCCAGAGCACACGCCGAGCACATCAACCCCCGTTTGCGACCACCGACCGGCCGCAGTGCCCCGGCGTCGGTCGGCGCGCCCACCGGTTGACCCGGGTTGGTACCGGCTGTCGAGCACACGTCGCGCACATCATCCGGACCGGTCCTGGTGGGCCGCGCCTGGAGGCTCGGCGCTTCGGAAGGGTCAGCAGGCTCGGCGGGCCCATGTGCGGCCGACAGGCTCCTGCCGGTCTCTTCGCCATGCTCCGCGACACGATCCCCTACCCGCCCCCGCCCCTCTTCGAGGGACTCATCGGGGCCGTCCCGATACCGGCCGATCAATCGAACAGGCGCCCGAGGAGAGCGCCCTGGCCGGACTGTAGGACGTGTGCGTATGGAAGCGGTATCCAGAAGCACTCGAACCGGGTGGGCTCCCGCTCGCCGTCGTGTTCCTCCCGACTCGCCCACCGGTCGGGCACCGGCCCGGTGAGTGCCAGCTGAAAGACGTGACGATGCTGGATCTCGAACCGCAGCGGGCTGATGTCGTACTCGACCTCGCCCAGCTTCCGGACGATGGTGTAGCCCGTCAGGCCGGTCTCCTCGCGGGCCTCGCGTAGCGCCGCGTCCTCCAGCGGCTCACCGACGCGTACGCTGCCTCCCGGCACCTGGATGCCCACCTCTTCGTAGCTGTGGTCGGTGTGCCGGAAGACCAGCAACCGCCCCTCGCGCACGATGTAGCAGAGGACCTTATCCACCACCACCTTCTGGTATGGAACGACCCGGTCGACGTTCACAACCCTCTGCTGATGCACAGACGGAACGCTACAAGCACCAGGGTCACGAGCAGCAGCTGCTGCCGCTCCTGGTCTCCGACGTCGCAGATCGCTGCCCGTTACCACCGACAACGGAGACAGAAGGAAGCTTCCGCGCCGCCGCCGGCTGGAAGGTCCTCGCTTCCTCCGGCCCCGACGGTCTGGTCGGTGTCGAGAACGGCCTGCCGCTGTATGTCCTACCCACGTCGGACGTCGACTCACGCCCCGCTCCCACCCTCGAGATCGTCCGTGACGAGCCCGTTTGGTGCTCTCGTCAGAGGCCGGAAATTGCGATCGTCGGGCGGTTGTCGTACTGACGTCCGCCCACGATCGAACGAGGTTGGCGGTTCCGGCCAGGCTGTAACCCCGGTGGCTGAGGTGGAAACAGAGTTGGCATGGAAGACGACCGGGCGAGATTCGTGGAGTTGTTCCAACGACATTACGGCGCCGTCATGCGATACGCAGCACGCCGGGTGGGACGGGACCGAGCGCCCGACGTTGTCAGTGAAGCGTTTCTGGTGGCTTGGCGGCGGATGGCCGATGTGCCGGCCAACGATCCGCTGCCCTGGCTGTACGCGACGACGCGTCACCTGCTCGCCAACGAGATTCGGGGTCGGGGCCGGCAGGCGAGGCTGGCTGCCCGGATGGGCGAGGTCGTCGAGATGGTGGCGGCCGACCACGCTGATGTGGTGGTCGACCAGGTAAGAGTGCGTCGCGCGCTGGCCGAGCTTTCCGAGGGCGACCAGGAGGCACTGCGGTTGGCCGCTTGGGAAGGCCTCGATGCCAGCGCGGCTGCCACGGTGATGGGGTGCAGTCGCGCTGCGTACAAGGTTCGTCTGTATCGCGCCCGGAGGCGGCTGGCCGCCGCGTTGGACCCCGTACCAGGCAGAGAGGCTGCGGATGCCGCGCTTCGCCCATTGGCTCACGAAGGAGGATCGTGATGACGAGCGACCGACTGTTGCGCGCCGCAGATCCCGCCGCCGGCTGGCGCGTGGATCCGGAGTCGTCCCCGGCCCAGGTGATGCTGGCCGGCATCCTCGCGTCACCGCGGGCCGTTAGCGCCGAACGGTCCGAGCCGGTCCCGGAACGGCGGCACGTCACCAGGCGGCAGGTGTGGTGCCGGCGGATCGCGTTCGGCGGTGCCACGGCCGTGGCGGTCAGCGTTGCGATGTCGACGGTGTGGAGCGGCGGACCGGATGGGCCCACTGCCGCATATGCGGTCACCGCGAAGCCCGACGGGTCCGTGGAACTGACGGTGCGGTGGGAACAACTGGAGGATGCGGGCGCCCTTGCGGCCAAGCTCCGCCAGGCCGGCGTGCCCACGGAGGTCGGGTCCGGCTCGCCCACTCGTTACTGTGCTGGTCCTGCGGAACGGGACCGGACGAGCGATGCCCTGAACAAGCTGACCCCGCACGGCACGCCAGCCTCCCTCGACGGGTACCTGATGCGACCGAAGTTGTTTCCCGAAGGCAGCAGCCTGGTCATCTCGACCTACTCCGACCTGGCGACGCAGGTGGACTACACGCTGCTCTACCTCGCACCGACTGGTTCCACCTCCTGCGCCATCAGCGGCTCGTTCGGTAGCGCCCGCTTCACCGGACCCGGGCCGCGTCCCACTCGCGTCACATGGCCACAGCCACCAGAGTGAGCAGGGCCTGCGCCGTCTGTCGGATACCGGATGAGGAATGTGGGGTACTCCCCCGTCATTCCTCATCCGCATCCGGTGTGGCGGGAGGCCGGCCGGGCCGGCGCATCTGGCCCACTTCCCTGGGAAGGCGGCCGGCGTCGGCGAGGGCCTTGCGTAGGAGGTACTCGATCTGGGCGTTCGTGCTGCGGAGTTCGTCTCCGGCCCAGCGCGCGAGCGCGTCGTGGACGGCGGGGTCCAGCCGGAGGAGGAGTTTCTTCCGTTCGGTGGCCATGCGCCTAGGAGTAGAGTGTGCCCGCGTTGACCACGGGCTGGGCGTCCCGGTCGCCACAGAGGACCACCAGCAAATTGCTTACCATCGCGGCCTTACGTTCCTCGTCGAGGTCGACGACATGGTTCTCGGCGAGGCGGAGCAGCGCCATCTCCACCATACCCACCGCCCCTTCGACGATGCGGGCACGCGCCGCGACGATGGCGTTCGCCTGCTGTCTGCGGAGCATGGCGTGGGCGATCTCGGGTGAGTACGCGAGGCGGGTCAGACGGGACTCGATGATCTTCACGCCCGCAGCGGCGACACGTACGCCGATCTCCTCCGACAGCCGGGCGGTGATCTCGTCGGCGTTGTCGCGCAGGGACATCTGCGCCGCGTCGTGGGAGTCGTAGGAGTAGCTGTTGGCGATGTGCCGGACGGCGGTCTCGGTCTGGATGGCGACGAACTCGATGAAGTCGTCGACCTCGAAGACGGCGCGAGCGGTGTCCTCGACCTGCCAGACCACGACGGCGGCGATCTCGATGGGGTTGCCGTCAGCGTCGTTGACCTTGAGCACGTCGCTCTCGTGGTTGCGGATCCGGGTGGAGACCCTGCGCCTGGCGGTGAGCGGGTTGACCCAGCGGAGTCCGTCGGTGCGGACGGTTCCGGCGTAGCGGCCGAGGAGCTGGAGGACGCGGGCTTCGCCGGGCGCGACGGCGGTGAGTCCGGCCAGGGCGACCAGGGCGGCCAGTCCCAACAGGAGGCCGGCGCCGACGAGGCTCGTCACGACCGTGGCGCCTTCCTGCTGCACGCCGACGACGAAGGCGGCGACGCCCAGGAGGAGCACCAGGACGGACAGGCCGAGGACCGGCCAGCCCGAGGCGTCCCGGGCGATGCGCTCGCGTACCTGCGGGGCGGGCAGGTCGAGGTGTTGTGTCACGTGAGACCCCCTCAGAGAAGTGAGAGCATCAAGTTAGCAATGTGATATCACTTTTACAAGCGGCCGGATGCCGTAGGTCTGGAAAGTCCCGCACCCGCCGGAAACGGTCCGGCCGGGACGCCACCAGGGCGCCCCGGCCGGGTACGACTCACGTCACGGTCGGCGACCGGTCAGCCCACCCGGTCGGGAGGCGGGCTGACCGTCGGTCAGCCGCGGACCGATGCGTCGATCATGGTCAGGCTGGTGATGACCGCCTCGACCTCGGGCATCCCCTCGGTGTAGTCACCGTTGGCGATCCGCACCGACGCCGCCTCGTACCGTTCGGTCAGCAGGCCGTGCCGGCTCTTCGCCTTCGCCACGACGCAGTTGCCCACCGGGTCCCACGTCTCCTCCGAGCCGCCGGCCACACAGTCGGTCAGGTGCCGCTGCCCGGCGAGCGGGTCGAAGGCGCCGTTACCGGCCGTGCACGACGCCCCCCGGGAGGGTGCGTTGCAGTTCGCGTACGCCGCGAGGGCGGCGGCGAAGGTGTCCTTGACCATGTTGGCGTCGCTGTCGTCGCCGACGATCCGGCCGGAGCCGAACAGCGCCGCGTTGAGCAGGTCGTCCTGCATGAGCGTCCGGCCGAAGCCGAGCTGCGTGTACGCCTTGAGCAGCTTCACCACCCGGGTCACCTCGGCGTTGCTGCCGTGGATGTCCGACGCCTCGTTGTTCAGGTCGTCGTACACCTGGCCGTAGTAGGCCGCCTGCCGACCGGCCAGGAAGTTGGTCATCCGGGTCCGGACGTCCGTCCTGACCTGCTCGTTGCCGGAGTAGCTGGCACCCGACTCGAACATCGGCTTGTAGGTGGCGTCCCAGTTGTCGAGGTAGTCCTGCACCACGTAGCAGAAGACCTGCTCACCCGTCTCCTTGAACTCCCGGCAGGTCTCGCCCAGCGGGGTGGTGAGCGTCCGGACCTGGTAGTCCCGCACCTCGCTACCCCACTGCACGCGCAGCCGCATCTGCACCCGCAGGTCCGCCTTGGTGACGTTGAACTTCGTGGTGGAGCTGCGCTTGATGTTGACCATGCCGGCGTCGTAGCAGAGCGACATCTTCGGCTTGTCCGGGTGGGCGTACTGGGCGAAGGCGAACACGCTCGGCGCCGAGGAGAGCGCCATGTTGTTCGGCCGGCTCAGGTACCCCGGCGCGCCGTTGCACGGCTGCACGCCGGTCGGGTCGGTCAGCTTACCGGCGTCCGGCATCGCCTGGTCGATCGAGCCGAAGAGGTTGTACTCCTTGTCGTCGCTGTACTTCTTGCGCACGGCGGCGAGTTTGAGCCGCAGGTCACCGACCGCGTCCAGGTAGTCGGCGGTCAGCCCGGTGAAGAGCACGTTGGTCCGCTTGCCGTCGGTGCCCGGCGTCGTCTTGGGCTGGCTCAACGACCGGTTCACGGCCAGGATGTCCTGCCCGGTGGAGATGATCCGGGCGGTCTCGGTCGCCGAGACCTGCTTGGCGTAGTCCGGGTTCTGGAGGGCCAGCACGCCGTACCCACGGGCGGCGAAGGACCAGGTGGCCGGGTTGGGCTTGGTCAGCGTGCTGCTCCTGGGCAGCCCGTACTCGTTGTTGGCGTACCACTCCAGGTAGCCGAGCGTGCCGTTGGCCTCCCAGGTGTTCAGCGCCTGGACCGGGTCGGTCGTGCTCCAGCCGGTGCTCGGGCCGGTCAGCGGGGCCCGGGTGGAGAGCGTCGTCGCGGCGGTACGGAGGATGCCCTCCGGCTCCGTGTAGCGGTCCCCGCCACCGTTGTAGCTGGGGATCGGCTGACCGTACCGCTCGTCGTAGTCGATGTACTTGTTCATCATCAGATTGGTGTCGTAGAGGATGTCCTCCTGCTGACCCTTGATGATCTCGGCGCCCCACATGTCCAGCCGGGGCATGAGCCGCAGCAGCTGCGTCTCCAGGTTCGCCAGCTGGGCGGTCGTGGCGTTCTGCAACCGCATCATGTCGTCGAACCGGTTGATCATGTCGCCGTACAGGTTGGTCAGACCCTGCTCCAGCCGGTCGAACCGGCTGTTCATGTTGGTGTTCAGCGTGGCGATGTCCTGCCGGATCTTGGCCAGTTCGCCAAGCATCACCTGCTCCGGGCTCGGCACGCCGGAGAAGAGCGGCAGCACGCTGGTGATGGCGCCCAGCACGTTCCCGGTCAGGGTGAGGGTGCTCATCGAGAAGATGGCCTCCCCGAGACCCAGCCCGGCCACGGCCGGGATGAAGTTGTTGATCGCGGTGGCGACCTGCACCGCCGCCTTGCCGACCCCGGCGGCGATCTTGCCGGCCCGGGGGTCGGCGAAGCCGAGCAGGGTGGAGAGGATCTCGATGGCGGTAGCCGCACCGTCGATGACCTTCTGCCGCTCGGCCGCGAGGTCCTTCTGGGTCTGCTGTTCGGCCAGGCTGGGGCGCGGTGCGCCCGGCGCGACCGGGTACTTCGCGTCCAGCTCCTTCATCAGCGCCAGCGTGGCGTCGTTCTGGGCGCTGATCAGTTCGAGCTTGGCGGCGAGCTGTTCCTGCCCCTCCTGGAGGTACCCGGTGCTGTTGGTCAGCTGGTCCATCAACGCCTGGACGTTGACGTTCGTGGCGATGACCGGGTCGGCCAGCAACTGGTCGGTGGTCGCGTTGGCGCTGATGTTCATGCCGGCGCCGATCGCGCCGTCCCAGGCCGCCCGGAACGCGCTGTCAATGCTGCCCCGCTGGTTGACCCGGCTCCAGATCAGGTTCTGGATGGCGTAGAGCTGACTGAAGGCGGTGTGCTGGAACTTGCTCCCCGCCACGTAGTCGGCCGTCATCCCCCAGGTCTTGATGTCCTTGCCGATCGTCGATTCCAGCAGGTCCCGGATGATCGGCGCGGCCTGCGCGGCGGCCGGATGCAGCGTGGTCAGGTTGATGATCTTCATGGCGTACTCGAACGCCGGCCGCTCCAGGTCCTGGGCGGTCAGGTTCTGGTCGTACCAGGACCGCATGGACGCCATCCGCTGGTGCAGCTGGTCGGCCGTCGCGTACGGGTTCTTCTCCCGGTACCCGACGAGGTCGGCGCTGAGCATCATGTCCCGCAGCCCGTTGGGGCCGGGGTTGTGCAGGCGGGCGTACGCGGTGAAGAGGCGGTTCTGCAACTCCTGGTTGTTGACCTCGACCCCGCCGGCCGCGCGGACCGGCTGGGCCAGGGTCAGCGAGACGACCACGGCGGTCGCCACGGCGACCATCCGGCCGAGGAAGGCTCGACGGCGGCGGTTCCTATATCGGATCTCGGGCACGGCTGTTCGTGACACAGGTCTTCCCCCCGTAGTGATGTGGGCGGAAACGAGTGTCGGGCACGCCAGTGGGAGTCGGGTGGGATCCGGAGTCGGCACGGTCCCACTGGGATCCCATCGACCGGTGCTACGGCGGCGGGTCACCGCCGGCCCGGATGGTCC
This sequence comes from Micromonospora sp. NBRC 101691, assembly GCF_030269285.1. Classification (NCBI taxonomy): domain Bacteria; kingdom Bacillati; phylum Actinomycetota; class Actinomycetes; order Micromonosporales; family Micromonosporaceae; genus Micromonospora; species Micromonospora sp. NBRC 101691. The sequence goes on from NZ_BSTB01000010.1 coordinate 108,434, forward strand.
GTCAGATGGAAGCGGCGAGCCGTCCGGTGGGCGGGATCGGGCCGACCGGACGGTGCAACGCTACCCGGGAAGCCAGGCCCGTGCTAGCCGCCGGGCCGGGTTCCCGATCTCCGGGAACCCGGTCCTCAGTCGACCGTCCGGCCGACCGGACCGCCCGGCCAGGGAGCGTGTGCGCGCAGCAGCGCGTTGACCTCGTCCCGGGAGAGCTGCCAGCCCCGCTGCCGGGCGGTGGCCCACTGCTCCCCGGTGAGCGCCTCCCGGACGGTCGCCACCTGCCGGGGCGCGTCCATCGGGTCCATCAGGTCCGGCACGAAGCCGTACCGGGACCCGTGCCGCTCCACCGCCGCGAGCAGGGCGGCACCGTCCTCCGGTCGGCCCAGACCGGCCAGCGCCGCGGCGGCGGTGTGCACGATGACCAGCCACGAGGTGACGTCGCTGTCGCGTTCCAGCAGGTCGAGTACGGACAGCCCGGTGGCCAGCGCGCCGGCCGGATCGGTCAGGTCGAGAGCCACCTTCATCGCCAGCCAGGACGACGACGCCTCGACGAACCCGTGCCCGCAGCGCCGGGCGACCTGCACGGACTCCGCCAGGTCGACCCGGGCCCGGTCGACCTGGCCGGCGATCCGGCGCAGCATCCCCAACGCGGACAGCGCTTCCGCCTCGATCGCCGGTGCGCCCACCTGCCGGGCCAGCTCCACCGCCAGGCCGGCATCGGCGATGGCGTCCGGGAGGGCAGTCGCGCCGGCCGCCGCTCCGAAGAGCGCCCGGTACGCCAGGGCCAGCGCCCCGGTCACGTTGTCCCCCGCCTCGCGGGCGGCGTCGACCGCGTCGCGCATGGACCGGCCGGCCGTCGCCGGGTCACCGGCCAGGTACGCCAGCCCGCCCACCCCGAGCAGCGCGCGGGCGCGTACCCCCGGCTCGGCGTCCGGGGCAGCCGCGAACGCGGCCTGCAACCAGCCGGTCCCCTCGACGATCTGCCCGGTCCGGTACCAGTACATGGCCAGCGCCCCGCCCAGCCGCAGCGCGTACCGGCCGTCACCGGCCGCCAGCGACGAGGTGAACGCCAGCCGGATCTCGGCCTGCCGCTGTGCCAGGCCGGCCAGCACCGCCCCCGATTCCGGGCCCCGGACCTGCCGCTCGGCGTCCTCCGCGTACCGCAGCACCCAGTCCCGGTGGGCGGTCTGCGCGGCGGCCAGCTCCGCCGGGTCCAGCCGGGACCGGCCGTACTGCCGGAGGGTCTCCAGCAGTCGGAACCGGCGCGGATCGGTGCCCGGCTCGACCAGCACCAGGGACTTGCGGACCAGCGCGGCGACCGGGGCCAGCGCCGGCCCGCCGACGACGGCCCCGGCCGCCGCCAGGTCGAACCCGCCGCCGAAGACGCTCAACCAGCGGAAGACGCGTTGCTGCGCCGTGTCGAGCAGGTGGTAGCTCCAGTCCACCGCGTCCACCAGGCTGCGGTGCCGGTCCGGTACGCCGGTCGGGCCGTCGGCCAGCAGCGCGAACCGGTCGTCGAGCCCGCCGGCGATCTGCTCCACCGACAGCACCTGGCAGTGTGCCGCCGCCAGTTCGATGGCCAGCGGCAGCCGGTCCAGTTCGGCGCAGATGGTGTGGATCTTCTCCCGGTCGCCCGGTCCGGGTGCCCAGTCCGGCGTGACCGCCGCCGCCCGCTGGTCGAACAGCTCCGCCGCCTGCTCGCCGGAGAGCACCGGCACCTCGAACACGGCCTCTCCCGCCACCCGCAGCGGCTCGCGGCTGGTCGCCAGGACCCGCAACCCGCCACACCGGGCCAGCAGCGTGGCCACCGCCGTCCCGACCGGGGCCACCAGGTGTTCGCAGTTGTCCAGGACCAGCAGCAGCTCCCGCACGCCGAGCACGGCCGCGAGCTGCTCCAGCGTCGCGACCGCCGGTAGGCCCAACGCCGCCCCGACGGTCTCCACCAGCAGCTCCGGCGCACCCAGGCCGGCCAGCTCCACCAGCCACGGGCCGTCGGAGTCGGGTCGGCTCCGGGCCACCTGGAGCGCCAGCGTGGTCTTGCCGACGCCACCCGGGCCGGTCAACGTGACGAGCCGGTGCTGTCCGAGCATCCGGTCCACCGCAGCCCGCTCGCCGGGCCGGTCCAGCAACCGGTTGACCTCGAACGGAAGGTTCCGGGTGCGCTCCGGCACCGCCGGGGCGGGGCCGGTCACCGCCGCCGCCCCGGTCGGACCGGCCAGCTCCGGGTCCTGCCGCAGCACCGCGCTCTCCAGGTGCCGCAACGCCGGCCCCGGGTCGAGGCCCAGTTCGTCGGCGAACACCGCACGGGCGGCACGCAGGGCGTCCAAGGCCTCCCGCTGCCGGCCGGCCCGGTAGAGGGCGAGGGCGTACAACTCGTGGCCGCGTTCCCGGAACGGGTGTTCGGCGGCGTGCCCGGCCAGGTCACCGACCACGGCCGCGTGTTCGCCGAGCGCCAGCAGGGCGGCGTACCGCTCCTCGACGGCGTCCAGCCGCAGGCCGGTCAGCCGGGTCACCTCGGGCTGCACGAAGGCGTACCCGGCGAACTCGGCGTACGGCTCGCCACGCCACTGGGCCAACGCCTCGTCGAGCAGGTGCAGCGCGTCGGCCGGATCGTCCTGCCGCAACGCCCGGACGCCCAGGGTCACCCGGCCGGCAAACAGCTCCGCGTCCACGTTGTCCGGCGCGAGCCGCAGCACGTATCCCGGACCCTGCCGGGCCAGCAGCTCTCCGTGCGGGCCGGCGGTCCGCCCCGGGTCGAGGGCCCGGCGCAGCTGCTTGACGTAGCCGTACAGGGTGGTCAGTGCGGGTGCCTTCGTGTCCGCCCAGACCAGGTCGATGATCCGGTCGACCGGCACCAGCCGTTGCCGGGCGAGCAGCAGCACCGCCAGGACCGCACGCTGGCGGGTGCCGCCCAGGTCGACCGGTTGCCCGTCGACCGTCGCCGCCATGGGGCCGAGCACCCCGACCCGTACGTCCACCACGTCCCGCCACCTCCCACCGGTGCGCACGATGCTACGGGCACCACCGGTGCGGTCTGAAGATCCATCAAGGACCGTTCGCGGCGACGCGCCGAGGACCGGCGAACGGGGTCCGGCGCAGGCAGGCGAGCGGTCGGGTGCCGGGAGCGCGGACGGGATCAGCCGTCGGCGTACCGGGCGGCGACGTCGAGGATCCAGGTGACGCCGAAGCGGTCGGTCAGCATCCCGAAGGCCGGCGCCCACTGCGCCGGGCCGTACGCCTCGACGACGGTGGCCCCGGCGGCCAGCTTCTGCCACAGCGCGCCGACCTCTTCCACGGTCTCGCCGCGGACGGACAGGAAGAACGGCTCACGGGTCAGCGTCATGCCGTTCTCGCGCCGCGTGGCGGACGCCGACGCGATGGCCGCTCCGGCCGGGCCGGGCACGTCGTAGGCCATGACGCGGAACCCGTCGGCGGCCGCCACCTGACCCCAGACGACCTTGTCGGCGTCGGGCAGTTCCTTCGGCATCCCGAAGTCGCCGTACGTGCTGACCGTGATCTCACCGCCGAACACCGAGTGGTAGAACTCCAGCGCCTCCCGGGCGTCGCCCCGGAAGTTGAGGTGGGCGGCCGCCGCCAAGGGTCCCGACGGTGGCTACCGGCTCGGTGCCGGCACCGAACTACCGCCCCTGCTGTTCGACGACGAGCAGGCTGTCGCCCTCACCGTCGCGTTGCAGACCGCCGCCACCGGCCTGGGGAACGGCACCGGCGAAGCGGCGGCACGGGCGTTGACCACCGTCCGGCAGGTCATGCCGTCCCGGCTCCGGCACCGCATCGACGCCCTCCGGGTCACCGCCGTCGAACGCCCCGCCCGCCCGGCCGTCCCGATCTACGGCGACGCGCTCGTGGCGATCAGCTCCGCCGTGCGGGCCCACGAGATCCTCCGCTTCGACTACGGCCCCGGGAGCGGAGACGAGCCCCCGCGCCGCGTCGAGCCGCACCACGTCGTCACCTGGGACGGACGCTGGTACCTCGTCGCGTGGGATCTCGACCGGTCGGACTGGCGCACCTTCCCGCCGACCGGATCGCCCTGCGCATCCCCAACGGACCCCGCTTCACGCCCCGGGAACTGCCCGGCGGCGACGTGGCCACCTTCGTCACCGGCCGGTTCCGCGGGGCTGACGACGGCACCGTCGGCTGGCCGTGCCAGGGCACCGTGCTCCTCGACCTGCCGGCCGCCACCGTGGCGCGCTACTCGCGGGACGGGATCGTCGAGGAGCTCGGCCCGGACCGCTCTGCCGACTCACTCTCGGTTCCTGGTCCTGGCCCGGTCTCGCCGCCGCCTTCGCCCGGTTCGACACCGAGATCGAGGTGGTCGGCCCGGCCGAGCTCGTCGACGCCTTCGACCTGCTGGCCCGCCGCCTCGCCAGGACCGCCGCCGGCTCCACCCCCGGCGGGAGTTCCTGATCAGGCGCTCGCGCACGCCGCGGACGAAGCCCCCAGCCGTCGGGCTGCCCGGTGACCATCGACGGCGGGGACCGGCCACGTCACGGTCTTGACAGGAGAGGCATCGATCCACTTAAGATCCGAATCCCCTGCGATCGAGACTCGTCGTTGCTGCCGGTCACGCGTGACACGCGGAGCGATCGTGACCCCACGTGATCAAGGAAGCGCATGCGGCGAACCGATGGAGCAGCGGTGGAAGACGGGCAGTCGCCGTACCGGATCGATCGTCGCCACCTGCTCGGGGTGATCACCGCCGCGCTCGCCGCCGGCGTCATCCCGGAGGCATGGCTCGCGGAGGCGGCGTACGGCGCCACGCCCCGGTGGAACCGCCCCTTCGACAAGCACGTCCCGGTCACGTCGCCGTTCGGGCCCCGACGGGACCCGATCACCGGCGAGACCCGGCAGCACAACGGCACGGACTACAGCTACGCCGGGATCCTCGGCTACCCGGCCCGGTCGATCGCCGCCGGCACGGTGACGGGCGTCAGCTACAACGCGAGCGGCTTCGGCCACCACGCGATCGTCACCCACGCCGACGGCTGGCGGAGCATCTACGCGCACCTGCGGGAGGCTCCCGTGGTGGGGACGGGCGCCCAGGTCGCCGCCGGGCAGCACGTCGGCAACGTCGGTTCGACCGGCCGCTCGACCGGTCCGCACCTGCACCTCGAGGTCATCCAACCGAACGGGGCGAGAGTCAACCCCGAGTCGATCCTCGCGGGCGCGCCGCTGGCCGGGGCGCCCGGACAGCCACCCGGAATTCTCACCAAGGACGGACTGATGTACCTCATCTGGAGCACCGGCGGCACCGGCTACCTGGTCACCCCCAACCGTGTCATCGGGCTGCGGTCGATGGCGCACTACAACCTGTTCAAGCGGATCATCAACTCGAACCAGGCCGCCGCCCAGCCGGAGGTCTTCAACCAGTTGGAGATCGACCAGATCAACGCCTACCTCAACGGGCACGTTCCGGCCTGACCATCCGCCGTCACCCGGCACGCCACGGAACGGCAGCGGTCCGCCCGGCACCGCCACGGAACGGAAGCGGTCCGCCCGGCACCGCCGGACGGACCGCCCCTCTTCTCCGACGACCGTCAGGTGGTGCTGCCGGTCACCGAGGTGCCGGACCTGGTGATGTGGTACGTGACGCGGGTCCCGCTCCAGAAGTGGAAGGTGAGGGTGACCCGGCCGTCCCGGACCTCGTTGAAGAACTCGGGCTTGAGGATGATCGTGCTGGCGGTGTAGTCGGGTTGGAAGTGCTGCCAGAACTCCTTGAACGGCGTCCAGTCGGCGGGACCGGCGTTGGTGCCGTCGGCGTACCGGGCCTCCATGGTGGCGAGCTGGTCGCCGTGGAACCGGGTGGGGATGGCGAACGACGTCGTCGTGCCGGTGACGGCGGACTGGGTCGGTGGGTCGTAGGTGATGATGTCGATCGGCCAGGGCACGCCCTGGGAGAAGTCGGCTTCGAGGCTGGCGTTGACGCCGTGGGCGCGGTTGCCGACGAGCCGGGTCACGGTCGCCGCGCTGAGCGTCAGGGTGGTCCCGGACACCGTGTAGTCGGTGCCCTCGACCAGGTTGGCGCTGCCCTGCCGCAGTCCCCGGAACGACGTGCCGTTGAGGTTGAGCGTCAGTGACTTGCTGGTGACGGTGCCCTGGCGCGGCACGTAGACCTGGTCCGACGACGCGGTCCCGGAACGCGTCGTCCAGCTCGCCTTCATCATGGCGAACACGCCCGGGTCCCGCCAGCGCAGTTCCGTACGGTTCAGGAACTGACCGGCGTCCCACACCATGGTGGTGAGGTTCCTGATCCTCGCGTGGTGGCCCACCGCTTCGAGGAACTTGAGGAACTCGCCGCGCTCGATGACCCCCGGCCGGTTGTGGTCCCAGTTGAGCAGGGCCCACTCGCCGACGATCACCGGGATCCCGTTGGCCACGAACGTGTCGTGCACCCGGTCGAAGGTGTCGATCAGGTCCTTCTCGACGGTGGCGTCGTACCGGGTGCCGCCGGCGATGTTGACGCTGAACGGCCACCACCCGTAGAAGTGCACGGTCGCGGCGAGGTTGGGGTCGTCGAGATCGTCGATGGTGTCGGTCAGGGCGTCCAGCCGGCCCTGGTCGGCGTTGGTGAGGAGGGTGGGCAGCACCAGCAGCCGGGTCGCGTTGGTCCCACCCGACCGGCGTACGAGGTGGACGAACTCGGTGTTCAGCTCGTGCAGCACCTGGTAGTCCTGCTCGTCTCCGGACGTGCCGGTGAACTGCGGCTCGTTGATGCTCTCGAACACCAGCCGCGACGAGTGGTCGCGGTACTCCCCGGCGAGCTGGTTCCACAGCGCCCGGTACCGGGCGAGCACGTTCGCCCGGTCGGTGGGATAGGTGTTGATCCACTGCCACGAGTCGTGGTGCAGGTTGATCATCACGTAGAAGCCCTCGGCCAACGACCAGTCGACGACCTCGCGGATACGGTTCCGCCAGGCGGTGTCGATGGTGTAGTCCGGCGCGGGGCCGTGGTGGTTGCTCCACGTCACCGGGATCCGGATGCTGCGGTAGCCCTGCGATTTCACGTGGCGCAGCAGGGTCTGGGTGGTGCGCGGGTTGCCCCAGGAGGTCTCGTCGGGGATGGCGTCGAAGGTGTTGCCCAGGTTCCAGCCGGGCTGCATCGCCGCCACCGTCGCCATCGCGCCACCCGGCGGTGGCGTGGACGGCGGTGGCGTGGACGGCGGCGTCGAGGGTGACGCGGTGGGCGTCGGGGATCCGCCGACGTCGCCGGTGCACTCCACGCCGTTGAGCCGGAACGAGGTCGGTGCCGGGTTGCTGCCCGACCAGGACCCGTTGAAGCCGAACGAGACCGTCGCGTTCGTCGCGATGGCCGCGTTGTAGCTCAGGTTCGTCGCGGTGACCTCGCCGTTCGAGGAGGTCACCGTCGCGTTCCAGGCCTGGGTCACCTGCTGGCCGGACGGGAACCGCCAGGCGAGCCGCCAGCCGTCGACGGGGGTGCCGAGATTGGTCACCGCCACGTTGGCGGTGAAGCCGCCCGGCCACTGGTTCGCGGTGTAGGCCACCCGGCAGCCGGTCGCCGCCTGGGCGCTGGCCGCCACCATCGTCGCCGTGGTCAGCAGCGCGGCCACGGTGCCGGCGACCACGCCGAGCCGCCATCGGGTTCTTCGAGAGCTGTGCAGAGTCACGTGGGCACTCCTTGCCGTCGCGCGGGGAAGCGATCTGCTGAGCGGTGGAGACGCGGCGACCCATGTGCCCACCATGGGTCGTCGCGCAGGGGTGATCGGGGCGCTGTCGCGGATGCTGCCCGGTGCCTCCACGAACGCTGCATGGCTCCCACAGCGCGGAAACAATCGCGGCTCCGGCCGCGAAAGTATCCATCCAGAAGCTAGAACTTTTCCTCGATCGATGTCAATTCGATCGACGGTCAACGAGGGGTGGGCCGACCTGAGGTCTGCGGTGCAGAACACGGACCAGGGGACGATTGGACACCCGTTGACTCGATCGCTGATCGTCACTACGCTCCAGCCCGAAAGTTCCCGGAAGGCGTGCAGAAACTTTCTCGGTCCAGGCCCTCAGGGAGGCAGCGGATGACTCTGGCCCAGGCCCGTACGGCAACGACCGGCGCGGACGGCTGGACCGACGGCACGTTCACCAATCCGGTGGTTCCCGGCTTCCACCCGGACCCGAGCGTGTGCCGGGTCGGCGACGACTACTACCTGGCCTGTTCAAGCTTCGAGTACTTCCCCGGCGTGCCCCTCTTCCACAGCCGGGACCTGGTGCACTGGGAGCAGATCGGCAACGTGCTGGACCGACCGGGCCAGCTGGTCCTGCCCCCGACGACGGCGTCCTCCGGAGGCGTCTACGCGCCGACGTTGCGGCACCACGACGGGCGCTTCTGGCTGATCGTCACCAACGTCGCGGACGGCAGCGGCAACCTGCTGGTCAGCGCCGAGGACCCGGCCGGTCCCTGGTCGGATCCGGTCCGCCTGCCGGACGTCCCCGGCATCGACCCCGACCTGGCCTGGGACGACGAGGGCAACTGCTGGTGCACCTACGCCGGCATCGGGCAGGTGCGCATCGACCCGTACACCGGGCGGACGCTCGGCCCGCCGCGCCGCCTGTGGTCCGGCCCGCCGGGCGCGCAGGCGCCGGAGGCGCCGCACCTGTACCGGGTCGGCGAGCACTGGTACCTGCTGATCGCCGAGGGCGGCACCGAGCGCGGGCACGCCGTCTCGATCGCCCGCGCGCCATCGCCCGACGGGCCGTACGAGCCGTGTCCGGGCAACCCGATCCTGACCCACCGGGGCACCAACCGTCCGATCCAGAACACCGGCCACGCCGACCTCGTCGAGGCCGCCGACGGCTCGTGGTGGATGGTGCTGCTCGGCGTACGGCCGCAGGGCGGCACCCCCGGCTGGCACGTGCTCGGACGGGAGACGTTCCTGGCCCCGGTGACCTGGGTCGACGGCTGGCCGGTGGTCGGCGGGGTGACCCCGGTGACGGCCGCGCCGCCGTGGCCCGCGCGCCCGGTGCCGGCACCCCTCGCACGGGACGACTTCGACGCCGAGGCCCTGCACCCGCGCTGGATCTCGGTCCGCTCCCGGCCGGCCGAGGTCTGGTCGCTGACCGAGCGCCCGGGCTGGCTCACGCTGCGGGCGCGCGGCGCGTCGCTGGACGAGCGCGACGTCACCTTCGTCGGCCGCCGGCAGCAGCACCTCTCCTGCCGGGCGCGCACGCTGGTCGACCCGGCCGGCGGACGCGGCGGGCTCGCCGTACGCCTCGACGAGCGGCACCACCACGAGATCGAGGTCGGCGACGGCGAGGTCCGGGTGGTCGCGCGGATCGGATCGGTGCTCTCGACCGTGGCCACCCGACCGGTCCCGGCCGGCCCGGTCCGGCTCCGGGTCGACGTGCTCGCCCCGTCCCCCGGCGACTGGCATCCCGGCAAGGAGCCCGACACGCTCCGGTTCGGCGTCGAGCGGGCCGACGGCACCCTCGACGGGCTGGCCGAGTTGGACGGCCGGTACCTGTCGACGGAGGTCGCCGGTGGCTTCACCGGCCGTGTGATCGGCCTCTACGCGGCGGCCGGCAGCGTCCGGTTCGACTGGTTCGACTACGCCGACGCCGAAGGGACGGCCACCCTTGCCCCGTGACCGGGCCGACGGGCCGCCGGGCGATGCGGCCCGACCCGTGACGATCTCCTACATCGCCGAGTCCGCCGGGGTGTCGATCCCGACGGTCTCCAAGGTGATCAACGGCCGCTCCGGCGTGGCCGCCGACACCCGGGCCCGGGTCGAGGCGCTGATCCGGCAGTACGGCTACCGCAAGCCGGCCCCGACACAGCGCAGCCGCATGTTGGAACTCGTCTTCGACGAACTCGGGGACATGTGGGGTGTCGAAATCATCCGTGGCGTGGAGCGGGTGGCCCGGGAGCACCGGCTCGGGGTCGTGCTGACCGAGTTCGGCCCGCAACGCAACGCCGTCCGCTACTGGATCGACGACACGCTCACCCGACGACCGGCCTGCATCGTGACCGTGGCGCAGCTCGCCGAGGACCAGCACGACCAGCTCCGGGCCCGGGGCATCCCGTTCGTGGTGTTCGACCCGACCGTCGAACTCCCCGACGACGTGCCGTTCGTCGGAGCGACGAACTGGACCGGCGGCCGGACGGCCACCCGCCACCTGGTCGAGCTGGGGCACCGCCGGATCGCCATGATCGCCGGCCCGGACCAGGTGCTCTGCTGCCGGGCCCGGCTGGACGGCTACCGGTCCGCCCTGGAGGCCGTCGGCCTGCCGGTGGAGTCCGATCTCGTGGTCCGCGCCGACCTCACCCGGGAGGCCGGGCACACCGCCGCGCTGGGCCTGCTCGACCGCCCGGGGCGGCCCACCGCGATCTTCACCAGCAACGACCTCCAGGCGCTCGGGGTCTACCAGGCCGCCCGTTCCCTCGGGCTGTCCGTCCCCCGGGACCTGAGCGTGGTCGGCTTCGACGACCTGCCGGTGGCCGCCCTGGTCGATCCGCCGCTGACCACGATCCGTCAACCGCTCACCGAGATGGCCGCCACCGCCACCGAACTGGCCCTCGCGCTCGGACGCGGGGAGCGGACGCCACGGATCGGCCTGGAGCTGGCCACCACCCTCTCCGTCCGCGAGAGCACCGCCCCACCGCAGGGCCAGCGTGGGTGAGCAGCGGTACGACGAAGATCCACAACCGGAAGTTGTCACGGACATCGACCTGGGTGCCGTGCGGGCGTTCCTCGCGGTGGTCGACGACCGCTACTTCGGCGAGGCGGCCGCCCGGCTGCGGATGAGCCAGCAGGCGGTGTCCAAACGCATCGCCGCACTGGAACGTAACGATCTCACCAAACGCCATGACCAGGCCGCAAACAACCGACACGCCAACCCCGACAACCGATGGTTGTGGATCCTGCGGTAGGTCTCGGCGCGGGTCAGATCATGCCGGCGCGCAGCGCGTACGCGACCGCGTGGGAACGGTTGCGCAGCTTGAGCCGGTGCGTGACCCCGTAGATGACGTTCTTGACGGTCCGCTCGGAGTAGCAGAGCTTGCCGGCGATCTCGCCGGTGTCGAACCCGTCCGCCATCAGTCGCAGCACGTCGACCTCGCGCGGGGTGAGACCGGAGGCGTTCAGGCCGTTCGGGGCGAGCACCTCACGCTGAAGCCGCTCGATGTGCTTGAGCAACTCGCCGACCAGGTTCGGCGGCATGACGCCGCCACCGTTGGCCGCGGCCAGGACGCTGTGCGCCAGCCGTTCGGCGGTGACCGCCGCCCGCGGCAGGACGGCCACCACCCGGCAGTCCACCGCCGTGAGCAACTCGCTCTCGGTGATCTCCCGCAGGACGAGGACCACCGGCAGGCCGGTCTGGGCAGCCGAGCGTCGCAGCGTCGCCACCACGTCCACGGTCAGCTGCTCACAGCCGAACACCAACACCTGCGCACCCGCGCGATCGGCGTCCGGCAGCAGCTCGACCGCCGGACAGGACCGCAGGAAGCTGTCGAGCCCCGCGTAGCTGAACGGGTCTGCCGCCTGCAGGACGAGCCGAACCTTCTCCACCGGAACCTCCGTGTCTCATGACTGCGGTGAGAGTCTGCGGAACGCTCCTTCAGAAAATCTCCACACCGCCTTCACGCTGGTTCTCGGCGCGTGAAGATTGCCGGCCACGGTGCTCAGCGGTTGGCGGGCCGCCCCGCCCCGGGCGGCACCAACCGGGCCCGGCGCAGCGCCTCGATGTACTTGGGGAGCTCCGTCGCGGCCAGCTCCAGCCGACCGGGCGCGAGCTGGTCGGCGAAGATGGCGTCGACGACGTCCAGGGCGAGATCGTCGGGGATCTCGTCCACCCGCTGGGTCGGCACGTGCCGCCAGATGCGCAGGATGCGGAGCCGGGCCCGGACGGCGGAGAGGGTGCGTTCCAGCTCGGCTATGGCCTGGTCGGCCTGGGCCGCGTCCAGCACGAACCGCCCCTCACGGGCGAGGGTGAGCAGAAGCTCACCGGCGAACGGGTTCGCCGGTGGATCCGGAGCAGCCGACACCGGTCGAGTGCATCAGGCCGGTGGTGCAGGCGGAAGGCACCGCGTCCGGATGTGCCCGGACTCCGGTCCGATCTGCCCGGTCTTTCGCCCGCCGGGATCCGGCTTCCACCGTGGACGGGGCGGGCGACGCCCCGACCGGGCGATCATCCTCACTGGCCGGAGCCCTCCCGGATGGTGGACAATCGACAGGTGGGGAGTAAGCGGGCGGGTGGGGCATTCGACGAGATTCCGCCGGTAGCGGGATGCCAGACGTCCCCCGACCACTTCGCCGGGGTCAGGCACTCAGAGCAGCGAGCCAAGGGCAGCCATGTCAGCGGAGCAGGTGGGGATCGACCTCCGTTTGTTGGGTCCGGTGCGAGCCTGGCGGGACGGCACCGAGCTGGTGCTCGGCTCGGCCCGCCGTACCGCCGTGCTCTGCGTGCTCGCCCTGCACACCGGGCAGCGGGTCTCCCGCGACCAACTGGTCAGCGCCGTCTGGGGTGAGGACGCGCCGCCCAGCGCGACCGGCAACATCTACACCTACGTCTCCACCCTGCGTCAGATGCTGGAGCCGGCCCGGAGCCGGTGGACGGCGGGACGGCTGTTCAGCTCGGGCGGTGGTACGTACCAACTGCACCTCCCGCCGGACTCGGTCGACGTCCTCAGGTTCGAGTCGTTGCGCGAGACGGCCCGGTGCCACCGGGTCGCCGGGCACGTCGACGCCGAGCTGGCCACCGTGGCGGCGGCCCTGCGGCTGTGGGACGGCGAGGCGCTGGCCGGGGTGCCCGGGCCGTTCGCCGAGGGACAGCGGCTGCGCCTGGCCGAGCTGCGGCTCGCCACCGCCGAGCGGTACGCCGAGCTGCTGACCGGGACCGGACGCCACGAGGAGGCCGTCCAGCTCCTGCGCGAGCTGACGGCGGACCGTCCGCACCGGGAGGGGCCGGCCGTTCCGCCGGAGGTGGGCCGACCCGCGAGCCCGTCCCTGGTCACGGGTGGCGGCACGCGCCCCGGGAGCACACCGTCCGAGCCGGCCGGCGGGTCGGCGACGACCACCGGAGGCGTCCCGACCGCCGGGTCCGGATTCCGCACCCGCACCGGCGTGGCGCCGCTGCTCGGCCGCGACGCGGTACTGCACCGGCTACGCCGGGCCGTGACCGGGGTCGCCGCCGGGCGGGGCGGCAGCATCCTGCTCGAAGGCCCCGCCGGCATCGGCAAGACCGCCCTGCTCACGGCCGTGTTGCGCACCGCCCCGGACGGTTGCCGCATCGGCTGGGCGGTCGGGGACGAGGTCGCCCGGGACGTACCACTCGGCACCCTGCGCGACTGCCTCGAATCCGCCCTCGCCGGGCCGGACCATCCCACGGTGGAGGCGCTGGTCGCCGCATCCGCCGCGCCGGACCGGCCCGATGTCCACCTCGCCGACCGGGACGGCACGGACCGGACGGACGTCGACGCGGCAGAACAGGCGGTGGAGCTGGTCCGGCGGGCCGCAGCCGAGGGCCCGCTCGTCCTCGTCGTCGACGACCTGCACTGGGCCGACCCGACCACGCTACGGGTCTGGGCCACGCTGGGCGGGCAGGCGGGCGAGCTGCCGCTCCTGCTGGTCGCCGCCGTCCGGTCCGGCTCGGGACCGGTGGCCGGGCGGTCCGCCGCCGAGATCGTCACGCTCGGTCCGCTGGACGCCGACTCGGCGGGCGCGGTGGTCCGGGCGGTCGCCCCGCAACCGCCCGAGCCCCGGGAACTGGCCCGCATCCTCGACGACGCCGACGGGCACCCGGAATACCTGCGGCAGCTCGCTCTGACCGCAGGCGACCCGTTCCCGGCGGCCGGTCTGGTCGCGGCGGTCGGGGCGCACCTCGCCCCGTACCCGGAGGACACCCGCCAGGTGCTGCGGGCGGTCGCGTTCCTGAGCGCATACGAGGTGCGGGCGCCGGGCACGCAGCCGGCCGGCTGCACGATGGCCGAGGTGGCCGCCGCCACCGACCACCACCTCGATGATCTTGCCCGGATGCTGGCCCCGGTGCGGGCCGCCGGGATCCTCGCGCCCGGGGAGCGGCTGCGGTTCCGGCACCGGGTCGTGGTCCGCACCCTCTGCGGGAGCACCCCCGCCGCGCTCCGGGTCGCCCTCTGCCGCCGGTACGCGGAGCGGCTCGCCGCGGCGGGTACGGCACCCGAGCGGGTGGTGGCGCTGACGCTCGCCGGGGAGGTGCCGGTCGACGACTGTTTGGGCGGCTGGCTGGCCGAACACGTCGATCGGGTCGCCGAAGCGGCACCGCAGATCGCCGTCGCCGCACTCGCGCACGCCCATGCCCAGCACGCCCTCGACCCCGCCCGGCGGCTCACGCTCACCGCGTGGCTGGCCCGGCTGCTGCTGGGCGCGGACCGGAACGCCGCAGCCGAGGCCGGCTGGGTCGCCGCGCGTACCGCCGATCCGGAACTGGCGGGTGAGATGCGCTGGATAGCCGCGCACAGCCACGAGCGGCGGGGCGACTTCGAGACAGCGGCGGAGATCGCCCACACGGCGTTGCGGGAGCGCCGGATCGGCCCGCAGTGGATCGACCGGCTGCGGGCGCTGCTCGGGCGGATCCGGCCGAGTCTGCCGGGCAATCCGACCCAACCGCACCTGTCCCGGTCCGGGCTCGTCGGCGAGGTAAGGCCCGACCTCCCGTGACCGCTACCGTCCGTCACGGCGGTTCCCTCCCGCCCTCCGGGATGGAGCCTCGATGGTGACCACACCGGAAGATCGGCTGCGGGTGTCCGTCCTCGGGCCGGTCCGGGCCTGGCGCGGTGACCGGGAACTGTCGTTGGGTCCGGCCCGGCAACGAGTGATCTTCGCGCTGCTCGCCACCGCTGTCGGGCGCGACGTCGGGCGGGACGAACTGGTCGCGGGGGTGTGGGGACCATCGCCGCCGACCACCGCGGTGGGCAGTGTCTACACGTACGTCTCCGGGTTACGTCGTAGCCTCGGGCCCGGTTTGCTGACCTCCGGTCCGGGCGGCTACGCCCTGCGCCTGCGACCCGAGGACCTGGACAGCGAACGGTTCGAGGCGCTCGGCGCCGAGGCGGAGCGGCGGCGTACGGCCGGCGACCGGGCGGGGGCCGTCGCCCGCCTCGACGAGGCACTGCGGCTGTGGCACGGCGAGGCGTACGCCGGGCTCACCGGCGATCGTCTCGACGCCGAGCGGGTCCGGCTCGCCGGGCGACGACTCGACGCGGCCGAGCAGCGGGCCCGGATCCTCGTCGAGATGGGCGACGACGGCGTGGTGGCCGATCTCGCCGTGCTGGTCCGCGACCACCCCCTGCACGAGCCCCTGCACGAGCTGCTGATGCACGTCCTGCACCGGAGCGGCCGGCGGGCCGAGGCGCTGGAGGTGTACCGGGCGGTTCGGGGAACGCTCCGCGCCGAGCTCGGAGTGGAACCGGGTACCGCCCTCGTCCGGCTGCACGAGATCGTCTCCGGGGAGCCGTCCCCGTCGCGCGAGCGCACGCCACGCCGGACGGGGTCGACGTCCAGCGGGCCGGGAGCGCCGGCAGGGTCCGCGCAGCGGACGGCGCGGGACGGGCCACGTCCGGCGGCCCTCCCCGGCCGGGACCCCGAACTGCGGCAGCTACGGGACCTGGTCGCGGCGGTCGCCGCCGGTCAGGGCACCGTCGTCTGGGTCGAGGGCGAACCCGGCATCGGCAAGACCACGCTACTCCACGCCGCGTTCGACGACGCGGCCGAGCGGGGATGCCGGGTCGCCTGGGGGCTCGCCCAGGAGCCGGACCAGCACGTCCCGCTCTCGACGGTGACGCGTGCGCTGGGGCTGGCGGCCGATCCCGCCGCAGGTCACCTGTCCGCCACCGGGCCCGACGGGATCGCCGGGCTGGTCGGGACCGCCACGCCGGCGGTGACCGAGCGGGTGCTGGCCGAGGTACGCGCCGCCTGCGCCACCGCTCCCCTTCTGCTGGTCCTCGACGGCCTGCACGGCGCCGACGGGTCCGGTGCCCCCTTCTGGGAACGGCTGGTCGCCCTCACCCGCCGGTTGCCTCTGCTGGTGGTGGCCGCCGCCCGGCTGGAGCCGGGCACCCCGGAACTGGCGCGACTGCGCCGCGCCGTCCAGGCCCGGCAGGGTCACCTGCTCCACCTGGAGGCCCTGCCCGCGAACGTGGTCGAGCAGGTGGTGACCGGTCTCGTGGGGGTGTCCCCCGGGCCGAACCTGGCCGAGGTGGTCGCCATCTCGGCGGGTAACCCCCGCTACGCCCACGAGCTGACCACGGCCCTGCTGCGGCGGGGCGCGGTGCGGGTGGTCGACGGTGTGGCCGACATCCCCGACGCCACCCCGATCGACGCACCACGCCCGTTGCTCGCGATGATCCGCGCCACCATGGACAGCCTCACGGCCGGCACCCAGGAGGTGCTCCGGACGGCTGCGCTGCTCGGGGCCCGGTTCTCCGTCGACGACGTCGGCGCGGTGGCCGGCCGCTCCGCCGTCGACCTGGTGTCCAGCCTGGAGGAGGCGCTCGCCGCGCGGGTCGTCGTGGACGCCGGCACCGACCTGGCCTTCCGGCACCGGTTCCTGCGGCAGATGCTGTACGAGAGCATCCCCGCCCCGGCCCGGTCGGCGCTGCACCTGCACACCGCCGAGGTGCTGGCGAACGGCGGCAGTCCGGTGGACCGGGTGGCCGAGCAGCTCGCCTCGGCCACCTCGACGGTGGACGACTGGGTGGTGTCCTGGCTGGTCACCCACCACGTCGAGCTGGTCCGCCGGACGCCGTGGCTGGCCGGTGGTCTGCTCCGCCGGGTGCTCGGCACCGACCGGCCCGGTCCGGGGCAACGGGAGCGCCTGCTGATCGCGCTGGTCCGGCTCGACTTCCGGCACGGGCGTCCGGCACTGGACGAGGCACGGGAGGCGGTCCGGCTCGCCTCCGACCCGGCCGACCGCGCCGAGATGCGTCACCTGCTCGCCGCGATGACCCACCGTGGCGGTGACGTCGCGGCAGCGCTCGGCATCGTCGAGGAGGCGCTCGCCGACACCGCCGCACCCGCGCTCTGGCACACCCGGCACCGGATGCTGCTGGCCAACTTCCGCCGGGGTCCGCTCGACGACCTCGACCGGGCGGACCGGACGGCGACGGCGCTGCACACCGCCGCGCTCACCGCGGACCAGCCGTACGACGCGGTGTTCGCCCTCCAGACGACCTGGTTGACCAACACCATCCGGCGCGACCACGAGCGGGCGCTGGAGTACGTCGACCGCGCGCTGGACATCATGCGCGACCACCCGTCCTTCACCGGCCTGTACCTCGACCTGCTCGACAACCGGACGTTCACGCTCCAGAACCTGGACCGGCTGGAGGAGGCCGAGCGGACGCTGCGCGAGGCCGCGCTCTTCGCGTTGCGGCACCGGTTACCGTCCGGACTGCACGTCGCCTCGGCGGTACAGCACTACTGGTCGGGCCGCTGGGACGACGTGTTGTCCGTGGTCAGCGCGGTCACCGACGACCCGCTCGGGTCCACTCTGCTGGGCACCCGGGAGCCGGGTGCGGTCGCCATGCTGCTGCACGGGGCGGCCGCGCTCGTCGCCGCCCGCCGGGGCGACGTCGTGGCGGCCGGCGGGCACCTGGACTCGACCGAGTTGCTGCCGGCCACCGAGGCCGAGCGCGAGAGCGGTGACTTCCTGATGATCGCCCGCGCGTCGGTGGCCGAGCAGCAGGGCCGCCCGGAGCAGGCCCTGCACCTCCTCGACCCGCTGCTGGTGCCGGCGTACGCGCCGTTGATGATGCGGCACCAGTGGCTGCCCGACACCGTCCGGCTCGCGCTGGAGCTGGATCGACGTGACGTGGCCGAACAGGCGACGGCCGTCTGCGCCGACGAGGCGGCCAGGGAGGTCCGGCGGGGGCGGGCGCATCCGGCGGCGGCACGGTGCCGGGCGTTGCTCACCGGCGACCCGGAGCCGGCGCTGGCCGCGGCGGCGCACTACCGCGCGGTCGGCCGGGTGGTGGAGCTGGCCGCCGCGCTGGAGGACGCCGCCGTGCTGCTCGCGGCCGGTCGACGCCCGCACGAGGCGGCCCGGACCGGCGGCGAGGCGGCCGACCTGTACGCCGTGCTCGGTGCCCGGTGGGATCTGCGCCGGGCCCGCCGCCGGCTGGGCGGGTACGGCGTGGACCTCTCCCCGGGCCGGCGACCGGAGGGCAGGGGCGCTCAGCGCACCTCGATCTCGTACAGCGAGAAGCCGTAGCCGCTGACCCGCCGGGTGCCGTACATCCGGACGTAGCGGCCGGTCGCGCTGTCGGCAGTGATCCGCTCGACCCCGCCCCGGCCCGACGAGGTGCGGTACAGCGTCGTCCACCGCCGGCCGTCCGGGGAGACGTCCACCCGGTACTCGGTGGCGTGGGCGAGTTCCCAGCGCAGCACGACCTCCTTGATCCGCCACTGCGCGCCCAGGTCCACGGTCAGCCACTGCGGGTCGCTGAACTGGCTGCCCCACCGGCTCACGCGGTTACCGTCGACAGCGTTCGTGGCGGCCCACCGGGCATCCTCCATGCTGGAGGCGGTCGCGGGCCGACCGAGGGCCAGGTTGCGGCCGGAGATGTTCACCAGGGCCCGCAGCGTGGGGCTGGTCGTGGGACCGGCGGGTTCGGTCCCGGTGGCCGGCGCGCTGCGCGACCGGGTCGGGACGGGCGCGGCCGAGGGTGGGGGTGTCCGCTCCGCGGCGGGCGTCTGCGCGGACACCGCGCTCGACGGCGACGGCGACGGCGACCCGGCGGACGGTGACGTGGCCGGACCCGCCTCCGGTCGGTCGCCGGCGTTGGCGACCAGGCCGGCGACCGTCACCCCGGTGAGCACCAGCAGCGCGGCCAGTCCGCCCAGCGCCGCCCGCCGGCGGCGGGCCGACCGGACCGGCCGGTCGGGGACCGCCGTCGGTCGCTGGCCGACGGTCGGCGGGGTCGCGGTCGCGGCCGTGGCCGGCGCCGGTGTCGCAGACCGGCTGCCCAGCAGTGTCGCGAGCAGCTCCGGGGCGGTCGGCCGGTCGGCGGGGTCCTTCGCCAACGCCGCGCGCACCGGTTCCCGGAGGGACTCCGGCAGGCCGTCGAGCTGCGGCGGCTGGGTGAGGATGCGTGCCGCGGTCGCGGACGGCGAGTCGCCGTGGAACGGTGTCCTGCCGGTGCCGGCGAAGGCGATCACGCAGCCCCAGGCGAAGACGTCGGCCGCGGCGGTCACCGGCTTCTCCGACTCGCCGGAGAACCGTTCCGGGGCCATGTAGGCCACCGTGCCGACCATGACGTCGGTGCGGGTGTGCTGGCTGGTGGCCTCGAAGGACCGCGCGATGCCGAAGTCGATCACCTTGGGGCTGCCGGGTGCCAGCAGGACGTTGTCCGGCTTGAGGTCGCGGTGGATGATGCCCGCGCCGTGGATCCCGGTCAGCGCGGTGGCGACCCCGACGGCGAGCGACTCCAGCGAACCGCCCCGCAGCGGGCCACGTTCGGCGATCACCTCGTCGAGGCTCGGGCCGTCGATGTACTCCACCACGAGGTACGGCGGCTCGTGGTCGAGGTCGGCGTCGAGGAACTCGGCGGTGCAGAACGACGGCACCTGCCGGGCCCGCTCGACCTCGCCACGGAACCGGCGGGCGAACTCGGGGTCGGTCGCGAGGTCCGGATGGATGAGCTTGATCGCGACGTAGCTGCCGTCGTCGCTCTCCGCCAGGTAGACCACTCCCATGCCGCCCCGGCCGAGCCGGCCGACGAGCAGGTAGTCACCTATCCGTTCCGGGTCGGTCGAGCGCAACGGGCGCACGCGGTACGCGGTGTCGATCATGTCTCCTTCTTGGACGGAACCGACGCATCCGCGCCGAGCGCCTACGCCGGCATCGTCAGGTATACCAAGACATCGAACCATCGACAACGAAGCGGACCACGGCAGGGTAGCGCTCCCACCGACGCGACGGGCGGCCACGTGACACCGTCCTGATCGCTGTCGGTCAGGCGATGCCCGGCAGGCAGGCGAAGCGGGGCGCCGTCGCGCCGCCGACCCGGGCCCGTCGACCGGTCGCCGTCCACCGCTCGTGGTAACGGAGCAGCGACGTCAGCGCGAGGTCGTCGAAGGGGCCACGCTCGCGGACCGGCTCTTCGGGGGCGAGTTCCCGCAGCAGCAGGCGGCCGGGTTGGTCCCGGCCCGGTTGCGCCGTCTCCAACACCTTGAAACGGGTGCCGGGCAGGAACAGCACCCGACCGGCGGCGCGATGGTCGTCCTCCGGCTCCAGCAGCCGGGTCCGGCGGGCGGTCATCGACCAGAGCAGGACGTCGACGTTGCCGGGGAGGCTCGCGGGCGGCTCGGTCAGCGCGTGGGTGAACCCCCAGTCCGTCAGCGTCTCCCGCGCGGCGATCTCCCGCAGGTCCTCGCCGGAGAGCGTGGCGGAGAAACAGGCGGCACCACGGTGTGACGGCAGCCGGGCGACCCCGGCCGCCACGCACCGGGCGAAATACACCGCGTCGCCGGCCGCTCCGGAGCGCAGCGCCCGGTCCACGGCCTCGCCCGGGGACGACAGGTAGAGGCGCACGGCGACCGTGTCGACCAGCGCGTTGTCGCCCGTGTGCAGGCGGGGGTGCTCGGCGAGCAGCCGGGAGATCGAACTGGCGGCGACGTCGAACTCCTGGCTGAACCGCTGCCGCAGCCAGGTCCGTTCGGCGTCGAGCCCGGCCGGGGTGGGTAGCCCCTGTGCGTCCGGCGGTGGTGTGGTCTGGAACCGCAGGGGCCGCCGGGCGGCGTCGGGTGGACACGCGCTCTCCCCCGGGGCCACGGCGGACGGCACGGCCGGACCACGGTTCTGCGGCGTGGCCGGACCGTCGTCCGGCGGTTGGGTCGGACGTTCGACCGGCGACACGGCGGGGGTCGGGGCGGGTCGCGTGGTGGGCATGGCGTCCCGGCGCACGACGGTCGGGTCGGTTCCGGTGACGGCCACCGGGTCCCGGCGCACGACGGTCGGGTCGGCCCGTTTCGCGGTCGGCGGGGCCGGACGCGTACCCGCGTCCCGGCTCGTCGCCGGTGCGGCGAACACCGGTGGTGCCGGCACGGCGGGGGTGTCGTCGGGAGCGCCGACCGGGTCGGACTGGTCCCAGAGCGGAGCGACCACGGAGGGATCCGTCGGGCGGCCGGGCCCCGTCCGGGCCGGGGTCGGCGCAGGCGGCGCGACGAACGGGTACGGCGGGGCGGCGACCGGGCGCGACGGCGGGGCGACGGGTGGCGACGGTGGGGCGACCGGGGCGAGCCGGCCCTCGGCCGTCCCCGTGGGCCGGCCGCCGAGCGTCCCGGTGCCCCCGGCGCCGGCTGACGTGGCGATCCCGGGAGGGGCGGCGGTGCCCGGAGGCGACACCCTGACCGGGGCGGCGGCTACCGGGTCCGCGACGGGCGCGGTCAGGAAATCGGCGGCGGCCAGGGTCGGCCCGCCGGGCACCGCCCGAGGACCCGACGTCGCCGCCGGCACCCAGGACGGGGACCGGGGTCCGGGAACGGCCGTCACCGCGAGTGCCTCGGCGGGTGGTGGCGCCACCTCGACCGGCTCCTCCAGGGCCAGGTCCGCGGCGGTGAACCGGTAGGTCAGTCCGTCACCGAGGTCGGCGTCGGCGCTGCCGGGGGGCCGTACCCGCCGGCCGGCCGCCACCGCCGACGCGAGGTGCAGGGTGCTGCGCGCACGGGTGGCCGGATCCAGCCGGGCGGCCAGGTCCTCGGCGAGTTCACGGAAACGCGGCACCCGGGACGGGACCGTGTCGTCGACGATGAGGGCGTGCCGGGTCGGGTCGGCCGGATGGGCCCGGATCCGGCCGGCGTTGCGCGGTACGTCGTCGGCGCGGATCCACAGCCCGGACTGGACGATCTCGACGACCGCGTCGGCGGCGTAGCGGTGGGCCAACGGACCGACCGGGTCCCCGAGCAGCGCCGGGGCGTGGTGGCTGAGGATCCGTGGCAGCTTCGCCGCGGCACCGGGCGTGGTACGCGGCGTGAAACAGAGTTCCCGGACGAGGACCTGCCAGCCGAGGCGGCCGTCCGGTGTGACGGTGTGCATGTGCGCGCGGTCGGGCCGCCCGACGGGGATGCCGCCGAAGCAGACCACGGGTGACTCCAGCACGTCCGCCAGCCGCTGACCCAGCACCTCACCCGCCGGCAACTGGACCGGCCCGTACTGCACGAACCGGGCGTGTCGCCGGCCCTCCGGGTCGAGTTCGCGCCAGAAGCGGGCGACGTCGTCGAGGGCCAGGGGTGGCGTGCCGGGGCAGCCGAGGACGACCGTCATCGCCTCGGGCTGGCAGGGCAGCGCGGCTGTCAGCCACTGCCAACGGCCGCTGACCACCGCCGGATCGCGGGTGTCGCGGATCCAGACTCCGCCGGGGATGGGCTCGACCGCCCCCACCGCACTTGTCGGCCGGAACCGCGCGGCAGCGGCGTCCCAGGCCGGGGCGGGGTAGCGCTGGGACTCCCAGACCGGCGTCCTCCCCGGCCGGTAGCGTACCCAGCCACTGCCCTCGACGTTGTGCGCGAAGAGGGTTCCGGCCACCGCACGGACGGTCCGCCCGTGCGGGGTGACGACCGGGCGGCGTAGCCGGTCGCAGAGCCACTGCGCGGCGAGGGCGCCGGTGTCGGCGGATGCCCCGCAGACGACGAGCCGGATGCCGCGCCGGCTCCGCTTCAACTCGGCGGCGACCGACCGCCAGGTGCCGACCGGCAGGTCGTGGTGGAGATCGAGGACGACGATGTCGTGGTAGGGGTCCTCGGCGACCGCCAGGGCCAGCGACCGGGCCTCCACGCTGATCCGTTCGTCGACGTGCAGGACGAGCGCGTTACCGACCCGGTGCCGGAAGATCCCCGCTGACGCCGGGCCGCGGAGGGAGCGCAGCGTCCACATCAGATTCGTCCCCTCACCACGGCCGCCACCGCGCCGGTCAGTAGAGATTGATCTCGACCACGCCCATCTTCTCCTGAGCCAGCGTGGCCGCGTTGGCGGCGGCGGCCCGGATCGACTGGGTGATCGCGTCCTGTAGGGCCGTCACGTCGCGGGTGTCGAACACGGCGGGATCGACCTGTACGGCCTTGAGCTGCCCGAGCCCGCTGGCCAGCACGACCACGGTGCCGTCGGCGGAACGGCCGGTCACCAGAGCGTGTTCGAGACTGGCCTGCGCGCTGCGCAGCCGCTGTTCGAACGCGCGTCCAGCCTCGATCATCTCGTCGTGGGTGGGCTGCTGCTGCGACATGACGTCTCCTCTCAGCCGACCGCGGCGAGGCCGCCGTGGGGGCGGGCCGCCAGGACGGCCGGATCGTTCCGGCTGACCAGTCCGTTCAGGTCGGCCAGCGCGAGGGTGCGGGACCCGGTGGCCCGGCTCAGGCTCCGGGAGAGCAGGTGGGCGGCGCGTACGGTCCGCTCGGGCGCCCGCGCGGCCAGCCCGGTGAGCGCGGCCCGGACGTCGTCGGGGATCTCGTGACCGCGCCTCGTCAGGTGTCGCGCCACCACCTCGGCCAGTTCGGCGACGGTGAGTTCGGGGATGCTCCACACCTGCCCGAACAGGTCGGTGAGGCCGGGCACCGCAGCCGCGAGTCGGGCCGTCACGGCCGGCTCGGCGACCAGCACGACGACCGGGTCGCCCGGCTGGGCGCGCATCTGCTCGACCAACGCCTCGACGATCTCCGGCGCGCCACCGGTGCCGTCGTCGACGTAGTCGACCACCAAGGTGCCTCCGGTCGCGTCCTGGAGCGCGGCCCGGACCAGGCTGTGGACCTGCCCCGGCCACTGGGGGGCGAGGTGCTCGGCGGTCGAGACCCGCACCACCTGGCCGACCGGAACCAGGTCCAGTTCGGACAGGGCGGCGGCGTAGTGCCGGACGAGTTCGCTGCGACCGCTGCCGGGCACGCCGGAGAGCAGGACGTTGCCGTGTCTGCCGTAGGAGCGGCGGCGGTTGCGCAGCCCGCAGAGCTGTAGCAGGGTCGCGCCGACCGCCTCGCGGGTCTCGGCCGCGCCGACCAGCCGGCCGATCCGCTGCCAGCTCTGGGCGGCGTTGATCGCGCCGGTCGGGTTCTGGCTCCGGTCGGGCTGGTTCTTCTGCTCGACCGGCAGGTCGTCCAGCAGCGCCAGCTCGGGGGCGAGGTCCTCGGCGGTGAGCCGGTTGATCTGGGTGTCCTTGGTCGGCGGGGTGACCGCCAGTCGGGACGCCTGGTTGTTGATCATCGCTTCGAACAGCTTGCGGGCCACCCGGCCGTTACCGAACGTCGAGGTCCTCGGGATCCGCTCGAAGTAGGCGGTCAGCCCGGCGACGGCGTCGTCGGTCAGCTCGAAGTAGTGCTTGCGGCACAGGTTCGAGGTGATGGTGACCAGTTCGTCCACCGAGTAGTTCGGGAACTCGATGGTCCGGGTGAACCGGGAGGCCAGACCGGGGTTGGAGGCGAGGAACTTCTCCATCAGCTCCGAGTACCCCGCCACGATCACCACCAGCTCGTCGCGCTGGTCCTCCATGATCTTCATCAGCGCGTCAATGGCCTCCTGACCGAAGTCCGGGCCCGACCCGCCGGAACCGGCCGACAGCGTGTACGCCTCGTCGATGAAGAGCACCCCGCCGATCGCCTTGTTGACCAGCTCGGTGGTCTTGATCGCGGTCGAGCCGATGTACTGGCCGACCAGGTCCGCCCGGGCCGCCTCGATCATGTGGCCCTTGGCCAGGATGCCCAGCTCGGCCAGGACCGCGCCGTAGAGCCGCGCGACAGTGGTCTTACCCGTGCCGGGCGGGCCGGCGAAGACCAGGTGCCGGCTCATCGGCGGCATCGGCAGGCCCATCTGCTGCCGGACCTGCGACATCTTGATCAGGTTGATCAGCGCGGTGACCTCCTGCTTCACCCCGCGCAGACCGATCAGGCCGTTGAGTTCACGCAACGGCCCGTCCAGCTCCCCGTCCGCCGCGTCCCCGGCGGACGGCCCGTCCGGGTCCGGGATCTCCTCGGGGGCGTACCCGGCACCGGCGGGGGCCGGGGAGGTGGGCTCCACGGACCGGGCGGCCCGTCCCGTGGTCAGCAAGGTGATGGTCGGGCGGGCGTCGTCGGCCTGACGGACGTCCTCGCCGCCGCTGTCCCGGGCGACGCAGCGGGTGATCGACACCGGCTCCGCGGTGTCCACGTCGAAACCGGCGGCCCCGCTCTCCAGCACCTCGCAGTCGGTGAAGGTGCCCCGGGCACCGCGCTCCAGCCGTATCCCCGCCTGGCGGGCCCGGCGGACCCGCACCCGGCTGGCGGTCACCGCGCCGGACGCGCCGACCTGTAGGCCGTCACCCGCCACGTCGGCGAACTCGGTGTCCTGGAGCCGAAGGTCGGCGTGTTCGGCCACCCGCACACCGGCTCCGTCGAACACCGCCGACCGCAGCGCCAACGTCGCGCCGGAGCCGACCACGACGCAGGAGGCCGCCGTACCGCTGAACCGGGCGTCGCGGATGGTGCTGCGCGCCGACTCCCGCAGGTCGAGCGCGACGGTGCCGGCGGCGTCGACCACCAGGTCGGTGCCGTCGAGACCGGCACCGGCGGTGACCAGCAGCCCGACCCCGGCGGTGACGTCGAGACGCAGCCGCTGCACGGTCATCGAGGCCGCGCCGGTCACCACCGCCGCCTGCTCGCTGCTGCCCCGGATGGTCATCCCCTCGAACCGGGGGGCGCTCTCGGCCTCGACGGTCACGCCGACCGGCGAGTCCGTGAAGACGCAGTCGGTGAACGTCGGCTTCGCCGCACCGGTGACGTGCGCGGCG
The DNA here is from genome assembly GCF_030269285.1 of Micromonospora sp. NBRC 101691. Classification (NCBI taxonomy): domain Bacteria; kingdom Bacillati; phylum Actinomycetota; class Actinomycetes; order Micromonosporales; family Micromonosporaceae; genus Micromonospora; species Micromonospora sp. NBRC 101691. The sequence continues at coordinate 134,169 of NZ_BSTB01000010.1, forward strand.
CTGCGTCCGGCGGAGCCGAACGTGCACCCCCGGAAGGTCGGCGCGGCACCACCGGCGACATGGACGGACTGGAAGAGCGCGCCGGTGAACTCGGAGTCCGTGACGACGGCGTCGATCTCGCCGCGCATGAACACGTCGACGTTGGCGCTCTCCCGCACCCGCAGCCGGTTGATCCGGGCGTGACCGCGCTGTTCCACCACGAGCGCCGGCTTGCCGGCGGCGGTGATCTCGCACTGTTCGACGACGAGCCGGCCGTCACCGTTCACACAGATGCTGTTCGCGCCGGCCCGCTCCACGGTGCAGCGACGCAGCGTCAGCGACCCCTTCTCGCTGACCACGATCCCGGAGGTGGCGACGTCGCGGATCACGGTGTCCTCCACCGTGCTCGCGCCCGGCGCGGTCACCACGATCGCGGCGCCCGAGGAGGAGCGCACCTCACAGTTGCGCAGCGCGATGGTGCCCTGGAGCCGGGCCAGCAACGTCACCCAGGCCGCCCCCTCGACACGACAGCCGTCCAGGGCCGCCTCGCCGGCGTACGCGTCGACCGCCGCCAGCTTCGGATCGGCGCTCGACAGCGAGATGCCCCGCAACTGGGCGCCCTCGCCGTGTACGGCCAGGACGCTGCCCTCCTCCACGTGCACCTCGACGAGGGCGCCCGGCTCGGCGGCGATGGTGATCCGGTTGCCGACGACCAGCTTCTCCGTGTACCGGCCGGGGTGGACGGTGATGGTGGCGCCCGGCTCGGCGCGGGCGACCGCCGCGCCGATCGTGGCGAACGCGCCGGGCTGTCCGCCGCCCACCGTCAGGACCTGTCGACTCATCGCGGCATCACCCCTTCTTTCCGGTCGGAGGGCGGACGAGACCGGGCAGCGCCCCGAAGCGGCTGACCGAGGCGGCGCCGATCCGCCTGCGGGGGTCCGCGCCGGCCCACCGGTCGAGGCTGCGGCGCAGGGAGGTGACGGCCAGCTCGTCGAGCGACGACCGCTTCTGGTCGACCCGGCCGTCGTCGTCGATCTCGTTGGCGCCGATCTCGCGGAGCAGGATGGTGCCGCGCCGGTCACCGGCCGGTTCCGCCGCCTCAAGGATCTTGAAGTGGGTGCCGGGCAGGAACACCACCCGGTCCTCGACGCGCTCCTCCCCCTCCGGCTCCAGCAGGGCGGTACGGCGGGCCGTCATCGACCAGATCAGCACGTCGGTGTCGCCGTCCTGGTTGGCGCAGGGTGCGGTCAGCATGGTGACGAAGCTCCAGTCGGTGACCAGGCGTCGGCCCCGGTACAGGTGCCACTCGTCGTCGCCCGGCGAGGTACGCACCACGGTGCTCCCCCGGAACGACGGCAGCCGGGAGAGACCGGAGACCACGCAGCGGGCGAGCGGGACGTGCGGACCGACCGCGCCCGATCGGAGGCCGGTGTCGATGCCGACGCCCCGGCGGGTCAGGAACAGCCGGGTCGCCACCGAGTCGACGAGGATGTCGTCGGCGGTGCTGTCACCGCCGGCCTTCATCCCCGGGTGCTCCGACATGATCCGGGAGACCGAGCTGGCCATGGTGTCGAAGTCCCGGCTCAACGAGCGGCGCAGCCAGGCCCGCTCCTCCGCCAGCCCGTGGGCGGGCAGCAGGGCGGAGGCGTCCGGCGTCACCACCGGCTGGATCCGGTGACCGGACGGCCCGCCCTGCGTCACCGGCCCGACGCGGCCGACGGACGCCACCTCGGTCGGCGCCTCCACGACCACTGCCACCGGCACCTCCACCGGCACGGGCGGCGCGGGCGGGGTCGACGCCCCGACCGACCGGGAGGTGTCCCCGGGCGACGGAGCCGGCGCGACGTCGGGGGTGGGGACGGCAGCCGGAGCCGGCACGGTGGTGGCCGGGGATCCGAGCGCGGCGGGTGACGCCACCTCGGGCCGACGAGCCGGCGACGCCACCTCGGGCGGCGGGGCGGGCGCGTCGGGCGGAGGCGGCGGCAGTGCCGATCCGGCCGTCGCCGTCGGCCGTGCCGGGTGCGCCGGCCCGACGTCCCCGGGTCCGTCGATCGAGGACTCGGTCGGAATCTCGGCGGGAGCGGGTGGGACCACCGGAGCGGACGGGGCCAGCGGAACGGGCGTCGCGACCGGAGCGGGCGGCGTCACCGGAGCGGACCCCACCGGCGAGACCGGAGCGGACGCCACCGGCGGGACCGGGGACAGGTCGATCGGCTCGGGGATGGTCGTGACGCCGACGGTCGGGATCTCCGCCGGCACGCCGGGGGGAGGCGGGGAGGCGGCCGTCGGCGGCATCGGCGGCAGCTCCGGTGCCAGCGTCAGGTTCGCCTCCGCCTGGCCGCCCGGCTTCTGCCCCGGCACCAGCACCGACGCCGGGAACAGCGCGCTGGGTTGTCCCATGCCACGGTCGATCCGGGCGGCCAGGTCCTCGGCGAGTTCCCGCATCCGCGCCGTCCGGTTCGGCGTGGTGTCGTCGAAGATCATGGTGATGCCCTCGGGGTCGAGCGGCGTGGCCCGGACCCGTTCCGCGTTCCCCGGCTCCTCCGCCGGGCGGATCCACAGCCCGGCCTCGATCACCTCGACCACCGCGTCCGGGGCGTACCAGTACACCCGGGGCTCGATCTCCTCGGTCCACCGCAACGGGCCACGGTGGTCGAGCAGGAGCGGCCGGCGGGCCAGCGAGTTGGGGTGGGGCCGTGGCGAGTAGCCGAGTTCCAGGGCGAAGGGCGGCCAGCCCAGGACGCCGTCCGCGCGTACCGTCCGGATCTCGAACTTGCCGGGCGCGCCGATCGGGACTCCCGGGTAGCAGACGACCTTGGTGGCGAGCAGGTCGGCGAGGGTCTGGCCGAACGACTCGCCCTCGGGCATGCGTATCTCGCCGTACTGCACGAAGCGGGCCCGCAGCCGGTTGTCCGGGTCCAGGTCACGCCAGAACCGGACCACGTCGTCGAGCGAGAGCGGCTCGGTGCCCGGGCAGCCGAGGAGGACGGTCATCGTCTCCGCCTGGCACGGCAGGTCGGCGACGAGGCGGCCACGGTGCTCGGCGACGACCTCCGGCGCCCGTACGTCGTGGATCCACACCCCGCCGGGCAGCGGCTCGATCTCCCCGGTGGAGCTGGAGGCCCGGCGTTCGGTCGCGGCGGTGTCCCAGGCCGGCGTCGGGTACCGCTTGGAGTCCCAGGCGGGCGGCTTGCCGGGGCGGAACCGCACCCAGCCGCTGCCCGGCTTCGAGTGCACGAAGAGCGCGCCGGCCGCCCCCCGGATCAGCTCACCGTCGGGCGCGATCACCGTCCGGTTCAGCCGCTCCGACAGCCACTGCCCCGCCATCGCCGCCGTGTCGTTCCGCTCCCCGCAGGCGACCAGCCGGATACCGCGACGGCGGCGCGGCAGGACACCGGCCATCGACTCCCAGGAGCCGATCGGGATGCCGCTGCCCAGGTCCAGTACGACCAGGTCGTTCTCGTCGTCCGCCATCACCGAGAGCGCGAGGGACTGCGCCTCGCCGCTGATCTCGTCCGGGTGGTGCAGGACGAGCGCGTTGCCGACGGTGTGCTGCACCACGTCGCCGGGCTGACGTCGCCCGCCGCGCAGCAGATCTCGGATGGATGCCATGGACGCTACCCCCTAGCGGGACCGTTGACGGCGGTACGGCTGAGCACCGGGCCCTGCGGCACGACCGCGAGCAGGTCCCTCGGAAACGGAACGGCGGGTGCCGAAGCGAGTTTCAGGGCGGAGACCGTGTCCGGGTCGGCGAGCCGGTACGCGATGCCCTGGTCCGAGATCAACGCCACCTCGGCGACGGGGCCGACCTTGGGCACCGGGGTCACCGTCATGCCGGAACCCGGCTCGACCAGCACCCGCGTCGCGCCGTCGTCGCCGACCCCGGACGCGCGCCGGTCGGTGAGCACCACCTCGCTGACGACCCGCTCCCCGTCGACCGGCCGCTGCCGCAGGCAGAGCACCCGGCCACCGGGATCCTGCCACTGGTGGCCGGTCAGGTCGGGCAGCCGCTCGGTCAGCGTCCGGTCGCCGGAGCGCGGCGCCCCGGCGACGTCGGCCGCGTCCAGGGTCACCGGCGCGTCGCCACCCCGTACCGTCGCGAGCACGAACTCCATCCGGTTGACCGGTGCCAGCCCGTCCGGGCGGAGCACGAAGAGCTGCTCCGGGCCGGCGACGGGCTGCTGCCGGAACAGCGTGCCCACCGGGTGGACCCGCCCGGCGACCCGTGGGCCCGGGGTGCCCGCGGCCGGGATCCGGGCCGGGCCGAGCGTGACGCCGGTCGGCAGCCGGTCCAGCCAGGCGGCCGGTGCGACGGCCACCCGCGCGTTGGCCGCGCCGAGGGCGACCAGCACCGAGGCGTCGGCCACCGGGAACTTGACCGGCCCGGCGAGCACGAACGTACCGCCGTCCGGGCCGCGTACCACCGCGAAGGTGTTCCCGGTCAACGGTGCGGCGGCGGCTCGCGGGTCGAGGTTCACGCCGAGCCCCGCACCGGGCCGGTCCACCACGGAACCCGGCAGGCAGACCAACCACGGGCCCCGGGCCAGCGCGGCGACGGCGGGGACGGACTGCGGCGCGTCGGCGATGCCGACCTCCGGGCCGCGCGGCAGGTCCTTCAGCGAGTTGCGCGAGATGAGCTTCACGGCTGCGGACGGGCCCTGGACCAGCATCGCGGAGGTCAGGTTCGACATCGGATAGAGCATGCCGTCGCGGTAGACGTACCGGACGCCGCTCTCCTTCTCGACCAGGATCGCGCCGGCCTGGCGGTACGCCCGGCTGCCGCCGGGCACGAGCCACCCGTAGACGGCGAACCCGGCGCCGACCAGGAGCACCACGATGATCCCGATCAGCATGCCGGTCAGCGCCCGCTGCCCGGGGATCTGCGCGCTGGTCGGATCGCCCTGGACGAGCGCCGAACTCAGTCGCCCGGTCATGAAGCTGTGGGCGTGGACGTGGTCGCGCTGGGTCTGCATCGCCGGCTACCCGAAGAGCCCACGGGCCCAGGCGTAGATGCCGAGGACCTGCGCCAGGATCGGCAGGACGGCCACGCCCGTGACGACGTCGAAGAAGGTCGCCGTGTACTCCCAGAACGGGAGCATGCGCCGTGGCCAGGGCCGCAACGCCGCCATCACGAGCGGCACCAGCAGCCCGACCAGCGCGCTGAGCAGCACCCAGCGCCAGGCGGGCGACAGCATGTCGGCAAGCTTCGTGATGACCATGAGGCAGCCGACGGTACCGGCGGCAACGAGCGCGCAGCGCTGCCAGACACCGAGAAAGGTACGCGAGCGCAACAGGATTGCACTGGCGACCACCAGCACGAAGCTCCACCCCGCCCAGCCGCGCACCGTCATGGTGAAGTGGAACAGCACCGGCAGCACCAGCGCCGCCGTGACCATCGCGACCGTCAGGTAGGTGTCCGCGTCGTCGGTACGCCGGTGCACCTGGTCCGACGGCGCGGGCGCGATGTCGTACGACATGTCCTCACTGGTCTTCGGCAGTTGCGGACCGCGCAGCCGGGACAGCTTCACCGCCATCCGGGGGGCCAGCACGATCACGACGAAGATCAGCAGGACGGCGACGGCGGCGGCGCGTGGCATGCTCATCCCGCTGCCGTCGCGCATCAGCAGGATCACCGTGGTGACCAGGCCGGTCACCCCGGTCACCAGCAGCGGTGGCGCCGGCAGGTGGGGCGCGAAGGTCCGTTGCGCGAGCAGCAGGACGGCGGCGACGGTGAGCACGGCGACGGCGGCGGCGAGGATCGCCGCGCCGGTCACCGCTATTCGCTCCGGATCGCCGTCGACGGCGCTGGACGCGGCCACCGCCGCGAACCCGGCCGCGCCGCCGCCGAAGAGCAGCGAGAACGCGCCGTCGTCCAGCCGCCGGCCGCAGAACAGCGCGGCGGCCAGGAGCGCGCTGCCCAGTACGGCACCGGCCACGACCTGCGGCAGCGCCGGACCGTGCGAGGTGAGCACCGAGGCGACGGCACCCATGGCGACGACCGACAGCAGGATGAACAGGATCCGGCGGTACTCGGGCTGCCAGCGGTCGGAACGTCGGTTGACGGCGATGGCGACCCCGTCGGCGAGGTCGTCGAAATCCAGTTCGGGCAGCGGGTCCTCGGCCGGGCGGAGGTGGAGTTCCTCACCTTCGAGCCAGTCCAGGCTCTCCGGGGTCCCGGCCAGCTCGAACGGGGCCTGGCCGAGGCGCTGCAACACCCAGGCTCCCTCGCCCGTGCTCGAATCGGGGCGCTGGTCGCTCTCCGTGGTCTGCTGCACCAGCAGCGGCAGCAGGGCGGCCACCGTGGTGGTAGCCGGGACCGCCAGGTCGACCCTGCGGGCCGGACCGACGACGGTGATCCGGCAGAGTTCGGCGCTGAGCGTGGCGCTCACCCGTGCTCCCCTCTCATGCGACATGTCCGGTCTGGATCAGCTTGACGCTGCGTCGGGTGACCAGTTGGGCACGTCCGGGTGGCAGCCTGCGCGGCACCGCCTCGCCGAGGAACCTGCCCTCTTCCTTCGGGTACGACAGCAGCGCGGCCGGGGTGCCGAGTTCCCACATCCGGCGCAGGACCGGGTCCATCATGGCCCGCATCGCGCCCGAGGTGCTGCGCGCGATGATCACGTGCAGTCCGATGGAGACGCCCTGCGCCAGCAGCGGCAGCACCGGGTCGAGCGCGGAGCCCGGAGCCGTCGAGCGGGTCATCAGGTCGTAGTCGTCGACGATGACGAACAGCTCCGGCCCCTCCCACCAGTCCCGCCGCCGCATCCGCTCGGAGGAGATCTCCGGGCCGGGCACCCGGCGGTTCATCGAGACGGCGGTCTGACCGGCCAGTTCGTGGAGCCGGTCGCCGGTGAAGCCGAACCCGACCTGGTAGTCGGGGGTGATCGCGGTGTCGAGGTCGCGCCGCGAGTCGCCGAGGACGACCTTGGCCTGGGCCGGCGTGTAGTGCTGCTGGATCGCCCGCAGCACCAGCCGGAGCAGGTTCGACTTGCCGGTCTCGTTGTCGCCGAGGACCAGCAGGTGCGGGGTGGTCATGAAGTCGTGCCACACCGGCGCGAGCCGTTGTTCGTCCCGGCCGAGGCACACCTTGAAGGCCGGCTCCGGCACCGGCAGGCTCTCCACCGGAAGCTGGGTCGGGAGCAGCCGGACGCCCGGCGCGGGCGGACCGGTCCAGAACGTGGTGATCTCCTCGACCGTCGACTTGGTGGCCTCGGCGAGGTCGTCGACGGAGGAACTGCCGTCCATCCGGGGCAGTGCCCCGAGGAAGTGCAGGCCGCCGCTGGTCAGGCCCCGCCCCGGCTGGTGCGGCACGGTGGCCGCCCGGCGCGAGCCGACGTCGGACTCCATCGAGTCCGCGAGCCGCAGTTCCAACCGGGTGCCGAGCAGGTCCCGCAGCCAGGTCCGCATCTCCGACCAGCGGGTGGTGGAGACGATCACGTGGATGCCGAACGACAACCCCCGTGAGGCCAGCTCCTGGAAGCGCGTCTCCAGGTCGCTGAAGTCCTGCTTCATCGTGTACCAGCCGTCGACCACCAGGAACACGTGCCCGTACGGGTCGTCGATCTCGCCCCGCGCCCGCGCCGCCAGGTAGGTGCCGATCGAGTCGAGGCCGCGGTTGGCGAACTCGTACTCGCGACGCTCCATGACCTGCCAGACCTCCTCGATGGTCCGGACCACCCGGTCGCGTTCCATCCGGGTGGCGATGGAGCCGATGTGCGGCAGCCCGGCGATCGAGGCGAGCCCGCCGCCACCGAAGTCGAGCCCGTAGAACTGCACCTCGCGCGGGGTGTTGGTGAGCGCCAGCGCGAGGATCACGCTGCGCAGCAGCGCGGACTTGCCGCTCTGCGGCGCACCGGCGATGCCGACGTGCCCGTCCGCCCCGCCGAGGTCGATGGTGAGCAGTTCGCGTAGCTGGTCGGCGGGGCGGTCGACGATGCCGACCGGAACCCGGAGCCGGCCCTGTGCGCTCTGGTCGTCCACCGTCATGCCCCGCACCGGGTCCGGTACGACGCTGGGCAGGAGCGTGTCCAGGCTGGGCGGGGTCGACAGCGGTGGCAGCCACACCTGGCGGGCCGGCGGGCCGGAGCCGGCGATCCGGTCGAGCAGCACCTCGACGAGGCTCGGCCCGGTGAGGTTCCCGGTCTCCTCCGGCTCGGTGTCCTCGACCGGTTCGGCGGCCCGGACCCGCCCCGGGTCGTGCCGGACCGCGACCTGCCCGGTGGCGAACGGGACGACCTCGGCGAGGATCCGTTCCTCCTGGTCGTCGTCCCCCTTGCGCAGCCCGCTGCCCTTGTACGGCCCGGAGACGTAGGCGGACTTGAAGCGGACCAGATTGGAGGTGTCGATCTTCAGGTAGCCGTTGCCGGGCTCGGGCGGCAGCTCGTACGCCTTGCCGACACCGATCACCGACCGGGACTCCATCGACGAGAAGGTCCGCAGGGCGAGGCGGTACGACAGGTGGCCCTCGACCCGGTTGATCCGGCCCTCGTCCAGGCGCTGCGAGGCGAGCAGCAGGTGCACGCCGAGCGACCGGCCGAGCCGGCCGATCGAGACGAACAGGTCCATGAACTCGCTCTTGTTGGAGAGCAGCTCGCTGAACTCGTCAACGATGATCAGCAGGACCGGGAACGGCACCAGTTGGGCACCGGCGGCGCGGGCCTTCTCGTAGTCGAACAGCGAGGCGTACCCGCTGGCCCGCAGCACCTCCTGGCGGCGGGTCATCTCCCCGTTGAGCGCGTCCTGCATGCGGTCGACGAGCGGCAGCTCGTCGGCGAGGTTGGTGATCACGGCCGAGGTGTGCGGCAGCTTCTCCATGCCGAGGAAGGTCGCCCCGCCCTTGAAGTCCACCAGCACCAGGTTGAGGATCTCCGAGGAGTGGGTGGCGGCCAGCGCGCAGACCAGGGTCCGCAGCAGCTCGCTCTTGCCGGATCCGGTCGCGCCGATGAGCAGCCCGTGCGGTCCCATCCCGCCCTGCGCGGACTCCTTCAGGTCCAGCTCGATGACCTCACCGCCCTCGGTGACACCGATCGGCACGGTGAGGCGGTTGCGCTGCGGCGCGCGGGTCCGCCACAGCGCCGCGACGTCGAAGGTGTGCGCGTCGCGGATGCCGAGCAGCGTGGTCAGCTCGAAGTCGCTCTCCAACGGTTCCTCGACCGCGTCGAGGACGCCGCTGGTCCGTTTGGGGGCGATGATCCGGGCCAGCGCCTCGCATTCGGCGGCACCGAGTGCGTCGGGCACCGCCGAGCCGGTGGTCTCCCCGGCGGGGAACGTCACCGCCTCCCCGTCCAGGGTCAACCGCAGCACCTTGGGCCCGCCCGGCATCTGGCCGGTCAGGTCCAGCAGGACCACGTTACGGATACCCGCGCCGAGCAGCCGGGAGCTGTCCGGCAGGTCGGCCAGGTGCGCGACGATCACCAGAAACGGTTCGGTGGACGAGGGGCGGGCCTCCCGGTCGTGGTCGCCCCGGTCGGAGACCTCCAGACCGATCAGGTCCATCAGCTCCTCGTGGCCACCGGCGAACATCCGCACCGGACCGGCCGCGTCGAACGCGGTCGGGTGGGCGTTGTGCGGCAACCACTTGATCCAGTTCCACGGGCCCCGGTGGACCTCCGGCGCCAGCACCGCCACCCGCAACTCGTCCGGCGCGTGCAGGGTGACCAGCGCGGCCACCATGGCCCGGACCAGGTCGACGGCCGCGTCGGCGTCCCCCTCGAACTCGACGCTGGTGAAGCTGCGCAGGCCCACCGAGGTCGGCACGCCGGAGACCGTCCGGTACGCCTCGGAGAACCGGCGCAACGAGATCGAGGCGAGCGGTTCGAGATCCTCGATCGGCTTGGTCTGCGGCGGCAGGAACCGCAGCATCGCGTTCTGCCGGCCGAGCCCGATCCGGACCCGGCCGAAGTCCTCGTGGCTGGGTCGCCGCTCCCAGAGCCGACTGCTCATCGCCACCGACCAGAGCCAGTCGGGCTGCGGGTGGGTCCAGATCACCGACTGGCGCTGCTGCTCGGCCGCCCGGCGCGCCTGCCGGCGCAACTGGGCGATGTACCGCAGGAAGTCGCGCCGTTCGCCGCGCATCTGGCGCTTGCGTTCGGCAGCCGCCCGGCCGATCTGCATGAGGCCCATGAGCAGCATCCCGGCGGCCATCGCGCCGCCCATCACGTACATCACCGGAGCCCGGCTGTAGAGGCCGAACATGGCCATCATCGCGCCCATGCCGAGCCCCATCGGCACGATCATGGCGAACGAGCGGAAGTCGAGCGGCGCCTCCTCCGCCATCAGTGGTGGTTCCTGCAGCTCGACCTGCCCGTCCGGAGTCTCCGGGCCGGTCGCGCGAGGCGGGCGTTTGACCGTGACCGTACTCATGCCGGTGTCCCGTCTCCACTCATCCGAGCACCCCCGACCCCGCGCCGCCGCCACCCCAGGCCGAGTCGTCCTGCCGGAGCAGGTTCACCGCGTACCGGGGCCGCTCGACGGCGGGGTACCCGTCCTCCTCGTCGGTCTGCTTCGCCTGGCGACGCTTGGCGGCCTCGCGTGCCTCGGTCTCCTCCCGCTCGCGCCGGGCCTCGTCCATCGCTCGTTGCTTCTCGCGCATCAGTTCGAGGCGTTGCGCGGCGGTGTAGTCCGGGCCGCCGCACATCGCCGGTCGTCCCCCACCGGGCGGCGTCGTCGGGCGTTCCCGCCGCCACGCCTTGAACGGTGTCGGCTCGATTCCGTCACCCACCGGTCGTCCTCTCCGTACGCTCGACGTCGCCGTACAGCCACCACGCGTCGCCGGTGTCGTCCCAGCCCGACGTGTCGGCACCCGCTTCGGCGGGCCGCACGATCGGCACCCGGTCCTCGTCCACAGGCGGCTCGGCCCCGGTCCAGGTGGGCTCCTCCTCGCGGAGCAGCTCGGCGGCGTCCGGCCGGCCGGGCGGCTTCCGCCTCCCGTTCCCGTCCCCGGGCACCGGAAGCGGGATGCCGACGACCACGATCGGGTCCGCCGGGGTGACGTGGAGACCCGTCCCGCCGGACGTCGTGCCGGTGGGCGCCGCCGGATCGGCGGGCGGGTCGACGTCGGCGGTCGCCCAGTCGGCGCTGTCCCCCTCGACCAGACCGGCGGCATCCGGACGGTCCGGCGTCGAACCGTTGCCGGGACCCGCCCCCGGCGCACCGGGAGCACCCGGCATCGGCGGCAGTCCGGCGACCGGCACGGGCCCGGTGACGGGCACAGCCGGCACGGGACCGGTGACGGGCGACGGCGGGGCCGGCACCGGTGGGTCGCCGGGTCCGGGCCGTTCCCCGAGGCCGGCACCACCGGGGGCGGCACCTCCCGGCGCGTCCGGGACGTCCACACCACCCGTGGACGGCTCCCAGTCCGCCCCGTCACCCTCCACCAAACCGGCCGAATCCGGACGCTCCGGCGTCGAACCGTTACCGGCACCCGCCCCCGGCGAACCCGGAGCACCCGGCATCGGCGGCACCAACGGCACCCCACCACCCGGAACCCCGCCCACCGGCGGCGACCCACCCGGCACCTGCCCCAACGGCGGCTCACCCAGGCCGGCACCACCGGGGGTGGCACCCCCCGGCGCGTCCGGGACGTCCACACCACCCGTCGACGGCTCCCAGTCCGCCCCGTCACCCTCCACCAAACCGGCCGAATCCGGACGCTCCGGCGTCGAACCGTTACCGGCACCCGCCCCCGGCGAACCCGGAGCACCCGGCATCGGCGGCACCAACGGCACCCCACCACCCGGAACCCCGCCCACCGGCGGCGACCCACCCGGCACCTGCCCCAACGGCGGCTCACCCGTCCCCGGGCTGCCGGGGGTGGCACCGCCCGGGGCGAACGGGTCGCCGGGCCTGGGCGTGCTCGGAGCCCAGTCGTCCTGGTCGCCTTCGACCAGGCCGGACGAGTCCGGACGCTCCACCGGCGATCCGCCGCCGCCCTGACCCGCACCGGGTGACCCGGGCATCCCCGGCATCGGTCCCGGCACCGGCGCACCGGGCAGCAGCGGAGTGCCGCCGGGCACGTCGACGCCACCGGGCACGCCGCCCGGCAGGCCGCCGCCCGGCACACCGCCCGGCAGGCCGCCGCCCGGCACGCCACCGGGCAGGCCGCCGCCGTCGGGCAGGTCCACACCACCCGGCACGCCACCGGGCAGGTCCGGCGGATCGATACCGCCCGGCACACCGCCGGGCAGGTTCCCGCCACCCGGTACCTGACCGGGCAGGTTGCCGCCACCGGGCGGCGTCGGCAGGCCACCGACCCCGTCCGGTACGTCGCCGATGACCGGCGGGGCGGGCCGGTCCCGGTCGTTGTTGCCCGGGTTGCCGCCGCCCGGCGGGGCCGGGATCACCGGCGGTACCAGGCCGCCCGGCACTCCACCGCCGGGGCCGGAACCGCTCCCCGGTGGGTCGCCGAGCACCGGAGGATCGAGGCCGGGCAGACCGTTCCCCCCGGGAGGTAGACCGGAGCCGGGCGGCGGGTCGAAGGAGGGGCCGCCCTCCAGTCCCTCCGGATTCACCCTCATGTTGCCGGGCGGATCCGCGACGGGCGGGTCGTCCAGGGAGGGGTCGGGAATGTCGGAGCCGGGCGGCGGATCGAACGACGGCGGCTCGTACGGAGGCTGGGTCGGCGGGTCCGTCGGCGGGTCGGTGGGCGGATCGGTCGGCGGATCGAACTCGAACGGCGGATCGGTCGGCGGGTCCGTCGGCGGCTCGGTCGGCGGGTCGGTGGGCGGATCGGTCGGCGGGTCGGTCGGGGGATCCGCGGGGCCGAGGTCGCCGTTGCCCTCGGGCGCGTTGACCGAGCCGTAGTCCAGCCGCGCGTACTGCTTCGCCAGTGTCTGCGCCACCTGGAGCATCTGGTCGGTCATCGGTCGGGCGAACCGGGTGGAGCTGATCGCCACGTTGCCGCCGTCCGTGTGGTTGGCACCATCGGCAGCGGCGATCTGCGCCCAGGCGATGTCGAGGTAGTCGAGCTGCTCCTGCGCCCATTTGAGATAGCTGGCGTTCATCATGAGCTGGTGCGGCACGCTCGCGGTCCCGGGCATGCCGTCGCCACCGAGCAGCCGTTCCGCCTGGTTCCCCAGGAACTCGCTCAGATAGTCCATCTTCGCCAGGAACGCATCGGCCGCCCTGCCCTGCCAGGGGCGTTCCTCGCCGGCGATCGCGTGCGAGTGGAGGCTGATGAACGTCTCCAGCCAGTGCAGCAGGTTGTACGCCTGCTGGAACCCGTTGGCCGCATCCATCAGGCTCGGATAGCTGACCAGGCCCTCGGCGTACGCCTGCCCCTCCGCGTTCTCGATCGCCGACCCGCCCTTGATGGCCGCCTTGATCCGACGCCATCCGGGCGGGTCCATCCGCGCCCAGGTCTCCAGGTCGTTGACGTCGTCGATCGGCGTGTTCGGCGGAGGAAAGGTTGCCGGCGGGTCCACGGAGTTGGTCCAGTCGTCCTGCTCCGACTCTGTTTCTGCCATGCCCTACACCAAGCCCCTAGATGAGTTCGAGGACGTCGACGTGCGGCACCGGGACGTCCCGGCCGAGCGCCCGACGTCTAGTTGTCTCCGTCGCCCGCCCCGTCCCCGTCACCGGAGCCGTCGCCACCGTCGCCGTCGCCGCCCTCACCCGAGGAGCTGATCTGGCCGAAGTCGTCGATGCCGTTGATGTGACCCCACGGATCGCTCAGCGCATCGCCGAGCTCCTCCTCGGTCATCGCGTTGAACTCGGCGGTGCTCTCCTCGAAGTCCTTGCCGCTGCGGACGTTGCCGTCCTCGGTGAGTTCGTAGGAGTCGGCCATCTCCAGCAGGCTGAGGCGGAGGGTGTAGAGCGTCTGGTGGATCTTCTCCAGCAGACCCTGGGTGTCGCCGACCAGGCCCACGCCTTCACCGGTGCCGTGGATCTTGCGCCGCATGATCTCGGCCACGGCGAACTTCCCGGGCTTGACCTCCAGGCTGGCGAGTTCGTCACCGACCCGGAGCATGAGGCTGCCGCCCCGACCGTTCGGGTCGTCGAACAGCTCGCCGATGGAGTTGGCGAAGTACCGGATGGCCGCGGTGCTGACCAACAGGTCCCCGGCCGAGTTGTCGCTGCCACCGGTGTAGACACTGACCTCCGGCGGGTCGATCGACCCGTCGATGTCGAGGTGGTCGGACTCGTCGAACTCGTCGAAGTCGACGGAGTCCTCGTCCGGGACGTCGTTCTCCCGGAAATCCGCGACCAGCGCGTTCCAGCTCTCGATTTCGACGACCTCGGCCTTGTACCAATCGTAGGCGGCCTTTTCTTCGGCGGTGTAGTCCGACCAGTCGATGTTGTTGATCCCGTGGTTGTTGCTGTTCGACATGATGTCGGCCTGGATCTTGTCGATGACCGCCTGGATCCATCCGTCCGGATGCTCCTGCGGAAACCCCTCGATCTCACCGTTGTTGAACTTGTCGAGGATGCCGATGTGTTCGATGGCTCTGTCGTTGGGATAGCTGAAATCGATGGAAGCCATCCGTCCACAACCTTTCCAGCGCGGCCGACTCTAGGGAATTGGTGCCGGGAGAAGCCGACCGCCGGGGGGCACCCACCCCGGCGGCCGGCCGGCGGTCAGCCGCCGCGGACGTCGTTCCAGATCTTGGTGTGCCGCTGCTCGGTGGTCCCGTAGTTGTCCGAGATCGCCAGCAGCGTCTGGCGGGCCTGTTCGAGGTAGACGGTCATCTGCTGGGCGGCGGCGCGCCACTCCACCTTCGCCACGTGGTAGGCGCTCCGGGCGTCACCGCTCCACTGCTCGATGCTCCGCTCGACGTTGCGCTCCATGTCGTCCAGCGAACCCGAGATTTGTCCGTTGATCCGATTCATGTCATAGAGGGTGGCGTCGGCCTGGTTGAAGTCGAACCGGTAGTCGGACACGGTCAGATCCTTTCGAGGTGAGGGAATGCGGTTCAGACTCCGGGTAGCGCCGTCATGAAGTTCTGGGCGGTCTGCGAGGCCTCGTCCTCGGCGGCCCGGTAGCCGGCGGTCGTGGCGCCCATCACGTCCATCATGTGCAGCAGCTTTTCGATGATGGTCTGGAAGGACCTCTCCCAGTTGTCCATCGCCTGGTTGAAGTTCTTCGAGGCGGCACCGTGCCAGCTCGCCTGGAGGGTCGCCATCTGCGAGTTGACGGCGCGCAACTGGTTGGTGAACTCCTGGGCCCGGTGGGCGAACTCGGTGGCCGCCGCCTGCATGCCCGGATCGGCGGTCTGGACCGTTGGCATGGTCACAACGACATTCCTTTCGTCGTACGTCAGCGAATGACGACGTCGAACTCCTCTGCTCGGCGTCCGCCGTGCCGAAGGTTCCTGGCGATCGACCGTTCCCGGCAAGGTCCCGGCCCGGCGGATGTCCGAACGACGGCCGAACTCTGCCTACTTCCCCCTTCCCCCTCCGGTGCGTCCCGCCGCCGCAGACACGACCGGCCGTGCGGTCGGGAAAAGGCCCTGCACGTTCGTGCCCGACCGGCAGCGTGCCCCTTCCACCGCGCGAAGGGGCGCACCTGTACTGGTAGCCCGCGCAGAAGGGAGCCGGCCGATGAACTTCGACGATCGCGTCGAGGAGCTGTTCGCGGAGTACCAGCGTCAGCGCAGCAGCGTTGCCACCCTCCAGGAGCGGATGGGCAAGGTGCAGGGCTCCGCCACGTCCCCGCGCCGCGAGGTGACGGTCACGGTCGGGCAGAACGGCGTGCTCACCGAGATCAGCTTTCCGACCAGCGCGTACCGGCGGATGACCCCCGCCGAGTTGCAGGCCGCCATCATGCAGACCTTCGGCGAGGCCAAGGAGCAGGTCATGGAACAGCAGGCGGCACTGATCGCGCCGCTGCTGCCGCCCGGCATGGACGCGGCCAAGATGGTCCGTGGAGAGGCCGGCCCTGACATGTACCTGCCGCCCGAGGGCCCCCGGATGACCAGCGGTGTCCGTGCGCTGCTCGGTCTCGATCCGGAGCAGCCGTGAACCAGCCGCGCGGTCACGTCTGGGTCGACCCCGAGGGCGTCATCTCGGTCGGCGACTCGTACGCCCAGCACACCGCCCGGTACCACGAGTGTCTGCGCCGGCTGAACCTGCTGCGGGCGCGGTACGAACGCGCGTGGGGCGACGACGAGATCGGCAACCAGTTCCAGAACCAGTTCAGCCAGACGATGGACGGCGTCGAGGGCGCCATCCTCACCGTTCTGGGCTACCTGGAGTACGCGGCGGTCGGGTTGCGGGTCAGCGGTGAGGGCTACCGGCAGGCGGACGAGGACGCGGCCGTCGGCGGGCAGATGATCGCCGGAGAGTTCGCGAACCTGCCGTTCCGGCCCGCTGCCGGAGACGGCGTGCCCACCGAGCACGCCCAGCGCATCCCCCTGGAGCCGGTCGCCGGTGAGCGTGCGCAGTACGCCCTCCGGAGACCCGTCGACGGCGAGCCCGGCCAACTCACCCCCCAGCTGGCCGTCGGGCGGGTCGAGCATGCCGGGTACGCCCCCTGGACACCCGTCGACGGCGAACTCGGCAAGCTCACCCCACGGCTGCGCGTCGCCGGCCCGATCATCGACCCGGAGGCGGTCGAGTCACCGACCAGCTTCCTGGCATCGAGGAGGCCGGCGGAGTTCGCGGAGGCGTCCCCCGCGATCCCCGCGTCTCCCGCGATCTCCGCCTTCCGGCGGTACGACACCACGGGCGTCCTCGTCGACGGTGACCCGATTCCCCCCGGTTACGAGCTGCGCACCCTGACCACGTTCCCGGACGGCACCTCGCGGATCGACGCCAACGGCTACGACTCGATCATCCCGTTGGGCACCCGGACGCCGATCAGCACCGACGGCCACCCCGTCGACTCCGACGGCGACCAGTTCTTCCTGCTCAAGCCGAAGGAGGACGCCGTTGTCGACCCCACCGTTCCCGGTTACCGTCCACTGCTGATCAGCTTCGGTCCGGACGGCTCGGCGACGCCGTTGTTCGTGGATCCCGCCTGACGCCGTCCCATGGGCGACTTCCACATCCCCAACGACCCCAACTGGCAGTGGGCGTACGACGCGATCCTCTACACCGTCGGTGAGGAGTTTCCCAAGGGCGATCCGTCGGAGCTCAAGGCGCTCAGCATCGAGCTCGAGCGGTTCAGCGCGAACCTGGCCAGCGGGATGGCCGCCACCCAGGCGCTCGGCTTCGGGCTCCAGGGCAACCTCGACGGGCCCGCCGCCGACGCGTTCGCCCGGTTCCAGCAGATCATCACCCGGCCGATCCCCGGAGGCGTCCGGAGCGCCCTGATCGCCGGCGATGTCGCCAACCGGGCCAACCAGCTGATCGACTACGGCCAGACCCAGATCGTCGTCGCGGCATTCATGATCGTGCTGGACATCGCGACGGCGATGGCGTCCGGTTTCGGCGTCTCGCTCGTTCCCGCGTACCTCAAGCTCGGTCAGGAGATCACCGAGGCGCTGCTCGACCGGCTGGAGAACCGGCTGCACCAACTGATCGCCCAGCTCGCGATCCAGGGCGCGGAGGAGGGCCTGGAGGAGGGCGCCGAGAGCGTCATCGCCCAGACCATCGTGATCGCCAAGGACAACAAGGACGACGGATTCAGCTGGTCGGACCTCGGCGAGGCGATCGGCGCCGGCGTCGCCATCGGCACCGTCGCCGGCGGCGTCATGATCGTCGGTGGCCGCTACTTCCCCAAGCTCTCCGGCACCACGCACGGACAGGCCGGGCTGGGCGCGATCGGTGAGACGCTCGGCGAGTTGGCCTACCTGGCCATGGTCGGCGGGCTCGGGAGCTTCAACGCGCTGGCCACCGCCGTGTCGTCCGCCGTCGGCACCTACGCCAGCAAGTACGCCCACGACCTCGGCAAGGCCCTCGGCGGTGGCCCGGCCGCGCCCGATCCATCCGGTGTGAAGGGGGGCCCTTCGAAGGACCTGGCGGCGACAGGTGGCGGCCCCGGCGCCGGCGGAGCGGATGCCCACGACACCGGCGAGGAGGTTGGTAACCGGCCCCGGCCCGACGGCACGGACCTTGACGCCGACCCGCTGGAGTCCGGCGACACGTCGACCTCCGACATCGATGGTGCGCCGTCGGGCGGGCTCGGCGCGCTACCGGTTCCCCCACCCGGCCCGCAGCCGCCGCCGGGTCTCCGGCCCGCGCCGGCCACCACCATCCCGGACAGCGGCCCCCCGTCGACGGGGCAACCCGGCAATCCGTCCGGGAACGAGTCCACCGTGCCACCGCCCGCCGCGACCGACCTGGTGCCCGGCCCGCCCGCCGCAGGCGGCCCGGTCCCCGGCCCGCCCGTCACCCCGGGCCCGGGACTGCCCGGCTTCGACGCCCCGCCCACCGCCAATACGCCGGACGGCGCTGCCCAGCAGCCCACCGTTGGCCCACCGCCCGTCCACCGCCCGGAACCCGTACCCGGTCCCCACGGCCAGCCGACCGACCCGATCGGCACCCCACCGCCGGTGGCCGCCCAGCCCGGTCCGGTGGGCGTTGTCCCGGGCACCGTGCAGGGCGTCCCGACGGACCCGATCACGAACGGTCCCAGCACACCGGGACCGCTCGACCCACCGGTCGTCGCGCCGCTCGCACCGCCCCTCGCACCGCCTCTCGCGCCACCTCTCGCGCCACCCGAGCCACCCCTCGCGCCACCCGTCGCACCACCCCCGCCGCCCGTCGCGCCACCCGTCGTCCCCGGGTCCACCTGGACACCCGACCCGACCGGCGTCACGCCGGTCCCCCCGGGGTCGGAGGTCGGCGCGACACCCGTGGGCCAGCCGACCACCCAGGCCCCGCCCCCGCCAGCCCCGCCGCCCGCCACGGGGCCACCGGGAACAACCCTGCCCTCTACGGCTCCGAGCACGCCTCCACCGGCCGCAGTCCCACCGAGCACGACCCCCGGCAACTCCCCGCAGACCGGCACCACCCCCACCGGCCTCCCGCAGACCGGCACCGCCTCCTCGCCCCCGGGCCCGACGGAGACGGAGACCGTCTCGACGTCGGACACGATCGGTCGCCCGGTACCGGTGCCGGCAGAAGCACCGCCTTCGTACCTGGACGTGGTCGGACCGGTACCGGCGGAACCGCCGCCGTCGTACCAGGACGCCATCGGACCGGTGGAGCCGGAGACGGAGGTGGAGACGGAGGCGGAAGCCGAAACGCTGCCGTCGTACCAGGACGCCGTCGGACCGGTGGAGCCGGAGGCGGAGACACTGCCGTCGTACGCAGATCTGGAGCCACCTCCCCCGCCCTACGAGGCCGCGCAGAACTCGCCCCCGTCCACGCCGGCCGAGCCGGGCCGGCTCGCCTCCGGTAAGGAGGTGCCACCGGGCCAGCGCTCCGACCCGAAGACCCACGCCACGTCTCCCGACCCCGCGCGGACGCCGCCCCCACCGGTGTCGGGGAAGGTGGAGCAGTCGACCATGCCCCGACCGGCGACCACGGTCGAGGGGCCCGACGTCAAGATCCCGTCGAGCCCCGATGCCAAGGTCGCACGCGACGCCGACCGCGCCGGACGCACGGTGGTGCCGCCGCCGCTCGGCGCTGAGAAGGCTCCCCTCCGGGCGGTCGTCGCCCCTGTGCCGCCGTCCGGCGGTGAGAAGGCCCGTCTCCGCGCGGTCGTCGCTCCGGTGCCACCGCCCGGCAAGGGGCCGTGGCTGCGGGACGTGCCGCCCGCCGTGTTCGCGAAGTCGACCGCCCAGACGGTCTGCGTCGGTGACCCGATCGACGTGACGACCGGCCGGATGATCTACACCGAGACCGACGCCCGCCTGCCCGGCCTGACCCTGGAGCGGACCCACCGCTCGGACTACCGCTGGGGCCGGTCCTACGGCCCGAGCTGGGCGTCCACGCTGGACCAGCGCGTCGTCACCGACGGGGACCGGGCCTGGTTCCTGGCCGCCGACGGCTCGATCCTGACCTATCGGTTGCCCGCCGAGGGCGAGGAGGCGCTGCCGCTGCTCGGCCGTCCCGTTGCGCTGCGCCGGCTGGTCGGCGGTGGCTGGTCGCTCACCGATCGGGACACGCTGCTGCTGTTCGCCCCCGGCGGGGACGGCAGCGAGGCGTTGCTCTCCGACGTCGCGACGGGCCGCACCCGGTGGTACGTCGCCCGGGACGACGAGGGCACCCCGACGTTGCTGGAATCGTCGTCCGGCGACCGGGTGGAGCTGCGCACCCACGCCGGCCTGGTGACCGGCGCGCGGTTCGTGCCGGTGGACGCAGACGACGAGGTCGAGTTGCCGGCGTTCGACTACGACGACCGGCACCGCCTGGTCGCGGTGCGGAACTCGTCCGGCGACCCGGTCCGGCTCGACTACGACGGGGACGGCCGGATCACGCGCTGGGAGGACCGCAACGGCGAGTGGTACGAGTACACCTACGACCGGGCGGGCCGCTGCGTGCTCGCCGACGGCAACGGCGGCCACCTTCGCTACGCGTTCACCTACGACGACGGCGTCACGGTCGTGACCGACTCCCTCGGTGGCGTCCACCGCTACGAGCTGAACGACCAGCTCCAGGTCACCGCGGTCACCGATCCGCTCGGTGCCACCACCCGTGACGAGTGGGACACGGCACACCGGCCGCTGTCGCGGACCGACCCGCTCGGGCGGGTCACCCGGTTCACGTACGACGAGGCGGGCCGCCCGGCCGCGACGATCCTGCCGGACGGCAGCCACCGCAGGACCGCCGACGACGGCGGGCGGGCGGGCGGCGTACCCGGGATGACTTTTGATCTTGATGGCCTGGGCCGGCCGAGGACGGCGCGGCGGCCGGACGGCGCCGTCACGGAGTTCGGCTGGACCGCCGAGGGCGACCTGGCCTGGCGCATCGGCCCAGACGGCTCCACTCAGGAATGGCATTACGACGGCGAAGGGAATCTGGTGGAGACAATCGACGCCCAAGGGCGTTCCGTGCAGATCGAATATGGTTCGTTCGATCTGCCCACCGCACGGATCGACGAGGCGGGCAACCGAACCGAGTTCGCCTACGACACGGAACTCCGGCTGGTCGCGGTCACCAACCCGCAGGGCCGGGTCTGGCGGTACACCTACGACGCGGCCGGTCGACTCGCCACCGAGACCGACTTCGACGGGCGGACCCAGCGCTACGCCTACGACGCGGCGGGGCAGTTGGTCGCCCGGACGAACGCGGCGGGCGAGACCACCCACTACGCCCACGACCTGCTCGGTCGGGTGGTCGAGCGCCGGGTCGGCGACGTGGTCACGCGGCTGGAGTACGACGCCGACGGCAACCTCGCCGTCGTGGAGAGCCCGGACGCGGTGGTGCGGTTCGAGCGGGACACCCAGGGTCGGGTGGTCGCGGAGACCATCAACGGTCGCACCGTCCGCACCTCCTACGAGGGTGACGGGGTGATCGCCCGGACCACGCCGTCGGGCCGGTCCAGCCGGTGGACCCTCGACGCGCAGGGCCAGCCGGTCATGCTCGTCACCGGCGGGCACGTGCTCCGGTTCGGCCACGACGCGGCCGGGCGGGAGATCAGCCGGACCGTCGACGACGTGCTGGCGCTGCGCCAGACGTTCGACGCGGCGGGCCGGCTCGCGGCACAGCACATCGCCGACGCCGCCGTGCGGGGCTTCGACTACGACGCCACCGACCGGGTAGTCGCGATCGCCGACACGCTCGACGGCGACCGTTCGTTCCAGGCCGACGAGACCGGCCGGATCCGTACCGTGGCCGTCGACGGCACGGAGCGGGAACGGTACGACTACGACGCGGCCGGCAACGTCGTCGGCAACGGCGGCGGGCGCTGGGAGTTCGCCGGCAGCATGCTCCTGCGCTCGGACGACGCGCGGTTCGAGTACGACGACCGGGGCCGCCTGACCACCCGGGTCGACCCGGCGGGCACCTGGCGGTTCACCTGGAACGCCGAGGACCGGCTGGTGCAGGCCACCACGCCGGACGGCGACCGGTGGCGCTACCGCTACGACGGCTTCGGCCGCCGCGTCGCCAAGCAACGCCTGGCCGGCGACGACACGGTCCTGGAAGAGGTCCACTTCGCCTGGGCCGGCGACCTCGTGGTCGAGCAGACCGACGCCACCGGCACCGTCTCCTGGGACTACTGGCCCGACGGGTCCGCGCCGGTCACCCAGACCAACGGCGACGACCGGCTGCACACCGTCGTCACCGACGCCATCGGCACCCCCACCCACCTGGTCGAGCCCGGCGGCCACCTGCGCTGGTGGTCGCGGGGCGACCTGTGGGGCCGCACCAGCGACCCGGTCGGCACCCCGCTGCGCTTCCCGGGCCAGTACCACGACACCGAGACCGGCCTGCACTACAACCGGTTCCGCTACTACGACCCGGCGACCGTCCGCTACCTCAGCCCCGACCCCCTCGGTCTGGCCGGCGGACCCAACCCGACCGCGTACGTAGACGATCCGCTGACCACCTCCGACCCGCTCGGCCTGGCCCACTGCAAGGGAGGCAGCAGCAGGAGCAGCAGCCGGTCGTCCGAGAGTTCGCACGACTCACACCGGTCGGGCCGTTCGCACCGTTCACACGGCTCACACCATTCGCATCGTTCGCATCGCTCGCACCGCTCGCACGGCGAGCCGAGCAACCTGCCACCGCAGCCCGCCCCGCCCACGCCGGACGACCTGGTCGGCGGGCCGCAGTCCGAGCTGGACGCCGCGTTCGACCCCGTGGTCACCGAGGACGACCACTCCCGGCAGCACTCGCTCAGCCAGCTCTCGTCGGACAGCTCGTCCTACGACGACCTCCAGGAGAACCTCGAACCGCTGCTCGGAGATGCCCCGACGGTCGACTTCGTGCACGCCCAGATGGACTGGGCGAGCATCGAGTACCGCTTCTCCCAGTACCACAATCTGTGGAACAACCCGCGGGTGATGAGCGCCTACTACGGCTTCAAGGAGCAGATGAACTTCGAGCTCAAACTGAAGGCCAAGGGCCTCACCGACGACGAGATCGACGCCAAGGTCATCAAGAAGTTCGGCGCCGACCGGGTCGCTCCTTTCGCGCAGACCCTGGCGGAGAACCACGCCTTCTCCGTCCCGGCCGACTGGTGGGTTCAGAACCAGAACGACCCTAACTTCGACCAATCCCTTCAGGAAGCGGTGGAGGACTACCGGCCGAATCTCGCCCTCTGGGGCAAGATCGGTCCGGCGGTCGCCGAGCGGATCACGAAGGAAGACCACAAGCGGATGCTCGAAGCGTCCCCCGGCGGGGTGATCTTCGACAACAAGATGCTCGGCACCAAGGACTTCTACCACTACCCGCCCGGCTACAACCGGATGTGGGTGCTGTTCTCCCACCACCTCGTGGACCGCACCACCGGAATCGTCGACGCGCATGTGTTCCGCGGGGTCATCAAACCGAGCGTCCTGTACGACACCGAGGCGAAGACGCTCTTCAGCAGCCCCAACATCGAAGCCCTGCGGGTCGTCATCTGGGATTTCGTCCCCGGAAAGAACAAGATCCACAGGGTGGGCGAATACGTCGTCCGCTCCCAGGGATCCCTGGACGGACGGGTTCCGATCCTCGAGGCCAAGAATCTCTCGAAATCGTTCAAGGATCACCAGCAGAAACTCTACGAACAGCTCGTCTACCGCCGGGAGAACTACAACCGGCTCGGACTGCAGAACTCGCTGGACGATTATCCGGCGGTCGAACGAAGAGACAGCAACTACATCTTCATCGTGTCGGACGCGTCCCAGCCCGAAGTCGTGGAGAGTCCGGCAGCCATCACCCGCAGATGGTCGCTGGCGCGGGACTACGCGACGGCCGACAACCCGCTGGCCCGGGTGGACCAGATGCTGGCCGTGCTCCAGTATTCGCAGGACAACCCGGATCTGTCGGGGAGCGAGTCCCCGGTCGCCGAGCTCATGGACGAGTTCTCGACCATGAGCGTGGACCCGACCGGCAGCCGGTCCGGCTCGACCGACAGCATCCCCGTGCCCCCGGCCCGGCACAACACCGCCTACGACCCGGCCGACACCGAGTACGGCCCCCTGCCGGAGAACCCGAATCCGAGCCCGCGCGGATCCGACTACTCACCGACCCTGGACGCCGTACCGGAGGATGCCGCTGCCGTCACGGACTGGAACGATCCGAACTGGAACCCCCCGTCCATCGGCGAGCGCCGTGACTCCAACGACGTGGGGCCGACCGAGCGCAGCCACCGGTCCACCGGATCGTCCCGCAGAAGATCCAGCAAGCACTCGGGCAAGAGTTCCCGCAGCAGTTCCTCCAAGTCCAGCAAGTCCAGCAGTTCGCACAGTTCCCGCCGCAACGCCCCCGCCCCGGTCCCCACGGACACCACCTGGGACCACCAGAACGACCCGGCGTACGGCACCGAGGAGTCGACGTACGCGGAGCCGAGTTTCTTCGCGGACCGGATCAGCTACGCCGACCGGATCACCGACGACCAGGTCAACTACTCGAACCCCCTCTACCAGGACCAGTCGCCCTACACCGGCGTGCCGTTCAGCGACCTGTCACCGGCGGCGTCGGTGAAGAGCACCGACGAGACGTACTGCGAGTCCGACCCGATCGACGTGACCACCGGTCGCATGATCCTCACCGAAACCGACGCCACGCTGCCGGGTCTCCCGCTGGTGCGCACCTACCGCTCCGACTACCGCTGGGGCCGGTCGTTCGGCCCGGCCTGGGCCTCGTCGCTGGACCAGCGGATCGTCGTCGACGGCGAGCAGGTGCGGTACCTGGCCGAGGACGGTTCCATCCTGACCTACCCGCTGGTCGCCGAGGGCGAGACGGCGCTGCCGACGCTCGGGCGGGCGCTGCCGCTGCGCCGGATGGTCGGCGGTGGCTGGTTGCTCACCGACCCGGCGTCCGGCCGGGCCTGGGTGTTCGCCCCGGCGAGGCGCGGTGAGTCGCTGCTCAGCGACGTGACCGACGGCGGCCTCCGGTGGTCGATCGCCCGTGACGACGACGGCACTGTCACCCAACTGCGCTCCTCGGCGGGCGCCACGATCACGTTCACCTCGGCCGAGGGCCTGGTGACCGGGATGCGGCTGCCGGACCACAACGGGGTGCTGGTGGAGGCGTCCCGGTTCGGCTACGACCAGGACCGCCAGTTGGTCGAGATCGTCAACTCCTCGGGCGACCCGGAGTACTTCACCTACGCCGACGGGCGGATCGTGCGCTGGGACGACCGGAACGGCGAGTGGTACACCTACACCTACGACGAGGCCGGACGCTGCGTCGCCACCGACGGCAAGGACGGCTACCTGCGCTACCGGTTCGAGTACTCGGACGGCCTGACGGTCGTCACCGACTCACTCGGCGCGGTGCGCAGGTACGAACTGAACGACCGCCTCCAGGTGGTGGCGGAGACCGACGGCCTCGGCGCGACGACCCGGCACGAGTGGGACGACGCGTACCGGCTGCTGTCCCGGACCGACCCGCTCGGCCGGACCACCAGCTACGAGTACGACGCCGACGGGCGGCCGACCGTGGTCACCCGGCCGGACGGCAGCCGCTCCACGACCACCTACGACGAGCTGGGCCGGGTCACCTCGTGGACGGACTTCGACGGCTCGACCGGCAGTCGGGAGTTCGACACCGACGGCCGGATGCTGGCCGAGATCGACGCCAGCGGTGAGGTCGTGCGGTTCGACCGGCCGGCCGACCACGGCCGGGGAACGGCCATCCAGGTCGGTCCGGCGGTCGTGGTGCGCAACGCGGTCCAGCAGGTCACGTCGATCACCACCGGCGACGGCGACACCCACTACGAGTACGACCACCTCGGCCGGGTCGTCATGATCGAGACCGATCAGGGCATCACCGAGGTCGGCTGGACGCTGGAGGGCGAGCTGGCCTGGCGGGAGAACCCGGACGGCAGCGTCGAGGAGTTCGGTTACGACGGTGAGGGCAACCTGGTCGAGGCGGTCGACGCCGCCGGCCGCCGCACATACCTCGAATACGGCGCGTTCGACCTGGTCACGGCCCGGATCGACGACGAGGACAACCGCACGGAGTACGCGTACGACACCGAGCTGCGGCTGACCGGCATCACCGACCCGGAGGGCCGTACCTGGCGGTACACGTACGACCTGAACGGCCGGTTGGTCGAGGAGACCGACTTCGACGGGCGCACCCAGCGGTACGCATACGACGCCGCAGGCCAGCTCGTCGAGCACATCGACGCGGCGGGCGAGGTCACCCACTTCGCCTACGACCTGCTCGGCCGGATGGTCGAGCGCCGCACCGGGACGGCCGTGACCCGGCTGACCTACGACGCCGCCGACCGGATCGTGTCGGCCACCGACGGCGACTCGGAGATCCGGCTGGAGCGGGACGTGAACGGGCGGGTGGTCGCCGAGACGGTGAACGGGCGCACGGTGTCCAGCTCGTACGACGAGCAGTTCGGCGCGGTCACCGCGCTGACCCGCCCGTCCGGCGCGGTGACCCAGTGGTCGTACGACGAGTCCGGGCGGCCGACCGTCCTGGTGGCCGGCGGGCAGCGCCTCCGGTTCGCCTACGACGGCGGACGTGAGGTGAGCCGCAGCTGGGACGCGGGCCTGACGATCGAGCAGGACACCGACCCGGCGACGGCACTGGACGACCGCACGGGTGGGTCGGGCGACGTCCGGTACACGCTGGACGCCCTGGGCCGGCCGGTCACCCGGTCGGACGCCTCCGGTGACTGGCACCTGACCTGGGACCACCAGGACCGGCTCACCACGGTCACCACGCCCGGTGGCGACCGCTGGCACTACCGGTACGACGCGTTCGGACGGCGGATCGCCAAGCAGCGCCGCAACGCGAAGGGCCAGGTGCTGGAGGAGACCACCTTCGTGTGGTCCGGTGACCTGCTGGTCGAGCAGCACCACCGGGGTCGCGGCACCAAGGTCACCACGACGGCCTGGGAATACCACCCCGCCGTGGCGCACCCGGTCGCCCAGATCACCGACGGAACGGTGCACGCCGTGGTGACCGACGAGGCGGGCACCCCGACGCGGGTCGTCGGCACCGACGGCAACGGACCGGGCGAAGCGGGCGGTATCCCGCTGCGCTCCGGCGGCCGGTACCTGGACGCGGAGACCGGGTTGCAGTACGACGGTTCCCGCTACCACGACCCGGTGACGGCCCGTGTCCTGCCGGAGTCGCCGACGGCTCCGTTGCCCGTCAGCTGAGTCCCGGTGCCTGCCCCGGTCACCCCGCTCGGGTGACCGGGGCAGGCACCACCCCCACGATCGAGGAAAGGACCGACCTGATGAGCATCTTCGTGTCGGTGGCGGCGTACCGCGACCCGGAGCTGGTGCCGACCGTGCTGGACTGCCTGGCGAAGGCCGACCACCCGGACGAGCTGCGCATCGTGGTCAACTGGCAGCATCTCGGCGGCGAGGACGTGTCGGCGTTGCGTGCCGATCCCCGGGTCACCGTGCTGGAGTTCGACGCCCGGCGCAGCCGGGGCGTGTGCTGGGCCCGCGCGCAGATCCAGCGCAGCTACGTCGACTCCGACTGGTACCTCCAGGTGGACAGCCATACCCGGTTCGCCCCCGGCTGGGACACCCGGCTGATCGCGATGGCCGAGCAGACCGGGGCGGCCAAACCGATCCTGAGCTGCTATCCCCCGACCTACGATCCGGCGGTCGAGTTCACCGGCGGCGGCGAGCCGACCCTGATCTTCCTCAGCGGATGGACCCACGACGGCCTGCCCCGGTTCAAGCACTTCCGTATCCCGGACTGGCAGGAGGCCACCGCGCCGGTCCCGGCGCGTTTCGTGGCCGCCGGGTTCCTCTTCGCCCCGGGCTCCTTCGTCCGCGAGGTGCCCTACGACGAGCGCATCTACTACCAGGGTGAGGAGATCAACCTGGCCACCCGCGCGTTCACCTGGGGCTACGACCTCTTCCATCCGGTCGAGGTGCTGGCCTGGCACTACTACATCCGCGAGAACCAGCTGCGGCACTGGATGGACCACCGGGCACCGGGCGCCGACTACTGGTACGACCTGGACCGGGCCGGTCGCCGCCGGGTGTCGACCCTGCTGCGGTACACCATGGTGGGTGGCTTCGGCGCCGGCCCGGTCCGCTCGATGGCGGAGTACCGGGAGTACGCGGGAATCGACTTCGTACGGCGCACCGCGACGGCCGAGACGCTGGCCGGTCGGCTACCGGCCCGCCCGGAGGCCCCGCGGGCGCCCGTCGGCTCCGCGCCGCCGACGCGAGCCATGCGGTCCACGGCGGGGGCACCCTGCTGACCCGGGTTCAGGCGCGCGGCTGGTCGACCGGGCAGGCGTACGCGGAGCGGCCACCCAGCTCCCACACCCGCACGGGTGCGCCGCAACGTCGGCACGCCGGACGCTTGTACACCCACCGCTCGTCCGGCGCGGTCGGGTCGCTGACCACCTGGCCGGCGTCCCGGCCCAGGGCCAGGTACCGCACCGCGAGGTCCCACAACCGCCGGGCGGTCGGCGGCTGCACCCCCCGGGTGTCCGGGTCGAGGCCGGCGAGGAAGAGCAGCTCGGCCCGCCAGGCGTTGCCGATGCCGGCCCAGACGGCCTGGTCGAGCACGGCGACGCCGACCGCGCCCCGCACGGCGGCCAGCCGGCGTACCGCTTCCGCCGGGTCGGCGTCGGCGCGCAGCGGGTCGGGCCCGAGCGAGTCGCGCAACGCCTGCTCGCCGTCGGCCGGGAGCGGTTCGCACCGGATCGGGGCGATCAGGTCGTACGCGACGGCGTCGCCGGCCAGCCGGAGTCGCACCCCGCCGCGCGGGGCGGCGGTCGGGTCGTCGTACCGGAGGAACAGCCCGCGCATGCCAAGGTGCACGTGCAGGGTCGGGCTGTCGTCCAGGTGGTAGAAGAGGCGCTTGCCGTACGCCTCCACCGCGCGCAGCCGCCGTCCGTCGTACGGGCCGGGGTCGAAGCGGCCCTGCGGGCTGGAGACGGCCAGCACCTGCCCGGCGAGTGCGGCATGCTGTTCGCGGGCGTACCGGTGGACCAGGTGTCCTTCGGGCATGTCAGCGGTCCGGGCGGGACACGACGGGCATGGCGGCGCATACCCGGCATGACCGCTCCGATAACCTCGGTCATCGGCGGAATGAGGATGGATGCTCCGTAGTTGTACGGGTTCGTGACTGACGTCGTCCCGCACTCCCGGCTGCTCGACATCCGGCGGATCTACCTGGAGCCGGAGGCCGCCGCGCTGCCGCGCGGCCAGCAGGTGCTGGCCCGGTTCCCCGACGCCGAGCGCGTCGAGGTCGACAGCCACACCCGCATCCCCGAGCTGTACGGCGACGAGACGAACGTGTCCCGCTGGGTACGGATCAAGACCGAGGCACTCGTGCTCGGGGTGAAGAAGTCGCTCACCGCCCGGCCGAACGGCCGTTCCGCCGACTTCATCGCCCCGTCCACCGCCAACGGCTGCGCCATGGCGTGCGCCTACTGCTACGTCCCCCGGCGCAAGGGCTACAGCAACCCGGTCACCGTCTTCGCCAACATCGAACGGATCACCGGTTACCTGTCCCGGCACGTGGCCCGGCAGGGCGTCAAGGACACCCCGAACCAGTGTGACCCGCACGCGTGGGTGTACGACATCGGCGAGAACTCGGACTGCTCGCTGGACGCCCGGGTCAGCGACAACGTCCGGGACCTGGTCGCCTGCTTCCGCGACCTGCCCACCGCGAAGGCCAGCTTCGCCACCAAGCACGTCAACCGGGACCTGCTCGACTGGGACCCGCGCGGACGTACCCGGATCCGGTTCTCGCTGATGCCCGCCCGGGACGCCAAGCTGCTCGACATCCGCACCTCACCGGTCGCCGAGCGGATCGCCGCTATCGACGACTTCGTCGCCGCCGGCTACGAGGTGCACGTCAACTTCAGCCCGGTGGTGGTCCGCGACGGCTGGCTCGACGACTGGGCGGAGCTGCTCGACCAGCTCGACGCCGGCATCGGCCCCCGGGCCAGGGCACAGCTCGCCGCCGAGGTCATCTTCCTCACCCACAACGACCGGCTGCACGAGGTCAACCTGGGCTGGCACCCGAAGGCCGAGGAGGTGCTCTGGCGCCCGGACCTCCAGCAGCCCAAACGCTCGCAGTCCGGCGGCTGGAACGTGCGCTACCGCACCGGGCACAAGGGCCGCTACGTCGCCGCGCTGACCGATCTGATCACGGCCCGCCTTCCGTACTGCCCCATCCGCTACGCCTTCTGACCTGGGGGTCGGCATCAATTGGCACAGCGACGCCCGCTGGTGACCGGCGGCCTGTGCGGCCCCGGTGGTCAGGGAGTGGGCGGCACGACCGGCCGGTCGCCCACCGGCTCCGGCAGCCTGACCACGGCGACAGCCGCGCCTCCTGACGCGCACGTTCCCCCGGTCGTGCCGAGCACCGTGACGACGACGGTCGTGGAGGTCGTCCGCACCGTGGCGCCCTCGATCCGGCGACACGCCCCACCGGGTACCCGCACCGTCAGGGCGGTACCGCTCGGGTCGATCGAGTCCAGCGTCCAGGGCAGGAATTCGTACTGTCGGGCCTCGTCGGCGGGCAGCTCGCGTAGTGGCGGGAGAGACGTCGTCGCGTACGGGACCGGGGGTGGGCCATCGTCAGCGCAGCCGGCCACCGCGACGAGGGACACCGACAACAGCGGACAGAGGAGGAACGACCGCACCCGCACAAGACCTCCCGGAGCCACGGTCGGTCCGACGCGTTCCGGGCGGACACCGTTCCGTTCCGAGCCGGCCGGCACCGCCGGCCGATCAAGTGACCTGGGATTGTTCAGCGGCTGAGCGCGTGCCGTTCATCCCCAGGGGCAGGACATGGTCACCGGCGGCCCTTAGACAGACGAGGTCCCCGAAAGATCACCCGATGGGAGCCGCATGTCTGTCACCCGACGGTCCGTGTTGAGGTGGGGCGGCGCGGCCGTCGCCACCGCCCTCGTCGCCCCGCAGGTCACCGCAGGGCCGGCGCTCGCCGTGCCGCTGCCGGCGGACCCGTTCACGCTGGGCGTGGCCTCCGGCGACCCGTCGCCCGACGGGGTGGTGCTGTGGACCCGGCTGGCACCCTCGCCGCTGGACCCGGACGGTGGCATGCCGGGGGTGCCGGTGCAGGTGAACTGGCAGGTCGCCACGGACGAGCGGTTCACCGACGTGGTGCGCGCCGGCAGCGTACGGGCGGAGCCGGGCTGGGCGCACTCGGTGCACGTCGAGGTGGACCGGCTGCTGCCGGACCGGGTCTACTTCTACCGGTTCCGGGCCGGCCGGCACCTCAGCCCCGTCGGGCGGACCCGCACCTTCCCCGCCGCCGGTGCCGCGGTGACGTCCATGACGCTCGCCGCGGTCTCCTGCCAGTCGCTTCCCGCCGGACGCTACGCCGCCTACCGGCACCTCGCCGCCGGTGACCACGACCTGGTGCTGCACCTCGGCGACTACATCTACGAGGCGGCCGGGGCGGCCAACCCGAAGGCCGGGCCGGACCGCAGGCACGCGCCGTTCAAGGTGATCCGCACCCTGGAGGAGTACCGGATCCGGCACGCGCAGTACCGGCTCGACCCGGACCTCCAGGCCGCACACGCCGCCGCGCCGTTCCTCTGCGTGCCCGACGACCACGAGGTCGTCAACAACGCCGCCGGTGACCTCGGCGCGGACGGCAACAGCACGCCGGAGGTGTACCTGCCGCGCCGGGCGGCGGCGTTCCAGGCGTACTACGAGCACCTGCCGCTGCGCCGCTCCTCCATGCCGCAGGGCCCGGCGATGCAGTTGTACCGCCGGCTCGACTACGGCAACCTGGCGCAGCTGACCCTGCTGGACACCCGGCAGTACCGCAGCCCCCAGGAGGACGGACCGACCTTCCAACGCCTCAAGCCCTCGGCGTACGACGTCGCGCGCACCATGACCGGCCCGGACCAGGAGCGCTGGCTCCTGGCGGGCCTGGCCGCCTCGTCGGCCCGCTGGAACGTCATCGGCCAGCAGGTCTACTTCGCCGCGATCGACATGGAACCCGGGGACGCCGAGTTCTACAACACCGACAAGTGGGACGGTTACCCGGCCGCCCGGTCCCGGATCACCGGCTTCCTCCACCAGCGCCGGCCGCGCAACCCGGTGGTGCTCAGCGGCGACGTGCACGCCGCCATGGTCAACGACATCACCCTGGACGCGGATCCGACGTCGCCGGTGGTCGCCACCGAGTTCCTCGGCAGCTCGATCACCAGCGAGAAGGGCAACAACGATCTCTTCGAGGCGGCGCTGCCGGAGAACCCGCAGGTCCGGTACTACAACGGGCGTCAGCGCGGCTACCTGTCCTGCACGGTGACGCCGGAACAGTGGACCGCCGACCTCTGGTTCGTCGACGACGTCCTCGACGCCGGATCGCCGGTACGCCGGGGCGCGTCCTACGTCCTGGAGGACGGGCGGCCCGGGGCGCAGCCGGCCTGAGTCCCGTCGACGCGGTGCCGCGACCGGACGGACGGTCGCGGCACCGGGCGTTCCGTCCGGACTGCTCGGGGCACCCCGGTAGATGCCCGGTGTCCCGGATGACCCTTCGTGGGTCACGGCACTAGCGCCGCACAGGCATGCTCGAAGTGCTGATGCCCCAGGTGGAATAGGACTCACATGGCTCACCAAACGGTTGGCACCGACCGGGACGCTCAACTCGTGCCCCACTTTGGCGAAGTCGAAGCCGGACGCGTGGACCGGCGATTTCAAGCAGGCGGGGCGGCAGGTCGCCGTGCAGATGCCGTTGGTCGAAGGAGGGTCAGGACAGCCGGACCGCTGAGGCAGCTCGACGGATCTTGCCGTGGACCCGTGGCGGAGGTGCTCTGATGGCGTCACGCTTCGATGACGTCGCGCTCCGCGCCCCCGTCGATCCTGCGCTCGCCCGTGCGGAAGGTCGCGAACTGATACGTCACGAAGGTGGACGTTTCGGCGAGGCTGCGGCCGGAAGTCGGATCATGTTCCGGGCTGCCGTACTTGTGGTCGGTGCGGGGGTGTTGGCCGCCCTGTACGTGCTGATGGTGCAGCTCATGTTCGGGGCGCCCGGTGCCGATGCCACGACGGTGGTGATCGCAGGTCTCATGGTGGCTCCGCTCGCCGTGATGCAGATCCGGGGCGCCGTCCGGGGGCGTCGGGCCTCGGAGGTCGGCTGGTACCGGCTGAGGCGCTTCACCGAGGCGAATGGGATGTCCTACACAGCCATCGAGAAGGATCCGGTTCGACCGGCGGCGTTGTTCCGCGTCGGATCGTCGCGTGTCGCGAGTGATCTGGTGACCGCGACTGCGGATCGTCCGTTCGAGGTCGCGAACTACGCCTACGACACATGGACGGCACGGACGCGCATGCCGCACACGGCCTGCTACGCCATGTTCACCGTGCGGACAGCGTTGCCGCCGATGACGCTGGTGACCGCCGCGCGAGATATCCCGTCCTGCGCATGGAGGGTGCCGCCGTCGCAGCGGCCGTTGGTGATAGGCGGCTCGTTCGACGCGCATTTCCAGGTTCACTGCGCACCGCAGGATGACGACGCCGTCCGGAGGCTGCTCACCCCCGCGGTGCAGGAGACGCTCGTCGAACTCGTCGGGAACTGCGACGTCGAGATCGTCGACGGCCGGGTCTTCTTCATCGCCCGTCGGGCGCTGCCGAACACGGCTCCCGCATTCTGGGAGTGGATCGAGGACCTCGCCGCGCTGGTGGACGAGCAACTGGACCGACAGGTCGGTTCTGCCGTGCCAGGGATGCCAGTCGAGGATGAAGCGCGTCGATCGCGTAGAGCAAAGCTGTTCGAGAGGACGACGGTGCGTGGAACGGCAGTCGTCGGATGCTTGATCCCGTTGCTGTTCGGAGTCGTCGCGACGGCTGTCATCAGCGCGACCATGCGGTAGGCACGCTCGACTACGAAGGGAGGGGCCCGGCGTCGGGGTGGCGGCGGGTGAGCGGACATCTGTTGTTGCTCGTGGCTGTGGCAGCTCAGATACACGACACGCCGAGCCGATTACACCTCAGGCAGCCACGAACCCTCGGCCACCTCGACCTGCCTGCCGGTCGGCGGCACGACCTGCGGCTATGGCAGCGGCAGATGGGCCGGCTCCTGCGCATCCTGGCCGACAAGGCCATGCTCGCCGGTATCACCGTCGAGCGCGGCACGTCCTCCACCTGGCCCCTCCACCAACTGGTTGGGAGGCTCGCGCGAGGTTCCACAACACGCCACCGGATACCTGGTGAACGTCAGAGGACACCGCGCTAGTGGATCAACTCGAAGGAGGCCATCACCGAGGTCAGGGTCGACTCGTCCGGGTCGGCGCGTCCGGCCAGGTACGTACCGAGCATGGTGTAGACACTGCGCAGCCCGGACGGCGAACGGTCCGGCGCCTCGGTCACCACAGCGATCTGGCGCACCTCGCGCCCCTCGACCACGGTCTCGCTGGAGCGGACCGCGACCGGCAGTCCACCGGGGGCGGCCGGCTGGTCGATGCCGGGGTCGACGACCCGTCGCGGCGCATCGTCGCTCAGTGCCAACTCGGCCACCTCGCCGAGGGTGAGATCCTCGGGCAGTCGCCGCCCGAAGACCACCAGGTTGGCCCGGAAGTCGTCGGCCGGCGGGCCGAGGAAGGCGATCAGCCCCTCGGTCGGTTCGACGGCGCTCCACTGCTCCGGCGCGTCCAGCCGGAACGGCCACAGCCCGGGGGAGATCGCGTTCGGCCACTCCACGGCGGTCATCAGTCTTCCTTCTCTCAGAACGGGTTGAGCTTGCCGGCCACGTCGGCGACCGCCTTGGCGCCGTCTCCGATGTGGCCGGCGATCTTCGGTACGTCCACCTCGCCGCCGACCGTGATCTTGCCGCCAAGGCCGAGCGCCAGACCGACGCTGGCCTGCACCTTCACCTTGCCGCCGTCGATCCCCGCGTCCACGCCGGCCGAAGCGCCGACGCCGATCTGCCCCTCCGCGACACCCCGGGGACGCACCCCGAGCACGTCCACCTCGCCCCGGGCGCTGCCCCGGAGTCCGGCGAAGGCCTCTGCCTCCGCCCGGAGCCGGCCACCGCTGCGTCCCGCGTTCAGGTCCAGCCCGCCGCTGGCGTCCGCGCCGCCCCGGCCGCGCAACTCGCCCTCCGCGCCGAAGCCGCCGGCCCGCAGCTTGGCCTTGAGCCGGGCGTCGAACGCGGTCACCTCGGCCCGCGCGTTGAGGGTGGTGCCGTACCGGTCCTTGCCGACCCGGCCCAGGCCGCCCTCGGCCATGGCGAGTCGGTGCAGCAGGCGCAGTTGCGCGTCCACGCTCCCGTTGCGTCCCTTCAACAGGGCCTTCTCGTAGTTCTTCCACGCGCCCTGCCAGGTACGGGAGCCGTACAGCAGGGAGAAGAGCGGTTCCCGGGGGCTCAGGCCGTTGCGGGCCAGCCGCCGCCGCTCCGCGTCGGTCAGGTTGCGGCCACCCGTGCCCCGGCGCTTGTTGGGCAGGCTGCGGGTCTTCAGGTCGTCGAGGAGCCGGGGGCCGAACACCGTGTGGTTCTTCACCGCTCCGGGAGCGCCCGGCGCGCCCGGGACGGCCGGCGCGAGCGCGGCGGCCGACTGGCACACCGCGACGAACGTCCGCACGGCGCGCCTGCGGTCCCGCAACGCGTCCTCGTGCCGTTCGGCGGCCCGGCGGTGCGCCCGCTCAGCCTCCTCCACCTCACGCTGGGCCCGGAGCACCCCGGACATGTCCGGGGCGGGAACCTCCAGCCCGGCGGCACGGTCGGCCGAGGCACGCTTGGCCGCCGCGCCGAACCCGATCTGCTCGGCGCCCAGTTGCCGACGGGCCTCGTCCAACCGGGTCTCGGCACGGTCCAGCACCTTCCGGGCCCGCTGCTCGTCCTCGATCGGTCCGGCGACCGTGCCGAGCGCCTGGGCCACCCGCTCGTGCGCGGCCCGTGCCGCGGCGAGCGCGGCGTCCAACGCGCCGAGGGCACCGTGGAACCGGGCACCGGCCGGGCCGACCAGCACCTGGGCGGCACCGGCGGTACCCGTGCCGGCGAAGCTGGCGCTGGCCCGCCGCACGGTACGCACCGAGTGGTCGAGGGCACCGGCGCGGGCCCCGTTGTCCCGGGCCGCCCGGCGCAGGGCGTCCGGGTCGGCGGTGTCGGTCGTCATGGTCACTCCCCGGCCAGGGCGAACGCCACGGCGGTCATGTTCGCCTGGCGGGCGATGACGCTCGCGGCGTCCTGCAACCGTTCGAACTGGGCGCTCCATCGGCGGGTGAAGTCGGCCAGCGCAGCGTCCGCCGCCGGATCACCCACCGACGCCGTGACGGGGCAGGTCCGGGGCAGTCCGGCCGCCGCCGTGCTGACCGCGGTGCTCACCGCACGCAGCCCGGCGGGGTTGGCCCCAATCGATCCCAAGCTCATGAACGACACGCTAGGTCCGCGCCGGGCGACGGGAAATGGGAAGTGTTCCCCAGCGTCACCGCCCGGTGCCGGCCACCGGGGTCCTCGGCGGAACCCGCAGCGCGGCGGCGATCCGCTGCCGCCGGGACGACGCTGTGGCGAGGTGTCGCCGTACCGTGTCGGCCAGGGCCCAGGCCCGGTCGGCCTCGGCGATCGTCACCCGCGCCGGGCCGTAGGCCGCCGCGTCGACCAGCGCCACCAGTGCCCGCGCCGGTCCGTCGGCCGCCGGGACCCGGCCGGTCAGCGTCGCCAGCGCCTCGCCGGTCGTACCGGCCGGGGAGACGGTGACTCCCGTCTCGGCACAGCGTTCCAGCGTGTCCCGCCAGGCGGCGAGCAGCCGGCGGCCGGGATCGTCGAGACGGCGTCGCCTGGCCCGCACCGCCCGCTTGGCCGTCGGCGGCACACCCACCAGCACGAACAGTCCCAGTACGGCGAGCAGCGCCACGGCCGGCCAGGGTGGACCGGACGCCGGCCGTCCGGCGTCTGCGGCGGCACCCGGTGGGGCGGACGAGCCGGTGGAGCTGGCGGGGTTCGGCGCGCTCGGCGTACGGGCCGGCTCGGGTGCGCTGCTCGGTGGCGGATCGGGCTGGTCCGGACGGCGGTCCCCGGACTGGCCGGGGGTCGGGTGGAACGGCACCCAACCGGCGTTGGTGAAGCGCACCTCCGCCCAGGCGTCCACATCCCGGCCGGTGACCACGCGACTGTCGCCGGGGCCGGTCCGGGTGCGGAACCCCACCACCACCCGGGCGTCGTAGCCGAGCGCCCGGGCCAGCACGGCGAACGCCGACGCGTACTGCTCGGCGGTGCCGTTGCGGGTCTCCAGCAACCGGTCGATCTGGTAGAGCCCGTGCCCGGCCGGCGGGCGGGGCGAGGTGTCCAGCCGGTAGTCGCCGTTGCGGGCGAAGTGGTCGGCGAGCCGGCGCAGGGCGGGGTAACCCGAGCCGGCCCCGGTGATCGAGGTGGCCTCGGCGAGCAGTCCGGCCGGCACCGACCCGGCCGGCACAGATCCCGGCGGGAGCACGGCCGGCGGGTCGGCCGGCAGGTCCGCCACGGTGAAGCGGGGTACGGCGCTCCGCACGGTGTACCCGTCCGGGGCCGGCCGGTTCTCCGGGAAGATCACGTCCCCGGTGGTCCGGTCCACCCCGAGTCCGCCGAGCGACACCTCTACCGGCCGCCCGGCGCTGACCAGCCATTCGAGCGGGCCGCGCTGGTCGATCCGGATCTGCTGGGTGACCAGCTCCGCCGGACCGGTCGGGGCGGGCAGCTGACGTCCGGCCCGCCAGTAGGTGGCCGCGCTGGTCCAGTAGGTGCCGTCGAAGCGGTCCAGGGTGGCGTACCGCAACCGGTCGGGCGTCCCGTCGCCGGTGACGGTCAGTCGCAGGCCGAGTTTTCCGGTGCGCAGCGCCGGGAACTGGGCCAGCGGGCTGCTGCCGGTGCGCGGGCGCACGGGCTGCGCGACCAGGTCCCGGGGATCGGCCGGGGTCCGCTCACCGGCCACGGTGACCAGGGCCGGCCCGAGCAGGCTGGCCGCCGCCCCGGCGGCCAGCACCAGGACGAGCCCGGGCAGGCCGACCAGCCGGCCGGCCAGGCCGCCGGCCCCGGCCCGCGCGGCTCCACGGCCGGGACCGGCGGCCTGGCCGCGCCCGTCGAGCCCGGCGGACTGGGCCTTCCGGTCGGGGTCGGCGTCCGGGTTCCGGTGTCCGGCGGCGGCGGTGGCGAACATCGCCAGGGCGATCGCGGCCACCGCCGGTGCCAGCCAGCCCGGAACCCCGGTCGGCGTGGTCAGCAGCAGGCCGGCGGTCATCGCCAGCAGCGGTGCCGGGAACGCCCAGGGCACGGCGGCACGACGCAGCGACGGTTCCACCGCGCCGATACCGGCCAAGCCGGCGAGGACCGCGACCAGGGCCAGTTCCGGTCCGCCCGGGTCGACCGGGGGCACGGAGGTGAGCAGCCGGTACGGCCCGTCGGTGACCCGGGCCGGACTGACCAGCCCGACGTAGGCGACGAGCACCGTCAGCTCCACGGTGAGCCGGGTGACCGGCGGAACCCGGGTCGTCGCGGCGAACAGCATTCCGGCCAGCGCCGGCAACAGGGCTGCGCCGGCGGTCGGCAGCAGGTATCCGGGGTCGGCCAGGGCCTCGTCAGCGGTGCGGCCGAAGAGTCCCGCGAACGCGACCACCGGCGCCAGCCCGAGCAGGCCGGCGAGCGCCGCCCTGGTCAGGAGCCATCGGCTCACCGTCGGCCTCCCGCGAGGCTGCTGTACGCGGTCGCCGCGGTCCGGGCCCGGTCGGCGCGGATCACCACCAGACCGCCCTGGACGCTGACCGACGTACCGGCCGGCTGCGGGACTCCGACGGCCGGCCGGGGTGGAACCGGACCGTCCGGGGCACCGGCGGCGGGCTGCGCCGACCCGTCCCCGACGAGTTGCACCAGCACGATCCCGCCGAACCGGCGGGTCTGCCCGGTCAGCGCGGGCGCCAGCGCCGGATCCGCGCCGCTGACCACCACCAGCCCGCCGCCGGCCGGGGCGCGGGCGACCATCGCCAACAGCTCGGTCGGATCACCGTCGTCGGTACGGCTGGCCGCGGCCAGCCGGTCCAGCGGACCACGGGCACCGAGCCGGGCCAGCTCCGCGACGTCCTCGCCGAGCACCGCGAGGTCGACCGCCTGACCGGAGCGGCTGGTGGAGACCACCACCGAGGCGGTCAACTCCACCGCCTCCTCGAACAGTTCCCGGTCGAGCACGGTGGCCCGGGTGTCCAGCAGCACCGCGGCGCTCGGTTCGGTGGTGTCCACCCGGTCCTGGACGATCAGCTCACCCGCCCGCGCGGTGGAACGCCAGTGGATCTGCCGGGGATCGTCGCCCGGCCGGTACTCGCGCAACGCGGCGAAGGCCATCGAGCCCCGGAGCACCCGGTCGGTGAGCCGCCCCTCGAAGTCGAGGACCGGGCCGATCGGCAGCGGACGGACCGGATGCGCCCGGGGCCGTACCCAGACCTGGTCCGGTGCGGCCAGGGTCTGCGTACGCAGAGCCAGCCGCAGCGGGTCACGGCGGTGCAGCCGTACCGGCCCGAGTCGCAGCACGCCCCGGTCGGCGGTCGGCACCGGGTAGCTGAGGCGGGTCGTCCCACCCGGCGACAGCGGGGGCACCACGATCCGCAGCCCGCCGCCGTGGTCGTCCCGGTCGCGTCGCCGCCGCGCGGAGGCGGTCCGCCCGGCGGGGGTCGCGTCGACGGCGCTGGTGGCCGGGCCGGACGCGGGACGGCCGCCCAGCGCGGTCAGCCCGTCGACCGCCTCGAACCGTCCGGTCCGCAGGCGTCCGGCGTTGACCACCTCCAGCCAGCCGGTTACCTGGTCACCGACGGTCACCCGGTGCGGGGCGACGGTACGGGTCACCCGGACCCGGGCCGGCATCCGGACCAGGATCGCGGCGACGAGCACCACCGCGACCCCGGTGGCACCGAGCCCGCCCAGCGTGGGGTAGCCGCCGAACGCACCGGCGGCGAGCAGCACGATCGAGCCCAGGGCCACCGCCAGGCCGGTGCCGGTCAGCCCGGTGCTTCGGCACAGGCGACGCATCAGACCCGGGCCGCCAGCGGGACGGGCACCGTGCCCAGCACGTCGCGCAGCACGTCGTCGGCGGAACCGCCCTCGATCTCGGTGGCGGAGGCGAGCAGCAGCCGGTGCCCGAGGGCCGGCTCGGCGACCGCCTTCACGTCGTCGGGTACGACATAGCCGCGCCCCTGCCCGGCCGCCCACGACTGGGCGGCCCGGACCAGGGCCAGACTGCCCCGGGGGCTGGCGCCGAGCCGCAGGCGCGGGTCCCGGCGGGTCGCCTCGGCGATGCGGGCGACGTACTCGGCCACCGCGTCCGCCACGTGCACCCGGCTGACGTACTCGATCATCCAGCGCACCTGCTCGACGCTGGCCACCGGGGAGAGTTCCGGGGTCCCGCCGTCCCGGGACCGGCCGACCAGGATGTCCCGTTCGGCCGCCACGTCCGGGTAGCCGACGGAGATGCGCAGCAGGAAGCGGTCGAGCTGCGCCTCCGGCAACCGGTAGGTGCCGGCCAGGTCGACCGGGTTCTGGGTGGCGACGACCAGGAACGGTGCCGGCACCGGATAGCTGCGACCGTCCACGGTGACCTGCCGCTCCGCCATCACCTCCAGCAACGCCGACTGGGTCTTCGGCGACGCCCGGTTGATCTCGTCGGCGAGCACCAGGTGGGCGAAGGCCGGGCCGGGCCGGAACTCGAAGGTGCCGGTGCGCTGGTCGTACACGGTGGTGCCGGTGATGTCCGAGGGCAGCAGGTCCGGGGTGAACTGGATGCGGTGCCAACTGGCGTCCACCGAGGCGGCGATGGCCTTGGCCAGGGTGGTCTTGCCCACCCCCGGCACGTCCTCGACCAGCAGGTGACCGCCGGCGAAGAAGCAGGTCAGGGCGAGACGTACCGCCTCCGGCTTCCCGGACAGCGCCCGGGTGACGTTGGCCCGGACCGCCTCGTACCGGCCCGCGAAGTAGGCGGCGGGGTCGTGGCCGGCCTCGGTGTTGCTGGTGTTCACGCGATCCTCGCTCTGGGAGTCGGTGGGACGACCGGGTACGGCGGGTGACGCGGGTCGCCGGATGAGGGGCGGGTCCGCCGGTGCGGCCGGTGGGTCAGCTCGGATCCTTGGCCGACTGCCTGCCGTCGGCGGTCAGGCAGACCGGTTCGGCCGGGGCCGGTGGGGGCCGGTCGGTGACCACCAGGGCCCAGACCCGGTAGCAGTGCCGGGTCCGGCGGTCGACGCCGGGGATCAGGTACGGCGGCACCTTCTCGGCCGCACCGACCTGACCGATCTTCGTGTCGTCCCGCCAGATCACGTACGAGTCGAAGCCCGGCAGCTTGGACTGGTCCCCGAAGTCCAGGCGCACCGTGCCGGCGCGCGGGCTGCTCGCGGTGACCGGCAGCGGATACAGCTGGGCGGTGGGACCGGTCGGGGCGGTGGGGGTGGCGGCCGTGGTGTCCGGTCGGGCGGTGTCGTCCGGTCGTCCCCACCACACGCCCACGCCCGCGCTGACCAGGGTCAGTACGGCCAGCCCGGCGGCCGGGACCAGCCAGCGGCGGCGTTTCGCCGGCTCGGGTTTCGCCGGCTCGGGGACCGGCACGGTCGCGCCGGTGGTGGGCAGCGCCTCCACCGCGCCGCCCGACCGGGCCGCCCCGGTCGACGCCGGCCCGGTACGGGCGGCTCCCGACGCCGGTCCGGTGCGGGCGGTTCCGGTCGACGCCGGTCCGGCGGGCGCAGCCCCGGTCGACGGCGTCACGGCCGCCGGTGCGTCCGTGCCGGTCCGGCCGGCCGGGGCGGCCCCGGCGGTGGAGTCGAGGCGCAGGTCCGCCGGATCCGGTCTCTCCACCCCACCGACCGGGGTCGGCTCGAAGCGCCACGCCGGTTGATCCGCCTCGGCGGCCTGCCGCGCAGGCGGCAACGGCGGTGGGGCGTCGACCGGTAGCGTGCCGGCCGGTCCACCCAGGTCGGACAGCCGTTCGGCGAGCCGGACCGGGTCCGGCCGCTCCTCCGGGCGCTTGGCCAGGCATTCCCGCACCAGCTGCCACAGCGGCTCGGCCAGCCCGTCCGGGCGGACCGGCTCGTCCTCGATGTGGGCCCGCAGCAGCCCCAAGGGATGCTCGGCGTCGAACGGCCGACGGCCGGCCAGCAGTTCGTAGCCGAGCACCCCGAGGGCGTAGACGTCGACCGCCGCCGTGGCGGTACGGCCCAGGGCCAGCTCGGGAGCGAGGTAGGCGGGCGTGCCGACCGTGTAGCCGTGCTGGGTCAGCGTCTGCCCGTCGGCGACCTGCGCCACGCCGAAGTCGGTGAGCCGGGACCAGGGTTCGCCACCGCGCCAGGTGACCAGGACGTTCTCCGGCTTGACGTCCCGGTGCACGATCCCGGCCGCGTGCACCTCGGCCAACGCGCCCGCGACCTGGGCGAGCACGGTGACCGCCCGGTCCCGGTCGAAGGCGCCCCGGCTGGCGGCGACCCGCAGGTTCTCCCCGGTGACCAGGTCCATCACGATCGCCAGGGTGTCCCCCTCGACCACGAGGTCGTGGACCGGCACCAGGTGCGGGTGCCGCAGCGCCCGGAGCGCGTTGCGTTCGCGCAGGAAGCGGGCCACCGC
Organism: Micromonospora sp. NBRC 101691; assembly: GCF_030269285.1. Lineage (NCBI taxonomy): Bacteria > Bacillati > Actinomycetota > Actinomycetes > Micromonosporales > Micromonosporaceae > Micromonospora > Micromonospora sp. NBRC 101691. The sequence continues at coordinate 176,610 of NZ_BSTB01000010.1, forward strand.
CGCCGGGTCCGCCGCGTACTCCTCACGCAGGGTCTTGATCGCCACCGGGGCGTCGTCAGCCAGGCGTCGGCCGCGCCACACCCGACCGTGGGCGCCCTCCCCGATCGGGCGCTCCATCACGTAGCGGCTGCCGAGCGCGACAGCCTGCTCGGCCGGCGGGGTCGGCGCGGCGGGAGGCATGGTCGGCGGCAGCGTGGGTTGCCCCGCCGGGTCTACGTCCGGGGTGGTCATGATCTCCACGGTTACAGGGGTGTGGTCGGACCGGTGCGGGGGCGTCGGACCATCCGTCGCGAGCGCCACCGTGGTCGTACCATAGCCGTCCGCTCCCGGGGTCGGGCCACTCATCCACGTACCGCCAGCTCGGGCAGGGGGATCTGGAGTTGACTGGCCCGTCGGCGCAGCATCAGCAGCCCCCGACCGGGCGGCCAGGCGCCGCAGGTCGAGCGGGGCAGCTTGACCTCGAACAGGTCGCCGTCGACGTGGGACACCGGGTTGAGCAGCAGGCCGGCCTGGGCCCGGCACATCCGGGCCAGCCAGCCCCGGTAGCGCAGTTGCACCAGGTCGTCGGTGGTGCCGGCGGCTAGCAGCAGGTTGCCGGTGTCCCGGGCCTGCCGGGCCAGGTCCTCCAGCAGGTGCGCGGCCGACCCGTCGGCGAGCAGTTCGGCGTCGTCGACCAGCACGGTGACCGGACCGGCCAGGTCGGCCAGCACGGCGGCCAGCTCGGCGTCGGCCCGCGGTCCGGTCAGGACGGCCGCTACCCCGGGTCGGCCGGCCAGCTCCTGTACCGGCGACGGACGGGGACAGAGCGCCACCACCGGCAGCGCCTCCGGCCGGCGCAGCAGCGAGTCGGCCAGCGCCAGGAGCGCGCCACTGCGTCCGGTGCCGGGGGCCCCGGCGACCAGGAAGGTGTGCCCGAGTGCGGCGAGGTCCACGTCGACCGGTCCGAGGTGGTCCCCGCCCACGCCGACCGTGCCCACGGTGGGTCGGGTCGGCAGCGGGCCCCGGCGCAGCGCGTCGGCCTCGGCGGCGGTGATGGCCACCGGCAGCGGGTCGACCCGCTGCGGCAGCAGCTCCGCCGGCAGCCCGTCCCAGCGGGAGCGGGTGGCGGCGACGTGCCGCTGCACCGCGGCCGCCTGCACCGTGCCGTCCGGGTCGGGGTCGAGGAGCGCCACCTGGAACATCGTGTTCCCGGGCAGGCCGATCGCCCGTCCCGGTGGCATCGTCCGGGGGGCCTCGCGCGGGTTGATGCCGTACGCGGACAGGTCGTCCGGGTCGGCGTGGGCCAGGATCAGCCGGGTGGCCACCGCTCCGGCGAGGCGGTGGGTGAACCCGGAGCGGTCGGTGGCGAGCACGGTCACCACGCCCACCGCCGGTCCCCGGCGCAGCAGGGAGTCGAGCAGGTCCACCAGCCGTCCGCCGTCGGTCTCGCCGTACCGGGCCACGAACGTCTCGTACCGGTCGAGGACCAGCACCAGGTACGGCAGGGCCTCGGTGTCGGCGACGGCGGCCCGCTGCTCGGCCAGGGCCGCGTACCCGCCGCTGGCCAACAGCCGCTGCCGACGGCCGATCTCGGCGTCCAGCAGGGTGAGCACCCGGGTGGTGCGGTCGCTGTCGTCACCGTCGACGTACGCGCCGCAGTGCGGCAGCCCGGACAGCGGCGCCAACGCCCGGTTGCCCTGGTCGAGCAGGTAGAGGTGCAGGTCGGCCGGGCCGGTCCGCCGGGTCAGCCCGACCACGAGGGAACGCAGCAGGGTGGACCGGCCGCTGCGGGCCATCCCGGCGACCAGCACCGGCCCGGTGCGCTCCAGGTCGAGCAGGTACGGGCGCTGCGCCTGCTGCTCGGGGTGGTCGGCGAGTCCGATCGGCGCGGCCAACGCTCCGCCGCCGGTGCCACCGGGCAGCTCGGCGTCGACCACCAGCTCGGGCAGGGGTGGCAGCCAGGGGCTGTCCGGCGTCCGGATGCCGGCCGCCTCGGCCGCCTCCCGGATCGCCGCGACCAGGACGGTCAGGTCGGTCTCCACCTGGTCCGGGACGGTCGCGCCGGGCACCGGTGACCCCGCCGCCGGCGTCGCGCCGTCGGCCGGGGCCGGGCCGGGTGGGACGGCCGGCGGTTCGGCGGCCGGGACGGGGCCACGCCCCAGGTCCCGGACCCGGCGGGGGCGCAGGGTCACGCTCGTCGGCTCCGCCGTGGCCGCCGCCCGGGGCCAGCCGATCCGGGCGGTCTGCACCAGGGTCAGGTCGCTGTGCCCGGCCCGCAGGTACGCCCGACCGGGCTGGTGCCGGGAGAGCCGGGCGGCGTCCGGTACGTCCACCACGTCGGCGCTGTCGGCCGTGCTGGTGACCCGCAGGCAGATCCGCAGGTTGAGGTTGGCGCGCAGTTCGGCGTTGACCGAGCCGGCCGGTCGTTGGGTGGCCATCACCACGTGCACGCCGAGGCTGCGCCCCCGCATGCCGATGCCGACCACCCCGCTGACGAACTCGGGCACCTCCTCCACCAGCGAGGCGAACTCGTCGATCACGATGACCAGCCGGGGCAGCCGCCCGCCGGTGATCGCCCAGTAGTCCTCGATGTCCTTCGCCGCCGCCTCGGCGAGCAGGGCCTCCCGGCGGCGCAGCTCGGCCCGCAGCGCCGCCAGGGCCCGGTTGACCAGGTGCCCGTCCAGGTCGGTGACCATCCCGACGCAGTGCGGTAGCTGGGCGCACTCGGCGAACGCGCTGCCGCCCTTGTAGTCGACCAGCACCAGGGAGAGCGCGTCCGGGGTGTTGCCGAGCGCCAGGCCGGTGACCAGGGTCTGCAACAGCTCCGACTTGCCCGCGCCGCTGGTGCCGGCGATCAGCGCGTGCGGGCCGTCCCGGCGCAGGTCGACGGTGATCGGTCCGTCCGGTCCGACGCCGAGCAGCAGCCGGGTGGAGCGTCCGGCCGGCTCGGCGGCCCAGCGCTGCCGGATCTGCGCCGGCCCCGGGGTCCGGCCCAGGCCGGCCAACTCCAGCAGCCGCACCGTCTCCGGTACGCCGCCGCCCTCACCCCAGCGCTCCCCGAGCACCCGCAGCGGGGCCAACGCGTACCCCACCCGGGCCGCGCCGCCCGCGTCGAGGCGGTCCAGCAGCACCCCGTCCACATCGGGGTGCTCCGGTCGACGTACCACCGCCCGGGTGCCCGAGCCGCTGTTCACCACCACGGTGGCCCGGCACTCGCCGGGCAGCTCGGTCTCCAGCGCGTCCAGGCAGATCGCGTAGACCCCCACCTCGGGGCCGTCGGCGAGCAGCTCGGCCAGGCCGGGCAGGCCGCGCAGCCGGCGGGCCCCGTCGGCCACCAGGACCAGCCGCCGCCCGGCCGGCGCACCGGCCCGCAGCGTGGCGGCCCGTTCGGCCCGGCGCTGGTCGACGATGCGGCGCAGCCCGGCCAGCCGGGCCCGGGCCTGCTCGGCGTCGGTGGCGACCATCCGGTCGCACTCCAGGTCGGCGGTGTGCGGCAGGGTGTGTGGCAGCCAGCTCAGCCAGGCCCAGTCGTCGGCCTCGTCGCCACCGGTGAGCAGGACGATCCCGACGTCGTGCGGGGCGTGCAGGGTGGCCAGCTGGGCCAGGACCGCGCGGGTGGTGGCCAGCAGCCCGGGCCGGGGACCGGCCAGTCCGAGCACCCCGGCGACGGTCAGGTCGACCGCGACCGGGCTCTGCGCCACCGCCGGCAGCGCCAGGGGCTCGGCGGTCGGATCGAGTTCGGCGCCCGGACCGGTCAGGGTCGCCTCCACGAGCGTCGACGCGAGCCCGACCCGCAGCCGCAGGAAGTCGACGTCCGTCGGACGGCGTTCGAAGAGCCGTCGGGTGGGTCCGGTGGCGGTCCGCAGCAGGCGTCCCGGGTCGGGCAGCTCCTCCCGCCGGGTCCGTCCCTGTTCCTCGGCGAGGCGGTCCAGGCGCTCCGTCAGCTCGGTGCGTTGCCGCTCGTAGTCGGCCAGCGCCTGGCGGTACTCCTTCCGACCGCCGCGCCGGTCGGAGAAGACGTTGGCCAGCAGCAGCAGGGGCGAGAGCGCCATGAAGAGCAGCAGGTAACCGGCGTTCGGGAAGATCGCGTACGCCACCCCGGCCAGCAGCACCGGCAGCAGGATCGCCAGCAGCGGGAACCGTACGGTGCGCGGCGGTTCGGGGCGGCGGGGCACGGTGAGCCGGGGCGTGTCGACGCGGACGGCGATCCGCGGCGGCCGGTTGTACTGGATGGTGCCGGTCGCGTCGACCGGCTCGACCGGGGCGTCGGCCGGGTCCACCGGCCGCAGCGTCAGCACCGTCTCGCCGACGCCGAAGACGTCCCCCGGCGCGACCGGGGTCGGCGCGTCCAGCCGGACGCCCCGCCAGGCCGTACCGTTGCGCGAACCGGCGTCGGTCAGTTCCGCGGCACCGTCCGCTCCGGTGGTCAGACGGGCGTGGACCCGGCTGACCTCGGGATCGGCCAGGACGAGGTCGGCCTCGGGCGACCGTCCGACGGTGAGGTCCGAGCCGGACCGGAACGAGGTGGCCGCCACCCCACCGGCCCCACCGACGACGGCCACCTCGACCGCGCCGACCGTTTCGGGGCCGGCGTCCCCCGGGCGGGTGGCCACCTCGATCCGGCTGCCGGCGGGCAGCGGCAGCTCGGCCAGCCGGGCGGTACGGGACAACGGTCGCCCCCGGAGCCAGAGCCGGACCGGGGCGACCGGCCCCGGACCGGCGTCCGGCAGCACCCGGTCGATCGCTGCGACGAGGTCCGCCACGGTGGCCCGGGCACCGGCCCGCACCACCACCGGGACCTCCCGTCCCCCCACCGCGATCCGAATTTCCCGTTCCATCCCGGCCTCCCGAACCCCGATCCGCACCGACCCCCGACCGGTCAGCCGCCGGCCTGCTCCAGTGCGTCCGCGCGACGCCGCACCTCCAGGGCCGCGTCCTGGAGGGCGGCGGAGAGACGGGTCAGCGCCGGCTCGTACTCGCTGCTCCAGGAGGTCCGGAACCGCTCGGCCGCACCGCCGCGCCAGTAGGTGTTGGCCAGTTCGGTACGCAGCTCGCGCAGCAGGCTGTCCACCGCCGAGCTCTGCCGGTTGAAGTTGGTGTTCAGGGAGTGCAGTTGGCTGATCTCGCCACCGATGACCGACATCGGATCTCCTTCGCTGGTCGGCGTCGTCGACCACGCTAGGCAGCGGCACCGGCCGGCGAAATCGGAAAGGCTCCCCAACTCCCGGCCGGACCGGGCGCCCCGACCGGGCAGCGGAGCGGGCGCCGGTCAGCGACGGAGCAGGGCGAGATCCTCCCGGGTCACCAGGCCACGGCTGATCGCATACTCGGCGAGGTTGGTGAGCGCGCTGAAGCCGGTCATGTTCGGCACCCCGGCGGCGTGCAGCCGGGTCCGCAGGTACTCGATGCGCTTGACCAGCGTGCTGCGGGGCCAGCCGAGCCGGGCCGCCGCCGCCGCGTAGCTCTTCGGGTAGGGGTCGTAGCGGGGCAACTCCTCCAGATACCCGGCGAAGAGCGCCACCATGGCCAGCCGGTCCGCCACGCTGATCATCACCTCGGCGCCGACCGCGGTGGCCTCCGCCACGTCCTCGGGCGGTACCTCGCCGGCCGGCGTCGGGACCGCCGGTGGCAGCAGGGTCAGCCCGTGCTGGCCGTGCGTGCCGTCCACCAGCACCTTGGTCGGACTCTCCACGGCGATCCGCCGGCCGGGTGCCAGCACCGACCGGAAGCCCAGGTCGTCCACGACGGAGAGGGGACGGGTGGTGGAGCTGTTCGTCAGCCACCAGGTGTCGCCCTCCCGGGCCACCGTGCCGGCGATCCGGGAGATGCCGGTGTCGGTCGGGTCCAGGCAGATGGTGCACTCCCGGATCCGGCCGAAGGTCACCCGCTGGTCCGGGTCGGGTTCCACTGTGTGATCGGCCGCCTCGATCCGCATCCCTGTCACCGGTCCCGCGCTCCTTCCCGCGACTGCTGGGGATCCTTCCCCATCCGTCGGACCCGCCGGCCCCAGCGGTCCTCGCCTATTCTCGGACACTGCCGCCTCATCGCGCCGATGCCGCCCCGCGCACCGCGGCCCACCGCGTTCCCTGGAGGATTCCCATGTCCGGCTCCGCTGGAGCATCCACTCCGCAGCGACGTGGTCCGCGCGTGCTGCGCCGACTGGCCGCCGTACGGCCCAGCCGGAAGGCCCTCACCGGGACCCGGCTCAACCGGATCCTGCTGGTGACCGCCGTGGCCGTCGCGGCGACCGCGTTCGCCTTCGGCACCGGTTACCGGTCCTCCCGGGCGGCCTTCGACGACGGCGGGGCGTACCTGCAGAAGTCGTCCCGGGTGGTGCACGTCAACGCGGACAACCGGGACGTCGACGCGCGGACCGCCAAGCAGCTCGCCACCGGGAAGCAGACCCTGGAGGTGGTCCAGGTCGGACCGGAGCTGGTCTACGTGGTCAACAACGAGACCGGTGTGGTCACCCGCCTGCCCACCGAGTCGCTGGAGCCGGAGCCGGTGCAGCGGCGGCCGGACTCCAAGGGCAAGCTCGCCGTGGTCACCGGCGGTGGGTCGACCTACCTGGTCGACGCCGAGCAGGGCACCCTCAACAAGCTCGAACGCAAGGACGGCCCGGGTGCGCCGGTGCCGGCCCCGCGCGTCACCAAGGCGGTCGTCGACGGCAACGGCACCGCCTGGGCGTACGCGCCGGAGAGCGGCGAGCTGGTGCAGATCAGCGGCGGTACGGTCACCGGTAAGCAGCGGGTCACCGGCAGCGGTGAGCAGGTCGGCCTGACCCTGGTCAGCGGCGCGCCGGTGCTCTACCGGCCGGAGACCGGACAGGCGAGCCTCTACGGGCCGGACGGGCTGCGTCGCCAACTCGACCTCGACGCCCGGTACGGCGTCTCCTCCGCCCCCGGCGCTCCGAGCCACCTGGCTGTGGTGGTGCCGAACAGCGGTGAACTGGTGATCGCCGACTTCGGCAGCGGCGAGGTGAAGCGCATGACGCTGCCGGACCGGGCCGGTCACCAGTTCGGCCCTCCGGTCGTCCTCAACGGACGGGTGTACGTACCGGACTTCACCACCCGGCACGTGCTGGTGGTCCCGGTGGCCGAGATGCGGGTGGCCACCTACACCACCGTGCCGGGCACCTCGGCCACCTTCGAGGTGAGCGTCCGGGACAACCGGGTGTGGATCAACGACCCGCACGGCACCGGCATCGTGGTCTCCTTCGACACCAACGGCCGCTCCAACGAGATCGACATCACCGGTCGGGGGGACGATCCGAAGAAGCCGAAGCCGAGCCGGTCGGCCACCCCTCCGCCGCCGCCCAGGACGCCCCGGCCCGTCCCGCCGCCCCGCGCGCCGGAGTTGCTGACCGTCCCCGATCTCGTGGGGTTGGACCGGGCGGCGGCCTGCGCCCGGCTGGAACCGAAGCTGCGCTGCGTGCCGGTGGCCCAGCCGGACGGCGAGGGCGAGACCGACAAGGTGCTCAGCACGAACCCGCCGGCCGGTTCACGGCTCAGCGAGGGCCGCCCGGTGACCGTGGTCTACCGCGGCCCGACCCGGGTGCCCCGGGTGGCCGGACTTCCCGCCGGCGAGGCGTGCCAGGCTCTGATCGCCGCCCGGTTGACGTGTGTGGAGCGGGTCGCCGGGCTCGCCGTCGACGGCAGCAAGGTGCGGGTGGTGACCGGGCAGAGCCCGGCGCCGGAGAGCGCGGCGGACACCAACGCCCCGGTGGAGATCACCTATCCGGCGCAGATCGCGGTCGGCAACTTCGTCGGGCAGCGACACGACACGGCGTGCCCGGTGGGACTGAACTGTGTGCCCCGCGACCTCGGCCCCGGCACTCCCGCGTACATGGTGGTCGCGCAGAACCCCGCCCCCGGCGCGGGCGCGGACCCGGGCTCGAACGTGGTGCTGGACCACTACGCTCACCCGGCCGTGCCGAACCTGGTCGGGATGAGTCCCGACCAGGCCTGCGCCACGCTCCAGTCGGTGCAGTTGGCCTGCAACCGCAACGACAACGCGGTCACCCTCACGGTCAACCAGGTGCAGGCCCAGGACCCGGCAGCCGGGGCCGCGCTGCCGGCGAACTCGGCGGTGACCATCACCTACGAGTCGACCGGGGCGGTGCCGCTGCACCGGTTCAAGGCGCCGGCGCCGAAGCGGGCCAACTTCCTCTCCCCGGGCGGCGGCGGCCCCGGCGGCTGGAGCCAGCAGTCCACCATCGGCCAGGTCTACCCGCCGGGGGCGACGGTGCCCGGGTTGAAGACCATCTACCAGTCGCGCTGTGTCAGCGGCTGCGGAGAAGCGGGTGGCTACTACTACTCGGACAACCCGCAGGCGCAACAGAGCTGGGTGATGGAGGGGCAGGCCTTCGCCTGCTTCGCGGACGCCCCGCCCGGCACCGTCCCGCTGCACGCGCTCTTCCACGGCGCGGACGCGGTCTGGGTCTGGGCGCAGCCCGGCAGCACGGAGTACGACTACTTCAAGCAGCACGGGTTCACCCACCACTTCGAGTTCCGGATCTGCAACGTCTGGCCCCGTCCCTGATCGGACGCCGGCAACCGGACCTCGGCGGCCCCTCCGACGTGGAGTCGGGGGTGTGCCGAGGTCCGGTCGTCATCCGATCGGTGTGGTGGGCCCCAGGGTGTCAGCGGGGGTCGCGGGAAGTCCGCGCAGCGCTCGGGCCGCCCGCCGGGCGACCGGCACTCCCACCGCCAGGACGACGGCGACCTGCGCCCCGGCGAGAACAAACAGCGCGGTGCGCTCTGCCTGGCCGCCGTGGTCGGGCAGGGTCACCAGGCGCAGGGCGAGCGTGGTCGCGGCGAGCAGGGTGAACGCCAGTGACCACGGGAGCCGTGCCGACCGGCCGGGGCGCACGGCCGGGTGGACCAGCATCGCGACGGCGACCAGGAGGCAGCAGAGGCCCGGCCAGTCGAGCAGGCGCAGTTCCGGTCGGGCCGCCTGGAGGGCGACCAGCGGTACGGGGACGAGGAGGATGCCGACCGGCAGCGCGAGCAGCCAGGGGCGGCGCGGCACCGGGGCGCTGCCGTGGGCGAACGCCGCCATGGCCAGGAGCAGGACGACGTCGACGAGCCGGTTCGCCCAGGGCGACACGGTCAGCGGCGCCGAGCCGGTGGCCTGGGCCACGGCGACGGTGACCGTGGGCGGGACGACGGCGACCAGCGCGACCGCCTGGGCCACCCGCCGGTGTCCCAGGACGAGTGCGACGTACGCCGGCAACCAGGCGTAGCCAGCGAGGCCCCACGCCGCGTGCCAGGTGCTCGACGGCGGGGTGAACGCCAGGTCGGGCGGGACGGCCGGCAGCCAGGCGATGTTTCCGGAGAGCCACAGGGTGCCGACGATGCCGCCGGTGGCCATGACGGCGTGGGCCAGCACGGCGGTCAGGGTCGCCAGCCGCACCGCCTGGCCCCAGGCGTACGCCCGGGGTGGCGCGTCCGCCCCGCCGAGGCGCAACCGGACCGCGAGGGAGACGATGCTGGCGACCTCCGACAGGCTCGGCCGACCGCAGTCGAGGACGTCGGCGGTCGTCTCGGGGTCGCCGGTGTCCACGCTGTCGAGGTAGGCGGCGACCATGTCGTCCTCCCACCGCTGCCGGTATCCGGCGGGCAGCAGCCGCAGCACCGCGCGGTAACGCTCCTCCAGCCGACTCGTCACGGCGTCACGTCCGCGATCGGGTTCCGCTGCTCCCGTAGCCGGGTGGAGGCGATGCGGGCGTTCGCCGCCAGGCGCTCGGCCTCCGCGGCGAGGGCGTGGCGTCCCGGCCCGGTCAGCCGGTAGTACCGGCGTAACCGGCCCTGCCACACCTCCTCCCGGTCCGGCTCCACCAGGCCCTCGCCGACGAGCCGGTCCAGGGCCCCGTACAGGGATCCGATCTTCAGCCGTACCCGCCCCTCGGACGCGTCGGTCACGTCGGTGACGATGCCGTAGCCGTGGCGGGGCCCGGCGAGCAGCACGGTGAGGATGAAGAAGGCGGGTTCCGTCATCGCCCGAGGACTCATGCGGCCAATATAATGTCAGACAGGATATCCTGTGAAGCAGGTTGCGTGGACTGATCCCGCCGGCCGGTCGACACGCCGGACCGAACCCCGTCCCGTCAACGGCGGTTCAGCTCCGCCTCCATTCGCTGGATCAACGTCTTGCGGGCCTTGCCGCCGCGTTCGCGCCGCAGCGCCGCCCTGAGCCGGCGGGTGTCGAGGCCTCGCACGAGTTTGGTCGCCTCGGCGACCGGCAGGTCCGTCAACTGCTCGGGCGCGGTGGCCTCCCGGCGCGCCCGACTGGCCGGTCCCGTGTTGCCCACGTACTGCCGCCCGGTCCTGGACGCCTTCCGCTTCCGGGCGTCGGTCGCGCGCTGTTGTTCCTCGGAGAGTCGCGCCCAGGCCTGTTTGGGCAGGTACCGGCTCGTCTCACCGTTGCGGCGCGCGCGGGTGGAGCCCTCCTTCGTCTGCCACTTCTCGGCACCCCACCGTTGCAGGGACCGCTGCCGCTGGTCCTTCGGCCCCTCGTAGCCCCCGCCGCGTTTCTCGTACTCCTTGGTGAGCAGCTGGGACTTGCGGGCCGACCACTGTCCCGGCCGGCCGCCCCGGTCGGAGGCCCTGATCTCCGCCTTGATCTGCTCCCGGAGTTCCGGTTTCGTGTACCGCGCCATACCGTGCCGTTACCCGGTGCCGCCCGTCGCGAACGTCCCCCGGGCCGGCCACCGCCGCCCGGAGCACGGACCGGCCCCGACCGTCCGGAGCGCAGACCGACCTCCACCGCCCGGGAGCGCGGACCGGCGACCGCCGCCCGGTACGCGGGCTGCCGCCGGGATCGGGGCGGTCATGCCGGTGGGCCGGACACCCCGGTCCGGCCCACCGGCGAACAGGTCATCAGTCGAGGGCCGGCAGGTTGGCCTTGCCGTTGTCGACGAAGACGAAGGTCGTGCCCGGCCCCTCGTCCCCCGGCAGCTCGGCCACCAGGCCGTCGGTGGCGGTGGTCCGCACGTAGACGTCCCCGTCACCCCGGATCGCGTACGTCGGGCGGCCCTTCTCGTCCGTGTCCTTCATCCGCTCCAGCGTGAAGAGCTGCCCGGCCGCCGACGTGTCGCAGCCGGCCGACACGATGGTCTTCGGCTTGGTGCCGTTGTCCCGCAGGCCCATGCAGAAGGGCTCACCGCCGCTGCCGGCCTTCGCCGTCTTGATCTGGTGCCGGCCGGCCACCGGGTCGAGGACGAAGAGGGTGTACTCCGCCTCGCCGTCGGTCAGGTTGAGTCGCCCCTTGGGGTCGACGGCCAGGATCGACTCGAACGAGTCGACCGGCGCGATGACGACCTGACGTTCTCCCTGGAGGATCGCGTCGTCGCCACCGCCGCCACCGCCCGACGACGGTGAACCGGTGGGCGCCGACGACGTGGTGGCGGAGGGCGGGGCCGATGGTTCGCCGCTCGGGGGACCGGTCGTGGGGCCGGCCGACGGCGCCGCAGCGGGCTGCCCGTCCGGGTCGGCGGCGCAGCCCTGGGTGAGCAGCAGTCCGGCGCAGAGCACCGCAACCGTGCCGGTACGGGTGGAACGGGGGATCGGACGTTGCATCTCCGGTGCCTCCTCGATCGGCGGGCCGTCTGGTCCGACGGCGCATCGTCGGACATTCCGTATGCTCGTTATCCATCGGTGCCAAACCCGACCGAGGTCATTCCCTCTCCGGGTCCGGCCGCTGTCCGATACCCGTCACCGCCGTCAGAGGTGTTGCGGAGCACGGCGTCGAACCGTGCCGTGACGACGCGACAAGCAGGACGAAACCGCCCCGGTCGACTCGCCGTCGGGGCTGGCGGACCAGCCGGCACACCGGAAAATCGTGCGTCGACTGTGGACGACCTTCCGTAACGTCGGGCGCGGCCGAGAGGCCGGAGCGAGTCGCCCCGCCCGACGACACCCCAGTGTCGTCACCGGCGCGACGGCTGCCACCGCACCGAACCCCCACCGACGAACGAGGAGATTCCCATGCATGCCCGATCCCACCGGGTCCGCGCCGCCGGACGGACCACCCTGTCGCTCGCCCTGGTGTCCGCCACGGCGCTGACGACGCAGCTCACGCTGGTCGCGCCGGCCGCCGCCGCGCTGCCCGGCCTGACCCGGGTGACCAGCACCGGCCCGAGCAACAGCGACTGGAAGACCTGGCAGGCGGCCTGCCCCGCCAACACCCTCCTCATCGGCGGCGGTGGTCGGCTCAACGGCGGCGACGGCCAGGTCGTGATGGACACCATGGTGCCGGTCTTCGGTACGACCGACGTCTACTCGGTGACCGGTCGGGAGGACGACGCCCCCGGCTTCACCGGCAACTGGTCGATCACCGCCACCGCGCTGTGCGCACAGCCACCGGTCGGCTGGGAGCACGCCGACGCGGCCACCGTCTGGAACTCGAACAGCAGCAAGACGATCACCGTGGGCTGCCCGAGCGGCAAGCAGGTGCTCGGCGCCGGGGTGGAGGTCAACGGCGGCCTCGGCCAGGTGGTGGTGGACGACCTGCGTCCGGCCGCCGACCTGAGCAACGTCAGCTTCACGGCGATCGAGGACGGCACCGGGCACTCCGGCACGTGGCAGCTCCGGGGCGAGGTCATCTGCGTGACGCCACCGGCCGGCCTGAACCGGGTCTCCGGTTTCGGGGTGCTCGACTCGACCCCGGTGAAGTCCGCCGTGGCGACCTGCCCGACCGGCCAGCGGGTGCACGGCGTCGGCGGTGAGGTCGACAGCGGGGCCGGCCAGGTCCGGATGACCGGCGTCGACCTGCTCTCGGACACCCAGGTCCGGGTGACCGCCGCCGAGGACGAGGACGGCTTCGCCGGCAACTGGGCGCCCCGGGCGTACGCGATCTGCGCCTGATCCAGCGGTCCTGGGCGAGGCGAGCGCCGCACCGGGCGGAGGGCGACCTCCACCCGGGCGGCCGCCACCCGGATGCCGGCACCGTCCACCGCCGTCCGGCCGCGGACGCGAAGCCCCGCCGGCAGCCGGACGCGTACGGTCACCCGTCGAGGTCGTGTTCCTCGCGTACCGCGCTCGCCTCGTCCGACCGGCCCAGCCCGTCCAGTGCCCGGGCCAGCAGCCAGGCCGCCTGCTGCGCCGGCCGTGAACCGGTGGGCAGCCCGCCGAGCACCCGGCGCAGCAGGTGCTCCGCCTCGGCCGGCCGGTCGAGGCGGAGCAGCAGGTCGCCGGTGAGCACGTCGACCTGGGCCGCCTCGCCGAAGGCCTCGATCGACCGGAGCCGGTCGGGCACGCCGGTCAGCCGTTCCAGCGCCTCGTCCGGCCGGTCGGCGTCGGCCAGCACCCGCGCCCCGGCCTCGGCCGCCAACGCCAGTTCGTACGTCACCACCGGCTCCTGGTCCGGGTCGGCGGCGAGGATCGCCGCGAGCGCGTCCACCGTCTCGACGGCGCGCACCGCTGCCGGGCCGTCGCCGGCCCAGAGCCGGGCGTACGCCTCACGGCGGCGGGCCCGGAGTTCGTCGACCCGGTGCCCGGCGAGACGGTACGCCTGCGCCGCCTCGGCGAACCGCTGTGCGGCCTGGGCGTCCCGGTCGGCGTCGTAGAGCACGCTGCCGGCCTCCTCCAGCACCTGGGCGCGGTGCGGGAGGTTGTCCGGCCCGTCCAGGTTCTCGGCGAGCTGGGCCAGCAGCGCCAACGCCGGATCGATCTCGCCGAGTCCCCGGTAGACCTCGGCGAGCAGGTGCCGGCAGCGGTCCGCCTCGGCCTGCGCGCCGAGCCGGTCGAGCCCGAGCACCGCCTCCTCGGCGACCTCCGCGGCCTCGCCGAGCCGGCCGGCGACCCGGTACGCGTTCGCCAGCTCCCAGCGCAGGAAGGCGTCCCCCTCGGCCCCCCGCTCCACGCAGAGCGTCACCGCCTCGGCGAAGTCGTCGACCGCCTCGCCGGCCCGTCCGGCGGCCATCAGGGCCCGGGCCCGGGTCACCCGCGCCGGCACCAGCATCCCGGGCGGGGCCACCGCCAGCGCCTCGTCGCAGGCGGTCACCGCGTCCGCCGGGTCGTCCGCCGTCCGGGCGGACGCCAGACAGGCCGCCGCCAGCAGCTCCCCGAGGCCCAGCTCGCGGCCGTGCCGCCGGGCCACCTCCGCCGCCTCCCGGCACTCCGGGACCTGCTCCAGCGCGTCGAGCACCTGGACACGGTGCAGCGCCACCCGGGCCGCGAGGTACGGGTCGCCACCCCCGTCCGCCGGCACCCGGTCCAGCGCGGCGAGCGCCTCCGTCCAGCGCTGCGCGCACATCGACGCCAGCGCGACCCGGTCGTGCGCGGCGGCGCGGAGCCGGTCGTCGCCGAGCCGGTCCAGCGCCTCGGCGGCGGTGCTGGCCAGCGTCAGCCCCTCCCCGGCGTCCTCGCCGGTCACCGCGAGCAGCACCCCGAGCCGGCCGGTCACCACCTGGGCCCGGACCTCGTCGCCGAGCTCCCGGTACGCGGCCAGCGCCGCCCGGTTGGCCTCGATCGCGACCGGGAGTTCCGCGTCGTCGCCCAGTTCGGCCGCGCGCAGCTCCAGCCGTCGTGCCGCCGTGGCCGGGGGCGTTCCGCCTCCGGCGAACCGGTCGTCGTACGCGGCCAGAACGGTCCGGAGGCCGTTCTGGTCGTGCCGTCGCCAACGCTCCTCGGCGAGGTCGAGAAGCTGGTCGGGACCGGCGTCGGCGGGGATCTCGACCGGCGGCACGGCACCGCTCCCCGCATCGACGGCCGGGCCGCCTCCGCCCGGGGCGGTGGTGCCGGTGGTCGGGCGGACCGGGCGGCGACGCAGGCTCGCCGAGAGCGGCAGGTGCTCGCCGGTCGGCCGGGTTGCGAGGCGGTGGGCGACCAGCTCGGACTGGTGGGTGGTGCCGTTGCGGGCGTCGAACCGGGCGGCCAGCGCGGTGGCGGCCTCCGCCAGCTCGTCGGCGAGACGGGCGGCCGGGACGTCGGCGGCCGGCCGGTCGGCGGCGGCCCGCCGGTAGACCGTCAGGGCGCCGTCCACCTGCCGCAGGGCGGCGCTCGCGGCGGCCGCGAAGTGCATGGCGGCGGCCGGCGACGGCGCGCGGTCCAGCCAGTCCAGGTGCCGCTCGACCAGCTCCAGCGCGCCGGCCCCGTTGCCGGTGACCGTGCGGAACTCGACGTGGTCGCCGATCTCCCACAGGTCGGCGAGGTTCCCGCGCATCCGGCGGTACGCCTCCCGGTGCGCGTTCCGCGCCTCGTCGTGCCGGCCGGTGCGCAGGTACGGCACGAGGAGCGTGGTCATGATCGACTGCGGCTGCTCGGGGCAGTTGAGCCGCCCGGCGAGCACCGGCTCGGCCAGGGCGACCGCCTCGGCGTGCCGGCCGGTGTCGGCGAAGTACCGGACCTGGGTGGTCGGGTCGCACCCGGCGCAGTCGGAGAGGTCGTCACGCGGCGTGGTCTGCCAGAGCCGGTGCCAGTGCGCCGCCGCCTCGGCGTCGCCGACGTGGTCGGCCACCATGAACCGGTGCTTGTGGACGGTCTGGAGGCTGTGCCCGCCCGCGCGGTAGCGCCGCTCCATGTCGTCGAGCACCGCGCGGGTGCGGTCCAGCGGCACCTCGGGGAACTTCAGCAGGCCGTTGACCATGTACTTGAAGTGCCAGAGCAGCTGCCGGGCGGCCCGCGCGTGGTAGGGCTGCGGGTCCCGGTCGAACTCGGCCAGGCACCAGGAGAAGGTCACGAAGGACTTGGCCGGCTCGCCACCGTAGATGTAGACGGTGGTGCCCTGCATCCGGGTGACGAAGGCCAACTCCCGGTCGTCGGCGGCGTCGACCCGCCGGAGCAACTGTTCCAGGGCGGCGATCTGCCCCGCTCCGTACGGCATGTTGCTGACCTCGCGGAGCACCCGCCACAGGTCCTCGTCGCTGGTGGACACCGATCACTCCCGTCCGGGTACGGCCCGGCCGAGCAGGCCGAGGAAGGAACTGTTCAACAGCGCGGCGTCGGCCGCGCGGATCGGATGGTGGCCGAGCAGCAGCGCCTGACCGTACAGCGCCTCGACGGCGAGCCCGACCAGCTCCGGGTCGGTCAGCGTGCTGACCCGGCGGACCAGCGGGTTGCGGTGGTTGAGCACCAGTTGCGGGCGGTCCGGCGGGGCGGACGCGGCGAGCGCGTCGAGCACCCCGCCCCACAGCTCGTCGGCCCGGTCCCGGCTGGCCGTGAGCTGGTCGTGGAACGCCGCCGACCGGCTGACCAGGTAGAGCGCCGGCAGCGACACCGGGTCGTACGCCCGGAACACCACCTCGCAGCCGGTCCGCTCCAGCGCACGCTGGGCGGCGACCAGGAACGGCCGCAGGGCCAGCTCGACCTGCGGGTCGAGGCTGTCGAAGCGGGTGGTCAGGTCGCTCGGCTCCAGCCGCTCGATGAGCACCGACCGGTCCACGGTGGGCAGCCGCTCGATCAGCTCGGTGTCGTAGGTGTAGCCGCCGTTGACCACGGCCAGGTCCTGCGCGGCGGCCACCGCGGCAAGCTGGCGGAACTCGTCCAGGCTGGCGGCGTACCGGATCAGGCCGTGCCGCTGGCGGAACTCGGCCAGGGTCAGCGTGCCCACGTTGGTGTCCATCGGCCACCACTGGTCGACCAGGCGGAGCATCTCGTCGTCGTGCAGCGCCAGCGCCTTCACCCCGAGGTGGTGCACCTGGAGGAACTCGGCCAGCCGGCGCGGGGCGTGCTTCGCCAGCCGGACGAGCCAGCCGCGCACCTGGTCGCCGAGCGCCTCGCGGGTGGCGGTCAGCAGGGTGTCCTCGTAGAGCGCCTCCCGGCTGGCGGTCGGTCGCAGTTCGCTGGCGTCGACCACGCAGTGGGCGAAGAACGCCCAGTCCGGCAGCAGGCCGTCGGCGTGCTCGGTGAGCAGCATCCGCTTGAGGTAGACCCGGTGGCCGGTCCGGGCCGCCGGGTTCACCGGGTCGGGCAGGACGAACGCGACACCGGTCAGTCCCGCTTCCGGCACGGACAGCGGCAGCACGTCGAACGGGTCGACGCCGAGGGTCTCGCGCGCGTACCGGACCAGCGCGGCGCGGTCCACCGGCGCGCCGGGCGTGGTCGGCCAGGGCGGCGGACCGGCGGTGGTCACCACGTCGCCGACCCGGACGGTGACCGGCAGCAGCGAGCCGAAGAGCCGGGCCAGGTCGGTGACGGTCGGGGTGGCGAACCACTGCTCGGCGTCCCGTCGCGGGACCAGCGTGACCGTGGTGCCCGGCTCGCTCCGCCCGGCTCCCGGTGCGGGCTCGACGGCGTAGCGGCCGTCGGAGTGGCCGGTCCAGCACACCGTCGGCTGGTCGCCGTGCCGGGTGACGACCCGGATCTCGTCGGCCACCAGGAAGCAGGAGAGCAGCCCGATGCCGAACTGGCCGAGGAACTCGTGCCGGGAGAAGCCCAGCTCGTCCCGCTTGGAGCTGCGGCCGATGGTGGCCAGCAGTTCGTGCACCTGCGCCTCGGTGAGCCCGATGCCGGTGTCGTGCACCCGCAACGTCCCGTCGCCGGTCAGCTCGGGCGGCTCGATCCGGATCAACGCGGGCGCGTCCGGCTCGGTCGCCCGCCGCGCGGTGATCGCGTCCACCGCGTTCTGCATCAGCTCGCGGACGTACACCCGCGGGCTGCCGTAGAGATGATGACTGAGCAGGTCGACCACGCCTCGTAGGTCGACCTGGAAGGTGTGGTCCACGCCTGGTGTGCTCCCCGTCCTGAGTCGGCGCCCACCGTACCGGCGCACCCCGACACGCCGCCTCCCCCTTTCACCCGCCCGCCCGTCGCTCGACCGGTCCGGTGTGGCGGCACATCGACTCAATAGATGGACATAGATAGACTGACGGTCGGCCCACCACGGGTTCCGACCCCCTCCGGGAGAAGGCGGCCATGACCCCACGGCTCACCGGCACCGCGTCGTCCCTCGCCCTGCTCGCCTCGATCGGCCTCGCCGGCGCGACACCGGCGCAGGCCGCGACACCCGGCGCCCTCGGCTCGGCGGCGATCACCGTCGACGCGGTCGGCGCGTCCAGCAGCCTGCTCCTGCACGTCAACGGCACCGTCACGTGCAGCGCCCCGACGGGCACGGCCGAGGTCACCGCCATCGGGGTGCAGGTCCTGCCCTGGGCGATGGGCTCGGCGTCGGTCACCGTGCCGTGCGCCGCCGGGCCGGTGCCCTGGGAGGTCGCCATCGTGGCGAACTGGACGCTCTTCCACGACGTCACCGTCAACGCCCTGATGGGCGACAGTAACGGCGGCGCCGCCTCGGTCTCCGTCCTCGGCCGCGCCTGACCCGCCCCGCCCGGGCCACCGGCCACCGGTCGGGCGGGGTCAGCGTTGCCAGCGGACGACGCCGCCGACGACGGTGAGCGCCACGGCCAGGTCGCGCAGGTCCGCCGGCGCGACCTGGTACGGGTCGCGCGGCAGCACGATGAAGTCGGCGAGCATCCCCGGCCGCAGCCGCCCCTTCAGGTGCTCCTCGTAGGAGGCGTACGCGCCGGCGGCGGTGAAGCCGTGCAGCGCCGCGTCGAGGTCGAGCCGCTCGTGCGGGTCCACCCCGCCGGGCGGGGTGCCGTCCGGCTGCTGCCGGGTCACCGCGGCGTGGATGCCGTGGAACGGGTCGGGATCCTCGACCGGGGCGTCCGACCCGAACGCCACCGTGGCCCCGGTGTCCAGCAGGCTGCGCCAGGCGTACGACGCCAACTCCCGGCCGGCGAGCATGCTGCTGGTCAGCGGGATGTCGCTGGTGCAGTGGGTCGGCTGCATCGAGGCGGTCACGCCCAGCCGGGCGAGCAGCGGCACGTCCGCCGGACGCAGGTGCTGGGTGTGTTCGATCCGGTGCCGCAGTCGGGGCACCGCCCCGGCGGAGGCCGGGTCGGTGCACGCCGTCTCCTGCCAGCGGGCGTACGCGCGCAGCACCATCCGGTTCGCCGCGTCGCCGATGGCGTGTGCCGCCACGGCGATGCCGGCCCCGGACGCCTTCGCCACGAGCCGCTCGAACTCCTCCGCCGGGGTCACCGCGATGCCGTGGTTGTCCGGCTCGCCCTCGTACGGCTCGGTCATCAGGCAGGTGTGTGAGCCGAGCGCCCCGTCGGTGAAGATCTTGACCGGTCCGGTACGCAGCCAGCGGTCCCCGTCGCCGGTCGCCCAGCCCCGGTCGATCGCCTCGTCCAACGCGGTCGACGGGATCGACTTGTGCACCCGCAACGGCAGCTCGCCCCGGGCGTACAGGGTCTCGTACGCGGCCCGGCAGTCCTGCCCGTCGAGGTCGTGGATGCTGGTGAGGCCGACGGCGAGCAGCCGGGGCAGGTGGGTGCGCAACTGCTCGACCAGGTCCCCGGAGAGCGCGGAGCGCATCATGTCGTACGCCGCGTCGCCGGCCGCCTCCCGCAGGATGCCGGTCGGCTCGCCGTGCCCGTCCCGGACGATCTGCCCGCCGACCGGGTCGGGGGTGTGGGCGTCGATGCCGAGCCGCCGCAGGGCGGCGCTGTTGACCCAGGTGGTGTGCCCGTCGATGCTGGGCAGCACGGCGGGCCGGTCGGGGCAGACCCGGTCCAGGTCGGCCCGGGTCGGCTGCACCGGCCGGGCCCACCTGTGGCTGTCCCAGCGACCGCCGAACAGCCAGGCGCCGGGTGGCAGGGTGGCGGCGTGCCGCGTGATCCGGGTCAACGCCTCGTCGAGGCTGGTGGTGCCGCGCAGGTCGACCTGTTCCAGCCCGCGCACGTAGAGCGCCGAGTGGATGTGGCTGTCGATGAGGCCGGGCAGTACGGTCATCCCGGCCAGGTCGACGCGGCGTGTCCCGGCCCCGGCCCGGTCCCGGCACTCGTCCCGGTCCCCCACGGCGACGATGCGCTCGCCGCGTACCAGCATCGCCTCGGCGCGCGGACGGGCGGGGTCCAGCGTGTGGATCCGGGCGTTCTCGAAAACCGTGTCGGTCATGAGGGCCTGATTCGACGTACGGGCAGGGTCCACCATGCTAGTGCCGGCCCACGCCGGTCGGGGCCCCGGCGACGCTGGCCCGGCCACGCGAACCGCACCCGGCCCGGCGGTCCCCGCCCGCGTCCCGTCCCGCCCGGGACGCGGGCGGGTCCGTACCCGCACCGGTACGGATCCGCCCCACCCGGCCGCGACGCGGCCCGTCGTCGGTCGGCTAGCGGGGGGCGCTGCCGAACGCGCTGGACAGGTACCCCCGGGCGTCGGCGATGGCGCCCTCGATGATCCGGGCCGCCTCGCGGGCCTCCTCGGGCCGGTGCCCGGCCTGCACCTGGAGCCGGAACCGGGACGACCCGGTCGGGGTCACCGGGAACTCCACCATGAACGCGAGCACCCCCCGGTCGAAGAGGAGCCGGTTCGCGATCCGGGCGAGCTTCTCGTTGCCGATCAGCAGCGGCACGATCGGGGACGGCTCACCCATGCAGGTCAGGCCGCGCGTGGTGAGGCCGTCGCGCAGGGCGTCGATCGCGGCGAAGAGCTGCGCGCGCAGCGCGTCCCCCTCGGCCGACCGGATGATCCGGGTGGCCTCCAGCACCACCGCGGTCTGCACCGGCGAGAGCGCGTTCGAGAAGAAGTGCGAGCCACCGAACATCTTGATGTACTGCTTGAGCGCCGGGGAGTTGGAGGCCACGAAGCCGCCGTTGGAGCAGAACGTCTTCGAGAACGCGCCCATCACGATGTCGATCTCGCCGAGCAGGTTCTGAAGGCCCAGCACGCCCGTGCCGCCCGGCCCCATCGAGCCGAGGTCGTGGGCGACGTCGACCAGCAGGGTGGCGTCGTACTCCCGGCAGACCTGCTGGAGGGTGACCAGGTCGGGCCAGTCCGCGTCCACCGAGAAGAGGCCGTCGGTCACCACGAGGATGCCGTTCCGGGTGTCGGTGGCCCGGATCTCGACCAGGTGCTGACGGACCGCCTCGACGTTGAGGTGCTCGTAGCGCACCACGTTGCGGGTCGCGGCCCGCGCGCCCTGTTGCAGGCAGGAGTGCGCCAGCCGGTCGATCAGGATGTGGTCGGACTGGCGGACCAGCCCCACCACCGCGCCGAAGCCGGCCGCCCACCCGGTGGGGAAGAGCGTGACGTGGTCGAGCTGCACCAGGTCGCCGAGGGCCGCCTCCAGCTCGTTGGAGATGTGGGTGTTGCCGAGCACCATCGGCGAGCCGGCGCTGTGCGGGCCGTAGTCGCGCATCGCCCGGGCCGCCGCCTCACGGATGCCGGGGTGGGTGTTGAACGACAGGTAGTCCTGCGAGTTGAAGTTGATGCCCCGGGTCTGCTTGCCGAGGTCGTTGGTGATCTGGGCGATGCTGTCCGGGGCGGCCTCCAGCACCCGGGAGTACTGCCAGGTCTCGGTCCGGCGGCGGGCCTCCACCCAGCCGTAGAAGTCCTCCGTGCGGGCCAGCAGGTTCCGGCCGGCGGGCCGGTAGAAGTCGTAGGCGTTCTTGTCCAGCGCGTACTCCTCGTCGGGGTCGACGGGATTGCGCAGGTGGGCCGGCTCCCACATCTCGGTGAGGTCCTCGACGATCCGGGCGAGTTCGCCGTCGGCCCCGGACGCGTCGAGGTCGGCGAAGTCGTCCCAGGGGACGTGGGTGGCCCAGTTGCGGGTCATCTCGGAGACCTCGACGGCGGTCTTCGCCATGGTCTCGACGTCGCCGCGACGGGCCGCGTCGAGGATGATCTCGATCAGCTCGCCGTCGTCACGCTGGTGCAGCTCGGTGGTCATGGTGTCGTCTCCCGGGGGCGTGTTCAGGCGAAGAGGTTCTGCTGGTACATGCGGGACGTCTCGGCGAAGTTCTCGAAGACCGCGTGGTCGGCGGAGGACTCCTTCGCGGCGTCGTTGAGCAGGAACAGGTTGGACGCCTGGAAGAACTCCGACACCGGGGCGACGTCGGCGTGGGTGGCGATGAACCGGTCGGTCTCCTGCTGGTTGCCGCGCAGGGCGACGAAGAGTTGCAGCTCGTCGTGCCGGTACGGACGCATCTCGGCGAGCGTGCAGACATAGTCGTGGTACGCGGCGGCGTTCTGGCTGCGCCGACGGCCCTCGAACGCGGCCATCGCCTCCTCGACCGACGTCTCGCCGGTCAGCCACCGGTCGAGCGCGGCGGTGACCAGTTCCGCGTCCCGGAAGGCGTGCGTGATGCCGATCGCCGTGCACTGGTCCTTGGCCGACTCGGCATCGCCGACCAGCACCCAACCGGGCCCGTGCAGGGGGCGGAGGAACCCGGACTGGTCCAGGGTGCCGTAGAAGCGCTCCTCCTGGACGCCCTGGCTGCGGACCAGCTCCCCGAGTTCGGGGCTGACGAAGTCCAGCGCCCGCTGGAAGTTGCCCGGCACGTCGGCCCGGAACTCCCGGGACCAGTCGCTCGGCCCCCAGACCAGCACCATGTTCTGCTCGAAGTTGGTGGGCACGGCGGCGGCGGCGAGCCGGCCGCGCCGGTGCAGCTGCGCGTGACCGGGGTCGAAGCCGGAGAAGTAGCTCCAGTAGGCGAAGGTGCAGCGGGGCCGCTCGTCGAACTTGGGCAGGCCGAGGGTACGGGCGACGAACGAGTTCCGGCCGTCGGCGCCGACCACGATCTTCGCGCGTTCCTCGACCGTCTCCCCGTCGACGGAACGGCCCCGGATGCCGACCACCCGGCCGTCCTCGACGATCAGCTCCCGTACCGAGAAGCCGGTGCGCACCTCGGCGCCGGCCTTGGCGGCGGCCTCGACGAGGATCTGGTCGAGCACCCGGCGGCGCACGGAGGCGTAGCTCTGCACCACGCCGGAGTCGTCGCCGTGCAGGTCCCGGAAGTACTCCCGCAGCAGCTCCGGCGGCACCGACCCGGTCAGCCGGATGCCGTCGTTGACCACGTCGACCTCGGTGAACGTGGGGGTGACCGCGGTGACCTGGTCCAGCACGCCCCACCGGTTCAGGTAGGACATCCCGTGCGGCCAGAGGAAGTGCGTCGAGATGACGTCGCTGGGGAACGACGACCGGTCCACCACGAGCACCCGGTGCCCGCGCCGGGCGAGCAACAGGGCGGTGGAGGCGCCGGCACAGCGCGCACCGACGACTATCGCGTCGTACATGTTTTCTCGATCCTTCGATGGGGGTTCGTGTCCTCCGCCGGCCGGGCCACGGAGGCGGGCCGGAGGCCGCCGCGCGGGGGTGTCACCGGTCGGGCGGCGATGGACAGTCACCGTACACAGTGGATCGGTATGGGTGTTCGGGCGTCCACGGTCCGGCCGGTCGGCCCACGAGCCCGCGCCGGGCGGCGGTCGGGACGTGGTGGCCCGGTGCGGTCGTCAGGACGCGGTCGCCCCGCGCGGTGGTGGGACCGCGTGCCCCGTCCCGGCCTCCGGGTCGTAGCCGGCGGCCTGGAGGGCGAAGAGTTCGGCGTACCGGCCACCGGCCACGGTCAGCTCGTCGTGGCTGCCGGCCTCGACGAGCCGGCCCTGGTGCAGGACGAAGATCCGGTCGGCGTGCCGGACGTTGGCCAGCCGGTGGGTGATCAGGATGGTGGTGGCCCGGCCCTGCCGGTCCCGGATCGCCTGGAAGAGGGCGTCCTCGGCCCGGGGGTCGAGCGCGGAGGAGGGCTCGTCCATGATCAGCAACTCGGCGTCGCGGAGGAAGCCCCGGGCGGCGGTGATCCGCTGCCACTGCCCGCCGGAGAGGTCCTGCCCCTGGGCGAAGGTCCGGTCGAGCAGCGTCTCGTAGCCGTACGGCAGGTCGCGGATCATCTCGTCGGCGACCGCGCGGGCGGCGGCGGCCTCGATCCGGTCCTGCCGGGCCTCGGTGTCCACGTCGCCGATGGCGATGTTCGTCGCGGCCGTGAACGGCCACTTGTGGTACTCCTGCGTGACCACCGCGATCCGGGCCCCGAGCCGGCCGGCGTCCCACTCCGCGAGCGGCCGTCCGTTCCACTCGATCACACCCGCGCTGGGGGTACGCAGCATCGCGATCATCGCGGCCAGGGTGGACTTGCCGGAGCCGTTCTCCCCCACGAACGCCACTGTCTCCCCCGCCCGGACGGTGAGCGTGACGTCGGCGACTGCGGGGGTCTCCCGGTCGGGGTAGCACAGGCTGACGTTCCGCACCGCGATCTCGCGCAGTGGCGGCGGGGCCGCCCCGTCGCCGGTCCGGTCGGGCAGGTAGGCGGCGGCCCGGGTCAGGAAACCGGTGTAGTCGCTGACGTGCTGCCCGTCGGTGTAGACCTGGTCGACCTGGAAGGTGACCGTGCTGAGGGACCGCTGCGCGGACTGCACCGCCACCACACAGGTGGCCGCCGCCGCGAGCGGGATCTGCCCCTCGACCAGCAGGAACCCGAGCAGGGCGTAGACGACGCCGGTGGCGACGCCGCCGACCACCGCGCCGACGGTGGTGGTCGTGGTGACCCGCCGGGCCAGGGCGAGCTGGATGTCGGTCTCCACGCCCATCACCCGGTCGTACTGGTCGAGCAGGAAGCGGCGCAGCCCGTACGAGCGCAGCTCCGGGGCGGAGACCCGTTCGGCCATCAGCCGGTGCAGCAGCCACTGCCGGCGACGCCGGACCGACCCGGCGGTGTAGGTCTGGTAGCGCAGGTGCCCGGCGCGCAGCGCCGCGAAGGCCTTGGGCACCGTCGCGACCAGCAGCGCCACCAGCAGCAACGGGTGGATCACGACCACGGCGACGGCCACCGCGAGCAGCCCGGCGAGCCCGGCGAGCAGGTTCATCGACGCCTGCACCAGGGAGATCACCGAGTCGCTGCCCCGGGACGCGCGTTCCATCTCGTCGGCGAACGCGTCGGCGTCGAACGCATCCAGCCGGACCGCTGTGGTCACCTCGAACAGCCGGCGCTCCACGTCCCGGCTCACCCTCGGGGTGAGGCCGTTCTGGGCGTACCCGGTGGCGATGCCGGTGCCGGCCCGGATCGCCGTGACTCCCGCCAGGGCCAGCAGGGCGGGCAGCGCGCCCACCACCCGGTCGGCGGTCGGGCCACCGGCGAACAGTTCCACCAGCACCCGCTGGGTGGCGAGCAGCCCGAACGCCGACATCACCCCACCGCCGACCGTCGCGACAGCCACCACGGAGGTGCGGAACCGGTCGGCCCGCCAGGCGACCCGGACCGCCTCGGCGACCAGCCGGGGCAGTTCGGCGAACACGGCGAAGAGGCCCGCCTCGGCCCGCGCCCGCACGCCGGTCTCCCACCACATCGTCCGCAGCTCGGGCAGGACCGTCTCCGCGGACGCCCGGCCGAGTCGTCCGGGGTCGTCCCCTTCGGTGGGGCGGGCGGGTCCGACGGCGGTTCCGGTCACGGGCGCTCCTCGCAGGGTGACGGGACGGGCGTCGACCACGCGCAACCGTTCCCGGCGGGCGTGCGGCCATCGGCACGACCGTTCCCGGCGGGCGCGGCCACCGGCACGCCGGACGGCCACCACCGCGACCAGCCCGTCGCCGACGGTGCCGACCCCACCACTTAACGCCATCGACACCGGCTTGGGGAAGTGGTCAACCCCACCCGTTCTCGCCGGATGGCCGGGCGGCACCGACCTGCGAGGATGACTCCATGTTCAGGCGCATCCGGGAGCAGGCCCGGGAAAACTACAGACAGCAGCAGAAGATGAACCGGTCCCGGAACCCGGACGGCTGCTGCGACTGTTGCGACCTCGGGCTCTTCTCCACGATGCTGCTGCTCGGCTCGGCCGTGGCGAGCCGGACCGGGGCACCGGGGCTGGACCGGGCGGGGGTGGCGGCGATCCGCGGTTACCGGCGCTGGCTGTCGCCGTACTGGCCCGGCCGGTGCCGGTTCAGCCCGACCTGCGGGGCGTACGGCCTGACCGCGGTGGAGCGGCACGGACTGGCAGTGGGCGGACGGATGGCCGCCGGACGTGTCCGGCGCTGCCGCCCTTCGGTGCCGCGCGGCACCCACGACCCGGTGCGCTGACCGGGGACACCCCGTCGGGGCGGAGCCCGGTGGCCGGGAGGACCCGACTCCACGGCCACCGGACGCTTCGGTACTACTTCTCGGTGTGCAGCGCGACCAGGGCGCTGGCGGTACGGAAGTACGGGTTCCGCCCGAGGTCGCCGACGGTGACGATGCCGAAGGCCTCCTTCAGCAGCTTGGCGTCGCCGGAGCTGACCCCGGCGAGGGCGGACACCGGGGCGTCGACCAGCTCGGTGAGGGTCTTGTCCTGGTACGCCTTGTCGACCAGTGCGGTGAGGTCGGCGGTGACGGGCATGCATTCTCCTTCGAGATCCCGGCCGGTGGCCGGAAACGATTCTGGACCGCGACGAACGACACAGAAATGACCACGCGGTGATCGCGACACAATGGATCACCGCGTGGTCCTGTGTGGACCTCGTCGTGCCGGCACGTTAGCAACGCAACCTGGGAAATCGCTGACAGAATCGGCGGTACGAGATGCGGGGAAACGCCTTTCCCGTCCGACTGACCCCGCTGCCGGCCACATCGGCGGGGAGGGTGGCGGCGGCCGGTCATGATGGAACGGTGATTTGATTTCTGTTGAACCTGCTCTGGCTCGTCTTCGGCAGCGGAATCGTGCTGGGAATCGGCTACGGAATCGCGGCGCTCGTCTGCTTCGCACTCGTCGTGACGATCCCGTTCGGGGTCGCCTCGCTGCGGTTGGCCGCGTACTCGCTCTGGCCGTTCGGGCGCACCCTGGTCGACAAGCCGGACGCCGGCCTGCCCTCCGGTTTCGCCAACGTCGTCTGGCTGCTGGTCGCCGGCTGGTGGCTCGCCCTGGCGCACGTCGTCGCCGGCGTGGCCCAGTGCGTCACCATCGTCGGCATCCCGTTCGGCCTGGCGAACTTCAAGCTCGTCCCGGCCGCGCTCTGGCCGCTCGGACGGCAGGTCGTCGACACCCCCTGACCGGCACGGCCAGGGGCGGCACGGCCACCCCGGTCGCGTGGGTCAGGAACGTTCGCTGATCCGGTCCAGGTGCGCCGCGAGTTCGTCGGTGATCAGCAGGTCGGTCCGGATCTGGTCGTGCGGGTACGCGGCCCGCCCGACCATGTGCGCGGCCACCGGCGCGCTGGCCAGTTGGAACACCCCGACCAGGACGAGGGTGGTGATGTCCACCCCGGTACGCAGCCGCAGCGCGCAGCCGAGCAGGACCAGTAGCAGGCCGAGAACCTGGGGCTTGGCGGCGGCGTGCATCCGGGAGAGCAGGTCGGGGAAACGGACCAGGGCCACCCCGGCGGCGAGACTGAGCAACGCCCCGGCGATCAGGCAGACCGCGGCGATGGCGTCGAGGACGGCGTCGAGGCTCACTTCGGGCTCTTCCGCGCGGCGAAGCGGGCGACGCTGACCGAGCTGACGAAACCGAGGATGGCGAGCACCACCAGCACGGGCAGAGCGGTGGCGTCCCGACTGTACGCCGCCTCGGTGGCGATGGCGGCGACGACGACGGCCAGCAGCACGTCGGTGGCGACGGCCCGGTCGAGGATGGACGGTCCCCGGATGATCCGGGTCAGGGTAAGCGCGCCGGCCAGGGCGAGCAGAGCGGTGACGGTCACGGCTACGGCGGTCATCTCGGTGCCCCTTACAGGTCGGCCGGCGGCGACGTGCCGGTGTGGGTGGCTTCGATCATGAGGCGCTGTTCGTCCTCGGAGCCGACGGCGGCGATGATCCGCTCCTCCAGCTCCAGGACCTCACGCCGGAACTGCTCGACCTCCTCGATGGTGCGGACGCCGAGCACGTGGATGTAGAGGGTGCCGGTGGCCCGGTCGACCTCCAGGATGAGGCTGCCCGGCACCAGCGACAGGGCCTCGGCGGTGAGGGTGAGGTTCAGGTCGGTGTTGACCCGCAGCGGCACGGCGATGATCGCGCTGCGCGGTTCGTGCCCGAACCGGACGGCCAGCCAGGCGATCTGGGCGCTGGCCACCACCAGGTCGTAGAGGAAGCGGATCCCGAAGCGGAGCAGCCCCAGCGGGTGCAGCCGCCCGGCGAAGGTCACCGGTGGCAACGGGAAGACGGCCAGCAGCACGGCGGCGACGAGCAGCCCGCTGATCAGGTTGGCCCAGGTGAAGGTGCCCCAGAGCAGCACCCAGACGGCGACCAGCCCGGTCACCGCGATCACCAGGTTGCGCCGCCGGTCGCGGCGGGTCAGTGGCGGGTTCGTCGGCTCGATCGGCTGGCCCGGCGTCATCGGATCGGCACTCACGGCGTCCCCTCCGGGTAGACGGCCTCCACGTACGGCGTACGTTGCAGCAGGTCGTCGGCGGCGTCGGTGCTGATGTCGAAGAGCGGCCCGGCGACCACGGTCAGGGCCAGCCCGAACACCACCAGGGCGGCGGTCGACCCGATCATCAGCTTGGGCAGCATGACGCCCGACTGCCCGGCGGCCGGATCCTCGTACGGCTGGTCCGCGTCGTCGCGGCCGGTCGCCGTCGGCATGTCCGCATGCGGTGCCCGCCAGAAGGCCAGGTTCCACACCCGGGCGATCGCGTAGAGGGTGAGCAGGCTGGTGACCAGGCCGGCGGCGACCAGGCCCCAGGCCAGCGGCCCGCCGTCGTCGACCCCGGCCTGCACGAGGCCGAGCTTGCCGAGGAACCCGGAGAAGGGTGGGATGCCGGCGAGATTGAGCGCGGGTACGAAGAAGAGCACCGCGAGCAGCGGGGAGAGCCGGGCCAGGCCGCCGAGGCGGTCCAGGGCCGTGCTGCCGCCCCGCCGCTCGACCAGGCCGGCGGCGAGGAACAGGGTCGTCTGGATGGTGATGTGGTGCACCACGTAGAAGATCGCGGCGGCCAGGCCGAGCGAGGTGGTCAACCCCACCCCGAACAGCATGTAGCCGATGTGGCTGATCAACGTGAAGGAGAGCAGTCGTTTGATGTCGGACTGGGCGACCGCGCCGAGGATGCCGACCAGCATGGTCAGCCCGGCCACCCAGAGCAGCAGGTCGGCGGTCCGGCCACCGGGAAAGAGCAGCGTCTCGGTACGGATGGTGGCGTACACGCCGACCTTGGTGAGCAGGCCGGCGAAGACCGCGGTGACCGGGGCGGGCGCGGTCGGGTAGCTGTCCGGCAGCCACGCCGACAGCGGGAAGACGGCGGCCTTGATGCCGAAGGCGAGCAGCAGCATGCCCTGGAGGACCAGACGCAGGTCGTCGGGGAGGGCGTCGAGCCGTTCCACCAGTTGGGCGAGGTTGAGCGTGCCGGTCGCCGAGTAGACCAGCCCGATCGCCACCAGGAAGATCATCGACGACAGGAGACTGACCACGACGTACGTGGTGCCGGCCCGGATCCGGGTCTCGGTGCTGCCCAGGGTCAGCAGCACGTAGCTGGCGACCAGCAGGATCTCGAACCCGACGTAGAGGTTGAACAGGTCGCCGGAGAGGAACGCGTTGCACACGCCGGCGGTGAGCACCAGGTACGTGGGGTGGTAGACCGACAGCGGCGTCTCCTCGTCGCCGTCGGCCATACCCTGCCCGATGGAGTACACCAGCACGCAGAGGGTGACCGAGGCGGAGACGACGAGCATCAGCGCGGCGAGCTGGTCGGCGACCAGCACGATGCCGAGCGGCGCCACCCAGCCGCCCACCTCGACGACGAGCGGGCCGTCGACGGTGGAGACGACCAGCAGCAGCGCGGAGACCACCACGGTGGCGGTGAGCACGGTGAGGCTGACCCAGCGCTGGGCGCGGGGCCGGCCGGCCAGCATGAGGGTGAGCGCCGCGCCGAGCAGCGGCATCACCACCGGCATCGGGACGAGGTGGTTCATCCGGCCCTCCCCGCGTCCGCGCCGGTGGGGGTGGGCACCGGATCGTCGTCCTCGGCCGGTTCACCGGCGGTCTGCTCGTCGGCGGTGCCCGGCCCCTCGTCCCGCTCGGCCAGGTCCATGATCCGGCGGTCCTCCACGTCGTCCTGCACCTCGTCGTGGCCGTTGAGGTGCCAGCTCCGGTAGGAGAGCGCGAGCAGGAACGCGGTCATGCCGAGGGTGATGACGATGGCGGTGAGCACCATCGCCTGGGGCAGCGGATCACTCATCTCCTCCTCGGGAGTGGTGCCGACGATCGGTGGCCCGCCGGCCCGGCCCCCGGTGAGCAGGAGCAGGTTGGCGCCGTTGCCGAGCAGGATGACGCCCATCAGCACCCGGGTGAGGCTGCGCTCCAGCAGCAGGGTCACCCCGGCGGCGAAGAGCACGCCGACCACGAGGACGTAGGTGAGGTTCGGGGTCACACCAGCTCCTTGTCGCGCACCTCGGCCGGTACGTCGCTCCGTTCGGTCTCGTGCTGCCGGTCCATCTCCGCGCCGAGGCTGCGCAGGATGTCCAGCACCAGCCCGACCACGATCAGGTACACGCCGACGTCGAAGAAGACCGACGTGACGAAGTGCAGGTGGCCCACGACCGGCAGGTAGAAGTCGAGCAGGGCGCTCTGGAGGAACTCCCCGCCGAACGGGATCGCGGCCACGCCGGTGCCGACCGCCACGAACAGCCCCGCGCCGAGCAGCTTGCCCGCGTCGACCGGTGCGGCGCTGTTCAGCTCGGTGCGTCCGCCGGCCAGGTACCGCACGGTCAGGGCGAGACCGGCGACCAGGCCGGCGGCGAACCCGCCGCCGGGGGCGTTGTGACCGGAGAAGAGCAGGTAGATGGAGAAGACCGCGATGGCGTGGAAGAGCAGCCGGGTGACCACCTGGAGGATCACCGACTGGCGACGGGTGGTCGCGCCGGTGGTCAGCCAGCGCGGTCGGGACGCCGTGTTGGTCGTCGCCCCCGGAATGCCGCTGCGCTTGTCCAGGTCGCGGGAGCGCCTGAAGATCAGGCTGGCCACGCCGGTGGCGGCCACCACCAGGACGGCGATCTCGCCCATGGTGTCCCAGGCCCGGATGTCGACCAGGGTCACGTTGACCACGTTCTTGCCGCCGCCGTAGGAGACCGCCTCGTCCGGGAAGTCGACCGAGATCGGGACGGCCTGCCGGCCGGACGCGGCGACGTACGCCATGCCGGCGGTGACCGCGCCGACGGCGATGCCGAGCCCGATCCGGCCGCGCCGGCTGGACCGGATCGGCCGTTCCGAGAACTTCTCCGGCAGCCGACGCAGGACCAGCACGAACATCACGATCGTGACGGTCTCCACGAGGAACTGGGTCAACGCCAGGTCGGGCGCGCCGTGCAGCACGAAGAGCACCGCGGTGCCGTAGCCGGCGACCCCGACCAGGATCATCGCGGTCAGCCGGCGCAGCGCCCGGGCGGCGGCGATCGCGGCGACGATCACCACGGCGGCGGCCACCGCCTGGAGCGGGGTGTCCCAGGCCCGGAACGAACCGGACCACGGGCTGCCGGCCAGCAGCGCGGCGCCGGGCAGGACGACCAGCACGAGCAGGATGACGCCGAGGTAGAACGGGAGCGAACCACGCTGGGTGGCGCCGGTCAGCTCGACCGCCAGCCGGTCCACCCCGTTGACCACCTTCTGGTAGGCGGCGGCGCCGTCGAACGGCAGCCGCGCGCCGGTGCGCAGCCGCCCGCGGTGGACCAGCAGGAACAGTCCGGCACCGGCCGCGACGGCCGCCACCGAGAGCCCGAGCGCGAGCGTCGGCCCGTGCCAGAGCGCCAGATGGTACGGAGTTCCGGTGGTCGGGTAGAGGTCGGCGTACGGGGCGAGCAGCCGGTCGACGACCGGCGCGGACACGCCGACGACCAGCCCGGCGGCGGCGAGCAGGGCCGGTCCCGCCAGGAACGGCCAGCCCACCGGGTGTGTCGTCTCGGTCGCCGCTACTCCGGGCTTGCCGGCGAAGGCGCCCCAGAGGAAACGCAGCGTGTACGCCACGGTCAGCGCCGAGCCGAGCACGACCCCGGCCAGCACCACCCGGTCGGCGACGCCTCCGTGCAGGAACGCCTCGTAGGCGGCTTCCTTGGCGACGAACCCGGCCAGTGGCGGCAGGCCGGCCATGGACGCGGCGGCGAGCGTGGCGACCACCGCCAGCGCCGGGGAGCGCCGACCGAGCCCGCTGAGTTCGCGCAGGTCACGGGTGCCGGTGGCGTGGTCGATGATGCCGACCGAGAGGAACAGGGTGGCCTTGAACAGCGCGTGGGCCAGCACCATCGCCACGCCGGCCAGCGCGGTGTCCCGGGTGCCCGCCCCGAGCACCACCATCAGCAGGCCGAGCTGGCTGACCGTGCCGTACGCCAGGAGCAGTTTGAGGTCGACCTGGCGCAGCGCGGCCCAGGCGCCGAGGAAGAGGGTGACCAGACCGGTGACGAGCAGCACCGGCCGCCACGGGGCGATGTCGGCGACCGCCGGGCCCATCAGGGCGACCAGGAACACGCCGGCCTTGACCATGGCCGCGGCGTGCAGGTAGGCGCTGACCGGGGTGGGGGCCGCCATCGCGTTGGGCAGCCAGAAGTTGAACGGGAAGATCGCCGACTTGCTCATCGCGCCGAGCAGCACCAGCAGCAGCGCCACGGCCAGGTAGCCGCCGTCGGGGAGGTTCCCGGCGATCTCCGACCAGCGGTAGGTGCCGGCGTGCTGGCCGAGCATGATGAACCCGGCGAGCATGGCCAGACCGCCCAGCGTGGTGACCAGCAGGGCCTGCATGGCCGCCCGACGGCTGGCCCGCTTCGCCGGGTCGTACCCGATGAGCAGGTAGGAGAAGACGGTGGTCAACTCCCAGAAGACGTAGAGCAGCAGCAGGTCGTCGGAGACCACCAGCCCGAGCATCGCCCCGGCGAAGGCGACGAAGACCGCCGCGAACCGGCCCAGTCCGGGGTCGTCGGAGCTGAAGTAGTGCGCGCTGTACGCCAGCACCACCGCGCCGACCCCGCCGACGAGGACGACCAGCAACCAGCCCAGCGTGCCCATCCGGAGGGCGATCTCGAGTCCCAGCCCCGGCACCCAGGGGAAGGTCTCCACCACGGGGGTGCCGGAGCGGACCTGACCGGTGTGGGCGAGTGCCCAGGCCAGGGTCGCGGCCGGCACGGCCGCCACGAGGTAGAGTGCCCGCCGCCCCCAGGTGCGTACCAGCGCCGGGGCGATCACAGCAGCGAGGGCATGGACCGCCACCAGTACCAGCACACAACCTCCCCAAGATCCACCCGGCTTTCCCACAACACTATCCAGGAAGACGGGAAATCAACACGGGTCGTGGGCCAAGTCATCGATCAACTACGCCGGGCGACCTGCCCTGACCAGCGGACCCGCCGGACCCGCCGGGCCGTCAGTGCCCTTCCGGGCGGTCCGGGTGCCGGTGCGGCACCCGGGTGTGCGGGTCGTCACGGTCGATCCGCAGTTCCCGTTCGAGTTCGGCCACGACCGCGCGGAGGTCGTCCAGCCGTTGGCTGATGGCGATCCGGTCCACCTCGTCCGGCACGCCGTCGCCGTCCTCGTCGTAGTCCGGGGCGAGCCGCTCGGTCATCTCCAGCCGGCGGGCCTCCTCCATCGAGTTCACGATGACCGCGATCAGGATGTTGAGCAGCAGGTTAACCGTGATCAGCACGTAGCTGACGTAGTAGAGCAGGGTCCACGGGGAGAGGGCCATGCCCTGCTCGATCAGGTCCGGCAGCGTCTCCAGGGAGAGCAGCACGAACAGGGTCAGCAGCGAACGACCGATGTCCCCGTACTGCTCGGGGTAGGCGTCGGCGAAGATCAGCCAGCCGGCCATGCCGTAGACGTAGAGGGTCACCACGGCCAGCGCGAGGAAGCCGCCGACCCCCGGCAGGCTGCGCCACAGCGCGGCGACGATCGTGCGCAGACCCGGGGAGAAGCGCACCAGCCGGACCATCCGGGCGACCCGCACCACCCGCAGCAGCGCGGAGTCGCCGTGCAGGCCGGGCAGGAAGATCGCCGAGATCACCACGAAGTCGAAGACGTTCCAGCCGTGCCGGAAGAAGTCCTGCGGGCGGCGGCCGTAGGCGAGCAGCCGGATGACGATCTCGGCGACGAAGGCGATCCGGAAGCACCACTCCAGGCCGTGCAGGATCGGCCCGGCCACCCCCAGGTGCGGGTACGTCTCGACGCCGAGCACCACCCCGTTGGCGATGATCACGACGACGATGGCGATCTCGAACGGGCGGGACCGGGCGATCCGACCGCAGCGGTCGGCCAGGCGGGACCGACCGTCGGCCCGGGTGGTGACGCCGCTCACCGGGCCGCAGCCACCGTGGCGTTCACCGGGCGCTGTCCCGCTCGGCCTCCCGGCGCAACCCGTCGGCTTCCATGTCGACGTAACGGCGGATCAGCCGACCGCCGAGAAGGGCGGTGAGCCGGGCGAACGGTCCGTCCAACCGCAGCGTGAGGGTGGCCTCGGACCGTCCCGGACTCATCGGACGCACCTGGTGGTCGCCGGTGGTGCGGACCCCGGGGCTGGTGGCCGTCCAGGCGAAGCCGGCCCCGTCGACCCGGGTGACCGTCCAGGTGTTCTCCGGCAGACGGTGCTGCTTGAGCCGGACGGTCTCGCCGACCGTGAGCGCCCCGGACGCCGGCCGGTCGAGCCGGGCGACGGACGCGTTCCAGCGCGGCCAGCCCGCCACGTCCCGCAGCACCCGGGCGACCTCCCCGGCCGGCGCGGCGATCTCCACCTTCCGGTGGTACGCGATGCCCAACGTGTTCCCACCTCCTCCCCGTCCGGGTCAATCATGAACGGTGCTCGCTCCGGCGCAGGTCACCGGGGCGGGAATTCGGATTGGCAGGCGCCGCACCCGTGCCTACCCTGCGCACGGGAGACCGCCCGCCACCGCGCCGGAGCTGAGGAGACGCTCGTTGGATCTCGACCGCAGTCACGTCGTCCGTGAGGGCGACCTGCGCATCCTCAACCCGTTCGACGCCGGAAAACTGGCCACCCTCGGACAGGCGATCCGCCTGCGTCCCGGGATGTCCCTGGTGGACCTGTGCTGCGGCAA
This sequence comes from Micromonospora sp. NBRC 101691, assembly GCF_030269285.1. Lineage (NCBI taxonomy): Bacteria > Bacillati > Actinomycetota > Actinomycetes > Micromonosporales > Micromonosporaceae > Micromonospora > Micromonospora sp. NBRC 101691. The sequence goes on from NZ_BSTB01000010.1 coordinate 211,354, forward strand.
GGGTGAGCTGCTCTGCACCTGGGCCCGGGAGCACGGGATCTCCGGCACCGGCGTCGACATCAGCACCGCCTTCACCGCCGCCGCCCGGGAGCGGGCCGCCGAACTGGGGGTGGCCGACCGGGTCCGCTTCGTGCACGGCGACGCCGCCGCGTACGTACCCGCGGAACCTGTCGACGTGGCCGCCTGCGTCGGTGCCACCTGGATCGGCGGGGGTGTCCCCGGCACGCTGGAGATCCTGGAACGTGCCCTGCGCCCCGGCGGGATGCTGCTGGTCGGCGAGCCCTACTGGCGGCGGACGCCCCCGGACGAAGCAACCGTCCAGGGCTGCTACGCCACCTCCCCGGAGGACTTCCACGACCTGCCGGGTCTGGTCGAGCTGTTCGGGCGGTGCGGCTTCGACCTGGTCGAGATGGTCCTCGCCGACCAGGACAGTTGGGACCGGTACGCGGCGGCGCACTGGCTCAACCTGAGCCGATGGCTGGACGACAACCCGGACGACGACCTCGCCCCGCAGTTCCGCGTCGAGCTGACCGAGGACCCGGTCCGTCACGTGCGGTACGTCCGGGAGTACCTGGGCTGGGGGGTCTTCGCGCTGCGCCGCCGCTGACCGGCCGGCGGGCCGGCGGGGTGACGGGCACGTTGCCGGACGGCTTGCCCAGCTCGCGGGCCCCGGTCGGGTGAGCGGTCCCCGGTGGGTCGTCAGCGACTCCGGACCGAGAGCCGACGCGCCAGCCCGACCAGCTCGGTCCGCGCGTCGTCCACGATCGACGCCTCGTGGAGCGCGGCCACGGCCTCCTCGGTCCGGGCGGCGATCATCTCCTCCACCCGGCGCAGGCCGCCGGTGTCGACGATGATCTCCCGGAGGACGTCCGCGCCGGCCCGGTCGAGGTGGGGATCACCGTGCCACCGGTCGAGCTGGGCGGCCTGCGCGTCTTTGGCGGCCTGCCGGGTGAGCGCCATCAGCACGGTCGCCTTGCCGTCGCGCAGGTCGGTCAGGGTGGACTTGCCGGTGAACGTGTCGTCGCCGAAGACGCCGAGCACGTCGTCGCGGAGCTGGAACGCCTCGCCGAGCGGGATGCCGATCCGGGAGAAGGTGGCCAGCTCGGCGCGGTTCGCGCCGGCCCACGCGGCCCCGATCTGGAGCGGACGCTCCACCGTGTAGCGGGCGCACTTGTAGCGCAGGATCCGCAGGCAGTCGTCCAGTCCGGCACCGGCGGCCTCGCCCCGGACGTCGAGGTACTGCCCCATCATCGCCTCGACGCGCATCCGCTGGAACAGCGTTCGTACCCGGGCCACCCGGTCGGCGCTGCCACCACTGCAGAACAGCTGCTCGGACCAGACCAGGCAGAGGTCTCCCCAGAGGATCGCCATGTTCCGGCCGAACCGCTCGGCGTCCCCGCGCCAGCCGCGTCGCCGGTGCCGGTCGGCGAGGTCGACGTGCAGGGTCGGCCGGCCGCGTCGGGTGTCACTGTCGTCCATGACGTCGTCGTGGATCAGCGCGAAGGCGTGGAACAGCTCCAGGGCGGCGGCGACCCGGACCACCCCGGGCCCGCCCCCGCCGCAGGCCCGCCAGCCCAGGTGACAGAAGGTCGGTCGGGTCCGCTTGCCGGCCGCGCCCAGGACGAAGGACCGGAGCAGTTCGACCCCGTGTCGCCAGTCCTCGTCGCCGGTGGTGTCGAGTTGTCCACCGAGGAACTCGGCGAGTACCGCGTCGACCTCCTGCCGGAGCGCCCCGGTCCCGGGGTCGGCGGTCACCGCCGTCGGGCCGACGGCCACCGTCGAGGTCCCGCCACCTGGGTTGATCATGAGTGTTCTCCCCTCAGCCGTCAGCCGGTCGGCCGTGACCGCACGGTCCCGGCGGGGCGGGTCACCGGACTCCGCCGGCCACCGGCAGAACCGGGCGACCGGTGAGCCGGACCGCGGGATCGACGATTTCCGTCCGTCCCACTGTCACGAAATCCGACCGTCCACATACGTGGGTGCTGTTCCCTTCCTGGAGGCGGCGGTTCACGCACTGCGCGGCCGGTTCGGACAATGGCCCGCGACAATTCGGCAGCGCTCGATGGATTGTATCGGAACGGGAACTCGACGGCGGCCCTTGACGGGCATTTCTCCCCGCCCTGCCCGACCACTCGGCGAGGCCACGACCATTCGCCTTTTCCGCAGCTCAGGCAGGATCCGGCCGACACGCCGGCGGTTCAACGGGACGACGGCGCAGCACGCGTACGCGCACTTCCCGCATGGACCTGACCTGCGGTTCACCGGCCGGACGCCGCCGGGATCGTCGCCGTCGGACCGCGACCCGACCGGACCCCCGTCCGCGCATTGGTCCGGCCGGTCCGGCGCATTTCTCCGGCACTCCGTCACGCACCGGGAAGAATGGGCGCACCAACGGGCCGGCCGCGATCCCGGCCCACCAGCGGAGACCGGACCATCACCCAACCTTGACAGATCTAACTAAGGTTAGGTTAACCTAACCGCCATGAGTGGTCGGGACAGTCACGTCGAGGGCCTGCGCGGCGTGGATCTGCGTCTGGGCTACCACGGGGCGACCGTGGTGCACGACGCCGCCATCACGTTGCGTCCCGGCGCGGTGACGGCCCTGGTGGGGCCGAACGGCAGCGGCAAGTCGACGCTGCTGCGCGGACTGGCCCGGCTCCACCCGCTGGAGCACGGCGAGGTGCAGCTCGCCGACGGCACCTCGGCCCGGGCACTCACCGCCCGGGAGTTCGCCCGCCGGGTCACCCTGCTGGCCCAGAGCCGACCCACCCCCAGCGGTGTCACCGTCCGGGACGTGGTCGGTTACGGCCGGCACCCGTACCGGGGACGCTGGCGGGCCGGCGATGCCGACGGTCCGGCCATGGTCGACCGGGCCATGGCGACCACCGGCGTCACCGCGATGGCGGACCGGCCGGTCGACGAACTCTCCGGCGGGGAGTTGCAGCGGGTCTGGCTGGCCACCTGTCTGGCCCAGGACACCGGCGTCCTACTGCTCGACGAGCCGACCACCTTCCTCGACCTGCGCTACCAGGTCGAGATCCTCGACCTGATGCGCGACCTCGCCGACGACGACCGGGTCGCCGTCGGCGTCGTCCTGCACGACCTCAACCAGGCCGCCGCCGTCGCCGACGAGGTGGTGCTCCTGCACGCCGGACGCGTCCGGGCCACCGGCTCTCCCGTCGACGTCCTGACCGAGGAGGCCCTCACCGAGACGTACGGCATCCGCATCGAGGTGACCGTCGACCCGCTCAACGGGCTCCTCAGCACCCGACCCGTCGGCCGGCACTCGACCCGGTCCCTCGCCTGACCCGCCAACCGAACCACGAGCAGAGAAGACGTCATGATGCGTACCCGTGCGACCCTCCTGGTCGCCGCCGTCGCCGCGCTGGCCCTGGGCGCCTGCGGCACCACCGAAGACCCGGCCGCGAGCCCCTCCACCTCCGACGCCGCGTCCAGTGGCCCGGTGACCGTCACCGACAGCCGGGGCAAGGCCGTCACCCTCAAGGCACCGGCCACCAAGGTCGTCGCGCTGGAGTGGGCCGAGGCCGAGATCCTGGCCAGCCTCGGTGTCATGCCGGCCGGCGTGGCCGACCCCAAGGGGTACGCGACCTGGGTCACCTCCGTGAAGCTCGACGACACCGTCAAGGACGTCGGGACCCGGGGCGAGCCCAGCGTCGACTCGATCGTCGCGCTCCAGCCCGACCTGGTGGTCATGGCGGACGACCGGGGCGGCGCGGTCGTCTCGCAGCTGGAGAAGTACGTCCCGGTGCTGGTCACCAAGGCCAGCGACGCCAAGGACAACATCGGCCGGATGCGGTCGGACGTGACCATGATCGCCCAGGCGACCGGCAAGACCGCCGAGGGCGAGAAGCTGCTCGCCGACTTCGACGCCGCGATCGCCGACGCCAAGAAGAAGATCGCCGACGCCGGGGCGGCCGGACGGCAGTTCGCCGTCGCCGACGGCTGGAAGGACGGCAGCAACGTCACCGTCCGGATGTTCGGTCAGGGTGCCTTCGTCTCCCAGATCGGCATCCAGCTCGGCCTGAAGAACGCCTGGACCGGCAAGGTCGACGAGGTGTGGGGGCTGGGCCAGACCGACGTCGAGGGCCTGACCGTCCTCAAGGGCCAGGACCTGACCTTCTTCTACAACGCCTCGGACGGCGACGACGTCTTCAAGGACGGTCTCGCCAACAACGCGATCTGGAAGTCGCTGCCCTTCGTGCAGCAGAACAAGCTGCACCGGATGCCGGACGGCATCTGGACCTTCGGCGGGCCGCTCTCCGGCAAGCAGTACGTCGACGAGTTCGTGAAGGTCTACACGGCTTGAGCCAGCTCAGCACGCCGGTCCGTCCGGGAGCGGCCACCACGGCCGTCCCGGGCGGACCGCTCGCCCCCTCCCGCGTCGTCACCGCCTTCGTCCTCGCCGTCGGTCTCGTCCTGGTGATCACGGCGGTGCACCTGACCCAGGGCACCTCCACCGTCGGCGCGCTCGACCTGCTGCGCCTGCTCGTCGGCGCCGACGACGAGGCGGCCCGGGTGCTGGTCGCCTCCCGGATCCCCCGGCTGCTCGCCGGACTCGCCGTCGGCGTCGCGCTCGGCTTCGCCGGAGCCGCCCTCCAGTCCCTGGCCCGCAACCCGCTGGCGTCCCCGGACACCCTCGCGGTCAACGCCGGGGCGCACCTGGCGATCGTGACCGTGGCGGCGTTCGGCATCTCGCTACCGGTGTTCTCCTCCGGCGTGATCGCCTTCGTCGGTGGCCTGCTCGCCGCCGGTCTGGTGCTGACGCTGGCCACCGGCGGTCAGGCCGCCACCACCCGGCTGATCCTCGCCGGTTCGGCCACCGCGCTCGCCCTGAGTTCCGTCACCATGCTGCTGATGCTCCTCTTCGAGCAGGCCACCATCGGTCTGTTCGCCTGGGGCAACGGCTCGCTGGTGCAGGCCGACCTGGCGGCGTTCACCCAGCTCGCCCCGGTGATCGCGGTCGCCGCCGCGCTGCTGGTCGCACTCGGCCACCGGATGGACGTGCTGGCCCTCGGCGACGACACCGCCACCGTGCTCGGGCTGGACGTCCGACGCACCCGCCTCCTGGTGATCGTGCTCGCCGTCCTGCTCTCCGCCGCCGCGGTGACCCTCGCCGGGCCGATCGGCTTCGTCGGGCTCTGCGCCCCGGTGATCGTCCGGCTGCTCGGCCGGATCGTCCCCGGCGTGCACCGGCACCGGGTCCTGCTGCCCCTGTCCGGCCTGGCCGGCGTGGTCATCGTGCTCGGTTCCGACGTGCTGCTGCGGGCCGTCCTCGGCGGGCAGGCCGGGGTGGACGTGCCGACCGGCGTGGTCACCACCCTCTTCGGCGCGATCCTGATGGTGTGGCTGGCCCGCCGCTACCGGGACGCCGGTCCCACCCGTCGCCCACCGGGCGGGCACGCCGCGGTCCGCTCCCGCGCCTTCCACCTCGGCGTGGTCACCGCCGCCGCCGTGGTGACGGTCGTCGCGGTCGCGCTCGGCATGCTCTTCGGGGACACCTGGGTGCTCCTCGGCGACGTGGTCAACTGGGTGCAGGGACGGACCGGTCCGGCGTACACCTTCGTGCTGGACCAGCGCTGGCCCCGGGTCGCGGCGGCGCTGCTGGCCGGCGCGGCGCTCGCCGTCGCCGGCACCACCGTGCAGGCGGTCTGCCGCAACCCGCTCGCCGAACCGGGCATCCTCGGCATCACCGGCGGCGCCGGCATCGGTGCGGTGGCGCTGCTGACCTTCGTCCCGCTGGCCGGGGTCGCGGCCATCTCCGGAGCCGCCGGGCTCGGCGCGGTCCTGGCGTTCGCCCTGGTCTACGGACTGGCCCGGCAGGGCGGCCTCAGCTCCGACCGCCTGGTGCTGATCGGTTTCGCGGTCTGGCAGGGCGGCACCGCCATCATCACCTTCATCATCGTCACCTCCGATCCGTGGAACACCGGCAAGGCGCTGACCTGGCTCTCCGGCTCCACCTACGGCCGGACGGCCCCGCAGGTCCTCCCGGTGGCGATCGCGTTGCTGCTCAGCATTCCGGCCATCGTCGCGGCCCGGCGGGAACTCGACCTGCTGTCGCTGGACGACGACACCCCCCGGGTGCTCGGCGTCCGGCTGGAACGCACCCGGCTGCTCGCCCTCGGCGCGGCGGCGCTGCTCACCTCGACGGCGGTCAGCGCGGTCGGCGTGATCGGCTTCGTCGGGCTGGTCGCCCCGCACGCCGCCCGGGCCCTGGTCGGTGGCCGGCACTCGCGGGTGCTGCCGGTCGCCGTGCTGCTCGGCGCGGCCCTGGTCAGCCTCGCCGACACCCTCGGCCGCACGGTCATCGCTCCCGCCCAGGTCCCCGCCGGCCTGGTCACCGCGCTGGTCGGCACCCCCTACTTCGTCTGGTTGCTGTGGCGCTCGCGCGGCGCGGCGACCGGGCCGCGATGAGTTCCCGACCGGTGGTCCGGCACCCGTGCCGGACCACCGCGCACCGATAAGGAAGGCCGTCATGCCGAGCACCCTCTCCGTCGCCCCCTGGCGCGTCTTCGCCGTCGAGGTCCGTGCGCTGCGCCGGCTCAGCCCGTCGTTCCTGCGGGTCACCTTCACCGGCCCGGACCTGGACCGGTTCGCCGACAACGGTTACGACCAGCGGATCAAGGTGGCGCTGCCGCGTACCGGCGAGACGGTGGCCGAGCTGCCGCACGGCGCCGACTGGTACCAGCAGTGGCGGACGCTGCCGGAGGAGTCGCGCTGCCACGTCCGGACGTACACGGTCCGGGCGGTGCGCCAGGACGTCCAGGAGGTGGACGTCGACCTGGTGCTGCACGGCGACGGCGGCCCGGCCACCCGGTGGGCGCGGCGGGCCCGGCTCGGCGACCGGCTCGCCCTGGTGGGCCCGGACGCCGGGTTCGACGGGGTGCACGGCGGGGTCGAGTTCCGGCCCCCGGCGGTCGGGACGCTGCTGCTCGCCGGGGACGAGACGGCCGCCCCGGCGATCTGCGCCATCCTGGAACGGCTGCCGGCCGACGCCCGGGGCCACGCCCTGATCGAGGTGCCCGACACCGGCGACGTCCTGCCGGTGGCCGCTCCCTCGGGCGTGACGGTGACCTGGCTGCCCCGGATCGGCGCGGCCCACGGCAGCCGGCTCGCCCCGACCGTGGCGGCGCTCGCCGGGGAGCTGCTGCCGGCCGCCCGGCCCGCTCTCGCGCTGGCCGGCGCGCCGGCCGGGTTGCTGGCCGAGGTGGACGTCGACCGGGACATCCTCTGGGAGGTGCCGGATGTGCCTCCCGCCGCCCCGCTCTACGCCTGGCTGGCCGGCGAGGCGGCGGTGATCCGGGGACTACGCCGGCACCTGGTCACCGAACGGGGGCTCGACCGGAGCGCGGTGGCCTTCATGGGCTACTGGCGACTGGGCCGCACCGCCGACTGACCACCCCACCACCTCACCGCCCCGCCGGCCGCTTGATCGACTCGTTCTGCGGCATGTCGGCCCCATCCGGGCCACGGACACCCCGACATACCGCAGGACGAGTCGATCAGCCGGGGACGGAGCCGGGGCGGTCGAGGAAGAGGAGCCGGGCGCGTTTGTGCGGCAGGTCCACCTCCGGGCCGGGCACGAACCCCGCCCGGACCAGCCGGGCGATGGCCCGGTCGTTGCGGGCGTCCGGCTCGACGACGATCCGCCGTCGGGACCCGTCGGTCAGGACGAAGTCGAGGAACGCGCCGAGCACGGTGCCGGTGAAGCCCGGCTCGGTGCCGCCGTCCGGTGGCCCGACCATCAGGTGGATGCCGAAGTCGCCCGGCCGCACGTCGTAGCACTCGCCCACCGGGTCGGCCGCCGGCTCGTACGTCTGGAAGAGCCCCACCGGGCGGCCGTCCCGGTGGATCAGGTACGCGTGGTGGGTGGTCAGCGAGTCCAGGTAGGCGTAGATCTCCTCGACCCGCTCCCGGCTGGCGTCCCGCATGCCCCAGAAGCGGGACCGTTCCCGGGTGACCCAGTCGTGGATCAGGTCGGCGTCGGTGGCCGGGGCGACGGGCCGGATGGTCACCTCCCCGAAGCCGTCGACGTGCCGCCGCCAGACCGGGTCAGTGGGTGTCGTCATCGCGCTCCTCGGTGAGCCGGTGCCAGTCGGTGACCACGGGTGCGAGATCACCGCGCAGCCAGTACGGCAGCTGGTCGCGGCGGTGCGGGTCGCCGGGCACCCCGGACGCCCCGAACGGCACGATCCACCGGCTGTCGTCCCGTCGGCCCAGGTCCCAGACGTACCGGGCGGCCGACGCCCGGAGGCAGAGGTGGGTGACCCCGGGAACGCTGGAGGTGGCGAGCACGCAGTCGTGGTCGCCGGAGAGGCCCGGCCACTGCTCGTCCGGGTCGGGCCGGGCCGCCCAGGGGGCGAGCCGGTGCACCTCCCCCCAGCGGGTCGGGGCGGCGTCGGCCGTCTCGTCGAGCGCGGCACGGGCGGCGGCGACCCGGTCGGATGCCGGAAGGAGATCCGTGGTGAGCAGGGTCTCCAGGGCGAACCCGACCTTCGGCACCAGGGCGAGCCAGGGGTGGAACAGCGCCGGGTACCGGGTCGGGTCGGCCAGCGGGGTCAGCGTCGGGTGCGCCGCGAGCCGGCGTACCACCCCGGCCCGGACGGCGGCGAAGGCGGCGGCGTCGACGCTGTCGGCGCTCATCTCGCGGTCCCAGCGCAGCAGCCGGTCCCGCAGGGCGGCGGCGGCCGGGGGGAGCCCGTCCAGGCCGGCGAGGAGGGCCAGCAGCGGCTCGGCGGAGGCCAGCCGGGTGTCGGTGTGGACGGTCTTCTGGTCGTCGGCGGTCCAGTCCCGGCGCGCGGTGAGGAGTTCCCGGATCCGGTCGGCCCGGTGAGGTGGGGCGAACTCGACGCCGAGCGGCGTGGCGACGCCCCGTTCATTGGCCATCACGGCAAGGTCGCGCACCTCGGCACGGGGCAGGTCGTGCCAGCCGCGCCACTCGTGGCCGGGTTCCCAGGCCGGGACGACCCGCAGCCCGTTGGCCCGGTTTCGCACCGGCACCGCCCCGGCGGCGCGGTGCAGCAGGCCGCCCTCGGTGTCGGCGGCGAGCACCACGTTGACCGGCTCCACCCAGTGGTCGACGGCGGCGTCCACGTCGGCGACCCGGGTGGCGGCGAGCAGGGCGGGCAGCGCGGCGAAGCCGAGGTCGCCGGAGACCCGGGGCGGGTAGCGGAGGCTGATCGCCGGCTCGTCGTCGGGGCCGCCGACGATCACCGGCCCACGTGCGGTCTCCACGATCTCGACCTCGACCGGGTCGCCGTCGGCCACCTCGACCGTCTCGACGTGCCGCTCGGCGGGGTGCCAGCCGTCCGGGCCGAGTGCCTCGACGGTGTCGCCCCGGCGGCGCAGCCGCTCGGCGTAGAGGTCCTGGTAGTCGGCCATCGCGTTGGTGATCGCCCAGGCCACCGTGCCGGCGTGTCCGAAGTGGGCGATGCCGGGCACGCCCGGCACGGCCAGTCCGACCACGTCGTACGCCGGGCAGGCCAGCCGGATCTGCTGGTAGATGCCGGGGTCCTCGATGAACCGGTGCGGGTCCCCGGCGACGATCGCCGCCCCGCTGGCGGTGCGCGCGCCGGTGAGCAGCCAACCGTTGCTGCCGGCGGTGTCGGGGCGGTCGGTGGCGAAGAGGGGGACCGCGTCCGCGCCGAGGTGGCGGGCGACCTCGGTCCGCCAGAGCTTGGCCGGGAATCCGGCGAACAGGATGTGGTGGGCTAGCCAGACGGCGAGCGGGGTCCAGGGCTGCCAGTGGCCGGGGGTCAGCCCGGTGGCGGCGAACTGCGGCGCCCGGCGGGCTCCGGCGGCGAGGCCGGCGTTCACGCCGTCGACGTACGCCTGCACCCAGGCGGCGGTGGCCGGGTCGAGGTTGGCGTGGCAGCGGCGGGCGGTGTCGGCGAGCCGGGCCTGCCGGGCGAAGAGGTCCCAGTCGAGCGCGTCCGCGCCGAGGAAGGAGGCGCTGGTCCCCTGTGACCGGTGCCGTTCCACCTCGACCTGCCAGGCGCGGTCGATCGCCGCGTTGCGCCCCTGGGCGAAGGCGAGGGCCCGCGGATCGTCGGCCCGCAGGTGGGGAATTCCCCACGGATCACGGAAGACCTGATGTTCCACCCGACCCCTTCCATCGATAAGGTTTGCCTAACCTACGTAACTGGGGGGCTCACGCACAATCCCGCCTCGGTGACGGTACGCGATTCGATCACAACTCCTTGACAAGAAGTTAGGTTAGGGTAACCTAACCACGGCTCGCGCCGGTCTGTCCGTTTCCGGCTTCCGGCCGACCCTGACCGTCTCCACGCGACCGTTGAGGAAACCGCCATGAACCTCCAGGGGCACGAAGCCGCGCCGGTCCCGGCGCGACGCCGGCCGACGGCCGCCCGCGCGTACCTGCTCAACCAGGACACGGTCGACGACTACCGGCGGACGGTGAGCGCCGGGATCGACCGGGTGGCGGGCCGAATCGCCGGCGCCGACCGTCCGTTCTCCGGGATCACCCCGGACCGGCTCGCCCCCGAGATCGACCGGATCGACCTGGACCGACCGCTGCACGACCCGGCCGCCGCCCTCGACGAACTGGACTCGGTCTACCTCCGCGACGCGGTGTACTTCCACCACCCCCGCTACCTGGCCCACCTGAACTGCCCGGTGGTGATCCCGGCGCTGCTCGGCGAGGCCGTGCTCAGCGCGGTCAACTCCTCGATGGACACCTGGGACCAGAGCGCCGGCGGGACGCTGATCGAGCGCCGCCTGATCGACTGGACGACCGACCGGATCGGCCTCGGCCCGACCGCCGACGGGGTCTTCACCAGCGGCGGCACCCAGTCCAACCTCCAGGCCATGCTGATGGCCCGGGAGGAGGTCTGCGCCGCCCAGCCGCTGCCCCGGGCCGACCTGCTGCCCCGGCTGCGGGTGCTCGCCTCCGCCGCCGGGCACTTCAGCGTGCAGAAGTCGGCCAAGCTGCTCGGCCTGGCCCGCGACGCGGTGGTCACCGTCGAGACCGACGCCGACCGCCGGATGCGCCCCGAGGCGCTGGCCCGCGAGATCGACCGCTGCCACCGAGCCGGCCAGGTCGTGATGGCCGTGGTCGCCACCGCCGGCACCACCGACTTCGGCACCATCGACCCGCTGCCGGCCATCGCCGAACAGTGCCGGGCCGCCGGGGTGTGGCTGCACGTGGACGCCGCGTACGGCTGCGGCCTGCTGGTCTCGACCACCCGCCGGCACCTGCTGGACGGCATCGAGCAGGCCGACTCGGTCACCGTGGACTACCACAAGTCCTTCTTCCAGCCGGTCAGCTCCAGCGCGGTGCTGGTACGCGACCGCCGGGTGCTGCGGCACGCCACCTACCACGCCGACTACCTCAACCCGGCCCGGATGGTCGAGCAGCGCATCCCCAACCAGGTCGACAAGAGCCTCCAGACCACCCGCCGCTTCGACGCGCTGAAGCTCTGGCTGACCCTGCGCATCATGGGGGCGGACGCCCTCGGCGCGCTCTTCGACGAGGTGGTGGACCGGGCCGCCGACGCCTACACGCTGCTCGGCACCGACCCGCGCTTCGAGGTGGTCACCCGGTCGCAGCTCAGCACGGTGGTGTTCCGGTACCTGCCGGCGGACCGCCACCTCGCCGACGCCGCCAACCTGCACGCCCGGGAGGCCCTGGCCGCCTCCGGGGCCGCCGTGGTCGCCGGGACCAAGGTGGACGGTCGGCACTTCCTGAAGTTCACCCTGCTCAACCCGGAGACCACGATCGACGACATCGCACACGTCCTGGACCTGGTCGCCGCACACGCGAGCCGGTACGTCCGGGCGCGGACGGCCGCCGAGGTGTCGGTCCCGGCCCCCGGCGTCGCCGCCGAACCCTGCCACGTCGGCTGACCACCCCCGCCCCGTCGGCCCGGCCACGTCGGCTGACCACCCCCGCCCCTCGCCCCTGGAGAACCGCTTGTCCACCCACGACTTCATCGCGATCGGGCTGGGCCCGTACAACCTGGGTCTGGCCTGTCTGACCGAGCCGATCGCCGACCTGGACGGCGTCTTCCTGGAGGCCCGCCCGGACTTCGACTGGCACCCGGGGATGCTGCTGGAGTCCACCCGGCTCCAGACGCCGTTCATCGCCGACCTGGTCACCCTGGCCGACCCGACGTCGCCGTACTCGTTCCTCAACTACCTGAAGGAGTCGGGGCGGCTCTACCCGTTCTACATCCGGGAGAGCTTCTTCCCGCTCCGCCGGGAGTACAACGACTACTGCCGCTGGGCGGCCGGCAAGCTGGGCTCGCTCCGGTTCGGCCAGCAGGTCACCTCGGTCGAGTACGCCGACGGCGGGTACACCGTCCGGGCCACGGTCGCCGCGAGCGGCGAAACGGTCGAATACCGCGCCCGGCACCTGGTGCTGGGCACCGGCACCCCGCCGTACCTGCCGCCGGCCTGCGCCGGACTCGGCGGCGACATAATCCACAACGCGCAATACCTGGAGCACCGGGACGCCCTGCGGGCCAAGCGGAGCATCACCGTGGTCGGCAGCGGGCAGAGCGCGGCGGAGATCTACCACGACCTCCTCGGCGACCTCGGCACCTACGACTACCAGCTCAACTGGGTGACCCGCTCGCCGCGCTTCTTCCCGCTGGAGTACACCAAGCTGACGCTGGAGATGACCTCCCCGGACTACGTGGACTACTTCCACGCGCTGCCCGAGCCGACCCGCTACCGGCTGGAGTCCGAGCAGAAGAACCTGTTCAAGGGGATCAACTCCGACCTGATCAACGACATCTTCGACCTGCTCTACGCCCGCAGCCTCGACGGCCCGGTCCGCACCCGGCTGCTCACCAACACCGAGCTGACCGACGCGGCGTACGACGAGAACACCGGCAGCTACCGGCTCGGGCTGCGCCACGTCGAGCAGGAGCAGGACTTCACCCTGGACACCGAGGGGCTGGTGCTGGCCACCGGCTACCACTACCGGGTGCCGGACTTCCTCGAACCGGTGCGGGACCGGATCCGCTGGGACGACCACGGTCGCTTCGACGTGGCCCGCAACTACACCGTCGACCACGCCGGACGGGAGATCTTCCTCCAGAACGCGGGCACCCACACGCACAGCATCACCTCGCCCGACCTGGGCATGGGGCCGTACCGCAACTCGTGGATCATCCGGGAGCTGACCGGGCGGGAGCACTACCCGATCGAGAAGCGGATCGCCTTCCAGGAGTTCGGCGTACCGGCGGGTGCGGGCTCGTGACCGCCGTCGTCTACCGCCGGGTCGACCCGCGGCTCGGCGGATTCGCCCTGCGTACCCTCGATCCGGACGCGGACGCCGCGCTGCTGCACGGCTGGGTTACCCACCCGAAGGCCGCGTACTGGCTGATGCTCGACGCCGACGTCGCCCGGGTCGCCGCCGAGTACCGCCGCATCCACGAGCACCCGCACCACGAAGCCTTCGTCGGCCTGTGGCAGGACCGGCCGGCGTTCCTCGCCGAACGGTACGACCCGGCGCGGATCGAACTCGTCGGCCTGTACGACGCCGCCGAGGGGGACGTCGGCATGCACTTCCTCTGCGCCCCCGCCGGGACCCCCGTGCACGGTTTCACCCTCGCCGTGATCACCACCGTGATGGCCTGGCTCTTCGCCGATCCGGCGACCCGCCGGGTGGTGGTCGAGCCGGACGTCCGCAACACGGCGGTGCACGCCCTCAACGCGGCGGTCGGCTTCGAGGTGGTCGGCCCGGTCACCAAGCCCGAGAAGGAGGCGCTGCTCAGCGTCTGCACCCGGGCCATGTTCGAGAAAGCCACCGGCCTGGACACCACGGTCCGGCCGTCACCGGAGGAGTCCCGCGCGTGAACCCCGTCGAGTCCGTCGCCGTCCCGGAGCTGTCCGTCGACCCGAGCCCGGAGCTGGCCGTCACCCACCTGACCCCGGAGCACTGGGCCCGGGCCAACCGGCTGCTCGTGCGCAAGGCGCTCGCCGAGTTCACCCACGAACGACTGCTCGCCCCCGAGCCGGTCGCCGACGACCCGGACGGTCCGGACGGTCGCACCTACCTGGTCCGCAGTGACGACGGCAACGTCGAGTACCGGTTCACCGCCCGGCTGCTCTCCCTGGAGCACTGGCACATCGACCCGGAGAGCATCACCCGCCACCGCGCCGGCGCGGAACTCCCGCTGGACGCCCTGGACCTGGTCACCGAGCTGCGCGGCGCGCTCGGCCTCTCCGACCGGGTGCTGCCGGTCTACCTGGAGGAGATCACCTCCACGCTGGCCGGGACGGCGTACAAGCTGAGCCGGCCGGCGGTGGGCGCGGCCGAGCTGGCCCGCGCCGACTTCCAGGCCATCGAGACCGGTATGACCGAGGGCCACCCCTGCTTCGTGGCGAACAACGGACGGCTCGGCTTCGGCGTCCACGAGTACCACCGCTACGCCCCGGAGGCGGCCCACCCGGTCCGTCTGCTCTGGCTCGCCGCGCACCGCGAGCACGCCACCTTCACCTGCGCCGCCGACCTGGACTACGACGCCCTGGTGACGTACGAGCTGGGCGGGGAGACCCTGGCCCGGTTCGCCGCCACGCTCACCGGCCTCGGCCTCGACCCGGCCGACTACCTGCTCATCCCGGTGCACCCCTGGCAGTGGTGGAACCGGCTGGCGGTCACCTTCGCGGGTGAGGTGGCCCAGCGGCGGTTGGTCTGCCTCGGCGAGGGACCGGACGAGCACCTCGCCCAGCAGTCCATCCGTACCTTCTTCAACGTGAGCGCCCCGGAGCGGCACTACGTCAAGACCGCGCTGTCGGTGCTGAACATGGGCTTCCTGCGTGGCCTCTCCGCCGCGTACATGGAGGCCACCCCGGCGATCAACGACTGGCTCGCCGACCTGTTCGACGCCGACGAGGTGATCAAGGAGACCGGCCTGACCCTGCTACGGGAGCGGGCCGCCGTCGGTTACCGGCACCGGCAGTTCGAGGCGGCCACCGACCGGTACTCGCCGTACCGGAAGATGCTCGCCGCGCTGTGGCGGGAGAGTCCGGTGCCGGGGCTGGCGGCGGGCCGCCGCCTGGCCACCATGGCGTCGCTGGTGCACGTCGACCGCAACGGACGCTCGCTGGCCGCCGCGCTCATCGAGGAGTCCGGGCTGGCCCCCGAGGTGTGGCTGCGCCGCTACCTGGACGCCTACCTGGTGCCGCTGCTGCACGCCTTCTACGCCTACGACCTGGCGTTCATGCCGCACGGCGAGAACGTCATCCTGGTGCTCGACGGCGGGACGGTCGAGCGGGCCATCTTCAAGGACATCGCCGAGGAGATCTGCGTGATGGACCCGGCGGTGGAGCTGCCCGAGCAGGTCCGCCGGGTCCAGGCCGACGTCCCGGAGGACATGCGGCTGCTGTCGATCTTCACTGACGTCTTCGACTGCTTCTTCCGGCACCTGAACGCGGTGCTGGCCACCGAGGGCGTCCTCGACGAGGAGACCTTCTGGCGGACGGTGGCCGAGTGCGCCGCCGACTACCGCGACCGGGTGCCGCACCTGGCCGAGCGGTTCGTCCGGTACGACCTCTTCGCCGACGAGTTCGCCCTGTCCTGCCTCAACCGGCTCCAGTTGCGCAACAACGAGCAGATGGTCGACCTCGCCGACCCGTCCGCCGCCCTGCAACTGGTCGGCACCCTCGCCAACCCCCTCGCCCGGTACGCCCCGGGCGACTGAGAAATTTCCCAGAAAAGTTCCGGCGAGGATGTCGAGAACGCGGGTGGTGGCTTCGACCTCGGGGTGAGAGCACCGAGAATGGTGCGGTGGCCCTGAGGAGCAGACCATGAAGTACATGCTGTTGATGCAGTTCAGCGCGGATTTCGACGAGTTCCCCATGATCTACACCTGGCAGCCGGAGGAGGTGCAGGCCCACATCGGGTTCATGCGCGACCTGAACGCGAAGCTGGCCGCCGCCGGTGAGCTGGTCGAGGTGCAGGGCCTGGGTGGACCGGAGCAGGCGAAGATCGTCCGGGCCGGTGCGGACGGACGGCCGGTGGTCACCGAGGGCCCCTTCGCCGAGACCAAGGAGTTCCTCGCCGGCTACTGGATCGTGGACGTGGAGTCCCCGGAGCGGGCCGTCGAGATCGCCGCGCTCGCCTCGACCGCGCCCGGTCCCGGCGGACGCCCGCTGCACATGCCGATCGAGGTGCACCCGGTGATGTCCGCGCCGCCACAGGACATGTGACGGGCGCCCACGCCTCCGAGGACCTGCTGCGCGAGCTGGCGCCGCAGGTCCTCGGCGTGCTCGCCCGCCGGTTCGGCGACTTCGCCACCGCCGAGGACGCGGTGCAGGAGGCACTGCTGGCCGCGGCGACACAGTGGCCGGCGGGCGGGGTGCCGGAGAACCCGCGCGGCTGGCTGGTCCAGGTCGCGTACCGCCGGATGGTCGAACAGGTCCGGGGCGAGCAGGCCCGGCGGCGACGGGAGGACCTCTCCGCCCGCCACGAGCCGGCGGACCGGCGGTACGCGCCGGCGGCGGACGAGCCCCTGACGGCGGACCGGGACGACACGCTGGTCCTGCTCTTCCTCTGCTGCCATCCCGCGCTCTCGCCCGCCTCGGCGATCGCGCTGACCCTGCGGGCGGTCGGCGGCCTGAGCACCGCCGAGATCGCCCGCGCCTTCCTCGTGCCCGAGGCCACCATGGCCCAGCGGATCAGCCGGGCCAAGCAGCGCATCCGCAGCTCGGGGCTGTCGTTCCGGATGCCCGAGGAGTCGGAACGCGGGCCTCGGCTCGACGCCGTACGGCACGTCCTCTACCTGATCTTCACCGAGGGGCACACCAGCAGCGGTGGCCCCGACCTGCTCCGGGTCGACCTGTCCGACGAGGCCATCCGGCTGACCCGGATCCTGCACGACCTGCTGCCCGACGACAGCGAGGTCACCGGGCTGCTCGCCCTGATGCTGCTCACCGACGCCCGCAGCGCGGCCCGCACCGGACCGCACGGAGAGCTGGTCTCGCTGACCGACCAGGACCGCACCCGCTGGGACCGGGCCGCGATCGCCGAGGGCGTCGCCCTGGTCACCCACGCGCTGCCCCGGGGACCGGTCGGCCCGTACCAGCTCCAGGCCGCCATCGCGGCCCTGCACGACGAGGCGCCCACCGCCGCCGAGACCGACTGGCCGCAGATCCTCGCCCTGTACGAGGTCCTCGGACGCCACGCCGACAACCCGGTGGTGTCGCTGAACCGCACGGTGGCGTACGCCATGGTGCACGGGCCGGTCGCCGGCCTGGACGCCCTCACGGAGCTGGCCGCCGACCCCCGCCTCGCCGGTCACCACCGCCTGTACGCGGCCCGCGCCCACCTGCACGAGATGGCCGGTGACCGGGAGGCGGCGGTCGGGCACTACCGGGCGGCGGCCGAGCGCACCAGCAGCCAGCCGGAGCAGCGGTACCTGCTGATGCGGGCCGCCCGGCTCGCCGGTCCCCGCCCGACGGAGGGTTAGCGCCGGACCCGGTTGTTGCCCCGGGTCAGCATGACGCCGAGGGCGATCATGCCCACGCCCAGGAACAGGTGCAGCCAGTTGTCGGCCGTGTTCAGCGGCACGAAGTTCGCGCTGGACTCGTAGTCGATCACCAGGCCGTAGAGCCAGAGCACCAGGTAGAGCGCGCCACCACCGACCAGGTACGTCCGTGCGCCCGAAACGGTACGGGACAGGGCGAGCCCGGCGACGCCGAACGCGAGGTGCACCAGGTTGTGCAGGACCGACACCTGGAACAGGCCGAGCAGTTTCGCCTCGGAGTCGTAGCCGGCGAAGGTCATCGTGCCGTAGTCGGTGGTGATGCCGGGCACGAAGCCGAGCACCCCGACCAGCAGGAAGACCGCCCCGACCACTTGGGCAGCCCGGCGCACCGGGTGACTGGTCCGCGCGCGGGCACCGGTTCTGGTGGCCATGTCGCTCCCTCCACAGATGGGAATCCGACCGCATCTCCCCCTTTCCTCCCGCCCAAAACCTGCGGTTCCACGACTTCCCCTTCTCCGGGCAGTGACATGGGCTCACCACACATTGACGGGTGACGAAGCGCCTCCTATGGTCGCTCGCGGCTGGCAAAGCGATGGAGCTTGCCCCGAACCCCTGTGAGGTGTCCGTTGCGACGATCGATGGCCGTCATCCTGCCGCTGGCCCTGCTCGGCTCCGGCCTGACCGCCGCGCCCGCCCGGGCCGCCACGACCCTGCCGGTCTCCACCGTGGTCGCCAGCTCGCACGACGGCAACGTGCCGGCCAACGTCCTCGACGGTGACCTGGACACCCGCTGGTCGGCCGAGGGCGACGGCTCGTGGATCCGCTTCGACCTGGGGGCGAGCACCACGATCGGCTCGATCGCCGTCGCCTGGCACCAGGGCGACACCCGCGTGCAGACGTTCGCCGTGCAGGTCTCCGCCGACGCCTCCACCTGGAACACGGTCGTGAGCCAGCGGACCAGCAGCGGCAGCACCCGGCAACTGGAGACGTACGGCTTCGCGGACCGTACCGCCCGCTACCTCCGGGTGGTCGGTTACGGCAACACGTACAACGACTGGAACAGCATCACCGAGGCCCGGGTGTACGGGGCGGACGGCGGCAGCGGAACCTGCGCCGTCCCCGCCGACGTGCTCGACCTGACCAACTGGAAGATCACCCTGCCGACCGGGTCGTCGGGCAGCCCGACCGAGATCAAGCAGCCGGCGCTGGACGGTTACCAGGTCAACCCCTGGTTCGTCACCGCCGACTCGTGCCGGGCGGTGCAGTTCCGCGCCCCGGTCAACGGGGTGACCACCAGCGGATCGAGCTACCCCCGCTCGGAGCTGCGCGAGATGACCGGCAACGGGACGTCCAACGCGGCCTGGTCCTCCACCTCCGGCACGCACACCCTGACCGTGGACCTCGCCTTCACCCGCCTGCCGTCCACCAAGCCGCACGTCGTCGGCGCGCAGATCCACGACGGCGACGACGACGTGACGGTGTTCCGGCTGGAGGGGACGAACCTCTACGTCACCAACGGCGACACCACCCACCACAAGCTGGTCACCAGCGGCTACCAGCTCGGCACCCGCATCCAGGTGAAGTTCGTGGTCAGCGGCGGACAGGTCAGGGCGTACTACAACGGCGCCCTCCAGACCACGCTCAACAAGAGCTTCTCCGGCGCGTACTTCAAGGCCGGCGCGTACACCCAGGCCAACTGCGGCAACTCGTCGCCGTGCAGCAGTGACAACTACGGCCAGACGCTGATCTACGGCCTCAGCGTGACGCACTCCTGACCGCCTGGCGTGACCCGGACTTCCGCCGGCTCTGGGCCGGGCAGGGGGTGTCGTACCTCGGTTCCCAGGTGAGCGTGGTGGCGCTGCCGCTGACCGCGGCGGCGGTGCTCCACGCCGGCCCGCTGCACATGGGCGTGCTGGCCGCGCTGAGCCGGGCACCGTACCTCCTGTTCGGCCTGGTCGTCGGGGTCTGGGTCGACCGGCTGCCGCGCCGTCCCGCGCTGGTCGCGGTCAACCTGGCCCTGGCCGTGGTGCTCGCGGTGATCCCGGTCGGCGCGCTCCTCGGCTGGCTGGGCCTCCCGCAGCTGTACGCGGTGACGTTCGTCGCCGGCTCGTTCGCCGTCTTCCTCGACGTCGCCCACCTGGCGTACGTGCCGACGCTGGTGCCCGCGCACCGGCGCACCGGCGCACAGAGCATCGTCGAGGTGACCCAGTCGACCGGGCAGCTCGGCGGGCCGGCCCTGGCCGGCTGGCTCGTGCAGGTGCTCACCGCGCCGGTCGCCGTCGCGGTCGACGCGCTCTTCCACCTGGTCGCCGCCGGGTCGGTGCTGGCGATCCGACACCGCGCGCCACGCCCCGCCGGGCCCGCCCCGGGCCTGCTGACCGCCGTCCGGGCGGGACTGCGGGTGGTCTTCGGCGAACCGGTGCTGCGCGCGGTCACCCTGGCCACCGCCACCCTCGTCTTCTGGGCCAGCGGCTCGTCCGCCCTGCTCGTGCTCCACCTGCTGCGGGAACGGAATCTCGCCCCGTGGCTGCTCGGGGTGACCCTCGGCGCGGCGGCGGTCGGCGGGCTGGTCGGCGCGGTGGTCGCCGCACCGCTCGGCCGTCGCCTGGGCAGCGGCCCGACCATGGCGTACGCCCTGCTGGTCGGCGGGCTCGGCGCGGGCCTGACCCCGATGGCCGAGTGGGTGCCCGGGTGGACGGCGTTCGCTCTGGTGCTGACCTCCCAGGTCGTCGCCGGGTTCGGGCAGCAGGTCCACCACGTGCACCAGGTGCCGATCCGGTACGCGCTCACCCCGGACCACCTGCACGGCCGGGTCAACGCCACGATCCGTACCGTGGTGTGGGGTTCGGCTCCGGTCGGCGCGCTGCTCGCCGGGGGGCTCGCCCAGTACTGGGGCACCACACCCGTCCTGGCGCTCGGCGCGGTCGGGATGGCGACCGCCGCCGCCTGGGTCGTCGGCTCCCCCGCCCGGCGGGTACGCCACACCACCGACCTCCGCCCCGCCGGCCGGTAGACAGCACGAGAGCCCCTTCCCGGGGTCGGGAAGGGGCTCTCGTGTGGTGTCACTTGGTCCAGAGTTCGGCGACCAGGTCGGCGGCCTGCTTCTCCCACTGGGCGTAGTGGTCGGGGTAGGCCGAGACCTGCACGGTCTGGGCGGCCTGGGTCAGCGGCATGTCCTTCCAGCCGTCGACCTGCTTGAGGCCCTTCAGGAACGCGGTGGTGGAGTAGGCGGGGTCGGTGATCTGCTCGACCGTGCCCCAACCCGACGACGGGCGCTGCTGGAACAGGCCCTGCGAGTCGTGGTCGTTGCGCTCGCCGAGGTGGCCCAGGTTCTCCAGCTTGGACTCCTGGAGGCTGGTGGCGATCGCGACCACGGCGGCCCGCTCGTCCATGCCGGCCTTCTTGGTGGCCTCGATGATGGCCTTGGCGTTGTCCTTCTGCT